>JAFWES010000058.1 GCA_017512805.1 Clostridia bacterium
AGATGTTACGATTGGTCCGAAGGGACATACACCTGTCGCGGTTGCCGCCGTGCCGGCAACCTGCACCGGAGAGGGGCTTACGGAAGGCAGTTGCTGCAGCGTCTGTGGAGAGATCATAACGGAGCAGGAATCGATTCCGGCGCTGGGCCACGAGTGGGGCGAAGCATCATATGTATGGGCGGATGACAACAGCGAAGTGACGGCTACGCGCGTCTGCAGGCATGACAACAGCCACGTGGAAACAGAAAAGGTAGGGACCACTGCGAAGAATACGCTTGAGGCGACTTGCGAAACCACGGGTCAGACCACGTATACGAGCGCGGTCTTTGAAAACGCAGCGTTTGAGGTTCAGAGTCGGACGCTGAATGTTGCGGCACTCGGGCATGCATGGGGAACGCCGGCCTATGAATGGACGGAAGATCACAAAACCGTTACCGCCATCGCGGTTTGCGCGCATGACACTAAGCATCAGCAGAGCGAAACAGTATCTGTCAGTCCGGTTGTAACGGTATCGCCTGAGGAAAATACCCCTGGAACTGTTGCATATAGGGCTGTGTTTGAAAACGATCTGTTTAGCCCGCAGGAAGAAACGGAAGCGATTCATGCGCTGAAGGATCTGCACGTGCTGAGACTTCCCGCTTCCCTGACTGGGATTGAAACGGAAGCTTTTGAAGGAATCGCCGCGGAAGCAATTTTAGTGCCGGAAAGCTGCACGGATATCGCACCAAAGGCGTTTATCAACTGCGGACAACTGTATTATATCCGGATTCCCGCGGGTGTGGAGATTCCCGAGGACGCGTTTATCGGGTGTCCGAATGTGATCATTGATCAAAAATAACCATGACACCAAAGAACTGAAAGAAGGATGAACATGGATGATGCCTCTATCATTGCTGCCATTTAGGAAAAATTCAATCTGACCGTCGAAGAAGCCAGGAAGACTGTCCTGTCACCTTTCACTGCCCGAACCCATTGTTTCTTTATATGCACATGCTCCTCCATCCCGGAGGAGCTTTTTTTCCGTCTTCGCGCGCAGCGCGAACTTTACACTCTCCACTCCATCCCCACTTCACATCGACGCCATCCTCCTCGGTCTGACATCCTCGAACTGATCGAGTCCCTCGTTTGGGAAGCCGATCGAAAAGTTGGAAAGCATGTTGACAAAAAACACCCCTATCCCTTATGATCAGACAAACAGCCGGGAACGCTCCCCTGCGGGCAGAAGGAACGGACGCGTCCCGGCGGCGAAACGGAATGAGAAAAGAACGACGCTTCAATTCAATTCAATTCAATTGGAAAAGGCGAAAGGAGCAAACCCATGAATCAGTATGAACATCGCAAATCCACCGGTGTGATCCGATTCACAGGCCCATCGGGGGCGCCCCTGGCGGGCAGGGAGATTCACGCAAAGCTGACGCGCCATGAATTTCTTTTCGGGACGGGCGGCTTTTTCACCGTTCCCCTGATGGATCCGAACCTGCCGGAAGAACGCAGGGCTTACTATGAAACGGTCTACCGGGAATGGAAGCGTCAGTTCAATTATGCCACCCTCCCCTTTTACCTGGGCCGCTATGAGCCGGAAAAAGGGAAAACCCTGGAGGCGGAAACCCTTCGGGCCGTGGATCTGCTGACGGGGGACGGCAAGCGGGTCAAGGGGCATCCCCTTTGCTGGCATACCGTTTCGGCCCCCTGGATGTATGATATGACCGAGGAGGAAGTCCTGGACTATTTCCTCTATCGGATCCGGCGGGAGCTGAGCGCGTTCGGCGGCAAAATCGAATTCTGGGATGTGATCAACGAGGTGGTCATCATGCCGGAATTTGTCAACGAGCCCGCCTCCCTGCCCCGCATGAATCCCGTCACCCGGCTCTGCCGGAAAATCGGACGGGTTCCGCTGGTCAAAGCGCTGTTCGACCAGGCCCACGAGATGGATCCCAAGGCCCGGCTGCTGCTGAACGATTTTAATACCAGCGAGCGGTACAGCCGCCTGATCGCGGACTGTCTGGACGCGGGGACCGGCATTGACATCATCGGAATCCAGAGTCATCAGCATCAGGGGTTCTGGGGCATGGAAAAGCTGATGGAGGTGACGGAGCGGTTCGAACGCTTCGGCCTGCCGATTCACTATACCGAAAACACCTTCGTATCCGGCGACCTGATGCCGCCGCACATCGTGGATCTGAACGATTTCCAGGTCGAGAGCTGGCCCGGCACGCCGGAAGGCGAGGAACGGCAGGCTCAAAACCTGATGGACATGATGGATTACCTGTTCTCCCGGCCCCTGGTGGAAGGCTTCACCACCTGGGATTTCGAGGATCATCAGTGGCTCAAAGCGCCCTCCGGCCTTATTCATTCCGACGGCACGCCCAAAAAGGCGCTGCTCGCGCTGCGTGAAAAGCTGGCGGGAGACTGGAACACGGACGTCACCCTCCGGACCGATGAAAACGGGGTCTGCGAGCTGTATGGCTTCCGAGGGGATTATGAACTGGAGACGGCCGGGGAAACGCATTCCTACCGGCTGGAGCGGAACGCGGAGCCGCGGACCATCCAAAGCAAAGGGGCTGCCTGCTGATCAGACAGCCTCCTTCACGGCACGAACCCGTCGCTGCCCGCCAGCGTACGGTTCTCTCCGTTCTTCACATGAGGAAATCGGCATGACAAAGCTGCTTACACTATTGCTTGCGCTCAGTATGATCACTGCGTTTCCGGCCGGCTGCGCGGCCGCCGGCCCGGCCCTGCAGGATCCCGCGCAGGCTTCGTTACAGGATACCCCGGCGGAAGAGGACACCAAGGCCCTCCGTTCCGCCGAAGGCGCATACACCATCCTGGTTCGGGACGCGGATGATGGTCTGCCGATCGCCGACGCCATCGTCCAGTTCTGTTCGGATACGCAGTGCATGATGGGCCAGACCGACGCCGGCGGCGCGGCTTCTTTTGAGGCCGATCCCGGCATGTACACGGCCCATCTCCTCGTCGCGCCGGAAGGGTATGAGACTACGCAGGAGGAGATCGTCCTGACGGCGGATCACCCTACAGCGGTCTTTGCGCTTTCAAAAACCGGTTCGGCGGAAACGGCAGATACAGCGGATACCGCTTCCGCTTTCTCGTCCCCGACGAGTCCGGATAGCCAGACAGTCTGCGAAATCCTTCCGGCGGTGCTCTGGATGAGTATTCTTCCGCTCCTGATCCTGCTGCAGAATTGACCCAAAAAACCTCAGAAAGCGGAGCAACCGGATAGCGGCAAAGAATGGGCTCATGAAACAAGAGTCGCTCTCCTTTTGGAGAGCGGCTCTTATCATTCTTACATGATCACCGTCAGATCGTTTTCCGCCTTCAGATCCGCCTCGGGAATCACCGCCACCGGCCGTTTCTCCCCGTTGAGGATATAGGCCGTGGGATTGCCCTCCCGGTGTGCGCTGTTGTCCACCGTAATATGCAGCTTCCTTCCCCGGAAGTTCTTCTCCATGGTCATCCCGTCCCATTCCGCCGGAATGGCGGGTTTCACCAGAAGGCCTTCGGGCGTGGGCCGAAGGCCGAGGATGCCCTCCACACAGCCCACCATGACCGTGCTGGCGGTACCGGTCAGCCAGTGCACATGGCTCCGGCCCGCAAAGGGACTGTCATGCCCCTCGATAAACTGGCCGTGGACATAGGGCTCTATGACGCGCCGGTCCGCGTCCTCGTTGAAGGAGGCGGGGCTGCTCTCGGCAAAATACTCGAACGCCCGGTTGCCGTGGCCCAGCAGGGCTTCCGCCAGGATGGCCCAGCCCTGAATCTGGCAGAAGACGCCGCCGTTTTCCTTGGTGCCGGGATTAAAGAGAATCATGGCCGCCCCGTCAAAGGCCTCAAAGCGGTAGGCCGGAGCCATGATTTCAAGCCCATAGGGAGTGTTCAGCTCCCGGTGAGCGGTTTCCATGATCTTCTCCGCCTGTTGGGCGGTCGCTCCGCCGGAGATCACCGCCCAGCTCTGGGGATTGAGCCACATGGAGGCCTCCCTGTCCTTCCTGCTGCCGATAATCTGCCCCGCTTCGGTATACCCCCGGATAAACCGATCCTCCTCGAAGCAGGTATCGTTGATGATCTTCAGCAGCTTTTCGGCCTCCGCCTTCAGGTACGCCACATACTCCGGCTCCTCCCGGCAGAAAGCCTGCATAATGTTCAGGGCATAGTACAGCTGGAAGGCCACGAACGTGCTTTCCCCGGTTGCCCCCAGCCGCAGGCAGTCGTTCCAGTCCGCGTGCAGCCCGGCGGGCATCCCGTGCGTGCCCAGATGATGCATGCTGAAATCGATGGCCCGCTTCAGGTGTTCCCGCACGGTTCCCACGTCATGATCCGCGAAGGGAATCTCCTCGTCCAGGTAAGCCATATTGCCGGTTTCGGCAATGTACTTGTACACGGTGGGGAACAGCCACAGCGCGTCGTCCGCCCGATAGTGGGGATGGCCCGTTTCCCTGACATAGCTGTCCTGCTCGGGCGTGTCCTCGTGGCCGGGGTTATGGGTGTACTTCACCAGGGGAAGCCCCGCTCCGTGGTGCACCTGGGCGCTGAGCATGAAGGTCAGCTGTTTCCGGGCCAGCTCCGGATCCAGGTGCATGATTCCCTGAATATCCTGTACCGTATCCCGGTATCCGTATCCGTTTCTCTCGCCGCAGTAGATCAGGCTGGCCGCCCGGCTCCAGACAAAGGTGATAAAGCACTGGAAGGCATTCCACGTATTGACCATGGCGTTAAACCGCTGGTCGGGGGTGTTGACCTTCAGGTTCTCCAGCTCCCCGTGCCAGTAACGGATCAGGGCTTCCTTCTCCGCGGCCACGGTTTTTTCCACGTCCTGATAGCCGGAAAGAAGCTCCCGGGCCTGGAACTCCGTCTTCTGCCCCAGCAGGAACGCGACCTGCTTCTTTTCGCCGGCGTCAAGCGTCAGGCTGATCTGCAGCGCGCCGCAGGGGTTCCCGTTATAGTTCAGGGTATTGTCACATTTCCCATCCAGGACCGCCTGGGGCCCGTCAAAGCGGTTCCGCCCCAGGAAATGATCGCGCTGCCCGGTATAGGAAGCCACAGGCGCGCCAGCCACGCCCAAAAAGCGTTCGCTGCCGTTGCTGCCATCCGCTTCCCGATGGCAGAACTCGTTGATCCGCTGAAGGATAAAGTTGTCTTTAAACTCCGTGCGGGTGATGAACTGGGTATACTGCATGTTCACCAGATCCTGGGTGTAGAAGCTTTCGGTGGTGAACTCCGCATACGCGAAAACGCTGATCTTCCGCGGCCTGTCCGTCAGGTTTTCAACCTCCAGGCTCCATACCTCGTGGGTGGCCCCCAGGGGCACGTAATACAAAGCCCGGCTGCGGATCCCGGCATATTCGCTGACGAATTCGGTATAGGCCGTCCCATGCCGGCAAACCGTCTGATACTCCGCCAGAGGCTTTTTCACCGGCTTCCAGCTGGCGGACCAGAAGTCCCCGCTTTCTTCATCCCGCAGGTAAAGATAGCGCCCCGGCTCATCGAACTGATTGAAGATGTACCGCAGGATGCGCCCGGCGGCCCCGCTGCGGACGAAGCTGTATCCCCCGGCATTCACCGTGATAATGGCGCCGTATTCCGGGGAACCCAGGTAATTGGCCCAGGGCGCCGGGGTATCCGGATTGGTGATGACATATTCCCTGTTTTCTTCATCAAAATAACCGTATTTCATAAACGAGCCCTCTCTCCTTTTTATATTTCATTCCTCCGCCGCGCTTCGGCCCGGCCCCGGGTGAACCCGCCGGGATGCTCCGCAACCTATCTCATGGTCCCGAAGCGCATCTGCCGTTCCATGGTTTCCGGATGCAGCGCGTAGGCTCTGGCCGTTTCCTTGGTAATCCTGCCTTCCCGCGCCAGCCGGGCCAGTTCCGCGTCCATGGACAGCATCTCATTTCCGGCTCCAGAAATGGCGTTATCGATCTGATGCGTCTTTCCCTCCCGGATCAGGTTCTGGATCGCGGGATTGACCACCATGACCTCAAACACCGGATACAGCGTTTTGTCGGTGCCGATCAGCAGCCGCTGGGACACCACGGCCTTGAGCACCATGCTCAGCTGGGTCCGGATCTGGCCCTGCTGCTCCGGCGGAAAAGCATCGATCACCCGGTCAATGGTCTTCGCAGCCCCCAGGGTATGCAGGGTGGACAGAAGCAGATGTCCGGTTTCCGCCGCTGTAATGGCGGTGGAAATGGTTTCGATATCCCTCATTTCCCCCAGCATAATCACGTCCGGCGCTTCCCGAAGCGCCGCCCGGACCGCCCGGGCGAAGGTGGACGCGTCTTCGGGAATTTCCCGCTGGCTCACCAGGCACTTCTTATGCGGGTGAAGATATTCGATCGGATCCTCTATGGTGATGATATGCCCGCTGCGATTCTGGTTAATCCGATCCAGAATGCAGGCCAGGGTGGTGCTCTTTCCGGTACCCGCGGGGCCCGTCACCAGGATCATGCCGCTGCGGATATCCGCCAGTTTCATGACCAGGTCCGGAATATGCCGCTCCACCGGGTCCGGCAGGCCAAAGGCCACCACCCGAAAAACCGCCGCCAGCGTGCCTCTCTGGCGGTAGATATTGCAGCGGAAGCGGCTGACGTCCCGGATGGCGAAGGAGAAATCATCATCCCCTTCCCGTTCCAGGTTATTCATATTCCGGTTCGCCAGCTCGTACGCCCTGTTGATCAGGATCTGGATATCCGGCAGTTTCACCTTCTCTTCCGTAATGGGGACCATTTGTCCGTGCGCCTTGGTGGACACCGGGGAAAAGGGAACGATGAATACATCCGATCCGCCCTTTTCCAAGGCGATACGAAGCAGTTCGTCCAGGCTCTGCATTTTGTTCTCCCTTCGCGCCGTCAGGCGCCGTTGTTACAGGATGTCGTCCTCATCCTCTTCTTCTGCCTCTTCGGCGCCGTCATCCCCGGCGCCCGTCCCGGAATCTTCCTCATAATCGTCTTCGAAATCGTCTTCGAAATCATCTTCGAAATCGTCGAAGCTGTCCTCCCAAAGATCCGCCTCTCCCAGCCGATGCATCGCCCATTCCGCCCGGGGAAAAGCCCCCGCCTCATTCAGCTTCGCGGCGCACTCCAGCTGCCGGTCGTTTCCCTTTTCGACCCAGTAAACGCGGTCTCCCTCCATGCGCATGCCTTCCGGCAGGCCGGCCTTCACGGACGCCAGATAGGCGTCCCCTCCGCCTTCCGTCCCCGCCTGCGCCAGGACGGCATCCAGCTTCGCCATGGATTTTTCCGCGCTGGCGAACAGATCGTAAACCTGCTGCCGGGTTTCCACGCTTCGCTGGCTCAGCGCCTCATCGTTACGGGCGGAAATCATGGTCAGCACCGTCAGAACGCTCAGCGCCAGCACCACCGCGATCAGCATCAGGGAAGACGCGCCCGGCCCCACGGCGATTTTCTGTTTCTTCATGGGCTCACCTCCCCGGGGATGTACCGGGTCACCGGCAGTTCCATCAGCCCCGTCCCGTCCGGCCGTTCCGCCGTAAAGGTCACGGTCTGCAGGATGCCCGCTTCCGTTTTCTCGTCGGTGATATCCGCGTGAAGCACAAATGTCTCCTCCTCCAACGTCCAGCGGTCGGCATTCTGCTCAAAGCCGTTTTCCTTCAGGGTTTCCCCCATATCTCCGGCCTCCCGGATCAGGCTCTCCAGGTTCTCCACGCGGAGCATGGCGTCATTTTCCGCCCTGGCCAAAGCGCTTTTGCCCCTGGCCAGGCCCAGCACTTCCACCAGGGTGGAAACGCACAGCATGAAAAACAGAATCACCACCAGCAGCTCCATCAGCAGAATATTCGCGGTCCCGTGTTTCTTCATTCGTCCGCACCTCCCGCCCAAAGATGCACGCTGATTTTCTGTTCCTTTCCTCCCTTTGTAACCACCTTCGCCGTCAGGAGATTCCCCCGCAGCTCCGGTTCAAAGGACGTAATTTCCACCAGCGCGTCGCCCATATCCGGCGAAAAGCCGTATTCCTCCGCTGTAAAGCTCTCCCGCAGCCATCCGTCGGCGCAGAACAGCCTCCGAAGGTAAATCTCCCCGTCGTAGTCGTTCGCGAACACCAGCACCGTCGTCCCACGGTCGGTCACGACAGCGCCATCCTCGTCCACGGTTTCGGAGCCGCCCTCCTCCCGGATCGAGACCATGCCCGCGTCCTCGTTCCGGACGGCGCCCCGCAGAACCGTATCCACCACCCGGGCCGCGTTATTGTCCTCGGAGGCCTGCACCGTATCCCGGTAGACCTGAGCCGTCAGCGCCGTCAGGAAAATGGCGCAGATAGCGAAGATCGCCAGCAGCAGGAAGATAAACACGTTCTGGATGCGCATAGGGGGCACCTGCTTTCTCTTTGGCTGGCTCATTCGTCAATATTCCCCCTTTCCAGCACGTTGATCGTAGGCATCAGGTTGGACGCGAAGGCGTCGTATTCCACCACGAACCGTTCCTGATTATAGGCCAGATGGTAATGCTCCTGAAGATATTCCAGGCTCTCCGGATAGGACCCCTCCGCCGCGTAACAGGTCAGGGCAGCGTTGCGCACCGCATCCTGCACCAGGTTGATCTCCTGCTCTCCGGAAGAGTTCGTAATGGTCCCGACCATGGCCAGAAACCCCACGATCAGAGCGACAAAAACCACGCCTGCCGCGATTTCTTTCCGAATCCTGCGCATTTTATCGCTCCCCTCTCTGAATTACAGGCTGCTCATGACGCCGGCCATGGGCAGCATCATGCTCAGCAGCACCGCCCCGATCACGATACTCAGCAGCGCCACCAGCACCGGTTCAATCAGGCTGATCAGCCTGGCCAGATCGTCTTCGACCTGTTCCTCGTACACCTCGGCTATTTTGGTCATCACCTGGGGCTCATGGCCGGAGGCGGACCCGATCTTGAGGATCCGGTTATAAAAATCGGAGAACAGATGGCTGGAGGAAATGGCGTCCGCGAAGGTTTCCCCGCCTTCCATTTTGGCCTGGATGCCCTTGACCTTTGCGATGGAAACCTCGTCTTCCAGGGCATTGGCGGACATGTCCAGCGCGTTCTCGATGGGGAACCCTCCGGAAAGCATCATTCCCAGCATACCGGCAATCCGGCTGGAGGACAGCTTTTCGCTGACCTTCTGCACCGGGGGCAGTATTTTCCGCGCCAGGGCGATGACCTTCTCCCGCTTCCCGCTGCGCATGAGCACTGCCGCCGCCACAACGATGATGATCATGACGGCGATGATCCCCAGAACCACCCATCCGGCCACAGCGCCGATGTTCATCAGCCGCATGGACGCTCCGTTTGGATCCACGCCCAGGGAACCCAGCACCCGGCGGAACACGGGCATGACCCTCCACAGCAGCACCGCGATGATCACCACCATCATGATTCCCAGCACCAGAGGATAGGTGACCGCGCTGGACGCCGCGTCCCGGATCTTTCCCTCCCGGGTATAGTAGGAGGACAGATTCCGCATGATATCCTCCAGCCGGCCGGTTTCCTCACCGATGCCCACCATTTCAATCATGTAGTGGGGCCAGTCGCTTTCCCGTTCCTTCATGGCGATATAAAGGGAACCGGTTTCCTCGATCGTCTCCCGCATCGTGGAATAGGGCCTGACCCGGGCGTTCTGTTTCTCCTCGTCCTCCGCCAGCATGTCGATGCCGTCCCGCAGCGTCATGCCGCTTTCCAGCATCAGGGCAATCTGATCGCAGAAAACGCTCAGTTCCTCCGCCGTCAGCACACTTCCGTTCTTTTCCTTGCTCCTGGCCATTCTCCTCGCTCCTCCCTGTCTTTCCGTTTGGTTCCGGCCCGGCCTTAATAATACCGTTCCAGCGTGTACATTGCATCTTTGTTCACCGCGTTGATCGCGGCGGTCGGATCGAAAAATTCATCCTCCCCGTTCACCACCGCCGTCACCCAGGCGTGATAAACGGTCCCGTTCAGGTTTCCGATCTCCATCTTCGCCGGCACCCCCTGGCTGCGCAGCATGGCCACCGTAATGGCGCTCAGATCCTGACAGATGCCCATGTGCTTTTCCCATGCGCCGTCCAGATCCGGCATGGTTCCCGTCTTGACGCTGACGGATTTGATATAGTCGTAGGCAAAATGCGTACTGACGTAGTCGCAGACGGTTTCGTAGATTTGCCGCTGATCCGCCATTCCACCGCAGATCTTCTCGGCTTCCTGAACGCACAGCGTATCCGCGTTATAGTTGACATACTGGTTGGGGTACAGGAAAGGAAGATTCGGATCCGCCAGGCTTACCGTCAGGGAGATCTTCCCTTCCTCCGCGTATTTTTTTCCACTGACGTTTTTATACAGCGTAAAGGTGTATTTTCCGTCCCCGTACTGCAGGGGGAAAACCTCGTATTCCCCCTCCGTGTTCAGGTCGTAATTCAAGGTGTGATCTTCAACCTTCACCCGCAGCTTCAAACGCTTTTTGGATTTTGCCGCTTTGGCCATGACGTAACCCTGATCCGCATGGCTGATGTCCAGCGTCAGGCCGTCCTTGCTCTTGGTCTTTTTCCCGGCGGCGGGCAGCAGCATCTCGGAAAGGGCAGCGGCCGCCAGCAGCACCGCCAGAAACGCTGCCAGGAGAGGCAGAGCACGCGATTTCCAGTCTCCGCAAGGTCTCAAATCTGCCTCCTCCTTTTCCGTTTTTGGGGATCCGCTCTTCAGCCCGCCTGTACTTTCAGAAGAGTATACCACGATTTACCGGCACTGACAAATGATTTTTCATCCGCTTACAGAACGATATCTCCCGGCCGGAATCCCTTCGGCAGTTCCTCCTCCTCCAGGAAGGGAAAGCCTTCGTCCTCCAAAACCGGAAGGAACGCCTCAAACGGCCAGGCGGGCACCTCGCACCCATAGGAGGTCTGTCCGAACCATCCTCCCTCCTGCTTCTTCTGATGCAGATCCCGGGTCATTTTCGTACGGTTGCAGCAGTCATGCACCGCCACCGGCCAGTCCTCCTCCGCCGCCTCCTTCATCAGCCGCAGGGTCAGCGTCCGGCTGAAAATCGGGCTGAGATAGCCCATCCGGTAGAAATACAGGTTTTCTCCCAGATAGTTGGGCAGGTTGTTTTCATTCAGATGCAGTTCGGCGCAGTTCATAAAATCGATGCCGCTCTCCAGAATCGCCCGCTTTTTTTCATGGAAGCGGGCAAAGTATTCCCGGGTCATGGGGGTTTCGATCCCCACCTGGGGAATGTACCTTTTCGCGGTCTTCATCGCGGCGATCACATGATCCGACGCCCCCGAAGCGCCGAGATTGAACCGGATCTCATCCAGCCCCGCCTCCCCCAGCGCCCGCAGTCGCTCCTCCGTCGCCCGCAGGCCGTTGGTATACAGATGCTGATGGACCCCGGCATCGCGGAAGCGGCGAATGATGCCGTAATACTTCTCGATCTCCATCATGGGCTCCAAGTACACATAGGCTATGCCGGTGGGCTTGCCCTGCAGGGCAAAAAGCAGATCCAGATCCTCCTCCCGGTACAGCCCGCCGCCGATTTCCCACAGCCCTTCCCCGATGGGCGGGATGGTGTCCAGCACTCCATAGTCGTAGCAGAAGGGGCACCGCGCGTCACAGCGGTTGGTTTTGCGGACAGCGCTGAGCCCCGTTCCCAGCAGGCAGGATCTGCATCCCGCGGGGAAGCGCTCCTCCGGCCCGATATAATAGGTGCTGGGAGCGGATCCCAGCGTCTTCAGGCCGGGAATCTCCGCTTGCAGCGCCCGAAAACCGGCTTCCGCGGCTGTTTCGATCTGGGAAAAAACCGCCAGCGCAATCTCCTGCTGCCTGATCCCCAGAGGCTGTTCCTCCGGCATCGCCGCAAAAAAACGGAACCAGAGCAGGGCATCCCGCTTGGAAATCTTCATGCAAAAACCTCCCAAATAATAAATGTTACGGAAAAGTTACGCTTTCATTGACAAAAGCAACTAAATCCTGTACAATCGGTTCATTCGGAAGCGGTCGCCCACGAAGGGCGAACCGGGAAAGGCGTTTGTCCGCAGGCTCTTCGCGGCATCGATGAGCCGCGCGGAGGATCGGTTCCCCCAATAAGCTGCGGACGGATCGTCCGACTGTCAGCCGTCCGAACAAAAAGGCGGAAGTGAGCGGAGGCTCACAGAGGAGTGTATGATGAAGCGATGGATCGCATGCCTGATCGCGGTGAGCCAGTTGCTGGCTCTCGGCCAAGCCTTTGCCCTGTCGAAAAACACGGAAGGGCTCTATGTAGACGATAACGGTCAGGTGATCGACGAATCCGAATCGGAATGGGGGACCCACCTGCCGGGGTACTATATCGGCGAAGGCGTTGCGTACCCCATCGGCGGCGGGGACAACAGCGGTGCGTCCGCCCCGGTTTCCTCCGATTCCTCCTCCGGCGGCATGACGGTCACCTCCTCCGACGGATCCGCCTCCGGGCTTCCCGCAGGAGCGGTCATCAACCCCGACGGCAGCGTGACCATCCAATCCGGCTCCATTCAAGTGGATGACGGCTCCTCCGAAGGCTCCGGGCACCTGACCCAGCAGGAATGGGCGGCCCGGCTGGCCAAGGCCAACGCCCAGCTGGGCGTCACCACCGGGATCGCCTACGTGGACGGGAACGGCGCCTCCTGGTCGGCGGAAATCAACGCCCTTGGCCTCGGAGCCAGCACCGTCACCATCAACGGACAGCAGATGATCGTCCCGACCTCCTCCCTGGTCTGGGATACGGAGGCCCCGGAAGACAAACTGCTGGCGGTGGTTTCCACCACAAAGCAGACCTACGCCACCCTGCGGGCGAAAAAGAGCCAGAAAGCCTTCGTCATGGGGCATTGCGATAAGTGCACCGTGCTGCTGGTCATCAATACCGGAAAAACCTGGACCATGGTGGACTGCCGGGGGACCCGGGGCTATGTGCTGACCAGCACCCTGACCTTCTATAACAACCAGCCCAAGACCTATACCCCCGGCATCATTACCGTCAAGGGCAAAACGCCCCGCGGAAATACGGTTCATGTCCGCTCCGCCAATAAAAACACCGCCCGTCAGATCGCGGAGTATCCTGTGGGAACGCCCATTGCCGTCTTCAGTCAGGAGGACAAGTGGAGCGAGATCGACGTGGAAGGCTACCACTGTTACATTCTTTCCGAATTTGTCACCCTGCAGGAAGCGCGGGCCATCCCCGATCTGCCCGCGCATCTCACGGCGCAGGAAGAGCCTGTGATCCCCGCTCAGGCCGAACAGGCGGAACCGGCCGCCCCGGCCCCGGAAGGAACATTGGCGGAAGCGGTCACGGCCGCCCCCGCGGACGCGCAGACGGAAGCGGACGCAGCCGCCTCGGAAGCGCCCGGCGGAACCGCGTCGAATCCCGCGGCCGCCATCCTCGCGCAGGAACGCCCGACGGGTACGGAAATGCTGATCCCTGCCTCCGCCGCTCCCCGGAGCAATCCGGCAGGCGGGCCGGCCGTGCCGGTAGTCCCTGCCGCCCAAGCCCCGCAGATGGAGGCGGAGAGCGGCGCCACGGCGATTCCCGCCCAAGCCCCGCAGATGGAGGCGGAGAGCGGCGCCACGGCGATTCCCGCCCAGGCCCCGGCCCCTGCCGCTGCCGACCCGGTCGGCGCTGCGGCGGAAACGCCCACCGAAGCACCCCCTGTCGCGGAGGAACCCACCGCCAACAGCGCCGGTCTGGCCATCGCGCCTATTCATTAAACCGAACCTGGAACCGGACCCCTTCCGGTTCCTTTTTTTGCCCGCATTTCTTTCCCGATTTCTATTTTACCCCAGGAAAAATGGGCCCGTCAAGCCGCTTCGGCGGGGAACTTGTCAGAAAAAGGGAAACCGTGTATAATGGTGGAACGACTGAAGGGAAAGGGAGGCGCGCGGATGGCCGGGAAAGAACGGATGCTGATCACCGGAGGCAATCCTCTGGAAGGCGAGGTTCAGGTCAGCGGGGGCAAAAATACCGCCGTAGCGGTGATTCCGGCCTCCCTGCTGTGTGACGAGCCCTGCGTGATTGAAAATCTGCCGGATATCGAGGATGTTCGGGCCCTGGTGGATATTCTGCGGGAGCTGGGCGCCAAAGTGGACTATGAGCCCGGCACGCTACGGGTGGATCCCCGCAGCGCGGAAGGGGATACCGTTTCCTACCGCAATGCCCAGCGCCTGCGGGCCAGCTACTATCTGCTGGGCGCCCTGCTGGGGCGGTGCGGCCGGGCCAATGTGCCGACGCCGGGCGGCTGCGATATCGGGTCCCGCCCGGTGGATCAGCATCTGAAAGGGATGCGGGCCATCGGCGCCGACGCCGAGGAACGCCGGGGGATTCTCCGGGCCAGCAGCGCCTGTCTGACCGGAGGGGACGTTTTTTTTGATATGGTGACCGTAGGAGCCACGGTTAACGTCATGCTGGCCGCCGCCAAGGCGAAGGGGACCACCGTGATCTACAACGCGGCGAAGGAACCCCATATCGTGGACCTGGCCAACTTTCTTAACAGCATGGGCGCCCGGGTCAAAGGGGCCGGAACGGATATCATCCGCATCCGCGGCGTGCAGAATCTCCACGGGACCACCTATGCCGTCATCCCCGACCAGATCGAAACCGGCACCCTGATGATCGCCGCCGCCGCCACCTGCGGCGACGTGATGATTCACGGCTGCATCCCCACCCATATGGAGGCCCTCAGCGCCAAGCTGCTCGAAATGGGCGTTCTGGTCACCGACAATGACGACGCCATCCGGGTTCGCGGAGCGCTTCCAAAGCGGGCCATCCATATCAAAACCCAGGTTTACCCCGGTTTCCCCACCGATCTGCAGCAGCCCATGAGCGCCCTGCTGACCACGGTGAAGGGGACCAGTATTGTACAGGAAACCATCTTTGAGCAGCGTTTTCGCCACCTGGATGAAATCCGCCGCATGGGCGCCCAGGTCCGGGTGGTGGACCGCACGGCCATCATCGACGGGGTCACCGAGCTTTACGGCGCACCCCTGACGGCGACGGATCTGCGGGCCGGAGCCGCCCTGATCATCGCCGGACTGATGGCCCGGGGAATCACGGAAATTTACGAACCCGGATATATCGACCGGGGCTATGAACATATTGAAGACAAACTCCGCTCCCTGGGCGCGGTGATCAGCCGGGACTGGGCGGAATAAGGGGAGGCAGGGGGACACATGAAAACCCCTTTTGAGGAGCTGGGGCTCCGGGCCTGGGCGGATCCGAACGAGATCCGGGCGGCTTATCGGGCTCTGGTCAAGCAATGCCATCCGGACGCGGTGCTGGATCCCGCCCAGAAAGAAGCAGCCCAGCAGCGGATGATCCAGCTGAATCTGGCCTACGAAGAGGCGCTGCGGCTGGCTTCCCCCAGGCAGCACGCCGCCTATGCGCAGGAGCTGCCGAAAGCGGATGCGCTGGCCCTGGCGGACAGGCAGCTGGCCAAAGGCCATACGGAATACGCGCTGCGCCAGCTGATGCGTTCCGACAGCCGGGATGGGAGCTGGTTTTGTATGTATGGCCGGGTGCTCATGGCCATGGAGCAGCATCATGAGGCTCATCTGGCTTTCCGGGAAGCGGTCCGCCTCGACCCGGAGAACAATTCGTACCGGAGCCTGGCGCTGGATGCGGCGATGGCGGAAAAGAAGGAACAGACCCTCGCCGGCCGGGCCCGAAAATGGTTCCGCCGCTTTGGAAAAAAATGACCCATCCGCCTGCCGCGGGTGGGTTTAGATGATTATTTGGGGAAGAAACGGAGACGGTCCGATGAAGAAACAGATCTCGTTCCCGGGCGCCCTGCGGAGCCGGCGCCGAAAGACCCTTCCGGCAAACGGGGGCCGGCATATTCAGCAAGGGAAAGGAAAATGGGGGACGCTGCTGGCGCTGATCCTGGTTTTGCTCTCCTTCGCCGCCCTGGGGGAAAGCGCCGAGGAGATCACATCCCGGTGCGAGCTGACCCCGGCGTCGAACAAGAAGAAATTCGACCGGGCCTTGGATGATAATTACCGGACCTACTGGAATTCCTCCGCCGGCAAAGGGGCCGCCATCGGGGTGAAAGCGCCGGATGGAGAAGAAATCGGCGCGGTCTGGTTCCAGTGGTATGAACATCCCCATGCTGCCGCCGTGCAGGTGATGCAAGGCGGCGAGTGGACGGATCTGGGGGTCACGGAAGGCGCGTTCCTTTCCGAATGCGTGGAACTGCCGGAAGGGGTCACCGAATGCCGGATCGCCAATCCCAAAACCGCGCGGAAGAGTACCCCCCTTCCCATTGCGGAAATGCATATCTACAGCGCCGGTGAGCTGCCGGAAAACGTACAGCGCTGGCGCGCCCCCTGTGAAAAGGCGGATCTGATGCTCCTCGCCGGTCATCCGGATGACGAGCTTCTCTGGTTCGGGGGGATTCTCCCCTTTTACGCCGGCGTGCAGGAAAAGGCTGTCCAGGTCTGCATTATGGTGCCCACCCTTCCCCGCCGCCGCCTGGAGGAACTGGACGGGCTGTGGACCTGCGGCGTCCGGAACTACCCGGTCTTCGGCTATTTTCGGGATTCCTTCTCCCTCTCGGCGAAGGATCAGTACGCCCGATGGGGGGAAAAAGGGGTGAATAAGCTGGTGACCGGCTGGATCCGGCGCTTCAGGCCGGATGTGATCATCACCCATGATTTCAAAGGCGAGTACGGCCACGGCGCCCATCAGGTCTGCGCCGACGCGGCGGTCAAAGCGCTGGACTTCGCCGCCGACCCGAAGCAGTTTCCGGATTCCCGCCAGGAATATGGCACCTGGGACGTGCCCAAGTGCTATATCCACCTGTACCCAGAGGGGCAGATCGACTTCGACTGGCGGATCCCTTTGGATCGTTTCGGCGGCAAAACCGCCTTCGACGTGGCCTCGGAAGCCTTCTACTGCCATGTTTCCCAGCGCCATACCGAATACAGGGTGGAGGATTCCGGCCCCTGTGACTGCAGCCTCTTCGGCCTTTACCGCTCCCTGGTGGGTCCGGACGAGGAAAAGAACGACCTCTTCGAACACCTGCCGGCCTATCTGGTTACGGAGGCCGACTGATCCGGGCACACATGAAAAGGGGATGAGCGATTTAAACGTTCATCCCCTTTTTCATATAGAACCGTTGGGCCGCCGAAGCGCGCCCTCCCCGGAGACCGCGCCCCGCGGCGTCACGATTCCAGGATGCTCCGCAGGAAGGCCCCCGTCTTTTCCCCCGCCATGCGGTTCCATTCGGCGTTGGGATGGTTCCGGGCTCCGCAGTCCTCCGGCGTATAGTCCGGTAAGGCAAAGGTATAGACCGGGCCCAGGCCCTCCTGTCGGGCCAGCTCCGCCGCTTCCTCCGCCACTTCGGGGTGGCATCCGCTGTCCGGTTTGATCCAGACGATGCGCGCCCCCGGATTGTGCCTGCGCACCTTCCGGATCAGGTTCAGGCAGCCCTCCCTCAGCCTTTCGTGATCCTGTTCAAAGGACTGCCTGTGATTCATGCCCCCCGCATCGTTGCTCAGCAGCCTGATACAGACAATGTCCGGCCTCCAGGCGTCAAAGTCCCAGGGCTTCCCGCAGCCCCTGTTCTCCGCTTCCGGGCCGTGCAGCACGCCTACGGTTTGCGCGTATCCGTCGCTCATGTTGCCGGCTTCCTCATGCAGCCAGTTCCAAAGCACCCCGTATCCGCTCTGGCTCAGGATATGCCGCTGCGCGTTGAGCATCCGGCAGGCGTACCAGGAATAGTTGCCTCTGGCGGAAAACCAGGGGGTAATCCATTCGTCGTTCCCCTTCGGCGCCAGGGCCCCTTCCCCGCTGGTCAGGCTGTCGCCGATGAACTCGATTTTCAGGTCATATTCCGGCAGCGGCAGCAGCTCCCCTTCAAAGCGCAGGGAATGCAGCTTCACCGTCGCCGCCGGATGATCCGGCATGCACTGGGTTTCCTTCATCAGGGTGATCACCCGATCCTTCTCCGCTTCCATTCCCAGAACCAGCGGATAGAACCGGACCCCCGGTTCCACCGGGAAACGGCAGACCGGGCATCCGTCGGAACATACGATCATCCAAAAAACCGGCGCCTTCTCCGTCGCCTCGATCTCCGCCCAGATGTCGCTTCCCCGGAAGCGAACCTCCAGTCCGCTCCCCGTCCAGTCCAGGCAAAGGGGTCTCTGGGTCCGGTCCATCCGGCCCGTCAGCCGCAGCAGCGCGTGATCCGGTGTGACAGGAATGGTCGTCATCTTTCATTTCCTCCTTCATCTCTTCCTTGGCGCCATGTTTTACTTCACGGGGTTGCTGTTCAGTCGCTTCGCTTTCTGAGGTATTCCCTCCCGGGGACGCCTCCGTGCTTCGCCTGCAAGGCTGAACAGTTACTTCACTGGCATTATATTACGGTTCTGCTCCGTATACAAGTCACTCGCCGAGCCGCAGGGGTGTTTCGTATCCGGTGGCCTTGAGTCTCGCCGGTTCTTAACTTCCTTTTCGTGCTGCCTCATTTTCAGGATTGCCCCGCTGAAAAAAATATGATATGATGCCTCTGCAATTCCCATATGTGGAATTTGTGTTATTATCATCCATATTGTCCATCTTCAAAGGAGGAAACACCATGCGTTTCATCAAACCGGTCCGGGACATTCCCTGTCCGCGTCTCTGGAAGGATTTTTCCTGCCCGGCTTCCGGCTCCGCCCGGCTGACCATCACCGGCCTGGGGCTCTATCGGGCTTTTCTGAACGGAAAACGGGTAGGGGAAGACTATCTGACCCCCGGCTTTAACGATTACGATGCGTATCTTCGGACCCAGACCTATGACGTAACGGATCTGCTGCAGGCGGAAAACCATCTGGAGGTCTGGCTGGGGAACGGCTGGTACAAGGGCCGTCTGGGCTTTGACGGAGGCGCGAGCAACCGCTGGGGGGAAGATTACCTGCTGGCTGCTGCCCTGGAGCTGGACGGGAAAATGCTGGCGGAAACGGACGCCAGCTGGCTGGCCTCCGCCTCCGCGATCACGGACGGCGGCATCTATGACGGGGAAATCCGGGACGACACCCGGGATCCCGGCGAACCCGTCCCCTGCGAGGTCATTGATAAAAAATATAATCTGATACCGCAGTTCTCTCCCGCGATTCGGGTCAAAGCGGAACGGAAGCCCACCCTCATCCATACCCCCGCCGGAGAGCAGGTGCTGGATTTCGGACAGAACATGGCCGGTATCATCCGTTTTATCAATCGTCTGCCCCGGGGAAAGACCCTTCGGATCCAGACCGGCGAGGTGCTCCAGCAGGGAAATTTCTACCGGGACAATCTGCGGACGGCCAAGTCCGAGTTCATCTACACCTCCGACGGGACAGAGAAGGAAGTGGAGCCCCTGTTCACTTTCTTCGGCTTCCGCTACGCCAGGGTCGAAGGGCTGGAAACGGTCAACCCGGAGGACTTTACGGCGCTGTGCCTGTCCTCTGACCTGAAGGAAACCCTGCAGGTGCATACCAGCTGCGCGAACCTGAACCAGCTGATGCATAACAGCCTGTGGGGCCAGCGCAGCAACTTCCTGGACGTGCCCACCGACTGTCCGCAGCGGGATGAGCGGCTGGGCTGGACGGCAGATACCCAGGTCTATGTGAACACCGCGTGCTACCAGATGGACTGCAAAGAATTCTACGATAAATTCATGCGGGACATGCGGGCGGATCAGCAGCTGTACTGCCACGGGGACATTCCGGCCTACTCCCCCTCTCTGAAAGGGGAAACAGTAGCCGGCGGCGCGGTCTGGGCGGACGCGGGGACCATCATTCCCTGGAATGTCTATATGAACTATGGGGATAAGGAGCTGCTGCGGCGCCATTATCCCATGATGCGGGACTATGTGGAGGTCCTGATCGGAAAGGATCGGAAAAACGGCGGCACCCATCTGGTCTTCCCGGAATTCACCTTCGGAGACTGGCTGGCCCAGGACGGCATGACCTCCCAAAGCGTCATGGGCGGCACCCTGAACGCCTACATCCAGGGCATCTATTATATGAACAGCGTACACCTGACGGCGATGGCCGCCGGAGAAATAGGGGAAACGGAAGACGCGAAGCGCTACGCCGCCCTGGCGGAAGAGATCCGCGCCGCCCTGCTGGATGAATACTTCTCCCCCAACGGGAATCTGACGGTGGATACCCAGACCGGTTATGTGCTGGCCCTGTATTACGGCGTATACCGGGATAAGGAGAAGCTGCTGGCCGGCTTCCGCCGGAGGCTGGAGCGGGACTTCTATAAGATCACCTGCGGCTTTACCGGCGCGCCCCTGATGCTGCCGGTGCTGCTGGATAACGGCATGACGGATCACGCGTACCGGATGCTGCTGACCGAGGAATTCCCGGGATGGATGTACGCCGTAAAACTGGGCGCCACCACCATCTGGGAACGCTGGAACAGCCTGAACCCCGACGGCAGCATCTCCGGCACCGATATGAACAGTCTCAATCACTATGCCTACGGGTCCGTATGCGAAGCGGTGTACAGCCGGATCATGGGCCTGCGGAACGCGGCGCCGGGATGGAAAAAAGCCATCATTGCCCCGCATATCAACGGCCGGATCACGGAAGCCTCCATCGCCTATGATTCCGCCGCCGGGCGCTGGGAAACCGCCTGGCGGATTGAAAAGGACGGAAAGGTCACCCTGCGGGCCGTGGTGCCGGATGGCTGCACCGCGGAGGTGATCCTGCCGGATCACCCGGATCATCTGAGGACGCAGGTGGAATCCGGGGAGCATGAATGGGTGTGGCAGCCTACGCGGGATTACCTGCATATCTTCACCCTTGATACCCCCCTGATGGATCTGCTGGCTCACCCGAAGGCGGAGGAAATTCTCCGCACCCTTGCCCCCGATATTTACGCGGCCTGTACGGGGCTGAGAGCGGACAGCAAAGTGAACAGCATCGCCCAGATGCAGTTCATGCGTCCCCAGCCGCCCGAAACCCTGGAAAAGCTGAGCGAAGCGCTGAAGACGATCAACCTGTGATATCGCGGTATTCCGTGCGGCATCGGCCGGCGGGCCATGCCGCGTGGAACCGTGGTTCAGCCAGAAATCACCAAGGCCGGCAAGCCGATTGGTTTACGGCTGCGGCCATTGAAAAGGAGGAACACCATGCGCGCCATCACCAATCCTTACCTGCCCCTGGGCGTCTAAAAAGCGGAGCGATTGAATCACTACGAAAAAGAAAGAGGGAAAGCGAAATGAAAATGACGGCCGGACTCAGCGGAACCCTTTCCGAGGATGTTTCCGCCCGGGAAAAAGAGCATCTTTCCATGGCCCGGAAAGCGGCTGGGGAGACCATGGTTCTGCTGGAAAACAATGGAGTTCTTCCCCTGGAGGCGGGCACACGGGTGGCCCTGTACGGGATCGGGATCCGGCATCCCATTCTGGGCGGCACCGGCTCCGGCTCCGTCAACTGCCGGCCGGCCGCCCTCCTGGAGGAAGGGCTGAGGGAAACCGGCATCCGGGTGACCAGCGCTCTCTGGCTGGACGCGCTGGACCGGGCGTATGCCGAAACGAGGAAGGTGTGGCAGGAAAGCATCTACGCCATGAGCGTTCCCGGTGACTTTACATCCTTTTATACCGCTTTTTCCGCCCATCCCATGCCGGCGCCCGCGGGGGATCCCATCCGCCGGGAAGCGGATACGGATACAGCGGTCTATATGATCAGCCGGGTATCCGGCGAAGGAGCGGACCGGCATCCCGTAAAGGGGGATTATTACCTCAGCGATATCGAGGAACAGCAGCTGCGGGAGGTTTGCGCCGCCTATCCCCGGGTTATTGCGGTGCTGAACGTGGGCGGTGTCATCGATCTGAGCTGGATGGACGAACTGCCGGTTTCCGCGCTTCTGCTGATGGGTCAGGCGGGTCAGGCGGGTCCGCTGGCCCTGGCGGACGTATTGACGGGAAAAGTCAATCCTTCCGCCCGTCTGACGGAAACCTGGGCCATGCGCTACGAGGACTATCCCTGCTCCGACAGCTTCAGCCATATGAACGGCAACCTGATCGAGGAAAAATATCTGGAAGGAATTTACGTGGGCTACCGCTGGTTTGACGCCTTTGCGATCAAGCCCCGCTATCCCTTCGGTTACGGGCTCAGCTATACCGCTTTCCGGAAGGATCCGATGGATCTGTCCCTGGACGGGACCGTTCTGACGGCGCGGATCCGGGTGACCAATACGGGCAAAGTCCCCGGGAAGGACGCTGCCCTGCTCTTCGCCGCCTGCCCGGAGGGGCTGCGGAGGAAGGAACGCAAGCGGCTGATCGCCTTTGGAAAAACCGGACTGCTTCAGCCCGGGGCGGAAACCATCCTGACCCTGCGGGCGGATATCAGCCAGCTGGCCTCCTATCATACGGGGAAATCCGCCTGGTTCCTGGATGCCGGGCGTTATGCGCTGCTGTTGGGGGAGACCGCGGAGCAATTCTGCCCCGTGGGCGTGCTGGCCCTGGAAAAAGCGCATTTCTCCGCCCGGCTCCATGCCATCTGTCCGCTGAAGGACGCGCTGCCGGAAGCGCAGCCCCCGCAGGATGCGCGGGACAGCTGGCAGGCTGAGCTGGAAAGCCATCTGGAAAAATCGAATCTCCCCGTGCTCTCCCTGGATGCCGCGGCGGACACCGCGCTGGCGCTTTTCTCTCCCCGGGAAAGGGTCTCCGTTCCCCGGGATCCGGTTCTGGACAGCCTGACCCTGGAGGAAAAGGCCTGCCTGGTCTGCGGGCGGCCCCGGGGCGGTAATCCCGCCTTCATCGGAGAAGCCGCTGTGCACGTCCCCGGGGCCGCGGGGGAAACCACCTCCGTTCTGGAAGGGCGGGGTGTTCCGGCCACCGTGCTGGCGGACGGCCCTGCCGGCCTGCGTCTCACCAAACACTTCGAGGTGCTTCAGGACGGATCCGTCGCCCTGATGACCCCTTACGAAAGCCTTGAAAACCGGTTCTTTGGGAAGGAGTTTATCCGCGGGAATGCCGAGAACCGCTATCAGTTCTGTACCGCCGTCCCGGTGGGGATGAACCTGGCCCAAAGCTTTGATCCGGCCCTGGTCGCGGAGGTGGGCGGCGTCATCGGCCGGGAGATGGAAGAATTCGGGATTACCTGGTGGCTGGCGCCCGGGATGAACATCAAGCGGAATCCACTGTGCGGCCGGAACTTTGAATATTTCTCCGAGGATCCCCTGATCTCCGGACGGATGGCCGCCGCCCTGACCCGGGGGGTCCAGGCGTTCCCCGGAGCCGCGGTCACCATCAAGCATTTCGCCTGCAATAATCAGGAGGATAACCGGCGGGGCGTCAGCAGCATCGTTTCCGAGCGGGCCCTGCGGGAAATCTATCTGAAGGGCTTTGAGATCGCCATCCGGGAAGCCCAGCCCTGGGCCATCATGACCTCCTACAATAAGGTGAACGGGGAGCATACCGCCAACAGCCGGGATCTGTGTACCCTGGCAGCCCGGGAGGAATGGGGCTTCCGGGGGATTATCATGACCGACTGGACCACCACCAACAAAGAAGGAGGCTCCTCCGCGGCCAAATGCATCACCGCCGGAAACGATCTGGTAATGCCCGGTCTGGAAAGCGATATCCGCGAAATCGTGGACGCGGTGCGGGAAGAGGGCGATCTGTCCCTTCCGGAAGCGGATCTGGATCTGTGCTGTTCCAGAATGCTGTATGCCATCCGGCAGCTTTGCTGACGCGTAACGGATCAGCGTTGACGGCGCGTAGCGGATCAGCGTTGACGGCGCGTAGCGGACTCGCTCCGATGGCGCGTAACGGATCAGCCATGAAGACGCGTAACGGATTTTCTCTGATAACGCGTAACGGATGAGCCATGACGACGCGTAACGGACTCGCTCTGATATGAAGCTCCCCCGGCGCGATAAGCGCCGGGGGAGCTTTTTGTCCCGGGATCAGTACCGCTGCTTCAGTTCCTCAATCACGTGGCGGACGCTTTTTTCCACCGTTCCCTCCCGGAAGGGGTTCAGCAGCTTCCCCACCTCCAGCAGTTCAAAGTATCCCTTCGTCCCGCCGGCCCGGCACAGGGTCAGATAGTCGCTCCAGGCCCGGGCCCGGTCCTCCTTCATCCGGCCATAGTACTGGAACGCGTTCATCTGGGCCAGGGCGTATTCCAGATAATAGAAGGGATAGAGGAAGATATGCTGCTTCTGCATCCAGAAGCCTCCCTCCTCCAGGAACGCTTCCCCGTCATAATCCCGCCAGGGCATATAGACCTTCTCGATCTCCCGCCAGACATGCCTCCGCTCCGCCGCGGTCATGTCCGGTTTTTCGTACACCCGATGCTGGAATTCGTCCACCACGCACATATAGGGCAGGACGCTGAGGGCGCCGATCAGGTGTCCGGTCAGGTACTGTTCGCTCTTGTCGCCGAAGAACAGCGGCATCCAGGGATAGGCGAAATGCTCCATGCTCATGGAGTGGGTCTCGTTGATTTCCGCCGTGGATCCCCCCAGCGCGCTGACGGGGATGCTCCGCATGGCCAAATAGCCCTGGAAGGCGTGCCCTGCCTCATGGGTCAGCACATCCACGTCCGCGCTGGTGCCGTTGAAGTTGGAGAAAATAAAGGGCGCTTTGTATCCGGGAAAGGACGTCATGTACCCGCCCATTCGCTTGCCGGGGCGGGTTTCCAGGTCGAACAGCCGGTATTTCACCATGAAGTCGAAAAACTCCCCCGTTTCCGGGCTCATCTCCCGATACATGGTCTGGGCCTTGGCCACCAGCTCCTCCATGCTGCCTTCGGGATCCGCGTTTCCTTCCGGAAAGAGCAGCGCCTCGTCATAGTAGTGCAGTTGATCCAGCCCCAGGCGCTGCCGCTGCCGTTCCCGCAGTTCCGCCACCGCCGGGGTCACGATTTCGCGGATCTGCTTCCGGAAGGCCGCGGTATCCGCCTGGGTGTAATCGTAATGTCCCCGGGAAAGGTACGCCATCTCCGTATAGGAATCAAATCCCAGGGTCTTCGCCATCCGATGCCGCAGGGTCACCAGCTCCGTATACTGTTCATCCAACTGCGGGCTGATCCGGGCGTACAGGGCCGCCCAGGCCCGGAAGGCTTCCTTCCGCTCCGCCCGGTCCGGGCTTTCCATATGCTTCAGCAGGGCATAGAAATTGCATTCCTCGCCCCGGAACGGGATCGTCGCCGTAGCGGTCACCTTGGAATATTCCTGCCGAAGCTCCCCTTCCCGGATCCGGTCGGCGATGAGCCTCTCATCCGTCAGCCGCAGGGACGCGTCCACCTGCCGGAACAGCTGGGGCCCGAATTCCGCTTCGAAATCCGCCCGAAAGGGGCAGGCGGCGAGGGCTTGCGAATATTCCTTCTCCAGCGGAATCATTTTGGCGAATTCCTCCTGCAGCCATTTGACCTCCGCTTCGTAAAACGCGTCCCGGGTATCGATGGTATTGCGCACATAAGCGATGGAAAACAGGGTTTCCCCCGCTTCCTCCGTCTTCTGCAGGTCAAAATACGCCTTGCGGGCCTCTTCATAGGTTTTTGCTTCCCGCAGGATTTTCGCGGTCTGCCGCATCTGTTCCCCATAGGCCGCCAGATCCGGCCGGGCATAGGGCATGTTCCTGAATTCCGTCATTTGCATGGTTGTGTTTCCTTTCTGTTTCATTCCTTCCGGTTCAGGCTCAGCCCAAAACCGTATTCCCATCGATTTCCTTCGCTGTCCCGGTACGCCTCGTAATCGTTAAACAGGTCTTCGCAGTGTTTCTCGATCGCCGCCATATCCTTCGGCATATGGTACGGCAGCTTCCCTTCCGCCGGGCTGCGGCCAAAGATCACGTCGAACATGGCCGCTTTGGTCACCCCGAACTGAACGGCGACGGCATCCGCGGCCGGTTCAATCTCTGCGGGCACCGTGGGGTTATGCAGCTCCATCAGCAGGATCACCGGCTTGGTTCCCATGCGCCTGCGCATCTCCAGCACGTTGTCCAGATCCCCTTCGTTGCACACCGTCTCCCGCTTGCCGCGATAGCTCCGGTTATCGCTCTTCTCCCGGAAATCCCCGCCCGCGAGGCTGCGGGCCCGGGCTTCCTCCGCCGTGTACGGCCGGTATTGCAGGGGAATGGGCAGATATCCGTTTCCTCCTTTTTCCCGATCCTCCCGGTCATATCCCTTGTTGACGCTTATCGGGCTTTCCGCCCAGACAATGGCGGCGTCCGCCTCCTCCGGCGTCTCCGCCAGGGTAAAGTAGCCTTCCGCTTCCTCCGGGGAAATCGGTTTGTCCGTGCTGGCCGGCTCCATCCAGCGCATGAACGCCTTCCTGGCCCCGAGGGTCCGCTCCGGCACATACACACGGATTCCCTCTTTCAGGGGCAGCACCTGATTCCTGTTCTTCAGCACCACGACGGATTTCCGCTGCGCCTCCAATCCCTTCTCCCGGAAATCGGCGCGGCCCACGGTTCCCTTGCTTTCCTCCACATCCAGATAGGGATCCTCAAAGAGCCCCAGCCGGAACAGGTTGGTCAGAATCCGCACCGCGGACCGGCGGAACCGGGCCTCCATTTTTTCCTTCCCGTACCGTTCGCAGCCCAGTTCGTAAGCCGCCCGGATCTGCTTCGCGTTCAGGGGGCCGCCGAACTGATCCACGCCGTTCATGATGATCTTCAGATGCCGTTCAGTCACCGTCAGATCCTGCTGCCCGTAGCACCGGGAACCGAAGCTGTCCATCTCCTGTTCCGGATCCTCCACGATGCCCCAGTCCGTGCACACCACGCCGTCGTATCCGTATTTTTCCCGCAGTAGGTCATGAATCAGATAGGTGTTATAGGAATTGCCCACCTTTTCCCCCTGCCCCACGGATACGGTGTAGTAAGGCATAACGCAGGCCGCCGCCCCGGTGGGCCCGTCCAGGCGGAACGCGCCCTCCGTAAAGGGACGCATGTGCTCATCGAAATTATTTCCGGGGTAGACCGCAAATTCTCCGAAGGCATAATGGGCGTCCCGGCCGCCTTCGCCGGTGCCGCCGCCGGGCCAGTGTTTCACCATGGTCAGGACGCTGTCCTTCCCCCAGCCGGGATCCACCGCGTCTTCTCTTCCCTCCGTCGTCTGCATCCCGTCGCAGTAAGCCCGGGTGAAGGCGACGGTCTTCGCCGCGTTTCCTCCCAGGGTATCCTCCATCCGCATCCATCGGGGCTCCGTGGAAAGGTCGATCTGCGGCCCCAGCGCCACGCTGATCCCCAGCGCCCGGTATTCCTTCGCCGCGATGGAGGCGAAGGCCCGAACGGTTTCCGGATCGTCCACCGCCGCCAGGCCAATCCCTTCCGGCCATTTGCTGACATCCCCGGTGTTTTTGAATTCCGCCTTGCTGGAGCTGGCCCCGTGGCGGGGGTCCGTGGCGATGCTGACCGGGATGCCGAAGGGCAGGGCTTCCGCCTCGCGCTGCAGGGCATTATGCCAGCGGACGGAGGCTTCCGTGCTTTCCACCCGCATCTGCAGCAGGAACCGGATCCCCTCCTCCCTCAGCATCTGCTTCTGCTGATCCGTCAGCGCCCAGGGCTGCTGCTTTTCCGGATTGTATGTCTCGCCGTCATATGTGCCGAATGATCCGACGGCAGGCACCGTCTGGTGTCCGGAAATCAGCATCAGCCCGGCGATCTCCTCCGGCGTCATCCGCGCCGCCAGATCCTCCGCCCGCTCCTTTGCCGGCAGCCGCCAGTCCTCATAGGGCAGCAGCTCGCCCTTTCGGGCCAGATCCTTGAAGAATAATCCGTCCTTTTCCAGCACCGGCACATCCGAGCAGCTGAGTCTGGGCCCTCCCTGCTGTTCGATTCTTTTGAACTGGCTCATTTGCTTCCTCCGTTCCTTTATGTCATCGCCCGTATCAGGTTCTGATAAAAGTCCACAGCCCCGGGCAGGCAGTTATACTCTATATTCTCGTTCAGCCCATGCATTCCCTTCATCTGCTCCGGCCCATACACCACCGGAGCGAAACGCACCACGCTGTCGCAGATGCGATGATAATTCCGCGCGTCCGTCGCCCCGGTCATAACGTAGGGACTCCCCGCGCATCCGGGGAAGGTTTCGCCGATGACCCGCTGGACCGTTCGGAAGGCGTCCCCCTGAATATCCGTGACCGCGGAACAGTCCGTCGCGTGGAACACCTCCATCTCCAGCCCGTGTTTCTCCGCCAGGCGCTTCACGATCCCCAGGCTTTCCTCCATCCCCTGGTGCGGAATAAACCGCATGTTCACCCCCAGGCTGGCTTCCTGCGGCATCACGTTATAAGCGTCAGATCCCTTCAGCATGGTAAAGGCCATGGTCGTCTGAATCATGGCCCCGCCCTGCGCGGAGATCATGGGCAGCACCTGCAGCAGCAGGGGCCTGAACAGCCACATATTTCCCAGCACCAGCTTCAGCGGAAAAGACGCGTAGGGCGCCAGGGTCTCGAACATGGCCTGCACCTCCCGGGGCATGCGCCGCCGAAAGAGCCGCCGGTGTTCCGCCTCATGGATGAAGTCCGCCAGCCGGGCGGCGGGAGAATGCTTTACCGGCGCGGACGCGTGGCCGCCGTGGGATCGGGCGGTCAGCTTCACATCCGCCTTCCCCTTTTCAAAGACCCCAACCATGGCGAAGTTTCCGTGGATGCCGCCCACCGGCTCCGTAATAATGCCGCCGCCCTCATCCACCACCAGCCAGGGCCGGACGCCCCGGCGTTTCATTTCGTCCACCAGCTTCGGGCATCCGTCCCCCGCCCATTCCTCCGTGCAGGAGGAGGAAAGGTACACATCCTGCGGGGGCTCGTAACCCGCTTCCAGCAGCTCCTCCACCGCCTGGAAAAAGGCCATGACGGAGCATTTGGTATCCGAAGCTCCCCGCCCCCAGACCTTTCCTTCCGCAATATCTCCGGAAAAAGGCGCGTGGGTCCAGGTCCCCTCCGCCGGAACCACATCCTGATGGCTCATGAGCACCAGCGGCCTGTCGGAGGATTTTCCTTTCCAGAAGTACAGCAGGTTTCCGTCGATTTCCGTCTTTTCCAGCCGGGCATGCACCAGGGGGAACAGCTCCTCCAGGACCTTGTGAAAGGCCAAAAACTTCTCCCGCTGATTCGTGTCCGGCACGGAGACGGTGTCAACCTGAATCATCCGGGAAAGCTTTTTCGCGTAGGCTTCCGCCCGAGCCGGATCCGCATCGGGCACGTAGTCCGAGGTTTTCGAAGGGGTTAGCAGCGTCCGGATGACCGCGGCCAGCAGCAGGCAAATCAGCAGCCCCGCCAGGCCCGCCAATATCCACAGGATGATCATACCCGGCCCTCCTTCTGATGCTTCCGGTATTCCAGCCAGGCCAGGCCGATGGCGATGCCCCCGCTGGGAATAACCATGGTGCCGGTGGAGCCGGTCAGCCCCGGCGCCAGGATGAACAGGATGCTCATGATAAGCAGCGGCGCCGCCGCCAGGCGGATATTCTGTCTGTAGTATTTATATCCCATGGCTCCAAACAGCGCGGGAACCACGTTGGCAAAAGCGGGCGCCAGCCGGGGGCTCTGCATCACGGGCCGCAGCGGCGTCAGCAGCGCGACCCCCACAGCCAGCACCAGAATGGTCACCAGGCCGGAGGTGGCGATGGAAAGGGTGGAGATGATTTCGTTTTCCCGGGTGCCGGATTTGGCGCCTACCATGTCCTTGGCGTTGATGGCGCAGGGAATTTTCATATTGATCAGGTTCCCGGTGATAAAGGCCAGATAGCTGCCTCCCGCCCCCAGCATCGGCGTATACACCAGGAATTCCACCACGCTGGAAATGATCCAGACCAGGCCGATGGACAGATACTTCCGGCATACCAGCCCCAGATCCGGCATGGCGCCTAGCACCGCGCCGATCAGGAAAGGCGCCCCCAGCAGCATGACCAACGCCGCCAGGCTGACGATCCGCCCCAGCAGATGCGTGTTCCTCATATACCGATCCAGATACGCTTCTCTGTTATCCATGCTTTCCGCCCCCTTACCTTCCGACCGCCACAGCCGCCAGCATGCCCAGCAGCATGCTGGCCGCGATGGAGAAGTTATCCACCCAGCGCAGGTTCTTCTTTTCGCTCAGCCAGGTAAACCCTGCCATGGCCAGCGCGGACACTGCGGCCACCGCAAGCGGGGTCCAGCTGCCCCGGAAGGTAAACAGCCCCTCCCCGGAGGCAAAATCGCCCAGATAGCTGCCCAGATAGGCGCTGACCATGCCGATAAACATGGCCCCCATGGCAATGTCCCCGAAGCCGCCTTTCTTTTCCCCTGGTTTTTTCTCCCCCTGGCCCTGCAGCCGGTGAAGGTATTTCTTATTGAACAGGACGGACAGGATCATTCCCCACACGATGCAGGCGCTCATCAGCAGCGCAATGGTGGAGAACGCCTCCGCGGTCATGGCGCTGCCGCTGAGCTCTGGCAGCCCCGCCGCTTCCGACGCGGCGTCCGCCACCTGGGTTTCGTAATGCAGCGCGCCGATCACGCTGAGCCGGAGCCATGGCCAGGGCACCCCCAGGGACCCGCTCAGGGCGATAACGCCCAGCAGGATGCCCAGGCTGGGCAGAACGGAAAAGGACGCGGAAGCCGTCACCGCCCGCTTCATCTTCGTCCGGTCCATCCCGATCGCCACGCCGGCCCGCCAGGCCCGCACCATAAACACAACACACACCACCGCCACAAAGGCGACGATTCCCCCGCAGATCATATAGATCGGCGCAGATGATAACTGCGCCAGCACACTTCCGTCCATCTGACCGTACCTTCCCTCCTCTGATTGTCCCGGCTCGCTGTCCCTCGGGTTTCAAACCGAAGGCCTCCGCGGACATTTGTTTTTTCCCCGTGCATTATATCATTCCCGGGGGGCGTTGTACAGGGACAGGTGCTGGCGCTGTGATCCCGCGGGCCGCGGGCCTGGCATAAACGAACTGCTCTCCCGCGGAGAGAATCACCTTAACCTGTGCAGACTGTTTTTTCAGCGACATCCGCAGATTTGCGTGACCGTATCGAACAGCTTAAAGAAGCTGGAAGGTTTTAACGAAATACCGGTTTTGCCGGAATCAGTGGAGTCTGAGAAAAATTGTGCGACGTCATCGTACTATTATAATCCCCTCCAAGCGGCAGAATAGCTGTTATTATTTTTCTCTTCTCGTCCTGTATTCCGCGTCTCTCCCGGAGTAGAATACATGCATCGGTTGATGGAATCAGCCGAGGAAAGGAGGGCACGGACGATGTTCGGAATGATTGTTGGAATCCTGTTCGGACTGTATGTGATCACGGCGGTTATCAATGTTGTAGGAGTGATCATCGGCGCTGTGTTCTCCGGGGTCGGCGCCGTATTATCCGGACTCTTCTCTCTGGTGGAAGGCGCTTTCTCCGGTGAAGGGATTGCGCTGGGAATCGTACTTGGCATGGCCTGGTACTTTCTTCGGAAGAAGAACACGGTCCGGAAGGAATCCACCAGCACCATTGATGGTGAAGAGGTCGAAACACAGGTTGTTGAAGAGCCGATTCATACCAATTACATGAACGGCGGGTATTGAAGGAGGAGACTTAAATGAAGACGATGATGACAATCGCGGCTGGTGTGGCAATCGGTTACTTCCTGTATCAGTATTTCATGAGCAATAACGCGCACAAGACCAACGGGCGTATCCATAAGAGCGCCGCCGATAAAAAGATCTCTGGCGTCTGCGGCGGCATCGCGGAGTGGCTGGGTGTTGACCCCACGATCGTTCGCATTGCCTGGGCTGTGCTGGCCTGTGGCTGGGGAACTGGCGTGCTGCTGTACTTGATCTGCGCGTTCGTGCTGCCCGAGGAGTGACGAAAGAACAACGGGCCCAAATAACGGAAAGGGCAGCCGGTTTTCATATACCCGGTTGGCATGATGGCCAACCGGGACTTTTTGTTTCCACCCTCTGGAGAAGAATATGCCGCCCCTGCGGGATGCAGCAAGTCAGAATCCAATGGTGAAAGCTCGCCATAATGGGAAAGAAGCTGATCGAACGTTGGCCCGTCTGATCTGCCAGAGGGCGTTTTTATATTTGTGCTGTTAGGCTTCATGGTGTATAATCACAGGCATAAAATAACTGGCGGGAGGAGGTCAGAAACATGGATCCCAAGAAGGAACAAGAATATGCGGACGAGATTCCGGATGACGAAGAAGCACCGGAAGAATACGAACCGACCTACCGTGACGGGAGCGCGCAGAACGAATGCTGGGCGGTGGAGGAATAATGCGGAAAGTTCTTTTTGCCCTTTTGTTTTCTCTTTTCGTTTCCTCTGCATTTGCTGACGCTGAATACACCCGGATTGACCAGGAAACAGCAAAAGCCATGATGGCAGCGGACGATGGGCACGTCGTTGTGGATGTCCGCCGACAGGACGAATATGACGCCGGTCACATACCCGGGGCTGTTCTGATTCCGAATGAATCGATCGGCTGCGATTCTCCTGAGGCCCTTCCCAACTATGATCAGATCATCCTGATCTATTGCCGGAGCGGGAGACGGTCCAAGGAAGCAGCGCAGAAGCTGGCGAGCATGGGCTATACCCAGATCTATGAGTTTGGCGGGATCATTGACTGGACAGGTGAAGTGGTAAAAACAATGAAGATTCGGGTTTCAGATGGAACGAATACCATCATCTATCAGCTGAATGACAGCCCTTCGGCCAGGAGTCTGTACGGAATGCTCCCAATGGATACTGCTGTTGAGAATTACGGCAGCAATGAAAAGATCTTTTATCCGGAGCAGACCATCGATCCGACAGACGGAACGGAAGGCGGCGGGAAAGCGGGCGGTCTGGCCCTGTTCTCTCCCTGGGGAAATGTAGTTATGTATTATGACAGCTTTGCCTCCTATCCGGGGCTGTATATCCTCGGAGAAGCTGTGGAAGGCGCGGAACAGGTAAAGAATCTGTCCGGAACGATCCATGTGGAGGCTGTGGAATGACCTACGAAGAAGCGTTGACCGCCATCCCCCTGGGGCGATATCGTCATTTCAAGGGAAAGGACTACGAGGTGACAGCTATCGCCAGGCACAGCGAAACGGAAGAACCGATGATTGTCTATCGTGCTCTGTATGGCGACGGCGGCCTCTGGGTACGCCCGGCATCCATGTGGAATAACATCGTGGAGCGGGATGGGAAAACGTACCGCCGGTTCTACCGTATGGATCTGATTGAAAGGGTAGAGAAGTATGAACGGCTGTTTGATGAAGCATCGCTTTCCCGTAATCCGGATGCGATGGCCGCTTTAGAGACTTATTACACCTCAGGACAGTGGCGTGATGATTACGAAGCGGATGAGCGGGGCGAACTGCCGCCGGATATGAAGAGGGGCGTTCTGTCCCAGGATGCGCTGTATGATTTGTTGGAGAAGGAATGATCTCTCTGTTTGAATGCCGGACGGTCCGGCATTTTTGTTTTTTCTTTGACTTACTCCGCCATCTTCGCCACGACGTCCGCTTCCTCCGGGACGCTGGTGATGCCGCCGTGCTTCTGGGTGGACAGGCTGGCGGCCGTGCAGGCAAACCGCACGATGCGGCCAAGCTCTTCCTCCGTCAGATCCGCAGGCTTCTTCCCGATCCGCAAAAACTGGCTCATGGCGCTGCCGCCGAAAATATCGCCGGCGCCGGTGGTATCCACCACGCGGATGCCTTTGGGGCTCTCCACCGTGACTTCATGGTTCACCGTCGCCGCGTGGCAGCCCTTGGGGCCCAGGGTGGCGTATACCAGGGAGACCCCGTATTCCCGGAGCAGCTTCCGCGCCCCCTCTTCGGGAGAAAGCCCCCAGAGAAACTGGATCTCCTCATCGCTGATCTTGACGATATCCGCCTGCCGCAGGCTCCATTCGATGGCGGCTTTGGCATCCGCTTCCTTCTTCCAGAGAGGCTTGCGCAAATTGGGATCCAGGCTGACCAGGGCCCCGACGGTCTTCGCGGTCTCAATGGCCTTCCGGGTCGCGGCGGCGGCAGGTTCATCCGTCAGGGACAGGGTTCCGAAATGGAACACCTTCGTGTCCCGGAGCAGCGCCTCATCCACTTCCTCCGGCCGCAGGCAGGTATCCGCCCCGGGCTTCCGGGCAAAGCTGAAGTCCCGGTTGCCGCTCTCGTCCAGGGCAACAAAGGCCAGGGTGGTAAAGACCCCGGAATCCGTCAGGACCCCCCGGGTGTCAATGCCGGCGGACCGCAGGGTTTCCAGCAGCAGCCGGCCGAACATATCCTCCCCCACCTTGCCGATCACGGCCGTTTTGCAGCCAAATTGATTCAGCGCGGCCAGGAAATTCCCCGGCGCGCCGCCGGGCTGCGCCGCCAGCACGGGGTATCCGCTTTCGGATTTGGAGACGGGGGCAAAGTCGATCAGCAATTCTCCCAGCGCAACAACATCATACTTCATCCTGTTTCCCTCCACGCTTTCGTTAATGGAATGTGATTTCCCCAAAACGATTCTTCCGTTTCCGCCCGAGGCCGCGGGGCCGCGTTCAGATCAGCTCCTGCATGGCCGCCGCCTCTTCCTTCGCCCTGTCAACCGCTTTCAGCAGCGCATACCAGCTGCCGGTCTGAAAACCGTCCTTCGCCAGCTGCACCCCCGTATGCCCGCGGCACAGCAGCAGATACAGATGCTCCGTTTCCCTGTGGTCCTGAATGTCCGTATATTCAATCCGCACCGGTTCTCCCTTTCCGGTATCGACCTCCAAGCCGGTCCGGTCGCAGGTGATCACCCGGGAGGATGCGTCCCCGTGCTTCTGCTGAAAAGCCCGGTACTTCTTCCGGAAATCGGTTTTTTTCAGCGTCAGGCTCCAGATCACCACGATGGCTCCGGTCAGCAGCAGCATGGTATACAGTCCGGCCGCCGCCTGCATCCTGGACCGAAACGCAAAGAGGATCAGTCCGAAAACAAAAAAGATAATCCCGCAGTACAGCAGGGTTTTCTGCCGTTTCACGGAAAAAATCGCCTCATGGCTCTCCGCGAACAGATCCCTGGTTACGGTAATTCGATTGACCGCCACCGGTTCCATCAGCCGTCCCCTCCTTCCGCCGGATCGGACGCTTCCGGAGCGGAAGCCGTTTCCTCCCGTTTTCCCCCGGCCGCGTTCTGCTCCGTTTCCCTGACCAGCCGCCGCCAGACATCCGACTGGATGGTGAGGAAGGGATCTTTGCCCTCCAGCTCATTTTCCTTCTCAAAATCATCCTTGGCCCAAGGATCCCCCTCCACGGCGATGAACTGCTCCTCAATCTTCAGATCCGTGTTCAGATCCGGATAGATCCGGTACAGCGCCAGAAAGATGGGAAACCAGAAGCCGAGAAACGGAATCACGATCAGCGTCCAGGGGGCAAAAAGAATCATCGCCAGCATCCAGGCCAGCTGAAGCAGGACGGCGAAGAAGACCTTCACGGAATGCTTCACCGTAAAGAGCATCAGATTCCGGATCCGCAGCGCGGCGCTCTGTTCAAAAAGCACAAGCTGGGGCCAGTACAGGGTATTGAACCAGATCACCACGGAGAAACCCGCCGCCAAAAGCGCCAGCGTGCTGAGGGTGGGCGGAAGCTCCGCGCTGTAAAGCACATAAAGGGAGAAGGCAAAGAGCCCCACCAGCAGGCCCAGCAAAGCCCCCGGAGCCAGGCTGGCTTTCCAGTTCTGCCTCCAGCTCTTCTGATAATTTTTCCACCAGTTGTTCGGCGCGTCCCGCAGCCCCCGCATAATCCCGTCCACCTGTCCCGCCAGGAACGGGCCCCAGATCATGCCGCCCACAGCGGAAAGGGGCAGCAGCAATACCAGGCTGGATGTCAGGATAGAAACCAGAATGCCCGCGGCCAGCGGCAGCGCTCCCGCGGCGGTCAGCATGTTGATCCGCAGCCAGTGAAAGGCATAAAAGGACATCAGCTGACGGTATCGGGCAAAGCCCGTCTGGCGGTGGGTATAATCCGTCTCATCCCGGAAAAAGGCCATGGGATGTCCCTCCTTTCGTATTACGGCTGCTTCAGGTTTTCGGACCCGTAGTGGCATCCGTCCAGGAAGGATCCCAGCAGCGCCTGCTCGTCCCCCTGATAATCTTCGGTGCAGGTCAGCTCCGCAATCACCACATAATTGCCAAATAGCCCGAAGGCGGAGATCCCCCGGCTGTAGGGATTGGTGGCGGATCCGCAGTCATAAATCAGCATGGAATAGGGCTGCCCGTTCCGGGTTTCCTCCCGTTCCTCCCGGACCTGATAGCTGCTTCGTTCCCGATCCATCCAGTCCTTTTTCGCTTCCTCCGCCTGCTCCGCGTCCCCGCATCCGTACAGCAGCAGATAAATCTGTCCGGGATAGAGATCCACCGCCTTGCCGTCCGCGTTGATATAATCGCGCTTTTCCCCCGCAACCCATGAGGCGTAGAAGGTATCGTTGCCCGCCAGGGCGGTATCGTTATTCAACAGGGTGAATCCGTTTCCCGGATCCTCCACCCCCAGCACCGTGCCCAGCATCTCCCATTTGGAATCCCAGGAAGAGCCGTCATCGGCCCGGGTAGGGATTCTGGAAAAGCGGGGAATCAGCAGAGCCACGGCCGCGATGATTCCCACAATGATGGGAATAATCAGCCACTTCTGCATAATGAACAGCCAGAGATGCCACAGCTTTCGTCTCATGGCGCGACTCCCTCCGTCAGTTTCTCCCACAGCGCGTCACACTGGGCCCGGTATGCACAGGTCCTCTCCTGCCAGAATCCCCTGCGCGCAAGCCAGAGGCCCGAAAGCGCCTGCAGCGCCGGGGTTTCCTCCCGGGCGAGGGGAAGCGATTCCCAGGCAATGACCCGCGGCGCCTCTCCCAGCCCAGCCAGCTCTCCGTCGGCCCGGGCCAGAATCTGGTAATTCTCCTGCACCTTTTCCGGATCGGCACACAGGAAGAAATAGCTTTCGCAGCTTTCCATATCCGCCATCAGCCGAACCTGCGCCGCGGCGGCGTACTGAGCCGCCTCCGTCTCCCCGGAGGAGGCCATGTCTACATAGCTTTGGATCCGGAATACCACCCGGCCGTCCCCGTTGCAGTCTTCCCCCAGGGAAGCCAGGGCGGCTTCCAGCGCGGTGATCGCCTCCTCCTCCAGCGGCGCGGAGGCGATATAGGCAGCCTGGTAATCCGGCTGCGTGACGCCAAACCCCATCGCATTCAAAAGGATATCCCCTCCCGCGATCAGCAGCAGCGCTCCCAGCAGCACCCACGCCCAGTGGTAATGCCACCAGTTCTTTGCTTTTTGCGTTCGGGTATAGGTCGGCTTTTCATCCGGCTGCACATCCCGATACTTCCATCGGAGGTATTCACTGGCCACCGGGGAGCACCTCCTCCTTCGTGGTGCCTCCCGGAGCGTAGAATACAGGCAGGCAGACCAGCGCCGAAGGACGGGACTGATGCCAGTTCAGCAAAATATCCACGGCTGATTCGGCAATCTGTTTGACCGGCTGCACGATGGTGGAGCAGACGTATTCCTCCGTAAAAAATATACGGGTTCCGTCATAGCCAATGATCTGCACATCCTCCGGCACGCCGATCCCTCTGCGCCGCAGGAAGGTTGTCACCTGATGCGCCAGCGAATCCGTGGAGCAGAAAATGCCGTCATAGGCCAGGCGGCCTCCCGCTTCCACACTGTCCGCCAGAAAGTGAAACAGCGGTTCCATTCCGCCCTCATCGTTGAAGCGCTTCAGGGTGCAGTCCACATTATGCTGGCCGCAGGCCGCGGCGAACCCGCCGCCCCGCTTGTCCGTTTCCCCGATGACCGTGGAACCGATCCGCAGAAAGAGCAGTCGCCGGCACCCCAGAGCGATCAGCCGCTCCGCCGCCATCATGCCGCCGCCGTAATTGTCGGAGGCCACGCAGGGAACCGTGGGACTGAGAACCCGGTCGATACTGACATAGGGCATCCCCTCCACATCGAACTGACCCGTGGAATAGGTCAGCCCGATAATTCCATCCACCATGTTCTGACGCAGCATCTGGATGCAGCGGGTTTCCGCCTGCGCGTCAAACTGGGTTGTCGCCAGCAGCATCCGATAACCCCTTCGGGCCAGCCCCTGACAGAGCTCGTCCGCCAGCCTGGCAAAAAACATATTGACCATGTTGGGAAGAATCACCGCGACCGTATAGGTCTTCTCCGCGCGAAGTCCCCGGGCATAGCTGTTGACGGAATACCCCAGCCGGCGGGCCGCCGCCTCTACTTTCACTTTGTATTCCCGCCCCACGGGCACATTGTTGAAGACGTTGGAGACGGTCCCGAGCGCGACCCCGGCCTCCCGGGCGACATCCTTCATGGTGGGTTTCTTTGCTGAAGAGGACATGCTGGCTCCTCCTTCTCCGTATAACGTTTCATGGTTTCGGTAGCATTATAGCAACCACTGCACTGTTTGTAAAGACTTTTTTTGATCCCGCCCAAGAAATGAAGTTTGATGAATTTTTTGGGGGGCGGAAGGACGAATACCGCAAATTATTTTAAAAACAAGCTTGACAGAGTCCGAACGGTCTGCTATCCTAAAAAAAACAAGGGCAGCATTTCAGTCCTACACCCGTCCCATTTAGGGATTTATTTTATGAAATGCTGTGAAACGTTTCATGAACCAGACCGACCATTCATGAAAGGAGTGAGACCGGAGGAGAGTCAAACCGTTGCCAGAAAGGGTTTCTTCCCGTTTCATGATGGTGTGAAACAGTCCTGTTTCTGATCATCACAGCGTCTGCCCTCCGTCAGAGGCGGGAACGGAAACGCCAAAAACCAAAGCAGAAAGAAGTGAACAGAATGCAGGCTACGAAAGCCAAGGCGCCTAGCCTTCGGCACAAATCCATTGGCCAGCGCATCGCAGACAACTGGCAGCTGTATCTGCTGCTGCTCATCCCGGTGGTGCTGACCTTTATCTACAAGTACATCCCCATGTACGGCATTCAGATCGCTTTCAGGGACTACAAAGCTTCCCGCGGTATCACGGGAAGTAAATGGGTCGGTCTGGAATGGTTCGAGCGGTTCTTCACAGCGCCCACCTGCGGCCGCATGATCCGCAACACCGTCCTGCTGAGCCTCTACAGCCTGCTGTGGAGCTTCCCGGTGCCCATCATCCTGTCCCTGTGCATCAATCAGCTGCGCTTCCCCCGGTACAAGCGGGTGGTGCAGACCGTGCTGTACGCGCCGCACTTCATCTCCATCATGGTGGTCTGCGGTATGATCCGGATCTTCCTGAGCCCTTCCGGCGGCCTGATCAACCTGCTGTTGGGGACGCAAATTGACTTTTTAACCGAATCCAGCGCTTTCCGGACGATTTATATCGCCTCCGGCATCTGGCAGGACGCAGGCTGGGGCTGCATCATCTATCTGGCAACCCTGTCCAATGTGGACACCAGCCTGTATGAAGCGGCCAAGGTGGACGGCGCATCCATGTTCCAGCGGATTATGAACGTGGACGTGCCCGCTCTGCTGCCCATGGCCATCCTGAACCTGATCATGAGCGCCGGCTCCCTGATGAACGTAGGCTTTGAAAAGGTCTGGCTGCTGCAGACGGATCTGAACAAAGCGACTTCCGACGTCATTGCCGTGTATGTGTATCAGCAGGGTATTGAAAACGCCAAGTACAGCTATTCCACGGCTGTGGGCCTGTTCAATACGGCGGTCAACCTGATCCTGCTGTTCATCGTGAACACCATTGCCAGCAAGACGTCCGAAGTGAACTTCGTGTAAGGAGGTGCAGACAGAATGGCAAAAAACAAGGTTTCCCACGGTCTGTCTGACAAGACCAGCGACATCATTCTGGTGATTATTACAGCGGTCGTCCTCTTCATCGTGGCCTATCCGCTGTATTACGTGCTGATCGCCTCCTTCTCCAACCCCTATGACGTGTACGCCGGAAAAACCTTCCTGCTTCCCAGCCAGCCTACGCTGGAGGGATACAAGGCGGTGTTCGCGGATTCCAACATTTTCACCGGCTACATGAACTCCATCAAGTACACCGTCATCGGAACTGTCTTCTCCGTCACCCTGCTGTACATCACGGCTTACCCCCTGGCCCAGAAGGATCTGCCGGGGCGCAAGTTCTTCTCCATGTTCTTCATCATTACGATGTACTTCGGCGGCGGGCTGGTTCCCACCTACCTGATCGTCAAGCAGACGGGTCTGATCAACAATATGTGGGCCCTGTTCCTGCCCGGCGGCGTAGGCGTTGGCAACATGATCATCGTCCGGAACTACTTTCAGAACAGTATCCCCCACGAGCTGATTGAAGCCTCGGAGATCGACGGATGCTCCAAGCTGCGGACCTTCCTGCGGATCGTGATTCCGCTGTCCATGCCCATCATGGCCGTGATGGTGGTCTTCAGCATGGTGGCTTACTGGAACGACTGGTTCACCGCCCTGATCTATCTGACCGGCGCGGAGAAGGCTCCCCTGCCCTTGGTGCTGCGCAACGTACTGATCCGCTCCAGCGTATCGGCGGCGCAGGCCTCCACGATCTCCGGCGGCTATGCGGAGCTGAACAAGGTCACTGAAATGATCAAGTTCTCCTCCATCATCGTCGCCGCGGCTCCCATGCTGATCGTGTACCCCTTCGTCCAGAAGTACTTTGAAAAAGGCTTCATGGCCGGGGCTGTGAAGGGTTAAAATGATGCGCTCCGCAGTGCGGAGATTCGCGCATCATTTTAACAGAGCCGGCAACGAGGAATCTCCGCTGTGCGGAGTTCCGACTATGCCGGCGACCGGACTCATTCGATGCCCGCCAGTGGGTTCGCAACGCCCGGAAAACTGTCCTGTGGACAGTTTTCAGTGAAGAACGGGCGGAAGCCCCGGAGGAAATCGCATCGAATTCTTACAGAACTGGCAACGAGGAATCTCCGCGGTGCGGAGTTCCGACTATGCCGGCGACCGGACCATCATTCTTTCATCAACCACTAACAGAAAGGAAAGAAAACAATGAAGCGCATTCTCTCTATCGCGCTGGCGCTTGCCATGCTGCTGAGCCTGGTTTCCGTTTCCGCTCTGGCGGATCAGACCGAATACACCATCATCGGCGGCCAGTCCGCCCTGTCCCCGGGGTACGGCAGCAATGTCATCCTGAACCAGCTGCAGGAAGAAACCGGCATCAAGATCAACTGGAACACCATGAGCGACTCCCTGTCCGAACAGGTGAACATCCACATCGCCGGCGGCGATCTGCCCGACGCGTTCCTGGGTGTCGGCTTCAACAACTACAACCTGGCCACCTACGGCGAGGACGGCACCTTTATCGACCTGACGCCCTACATCAACGCGGACGTGATGCCGAACCTGACTGCCATTCTCGATGAGCACCCCGAATTCCGGGCGGCCATCACCCAGGCGGACGGCAAGATCTACGGTCTGCCCTCCGGCGACCAGATGACCACCGCCGGCATCGGCAAGGAAGGCGATTACAACATCGGCGCCATTCCGCAGTTCTCCATGATCAACAAGGTATGGCTGGATGATCTTGGACTGGCGATGCCCACCACCCTGGACGAGCTGCACGACGTGCTGGTCGCCTTCAAGGAAAACGACATGGCCGCCAAGATCTACGGCGCTGCGCCCGGATCCACCATTCCCATGTCCACCGGTTTTGACCAGTGGTGCTGGGGCCAGAACATCTTCTATGCCGGCTTCGGCTTCACCAACTATCCCACCGATGTGGGCATTGCGGACCTGGTGCTCAATCCCGGCGGAACCGCCAACTTCGTCTGCGACGATGACGGCTACCGCGCGGCCGTGACCTATTTCCATGACTGGTATGCCGAAGGGCTGATGGATATCGAAATGTTCTCTCAGGATACCACGCAGCTGATGGCCAAGTGCCAGCAGGGCTGGGTCGGCGTTTCCACCTGGTGGTACATCGAAGAGCTGATGGGCGACTACGCGAAGGATTACGTGTTCCTGCCCGTGCTCAATGGCCCCAACGGCGATCACTATGTGAACATCCGTACCGGCGGCGCCATCACCTCCGGCCAGCTGTCCGTCACCGAAGCCTGCCAGGATCCCTCCAACCTGCTGAAGTTCTTCGACAAGTGGTATGACGGCAAGATCGTCATGCAGCTGCAGTACGGCCCCTACGGCGTATACTTCATCGGCGAAGATGAGAACGGCGCCTGGATCGCGCTGAGTGAAGAAGAAGGCCGCGAGAAGTTCGGCAAGTCCCCCGGAGAACTGAAGGGCGAAAACGAAGTCTGGGGTCCGAAGCTGATCCTGGCCGAATACTACAGGGACATCGCCAAGATGGAGCCCCGCGCCGTGGAACGTCTGGAAGACCTGTATGACTTCTGGATGCCCTTCGTGACCGATGACACCGCCTTCCCCTGCGACTGCACCTACACGCTGGAGGAGCTGGAGACCATCGACCGGTATAAGGCCGATTTCGAAAGCGCCGTCGCCGAGCAGGAAGGTCTGTGGATCAAGAACGGCGGTCCGACCGATGCCGAATGGGAAGCTTACAAGAACATGCTGAACAACAACTGCGGCATGGACAAGCTTCTGAAGGTGTATCAGGATGCCTATGACCGGTATGCCGCCGCTGAGGAATAATCGCTGAAACGGCATACGAAGCAAAAGCCAAGTAACCCTTTCCCGTCCGGTTTTCCGCCGGACGGGAAAGGGTAAAGAACAGGAGCGGATAACCCCTATGGTGAGTGAAAAGCTGCGGAAGGCCCGGGACTTTGAAGCACAATACAGTCCCTTTGTGCCCGAAGAGGAGCGGCCGGCGTTCCATGTAACGGGAGGCATCGGCTGGATCAACGATCCAAATGGATTTTCCGTTTACAAGGGCGAATACCATCTGTTTTTTCAGTACCATCCCTACAGGCCCATCTGGGGCCCCATGCACTGGGGCCACGTGAAAACCAGGGATTTCATCCGCTGGGAGCGGCTGCCTGTGGCGCTGGCCCCCGATCAGCCCTACGACCAGGACGGATGTTTCTCCGGCAGCGCCATTGAACTGGAGGATGGCCGCCAGCTGCTGATGTATACCGGCGTGCGGGCGGAACGGCAGGCTGACGGTACCCTGAAAAACTATCAGACCCAGTGCATCGCCATCGGTGACGGGGTCGACTACGAAAAATATGAAGGAAACCCGGTGCTGACAGCGAAGGACCTGCCCAAGGGCGGCAGCGAAATTGACTTTCGGGATCCGAAAATCTGGAAGGAAGAGGACGGCTTCTGGGCGGTGGCGGGCAATCGCCCGTCCGACGGCAGCGGTTCCATTCTCCTGTTCCACAGCGAGGACGCGCTCCATTGGCAGTACAAAGGCCGGGTGGCCTCCTGCCATTGTCAGTACGGAAAAATGTGGGAGTGCCCTGATTTCTTCCCGCTCGACGGCATGGACGTGCTGCTGGTCAGCCCCCAGGAAATGATGCCCATCGGGCTGGAGTTCCACGCGGGCAACGGTACGGTCTGCATCATCGGGCACGCCAACGAAAAGAAGCATATCATCCGGGAAAATGTTCAGGCCATTGACTACGGCATCGACTTCTACGCGCCGCAGACTCTGCTGGCGCCGGACGGTCGGCGGATCATGATCGCCTGGATGCAGAACTGGGATACCGCCAGAAGTCAGCTGACGACCACCCGTCTGGTGGGCCAGATGACCATTCCCCGGGAGCTGAGCATCCGGGACGGGAGGCTCATCCAGCAGCCGGTACGGGAACTGGAAACGTACCGGGGGCCGAGAATCGCGTACCGGAATGTTCCCCTTTCCACGGAAACCCATCTCATGGGCGTCCGGGGGCGGATGATTGACCTGACGGTGAACGTGCGGCCCGCCAACGGCAGCATGATGTACCGCTGGTTCAAGCTGCATCTGGCCAAGGACGGGGAATATGAAACCACCATCCGGTTCAAACCGGATTCGGGCATCGTCCGCGTGGACCGTACCCGGGGCGGTTTCCCCTTCGATATCGTCCACATGCGGGAGTTCCCGGTGTACGCCAAGAACGGAAACATCAAACTCCGCTGCATTCTGGACAAGCGCAGCCTGGAGCTGTTCGTCAATGACGGCGAACAGGCAGCCTCCTTCGTGATGCACACTCCCCTCAGCGCGGACGTAATCAGTTTTGAGGCGGATGGCGAGGTGCTGATCGATGTGGAAAAATATGACCTGATTCTGGACGCGGGAGAGGATGAATTCTCCGACACCGCGCAGTAAAGACTTTGACCCCTGAATGAAATGGCGAAGGTTCACTCCACTTTTCTGTTCCTTCGTACATGTAAAAAAGGAGGAAACAGTCCGCGGGCTCGCGGTGCGGCAGTGTGGAGACCTGCCGTAATGCGGTGCCATCTTCGGGATGGCCGCGAGGCATGAGGCGATAAGCCGGCAGCCAGAGCGATTCAATATGTCTAAAGTGACTTTGAAGGGCATTAAGAAGATCTATGACAACAGCGTCACCGCGGTGCATGACGTCAATCTGGAGATCGAGGACAAGGAATTCATCGTGCTGGTCGGGCCTTCCGGCTGCGGAAAGTCCACCACCCTGTGGATGGTCGCCGGTCTGGAAGAGATTTCCGAAGGCGAACTGACCATTGACGGAAAGGTCTGCAACGACGTCGCCCCCAAGGATCGGGACATCGCCATGGTCTTCCAGAGCTATGCCCTGTATCCCCATATGACCGTATACCAGAACATGGCCTTCGCCCTGAAGCTGAAGAAGACCCCCAAGGACGAAATCGATAAGAAGGTCCGGGAGGTTGCCGAGATTCTGGACATCACCCAGTATCTGGAGCGCAAACCCAAGGCCCTGTCCGGCGGCCAGCGTCAGCGCGTCGCCATCGGCCGTGCCATGGTGCGCGACCCCAAGGTCTTCCTGATGGACGAACCCCTGTCCAACCTGGACGCCAAGCTTCGGAACCAGATGCGCGCCGAGATCATCAAGCTGCGCAAGCGTATTAACACCACCTTCATGTACGTGACCCACGATCAGACCGAGGCCATGACCCTGGGCGATCGGATCGTCATCATGAAGGACGGCTATGTGAACCAGATCGGTACCCCGGTGGAAGTGTTCAACAAGCCCGTGAACCTGTTCGTGGCCGGCTTCATCGGCATGCCCGTCATGAACTTCTTCGACGGCTGCAAGCTGCTGCTGGAGAACGATACCTACTACGCGGAAATCCGGGGCGTCCGGTTTGAGCTGGATCCCTTCCAGCAGAAGGCGCTGCGGCAGAACGGCCAGAAGCCCTGCGACATCGTGGCGGGCATCCGGCCTCAGCACATCTCCGTGGGCAAGGGCGAGCTGAGCGCGCTGATCGAAGTATCCGAAATGCTGGGCACGGAAGTGAACCTGCATACCCGCAGCAATGATGACGAAGTCGTCATGGTGATCCCCACCGTGGATCTGGATACGGATGTGAGCATGGGCAAAACCATCAACTTCACCACCCAGCCCCGGCTGATCCAGCTCTTCGACAAGGCCACCGGCAACAACCTGATCTGGTTCGACGAGAAGTCCTCGAAGGCCAACGCGCCGGTGTGCAAGAATTACAATTTCTGATATTGAATCTCAGACAAAGAGGCAGGAAGGCCTTCCGCGGGAAGCTCCTTCCTGCCTCTTTCCATAAGCGATAAAACACCGCCCGCAGAGTCGTCGGCTCCATGCGGGCAGCGGCAAGCGAATCGGAGGAATGACAGCCATGGAAAACGGACAAAAGGAGATCCTGCGCCTGTGCTTTCAGGAGGGGAAGGGGCATTGGGCGTATGATGACTGCGGGCATCTGCCGCCCGCGGAGATTCAGTACCGTTTCCGAAACGCGAAATACATCCCCTCCCGGGATCCCTCCTGGCGCTCCTGCGGAATCCATGGCTTCGCGCTGATGTTTGACGGCAATTCCACCCGGATTGCCTATCCGCCGGAAGCGCTTTTGCTGGGCGGTTCCGCCCTGACCCTTTCCGCCTGGATCGCGCCCCGGTCCTTCCCCTGCGGTGATCCGGAAGCCGCGGAAGGAGATCTGAAAGGGATCACGGCCGTTTTGGGCCAGGTGGATCCCCAGGCGCCCCGGGGGATTCTGCTGGGATACGAAGCCTTTGGACGTCCCTGCTTCCAGATCGGTACGGGAACGGCCCGTCACACCCTTCGCCCGGAAAGCGCCCGCCTCGTCAGCGGGCAATGGAATCATCTGGCCGGAGTATGGGATGAGGCGCGGGCTGTCATGGATCTGTATGTCAACGGGAACCCGGCCGGCGCCCTGACGCTTCCCCGGGGAACCCGCTTGGCCCCCGCTGCGGGACATGCCCTGCTGATCGGTCAAAACGAGGGCGGAAAAGTCATTTCCGCGGGCATGATGGATATGTTCTGCGGACTGATGGGTGAAATCCGGATCGAAAGCGCAGCCCTGTCTCCGGCGGACATCGCAGCCCGGGCTTCCCTCCCCGGCCCCATCGGGGACAGGGGCCGACTCTCCGCCTTTTTTTCCACCCTGGGAGCCTCCCTGACCCTGGATCTTTACGTGGATCACTCTTTGACAGAAGGCTTTTTCAACGGAGAAAAGGCCCTGAGCCTCCGTTCCTACGCTCCCGTCGGCCCCCGCGGCATCCGGTTTGAGGGCGGCAGCGCCGTGCGGATCCGGCGCCTGCGGCTCTGGCGGATGCGTCCGATCTGGGATTGATTCTGTTTTGTTTTGAAAATCTGCCTGGCGGATCGGGAAACCGATACCATCGCCTGGAAGGATATCGCTCTGCCGGATATCCTGTCCGGAGACGGCAACCGGCCCCCGTATCAAGCTGCCCCGAACCAGCACTGGATGGAGTGGACGGCCGATGGCAGCCTGAACATTCTGGAACTGCAGGTGTGCAGCGTAAATCCTCTCTGACAATCGGAAGGAAGAAAGACGGTCTTAAGCGGGAAAGGAGAAGCGCGAATGGATCTATTCTATCATCCGGAAAGCGGAAAGATGGGGGACGTCATTCCTTTCTGGGAAGGCGGCGTGTTTCATCTCTATTATCTGGGAAAGGGTTGGAAGCGGATCGATACCCGGGATCAGCTGCATTTTTCCGTCCCCCGGGAAACGGGAATCCGTGGCGGAACCGGGTCCGTCATCAAGGACGGGGATTTCTACCATCTCTTCTACTGCACCTTTTCCTCCGGCCCCGAAAGCACAGGCACGCAAAATCCGGGGAGAAGCCTCTCCCCGGATTATACGCGCGGTCTGCGACCCCGCCGCTGTGCCCCGCCGACCCTGCCATCACGCGGTCACGGGATGGGTGCGGTAATAGTTAATCAGGCATCCGTCCACGATAATCTGCCGCTCGTCCGGCGTCAGATCTCCCAGGCTGACGGAGAAGGGAGTCACCGTCCCGTTCGCCCGGACGGCATACGCGGTGAATTCCGGCACGGCTTCCAGCACGGCCCGGCGCAGGCCCGGCAGGAACACCCAGTCCCCCAGGCCGAAGGCCTTCTCATCCTTCACCAGCAGCGGCGCCATGCCCCAGTTGATGCAGTTGGAGCGGTACCGTTTGGTCGCGTACTCTTTGGCCAGGTTGGCGGAAGCGCCCAGAACCCGCTGGCAGGAGGCGGCCTGTTCCCTGGCGGAGCCGTCGCCGGGCTTCATGGCGAAAATCGTGGAACCGATATCCGTATGGGCCGGATCCACCTTCACCACTTTCACCAGGGCTTCATATACCCTGCATACTTCCTCCGGCAGCCCGCCGCCGGCCTGCCTCGCCCGCTCGATCTCACGGACGGCCTTGCTGCGGCCCACGTATTCCGGATCCTTCCGGGACAGGGTAAACTCGCTGAGCCGTTCCGGATTGGAGCGGTAGGAAGACGTCTCTCCCGAAGGAATCAGTTCGTCCGTGGTGGTGACCGGATCCGTAATATAGGAGCAAACCCTGACCAGCAGGTCCTCTGTCAGGGCGGGCTGTTCCGGCCAGTCCTTAATGTTGGGCCCGAACTTCAGCGCATACGCCGGCTCCGCCTTGCCATAGCCGAAGTAGACCCTTTTTTCATATACGGACCGGTCAAAGCTGTACGGATATTTCTGATACCGGATGTCCAGATCCGTGGCCGGTGTCAGCCTGCCGTGATGAATGGCGGTCGCCGCGATGGACCGGGCGTCCATCAGGGCCACTGCGCTCATCTGGCCCTCGCCGGGCTTGCTGCCTTCCCTGTTGGGGAAGTTGCGGGTGGCGTGGCGGATGGAGAATTCGCCGTTGGCGGGGGTGTCGCCCGCGCCGAAGCAGGGGCCGCAGAAGCATTCGCGGATGATGGCGCCCGCCGCGGCGATATCCGCCAGCGCGCCGTTCCTCATCAGCTGCAGGTAGGCGGGCATGGAGCCCGGATACACGCTCATGGTGAAGGCGCCATTTCCCGTACTGTTGCCCCGCAGGATATCCGCCACCGCGCACACATTGTCGAACGTTCCGCCGGAACAGCCGGCCACCAGGCCCTGTTCCACCCAGACGCCGCCGTCATGCACCTTGCTGACCAGGTCGATCTTTGCGCCGACGATCTGCCCGTTGGCCTTTTTTTCGCATTCCCGCAAGATATCCCCCGGATTTTCCAGCAGTTCCCGGATGGTAATGGCATGGCTGGGATGCATGGGCAGGGCGATGGTGCTTTCGACCGCGCCCAGGTCGATATAGACGCAGCCGTCGTAATAGGCCGCCTCCGCGGGCTCCAGCTTTTGATAGGCTTCCGGCCGGCCGTGGATCGTCAGATATTCCTCCGTCGCCCCGTCCGTTTCCCAGATCGAGGACCAGCAGGTGGTCTCCGTGGTCATGACGTCGATGCCGTTGCGGTATTCCATGGGCAGCCGGGCCACGCCGGGGCCCACGAATTCCATCACCTTGTTCTTCACATAGCCGTTGGCGTACACCGCGCCACAGATCTGCAGCGCCACATCCTGGGGACCGACGCCTGGCCGGGGTTCTCCGTCCAGATAAACCAGCACCACGCCGGGGCGGGCCACATCATAGGTGCGGCCCACCAGCTGCTTGGCCAGCTCGCCGCCCCCTTCGCCCACCGCCAGGGTACCCAGCGCGCCGTACCGGGTATGGCTGTCGGATCCCAGAATCATCCGGCCGCAGCCGGCCATCATTTCCCGGTTGTAGCTGTGAATGACCGCCATGTTGGTGGGCACATAGATGCCGCCATATTTGTGCGCGGCGCTGAGGGCAAACATATGGTCGTCCTCATTAATGGTGCCTCCCACGGCGCACAGGCTGTTATGGCAGTTGGTCAGCACGTAGGGCATGGGAAATTCCTTCATGCCGGATGCCCGCGCTGTCTGAATAATTCCCACATACGTAATATCGTGGCTGGCCAGGCTGTCAAAGCGCATCCGCAGGTGATCCATATCCCCGCTTTGATTGTGCGCCTTCAGAATGCCGTAGGCGATGGTACCCCTGGCCGCGTCTTCTTGGGAGACGGGCCTGCCCGCCAGCCGGGACGCTTCCTTTTCGTCCGTCACGATCTGACGCCCCCGCAGCAGATAAACACCGGAATCGTAGAGTCTAAGCATCATTAACCTCCAAGGTTCAAATCAAGCAAAACAGATATTGCGCGCTCCCGCGCCTTCGGACACGCCGCGGGCGGCGGCGCTCCGGACAGGATTTCCGTCTCATTCCATCAGGGCGCTCAGCCGCGCCCCGATCGCTTCCATGAAAACCCGGCTGGTCACGCCCTGGGCGTCCCCTTCATACAACAGCGCCAGGTCCTTGGTCATGATTCCGTCCCGAATGGTGTCCAGCGTTGCTTTTTCCAAACGGTCGGCAAAGGTCATCAGCTCCGGCAGGCCATCCAGCTCCCCGCGCTTGCGCAGCGCGCCGCTCCAGGCGAAGATCGTGGCGACGGGATTGGTGCTGGTCTCTTCCCCCTTGAGATAACGGTAATAATGCCGGGTGACGGTGCCGTGCGCGGCTTCATACTCATACTGCCCGCCCGGGGAAACCAGTACGGAGGTCATCATGGCGAGAGAACCGAACGCGGTGGCAACCATATCGCTCATGACATCGCCGTCATAATTCTTGCACGCCCAGATAAATCCCCCTTCCGAGCGGACAACCCGGGCCACCGCGTCGTCAATCAGCGTATAGAAGAAGGTTATTCCCGCTTCCTCGAAGGCTTTTTTGTATTCCGTTTCGTACAGGTTTTCGAAAATATCCCGAAAGCGGTGATCATAGGTCTTGCTGATGGTATCCTTGGTGGAAAACCACAGATCCTGCCTTTCGCTCAGGGCGAAGCGGAAGCAGCTGTGGGCGAAGGAGGTGATGGAGCTGTCCAGGTTATGAACCCCCTGCAGCACGCCCGGGCCCTTGAATTCGTGGATCACTCTCCGGATCTCCTGACCGTCCTCTCTGGTGAATACGAGCTCTGCCTTTCCCGGGCCGGGAACCGCCATTTCCACGTTTTTGTAAACATCCCCGTAGGCGTGCCGGGCGATGGTAATGGGTTTTTTCCAGGTGCGGACCGTAGGGTAAATCCCATCCACCAGAATCGGCGCGCGAAAAACCGTCCCGTCCAGCACGCTCCGGATCGTTCCGTTGGGGCTTTTCCACATCTTTTTCAGATGATATTCTTCCATGCGCTGCATATTGGGCGTAATGGTGGCGCACTTTACCGAAACGCCGTATTCCCGGGCGGCGCAGGCCGCGTCCAGGGTCACCTGATCATCGGTCTCATCCCTGTGCTTCAGGCCCAGATCAAAGTATTCTGTTTTCAGATCCACAAACGGCTCGATCAGCAGCTTCTTTATATCAGCCCAGAGAACCCGGGTCATTTCGTCTCCATCCATTTCAACCAATGGCGTCGTCATTTGAATTTTGTTCATTCGGTTTAATGCCTCCCCGCGTTTTTCCGTTCATTCTCATGAAAAGAATCCATGATTACAGCCAAATTGTATACAAAAGAAGCCCCTGCCGCAACCCGGCAGGGGAAAAAAAACATAAAAACAACAACGGCGATCTGGCGCATTCATGCCGGTTCCGCGGGGCGCCGGCCACCCTGTCCGCGATCGCTTCAGCCCCGATGGGTTAGGGGTCCGACGCTTCCGGAAGGCCTTCTTTCATCTTCAGAAGCCGGTCGGCATACGCGGCGGCTTCCGGCTCGTGGGTCACCAGCAGGACGCTGTGTCCGGCGTGGGCATAGTCCCGAAGGGTCTCCAGTACAAGCCGTGTATTCTCTTCGTCCAGATCCCCGGTGGGCTCGTCGCAGAAGAGGATCTCCGGCTCCGTCACCAGCGCCCGGCACAGAGTCATCCGCCTCAGCTCCCCTCCGCTGAGCTCCCGGGGCCTGGCATCCTTTAGCGGCGTCATGCCGAAACGGTCCAGCAGCTCCTTTGCTTTCCCGGCCGTCTCTTCGTTTTCCCGCCGCAGGATCCGGGCGTTCAGCATCACATTTTCCCAAACGCTCAGCGTGTCCAGTGCCGCCCGGCCCTGGGGCACCACGGCCAGATGCGCCGCCCGAAAGGCGGAAAGGGCTTTGTCCTTCATGGTATACAGGTTTTTTCCCTCCGCGAAAACTCCGCCGCTGTCCGGCGGCAGCAGGCCGGCAAGAAGGCTCATGAACGTGGTTTTTCCGCTGCCGCTGCGGCCCATGATCACGGTCAGAGCGCCTTCCTCCAGGTCGAAATCGCAGGGCTGCACCGCGTAAAAATAGTTGCTGTTCCGGTTCTGCCGGAAAAATCTTTTGCTGATGTTCTGTGCTTGCAGCTTCATTCTGTTCGGTCTCCGGATATTTCAGGATGATAGGATTTCCGTTGCGGAAAACGCTTTCCCGCGTCTCCCCGGAAGATTCAGCCTTCCCGCAGGATCAGGCCCGTATCCACCCGGCTGACGCGCCCCGCCGCCCAGGCGGACGCCAGGGGGCCGGCCACCAGGCAGATGCCCAGGGTGCCCATCGCCAGGGCCGCCTTTGTGCTCATGCCCGGCATCAGGAAGGGCAGCCCCAGCGCGCTTTCCAGCGCTGTGGAAAAGGCGCCGGTCAGCAGGAAGCCCGCCGCAATACCCAGCGCCGCCCCCAGAAGGCTGATGACCAGCGATTCCCTGAGCAGCAGCCCCGCCAGGGCTTTGCGGGAATATCCGCAGACCCTGAGGGTGGCAAACTCCCGGCGGCGTTCCCCCGTCACCAGCATAAACGCCAGCAGGAGGAGGAGCCAGCCCAGTACCAGAATCGCCCCGGCCAGACCGGTCATGGTTCCCCGAAGCCCGGTCAGGCTGTCAGATACGTCGGTGATCATGCTCCTGGTGCAGATAGCCCTGACCTTCCGGACATGAATGTTGATTTCATCCGCCACATCCTGCGGATCCGTTCCCTCCGCGGCTTTGATGTATACGGCGGAAACCGTATCCGCCGGATCCCCGTTGATGGTGCTGTATCCGCCCAGATCCGCCGCCGCTTCCATCAGCGTCCGGACGGTATCCAGCGTGCAGTACACGGCCGTATCCAGGCCGGTGCCGGTGGGCGCCAGCTGGCCCGCCACGGGACAGGAGACGTTATACAGTTTAATGGATTCCCCCGGTCTGGCGTTCACCTTGGACCCTACCAGCAGGTCTCCGGTCCGCAGGGTATCCCGTTTGCTTTCCTTCAGCCAGCTCTGCACCGTAAAATCCTCTGCCGGATCAAAGCCGATCACCTGAATGGGCATGGAGCAGCAGCTGGCCCGCATGCTGGAAAGGTAAATCTGCGTGGCGCTGCGGGCGATGCCGGGGGTGGAATTGATCTTCTCCACCGTCTTCAGGGGCATGTAGTAGGGCCCGATGGTGCCCTGCAGAAACAGCGTCTCCGGATCCACCTTCAGCGCCCCTCTGGAAGGCATCACGATCACATCCGCCCCCAGGCGGTTTTCCAGGCTGGTCAGTCCCCGGTTCAGGGAGGCCAGCGTCAGCCCGCCCCCGCACAGGGTCAGGCTCAGGAAAAAAACCAGCAGGGTCAGGGCCGCCGTACGTCCCGGCCGGCCCGTCAGGTTTCGGAGCGTCAGCGATTTCTTCATTTTCTTCCTTCCCGCACCCCGGAAAAGATTCCCGGCAATGCCGACACCAGAATGCACCCCGACAGGATTTTCACCGCCGGCGCCGTAACGGCCCGGCAGCGCATGGTGTCCATCATGCACAGCGGCTTGATTCCCCCGGGCGCGAAGAAAGCGGCGATCCCGCATCCCGCCGCCAGGAGCAGCAGGCAGGCCGCGGACCGGCCGCGGCCGCGCAGCGCGGCGGACAGAAGCGCGGCCGCGGCC
>JAFWES010000059.1 GCA_017512805.1 Clostridia bacterium
GAACCGACCGGGACTGATCGATCCTCTTGCTTATTACCTGAGAAATACTTGAAACCATGTTTCGATGTAGCGCCGTATACCTGACCGGTACGTACGGTGCAACGGGAGGGGCGAGGGCTAACGCCCTCCCTCTACCCTATTGAAAGACGTCGCTGCGAATCAGTTCAGATGCGCTATGACCGACGCACAAGTTGATTTGTAACAAAATTGTAAATCATACGTTTGCCATGGATGCGCAAATCTGATTGAAATGGATACAAAGATATGATAGAATTGTACAAATTGAGCGGGTAGATTGCGTCTTGATATGACCGAATGGAGGAAGTTGCCTATGAAGAAATGGCTGGTGGCTCTTGTACTGACCCTTGCCGTGTGCATTCTGGCGGGAGTGACTGCGTATGCGGATAATCCGACGGTGACGGTTAACGTAGCGAATGGCACACAGTTAAATGGAACGTGGAGCGGAAGTTATTATTATAAGGTCTATGTGAGCGTTTCAGGCGGTTCCAATTCAATTGAGTGCGGCTGGAACACAGATATCAATGCGAGTGCGCCTGACGGCTCATGGACTGAAGACATTTCCCAGTTGTTTAGTGATAACGTCGGGGCCTATTTTGTTACGACGCCTGATGAGAATGTGGAGGGTTATCAGGACGCTTTCTATGTGCGTGCTCCAGGCGCATCAGGATGGACAAAAACCGTTTTCTCGTACGATCAAAGCAGAGTCGCCGACATGCCGGGATTGACCATTACGAACGAAGCTGGCCCCTCGCTTCTTGAGCCGTATACGGTTCAGTGGAGCGATGTGAAAGGCGCGGACCATTACGGTTTAAGATGGAAAATGCCGAACACCTATGAATGGGGTTTTGGGAGCACTGCAAATTCTCTTAGAATAGACGGTGAAATGGCCGATCATAATCTGGCGAATAAAACGGGCTACGTTGGCACCTATGTAGCGTGGGTGGAAGCCTATGCCAATGGAACGAAATATACTGGAGAAACCAAGAGCTTTACGATTTCAGCGCCAGGAGCAGATGATGCTTTTGTCCTCCGGGCGGAAGGCGCTGAGGATGGGGAACTGACGATTGGACTCCATGAGCATGTTCACTATCAGATTTTTGCTCCCGCTGAAGCAGGACATGTATTCTTTGTCTGCGGCGAATGGCCAGATGACCATGTTGAACTGGATGAAAACGGATATGCGGAATATGACTGGAACGCAGAACGGGACAATTATGAGGATTCGTATACCTACACGGCCTATGCGATGTATCAGACGGAAAACGGACCCGTATACAGCAATACCGTTCAGGTAACTGTTACGATTGATGAAAACACCGTCGTTGGAACGCCGGACAACTTTACGATCGTTAACGAGAATAACACGATAGCCCGTGACGGTTTGCTGGAAGTTCAAATCGAAAATGTGCCAAATGGCGATTTCTACGAAGCGTTCGTAGAAGGTGAAGGTGAATGGGTTGCACATTCCGGATGGTATGACAGAGAAAATGGAGATTCTACGACTGTATATCTGCCTGTCAACACTTTAGAACCCGGAGAATATGAGCTGCATGTGTATTCGGCGCGTTATGGCTCCAGACACGCGCATTCAACACAAACAAAAACATTTACAGTAGCTGAAGCATCCGAAGAAGCAGGGGACATCATCTTCGGAATGCAAAATTCTTTCACAACCGGAGAACCGATCAGAATTCGGGCGTATTATCCGAATCCAAATGAGCTGGACAATGCCTGGATGCATGTGGAAATACATCGTCGATCCGTGGACGGAGATGAATACTATAGCCGTGGCGACGGGCTTAACTTCCAGGATGACGGATACTGCATTTGGGAAGAGGATCAGTATTTCTTAACAGCGACTGTTTTCCACTGGATCGATGAAGAGAATGATCAGAAAGAGGTCATTGCCAGTGCTACACATGAGTTTTATGTTGACGCCACCGATATGCTTGAACCTCCTACGATCAGTTCGCCTTCTACGGTTATAAAAGGAAATGACCTTATTGTACGCATTACAGCGCCAGGCGCCGAGTATGTCGATCTGGATATGCAGCATGTGACGGATGGAAACTGGTATGACGTGGGAGGCTGGAGCTGCGATCTGGATGAAAACGGCGAAACAAGCTTTCCCTTTGATAAAGATCTGTTTGAGTACGCAGGTGGAGTATACAGAATTGCCGTTCATTCCCGCAAATACGGATGGGATTCAGGGCATTCCGAGATTCGCGTCGCTGTCGTGGGAGGGGAGGCTAACACAGATCAGATTGCTCTGTATGTGAACGGAGAGATTCCTGAGAATGATGATCTCGAAGTCCTTTCCAGACAGAATATTCGCGTAAAGGTTGCAGCGCCAGACGCCGGTGCGGTGAAGGTTTTGAATGGCGATCACTGGGAATACTGGTGGGGAGACGACAATTACGAACGTGACTGGAGCTTTGGTGATGATGTTGTTCTTGTTGCCATGGCCACCTACGATCATGATGCTGAATACTTTGCGTGGCTGGATGAAAACAAATGGCAGGTAGATGATGGTGAAGGCGGGACGAGGTATTTTGACTGGAATACCGATTGCTCCTGGACGGCTGTCAGTAATTCTGTCAAACTGGTTGTCACCAGCCCCTATGGCGAGCTGGATGCTCCGAGCTTCACACTGAGCGGATTGGATAATAATGATGCAATCGCCTGGGGCGGGAAAGTTACCGTCCAGGTGACAGATGATAATATTACACAAAACAGTGGCGAAACCATTATTGACAACGCATGGTATTACACCTATCTGGAACAGTTGATCGTTTATGAAGATGGTCATTCCGGCTGGGAACGTGTCGAGCTTCCATTTAATATTGAATTTATCGATGGGACAGCTCAGATTCCCACGTTCGCCCTGGATGGAGAAGCATACTATCGTGTGTGGGTCGGAGCGGATGGAGAAGGATATCAGGCAAATGAAAGCGGACCTCAGCAGTTCTATGTTGGCGTACGTGACGAATCCGAAGGAGTTTTCAAAGAATTCTATGTAACGAATACGGAGATTACAACGCAAACGCAGATCAGGCTGATCGGCTATCATTCCGGCGCCGAATGGATTGAGGTTGAGATTCGTAAAGAAGGCGATCCGGGCTGGAGAGATCATCGGAGCAGCGACGGAGATACCCTTTATCAGGAATGGGGAACAGGCCATTCCGGCACGTACAACCTCACAGCAACCGCATATGGGCATCTCTATGATGAGAATAACGAGAGAATCGAAGATGAAAATGGAGAAGAAGCGATTTGGAGTTCTCGGATCGGTATTGTGACTGTCTATGTCAACGTTGAAGAGGGAAGGGATCTGTCGGAACCGGTTCTAAACAGCATACCTTCTGTTGTCCATCTGGGCGAAGCGATCAACGGTTCTTTCGAACCAGTAGAAAATGCCCAGTTCTATCATGTCCAGATTCATTATTGCCGTGAAAATGCGGATTGGGACGATATTGAATACAGAGAGTTTGAAGCCAGCGAAAACATGGATCGATCAATAAGCCTGACATCCGAGCAGCTGAACGAGACCGGGCGCTACAGAATAGAGGTCTATGCCGGAGCGTTTGGATATAACGATGTCAGCATAGAAAAGTACATTCAGGTCGTGAAAGCGACAACGGCTGAACAGATCAGCCTGACCGTCAATGGAGAATTACAGTCTGCAGAAGCTCGTGCGGGAGAATCGCTTGATATCAGGGTCACGGCACCCGGTGCCACAGCGATCCGGATTATGAAGGATCATGGCAATTGGGAATGGTGGGATGGCAGAGCCCTGGATGGGAATGGTGTTTTACACTGGAATCCTTCTTTTGAGAGCGGAAACTACACCTTCTATGCGCAGGCGAGCTATGATGAAAATGAAGACGGAGAGCCGATCGACTGGGATCATTTCGATGGATGGGACAACTTTAATCCGAATACAGATCTGGACTGGACAGCGGGAAGCAATATGGTTTCCGTTACGCTGACAGCCGACGGACATGCTGATCCGGCCGTGATCTCTGAAATCGCACCTGTGACAAGAGGCGAATTGGTAACAGTAGAAGTAACCAGCGCCGGCGGAGATCAGAGCGCCAGCCGTGCCACGAATCTGTATGCTGTACTCATGAATGATGACGGATATGAAACCGGGAACGGGATCGGTGCAGCGGATATTGCAGCCGATGATTATCCTGTCACTTTCAGATTCCCGACCGGAGCGTTGGAAGCGGGAACCTATTATGCGTGGGTTCATTCCAGCGCGCCGGGATATAATTCGACGGGAACGTATATTGCATTTGATGTATTGGAGCCTGAAGAGGAAGAAGTTCCGTTCATTTTTGAGGTTCAGGATGGAATCATAGATCATCAGAACTTCAGTATGTCCGGTTATGAAGCGAATACGAGCTGGTTTGAGGTCGTGATCGATAATATCAACGATGATGAAGACCCATTTATTTGGGGTCCATTCGATGGCAACCACATTTATAGTACAGAGGGGAAACTGGACGAAGGCGATTATGATATTTATGCCGTTGCTCACTACGTGGATGAAGAAGGAAGGGAAACCGGAACCCGGAGATCCGAAACCTTCCAGAGAATCGTCACCGTTCTTGGCGATTTGAATGAGCCTGTCATCAATGCGGAAGAAGTATACAGCATCAATGAAGGTATTTCATTCACCGTTGACGACCTGGGACAGGGCGACTGGTGGTGGGTTGCGGTTCGGGATATGGATCAGACGTTTGTGAATGAAAACGGGGACGATGAATGGGTAACGGTAGCTGAGTGGGATGCGAGGGATGATAAACCGGAGTTGTTTGTAATTGCGGGTGGAGCCCTTACTCCTGGACACAGGTACAATATTGAAGCGAACGTCAGTCAGAGTGGCTATCATGGTGGACATTCATGGAAGAACATACTCGTTATAGAAGGGGCAGGGAATCTACGCCTGACAGTGGACGTTCCCAATGGATATGATCTTAACAACTGGCCATCCAGCAAGAATCTGAGCATTAACGTTTCAGCACCCGGTTCCTCCGCTGTTCGTGTATGGGGAAATGGAAACTGGGATTGCCGGGATGGCAGAAACATGGAAGGAAATGGAAACAACCATTTTGACTTCAACTTCAATGATGAAGGGAGCTACACGCTTGTCGCGCAGGCAGCCTATGAAGAGGTTAATTGGGATGGAGTTGATTGGAGCCATTTCAGCTGGGATGATATGGAGTGGTCTGCGACCTCCAATCAGGTGACTGTCACCATCGCTGCGGATGGTCAGCTGGCTGAACCTGTATATTCCATGATTCCTGCGGCGAAGCCGGGAACAGATCTTGTCATCCGTATTCCAAACCCGATTCAGGACCAGTGGTACGGTGGCGTAATCTACTTTGAGGATGGCAGCGAACTGATTGAGTATACTGGAATGGATGAGGACACGAACACCATCACTTTGCATATTCCTGACGACGTTGAACCTGGGAACTACAGAGCCTGGGTCTGGACGGACGCCGAAGGGAAGCTTGGCCAGGGTGTTTCCATCCCGATGGTCATTGATAATCTCCAAGAGGCATCGACGTTCAAGCTCCCTGCAAATCTGTCAGCAGTCGAAGAGGAAGCCTTTGATGGCGTACACATGGATGTTGTTGTCATTCAGGGAAATCACCCCAACCTTGATTTGAGCTTCATTCTTGGAACCGGAGCAAAGTATGTAGTAGCAGATGGACCGATCACACTCCCGAGAGGGTGCTCCGTCACGGTAATCAGTACAGCTCAGTATAATGTAATCAAGTAATGTGTTTCCGCAGGGGAGAAACTTTCGGGTTTCTCCCTTTTTTCTGGGGCAAACGCAAGCCCCGGAAGAGTGAAGGGGCGGCATCGGGATGAACAGGCTTCAAGGGGCCACCCCACTGCCCGATTCATTCGGGCTTTTTTGCGCTTGCGGAACAGTGGCCTGTCCGTGTATAATGTCGCTGACGCGCGGCGGGAGGTTTATTGAATGATCAGCTTTAATGTTCCCCCATTTACGGGGCGGGAAATGGAATACATGCGCCAGGCGGTGGAAAACCTGCATATCAGCGGGGACGGTCCCTTTACGAAAAAGTGCGCCGAATGGATGCAGGGGCGCTTCCGGGTGCCCCGGGCATTGCTGACGACCAGCGGCTCCTCCGCCCTGGACATGGCGGCGCTGCTGTGCGGGCTGCGGCCGGGGGATGAGGTGATCCTCCCCTCCTTTACCTTCTCCAGCACGGCGAATGCCTTCGTGCTGGCGGGGGCGAGGCTGGTGTTTGTGGATATTCGGCCGGATACCATGAATATCGACGAGACGAAGATCGAGGACGCCATCACCGAAAAAACCAGGGTCATTGTCCCGGTGCATTACGCCGGCATCTCCTGCGAAATGGACACCATTCTGGAGATCGCCGGGCGGCATGGCCTGAAGGTGGTGGAGGACGCGGCCCAGGGCGTCATGAGCACCTATAAGGGGAAGGCCCTGGGCTCCCTGGGGGATTTTGGATGCTTCTCCTTCCACGAAACCAAGAATTACTCCATGGGGGAGGGCGGGGCGCTCCTGCTGCACGGCGAGGAAGATATCCTGCGGGCGGAGATCCTGCGGGAGAAGGGCACCAACAGATCCCAGTTTTTCCGGGGCCAGGTGGCCAAGTACAACTGGGTGGACTTTGGAGACAGTTTCCTTCCCAGCGATATGAATGCCGCGTACCTGTGGGCGCAGCTGGAGCGGGCGGATGAAGTCAATGAGGATCGGCTGGCCACCTGGAACGCCTATCACGCGGCGTTTGCCCCCCTGGAGGAGGCGGGCCGGATTCAGCGGCCCACCGTTCCGGCGGACTGCGTCCATAACGCGCATATGTACTACATCAAATGCCGGGATCTGGCGGAGCGGACGGCGTTCATCCGCTTCATGGCGGAGCGGGAGATCGGCTGCGTCTTCCACTATGTGCCCCTGCACTCCGCGCCCGCGGGGCTGAAGTTTGGCCGCTTCCATGGGGAGGATACGTATACCACCGCCGAGAGCGACCGGCTGGTGCGCCTGCCCATGTATTACGGCATGAAGAAGGAAGACAGGGAGCGGGTGATCGCTTCGGTGCTGGATTTCTATGATCCTCGCCGCTGAGCCGCGGGCCGCAAAGAGAATTTCCGGGGGAATAAGCATGCCGTCCGAAGGGCGGCATTGAGTAGGAACGCGAGGACGAAAAGTTCGCCGGGGAAATAAAGCATGCCGCCCAGATGTCGGCATTGAGTCGGAACGCGAGGACGAAAAGTTCGCCGGGGAACAAAGCACACCGCCCGCAGGACGGCATGAATCAGAATGCGATGGCGAAAAGGTCGCCACCGAGGGAGGGAAAAGCGGAATGGAACTGGTCAGCTGCGTGATTCCCTGTTATCACAGCCAGAAAACCGTCGGCAAGGTCACCGCGGGGATCGAGGCCGTTTTTGCGGCCCATCCGGATTGGGATTACGAGATCATCCTGGTGAACGATAATCCGCCCGACGAGACCTGGACCGTGATTCAGGGCCTGTGCGAGACGAATCCGAAGATCCGCGGCATCTGTTTCAGCCGGAATTTCGGCCAGCACGCGGCCCTCATGGCGGGATACCGGCACGTCCGGGGCGATATTGTGGTTTCCCTGGACGACGACGGCCAGAATCCGCCGGAGCAGATGTTCCGCCTGATCAACGCCATCGACGGGGAGCACGATATCGTCTATGCCAGCGAACCCGAGGCCCCCAAGGCCTGGTGGCGGGTGGCGGGATCGAAAATGACCAACCGGATGTTTTCCTGGCTCATGAACAAGCCCCGGGACCTGTATCTTTCCAGCTACTACGCGGCCAAACGCTTCGTCATCGAGGATATGGTCCGCTGCCAGAGCCCCTTCCCCTATGTGGACGGCCTGGCCCTGCAGACCACCACCCGATACCGCAACGTCCAGGTGGACAGCCGGGAGCGGGAGGAGGGCCAGAGCGGGTATACCCTGCGCAGCCTGATCAAGCTATGGACCAATGGGTTCACCGCCTTTTCCATCAAGCCCCTGCGGATCGCCACCTTTACGGGAGGGCTGGCCTCCATCGCCGGGTTCGTCATGGGGCTGGTGCTGATCATCCGCAAGCTGGTCTGGCGGGACGCCATCGATGAAGGCTGGACCAGCCTGATGGCCCTGATGCTGGTGCTGTTCGGCATCCTGATGATGGTTATGGGCCTGGTGGGAGAATATGTGGGGCGGATTTTCGTCACCATGAACCGCAGCCCCCAGTATATTATCAAGATCGATACCGGGGAGAGGGAGAATCGCGATGAGTAAAATGGGAACCTCGATGGGCAAAACGGAATCCGAGACGGAAAATAACAGAACAGCGACGAGCAAAACGGGAACCGCGATGCGGACGACGGATGGAACAGAATCCCCGGTCAGGCTGTATATCGTTATTCCCTGCTATAACGAGCAGGAGGTGCTCCCACTGACGGCGCCCCTGTTCCGGCAGGAGCTTCAAAGGCTGGAGGACGCGGGCCGGATCACCGGGGACAGCCGGATCCTGTTCGTCAACGACGGCAGCCGGGATGATACCTGGCGGATTATTCAGGAGCTGAGCCGTCAGGATCCGCATTTTCAGGGCCTGTGCCTTTCCCGGAACCGGGGGCACCAGAATGCCCTGCTTTGCGGCCTGATGGAGGCCCGGGACCGGTGTGACATCACCATCTCCATCGACTGTGACGGGCAGGATGATATCCGGGCCATGGAGCAGATGGTGGAGGAATACTTCGGCGGGGCGGAAATCGTTTACGGGGTTCGCTCCTCCCGGAAAACCGATACCTTCTTCAAGCGCTTCACGGCCCAGAGCTTCTATAAGCTGATGAACAGCATGGGGACGGAAACGGTTTACAATCACGCGGACTACCGGCTGGTGTCCGCCCGGGTGCTGAAGGAATTTGCGGGCTTCAAGGAGGTCAACATCTTCCTGCGGGGGATGTTTCCGCTGGTGGGGTTCAAGAGCACCAGCGTGTATTACGAGCGCAACGAGCGCCTGGCGGGAGAGAGCCATTATCCGCTGAAAAAAATGCTGGGGCTGGCGTTTGACGGGATTACCTCCCTGTCGGTGAAACCCATCCGGATCATCACCGGGCTGGGCGTCGTGATCTCCCTGGTGTCCTTTTTGCTGATCCTTTACGCGATCATCGCCTGGATCACTGGCCGGGCGGTGGCCGGCTGGGCCAGCACCCTCATTGCCGTGGCCCTCCTGGGCGGCATTCAGCTGATTTCCCTGGGCGTTATCGGGGAATACGTGGGCAAAATTTTCCTGGAAACCAAACAAAGGCCCCGATACATTGTATCGGAGCGGACGGAAGGGATGGAATAGGGGACTGACGGGCTCCGGACTGAACAGATGCGGAAGAGGATTAATTTCCGGCGCTGTTGATCTCTACAAAAACATATCCGTTGGCTGCGGCGAAGGTCTGCGCGGCGGTGTTCGGGACGCCGTAAACGTACCATACGGAGCTGCCCTGGAAGGGATCCCCGTCGATAAACTCCACGTTTTCCGGAATGAGCACCGCGACCGCGTCGATGTTTTCAAAGGCCTCCGGGCCGATCTCCCTGAGATCCGCGGGAAGGATCAGCGTGGGCGCGGGAGGATTGATCACGACGCCCTGGTACAGCTTGGCTTCGCTATCATAAATGTCGGTGGTGGAATCGAAGTACAGCGGGTTTCCGGGGCCGAAAATGCTGTACCAGGCTTTAACCACTGCTCCGTCTTTCAGTTCTGTTGAGGGTCCGGATTCGATCAGTTCCTCCTCAAAGGGCGTGCGGTCGATATCCAGCTTCGAAAGGCTGTTCTTGTGGGCGTGAAGATGCGTGAGCTCTTCGCAGCCGGTGACGGACAGGCTTGTCAGCAGGTTTCCGGAGCAGTACAGTTCGGTCAGGTTTTTGAAATCAGCGAGGTTCAAGCTGGAAAGCCGGTTGTTTGCGCAGTTCACTTTAGAAAGAAATTCGCATCCGGCGGTATTCAGCGCGGTGATGCGGTTGTTTGAGCAGTTCAGATCTTGAAGAGAATCGCATCCGGTGAAGTCCAGGGCGGTGATGAGGTTGTTTGAACAATCCAAATCCACCAGGTTCGGGAGATTCGTAACGGGGAGCGCGGTGAGCCGGTTGTTTGCGCACTGCAGGTTTCCCAGCGCGGCGCAGGACGCGATATCAAGGGTGACAAGGAGGTTGTCTGCGCAATTCAGATCCCAGAACTCCGAGCAGGCGCCTATTTGGAGATTGGCCAACCGGCAGCCGGAGCAGTCCACGCCGTCCAGCGCGGAGCATGCAGTGATGCTGAGGGAGCTCATGGGTTCGTTGCCGGCACACTCGACGAACCGTAAAGCAGGGAGATTATTGATGCTCAGCGTCGACAGGCGGGCGTTATTGACGATCAGATGCTCCAGCGCGGAGCAGGTGTTCACATCCAGCCCGGTCAGGCAGGTGTTGCTGCAGATCAGGGTGATCAGGCTGCTACAGTCTGACACGTCCAGGTTGACAAGGGGGCTGGCATCGTCTTCGGTTCCATCGCATTTCAGCTCCTCCAGCGCGGTAAATCCGGACGCGTCCAGGGAGGTGAGGGCGGTTTCGGCGCATTCGAGCTTGTAAAGCGTATCCTTGGCCACGGGAAGCGTCAGGTCGTTCAGAGGCGTTCGGGAGCAGTACAGCTCTTTCAGCGCGCCGCACTCGGCGACATTCAGCTGGGTGAGGAGGGGATTGTCCGAGCAGTCCAGCCGCCACAGCTTTTGACATTGGTTCACGTTCAGAGCGGTCAGAAGATTGCCGGAGCAGTCCAGATCCTCGAGGTTGGAGCACAGCTGGATGCCCGTCAGATCGTGAATGCCCATATCTCGGATATCCAGTTCCTTGATGGCCTGAAGATTGACGTTGTGACCGTACAGCTCGTCGAGAGCTTGGCGAAACGCCATATCGGGGAAGCGGGTGTCGCCCAGGATGCCTTCCGAATCCGCCCGGGCGGATTCGGGGAGAAATGAGGCCGACAGGATGAGTGCGGCCAGGAAGAGAAGCAGTTTTCTTAAAAGATGTTTCATTGCAGGCCTCCTTGTGCAGTCAGAGCGTTCGGATCGGAAAAGGGAGAACGCCGCGCGCGCTTCTCTTTCGCTCCTGAACGGTTTCCCTCTTAGATTCCTTGTAAATCTATCATAGTCGAAAAACGATATTTGGTCAATCGGGTTTAAAACAGAAAAGAAAAATTCATGTGCGAACCCGAGTGAAAGATGTCCCAAAGAAATTCAAATTTTTTTTGTAAAAGGCTGTAACGAAACGGAACTTTCCCCGTCTAACCAATGAATCCGGGTGAAAGGAGGTGAGAATGTGACCCAGGAGCAATGGTCCGGCATCTATGAAACCTGCTATATGCGGGTATTCTCCTATCTCATGACGCTGTCGGGAGACCGGCATCTTGCGGAAGAGCTCACGCAGGAAACCTTCTACCGGGCGTTTGCCCGCCAGCGGGAATTCCGGGGGGAATCGGACGAAGTGACATGGCTGTGCGCGATCGCGAAAAACCTGTTTACGGACGAGAAGCGGCGCCAAAGCCGACAGGGGGATCTCCCCGAAGATTTACCGGATCAGGCCAAAAGCGTCGCCAAAACCGTTGAAGACCGGGATTCCTCCTTCCGGATCCACATGGCGCTTCACGGGCTGGAGGAGCCCCATCGGGAAGTGTTCGAGCTGAGGGTCTTCGGCGAGCTGAGCTTCAACGAGATCGGAATGATTTTCGGAAAGACGGAAAACTGGGCGCGGGTCACCTATCACCGGGCCAGGATTAAATTACAGGAAAGGATGGGAGAAGCATGAAGATGGAATGCGAGATCATCCGTGATCTGCTGCCTTTATATGTGGATGACATCTGCAGCGAAAAAAGCCGCGAGGCGGTGGAGGAGCATCTGAAGGACTGCGAGGAATGCAGCGGCATGCTGAAGAAGCTGCGCAGCACGGAGATCGAGAGCGGCCTGCAAAACGAGAAGCAGGATGTGCTCAGCTACGGGGTGAAAAAATTCAGGCAGCTTTCCGCCAAAACGGGCATCACGGTTTCCGGCCTGTTTATGATCCCGATTCTGGCGCTGCTGGCGGTCAATCTGATCAACGGCCTGCAGATGGGCTGGTTTCTGATCGTAATCGCGGGTATGGCCGTGGCGGCCAGCGTGATCGCCGTACCGATTCTGGTGCCGGAGAACAAGCTGTTCTGGACCCTCTGCGCGTTTACTGCCAGCCTGGAGGCGCTGCTGGGCGTGACCTGCCTGGTGTCGCGCGGAAACTGGTTCGGCGTGGCGGCCAGCGCGACGCTGTTCGGACTGTCGGTCTGCTTCCTGCCCTTCGCCATCAGGGCGAAACCCCTTCAGAGATGGGTGGGGAACAGCAATAAGGCGCTGATTGTGCTGGGGGCGGACGCGTTCCTGTTTCTGAATATGATGAACGCGATCCGGATCCACGGACAGGGCGGACACGGCTTTTGGCAGACCGTCGGTATCGTGGCCGGAGCCACGCTTGCGGTGCTGTATTTGATGAGAAAGAGAGGAGAAACGAAATGAGCAGGGAACGGATGATCAGAACGGCCATGGCCGTGTGCGGGGTGATCCTCGTGCTGGCGGTGCTTTTCAGCGTGACCGATATGTTTAAAGGAAGCGCCTTCGGATACGCGGACGCGGAGAAATATACGGCGGGAGAGGCTGAGATCGGGGAAACGGTCCGGAATCTGGATATCAACTGGATCAACGGCCGGGTTGAGCTGCGGTACGGGCCCGGCAGCACGGTTACGGTGAAGGAAACGTCCGAGAAGGAGATCGGGCCCGACCTGCGGCTGCGCTGGCGGATGGATGGGGATACGCTGAGGATTCAGTACGCGAAAAGCGGGCTGCGGTTCAACTGGAACCAGGACAAAACGCTGATCCTGACCGTGCCGGAGGGAACGGAATTTGATGATGTCAGCATCAGCGCCACCTCCGGCGATCTGGACGTGCCCGCCCTGAAGGCGAAAAACGTCCGGATGGAGTCGACCTCCGGGGACATCGCCGCCGCGGCGGAGGCGGAGACGCTGGCCTTCCACGCGACCTCCGGCGATATGGATCTGAACATCACGGGCAGCGCCGCAGCGATTTCCGCGGAGACGACGTCCGGTGGCATCCGCCTGACCGCCGGGGAGGCGGACAGCGTAAAGATCGGCAGCACCTCCGGCGGGATTCAGACAAAGGCGGACCGGATCGGACAGTACAAGGCGGGCTCCACTTCCGGCGTTGTGATCCTGGATATCGGGGAAACCCGGGAGGCCGAGATCGGCAGCACCAGCGGGGATATCACCCTCAGCGTCGGAAAGATTGAAAGCCTGAAGGTTTCGGCCACCTCCGGAAGGATCATGGCAAAGCTTCCGGCGGAACCGGGATTCACCGCGAAGGTCGGAACGGCCAGCGGGGAAATCGACAATCTGCTGCCCATGACCCGGGAGGACGGAAAATACGTCTGCGGCGACGGGAGCGGCCAGGTGGAGATCGGAACCACGTCCGGGAACATTGTGCTGGAAGCTGCGGAGCAGTGAGCGAAAGCACGGATCGGAACCCCGGATTAGCATCGGAAAGAAACAGGAACAAAGAATGCCGCCCAGAGGGCGGCGGTAAGTCAGAATACAAAGGCGAAAAGCTCGCCAGAATGAGGAGGATTCAGTGATGTCTACTGTGATGTCTGTTGCGGCCGGACTGGCCATCGGGTTCTTTCTGTATCAGTATTTTGCGAAAAACGGCGGAGTCAAAACCACTGGGAAGCTGCACAGGAGCAGCGGCGATAAGAAGCTGGCTGGCGTATGCGGCGGCGTGGCGGAATACCTGAACCTGGATCCTGTGATTGTGCGCCTGGCCTGGGCCGTGCTCAGCCTTGGATGGGGAGCGGGGGTCGTCATTTACCTGCTGCTGGCCTTCATCCTGCCGGAGGAATAAACCGGCGGTGGAGGTTCGTTTCGGAAACCCCTCAGTATGCCGGTCTGCTGAGGGGTTTTCCTGAAACCGCGGAAGGAGGGTTTACTCTACGGTGAAGGTGATGCTCACGGAAGCGGAGACGATCAGTTTCGCCGACTGAACAACCGTGCCACCGTCCGCCGCTTCTTCAACGAAATCGTCCATTCCTTTGGCGGCGCTGGTATACACGTTTCCAACGTTGTTCTGGTAACTGTACACACCGCCTTCGGTGATCATCTCAATCCCGGTGACCTTTAATCCGGAGGCTTCCGCGAGAATGTCCGCTTTTTTCTTTGCGTCCGCCACCGCCTTTTTCATCGCTTCGGCTTTTGCATCCCCGGTGTCGGAGGCGGAAAAGGAAATACCGTTCAGGGTATTCGCTCCGGCCGCGAAACAAACATCGATCAGCGCGCCGACGCTTTCCATGTCTGTGACCTTGATGGCCAATGTGGAATTGGCGTTATAGGCGAACAGCTGCTCCTGATCGCTGGAGTAGTCATACAGCGGATAGATATTGATAAAATCCGTATTGATGTTTTCTTCCTTCACGCCCCTGTCAATCAGGGCCGCCCGGATCGCGGCAATGGTTTCATTGACCTGCTGCTGTGCTATCAGAACATCCTTGTCCCTGGCGCTGACCCCAAGAGAAATAACAGCGGTATCCGCGCTGACGCGGACCTCGCCTGTCCCATTGACAGCGATCTTTGCTTCCGCAAAAGCTGTGGCAGCTGACCCTGCCATCACCAGCGCGATCAACAAAGCAAACAGTTTTTTCATGGCGGTTTTCTTCCTTTCTGCATCTCAATCATTTCATCGGGCGTCCGTTTGTTCGCGGATTCAGACCCCAACGGACAGGGCTTTCTTTTTTCCTGTCACAAGATATGACGGCGGGATTTCATCAAAAGTTCCCGGTTCACGGCATTTCAGGTCAAAAAAAGGAAACGAAATATCAGTTCACGAAAAGGATTGACGAAATAAACGAAATCCTTTTTTTGTTCCCGGGGGTGATCTGCTGCGCCGTTATGATTCTAAAATTTTTGTTGTGGTTTTGCCGCTCTTTTGATATGATACAAGGGACACTGGGGGAAATGGACAGAAAAAGCATGTTTGCACCGCCAAGATACGCAGAAAGGAATGATTAAATGAAAGCGAACATCAAACTGGGCTTTGCACCGACCCGCCGGGCCATCTTCAGCGCCCCGGCCGCCGTGGAATACCGGAAACTGACCGCGGACCGCCTGCGGGAATTGAATATCGACTTTGTGGATATTGACGATATTAATGAGGAAGGCCTGCTGTACGATGATGCCGGGCTGGAAAAGATCATTGCCAAGTTCCAGGCGGAGAAGGTGGACGGTCTGTTCCTGCCCCACGCCAATTTCGGCACGGAATATGAGTGCGCCCGCCTGGCGAAGGCGCTGGGCGTTCCGGTGCTCCTCTGGGGCCCCCGGGACGAGCGGCCGGACGAGCGGGGCATGCGCCTGCGGGACAGTCAGTGCGGCCTCTTCGCCACGGGAAAGGTCCTTCGCCGTTTCCGGGTGCCCTTCACCTATATGAACAACTGCAATCTGACGGATCCCGAGTTTGAGCGGGGCATCCGGGACTTCCTGGCGGTGTGCAACGTGGTCAAGGTCTTCCGGCATACCCGCATTCTGCAGATCGGGCCCCGGCCCTTCGACTTCTGGTCCACGATGTGCAACGAGGGCGAGCTGCTGGAGAAATTCAACATCCAGCTGGCGCCGATTCCGCTGCCGGAGCTTTACGCCGAAATGAAAAAATGGCGGGAGGAAAAGACCGAGGTAGAGAAGGTCGTGGCCTACTGCCATGAAAACATGACCTGCAGGATTGAGGAGAACTATCTGCACAACGTTGCGGAGCTGAAGGTGGCCATGAAGTCGCTGGCGGACAAGTACGGCTGCAACGCGATTGCCATCCAGTGCTGGAACGCGCTGCAGGACGAGATTCACATTATGCCTTGCGCGGCCAACGCCCTGCTGAACGAGGAAGGGATTCCGGTGGTCTGCGAAACGGACATCCACGGCGCCATCTCCCAGCTGATCGCCGAGGCCGCCTCCATGAACGAGCGCCGGGTCATGTTCAGCGACTGGACCGTGCGGCACCCGGACAACGACAACGGCGAGCTGCTGCAGCACTGCGGCCCCTGGCCGATCTCCGTGGCGAAGGAAAAGCCCACCATCTGCGTGCCGGTAGCCTTCCCGCAGAACGGCGCCGTCAGCGCGGAGGCGAAGCACGGGCCCATGAGCCTGGTGCGCTTTGACGGGGACGAGGGTGAATACTCCATCCTGCTGGGTCATGCCCGGGGGATCGACGGCCCGTGGACCCGGGGAACCTATGTCTGGGTCGAGGTCAACAACCTGAAGCGCCTGGAGGCGAAGGTGGTGGAAGGCCCCTACATCCATCATGTGGCCGCCATCCATGGGGACGTGGTGCCGGTGGTCTACGAAGCCTGCAAGTATATCGGCGTGAAGCCGGATCTTTACGATCCCATCGAGGACAAGGTGAAGGCCTACCTGCACGGGGAAGACGTGACCTTTGACGAAGTATAAGCGCCAGGGGAAACAGGCGCGGAAAGGAAACGGAAAGCAACATGAATGCGTTAGCGGTAAAGGCATATGACCTGCGCCAGGATGTGCTGGACATTATCGTCAGCGGCGGGGGCGGGCATATCGGCGGCGACATGAGCAGCATGGAAATCATGCTGACCCTCTACAACCGGATGAACATCACGCCGGAAACGGCGGACGACCCGGATCGGGATCGATTCGTGCTCTCCAAAGGTCACTGTGTGGAAACCCTCTACGCCGTGCTGGCGGATCGGGGATTCCTGGATCTGGACGAGATCAAGGCGACCTTCTCGAAGTTCGGCAGCGAGTATATCGGGCATCCCCACAACACGCTGCGGGGCATCGAGATGAATTCCGGGTCCCTGGGCCACGGGCTGTCCGTTTGCGTGGGCATGGCGCTGGCCGGACGGATGGACGGCAGAACCTACCGGGTCTACACCCTGATGGGCGACGGCGAGCTGGCGGAGGGCTCCGTATGGGAAGGGGCGACATCCGCCGGACATTACAAGCTGGACAATCTCTGCGCCGTGATCGACCGGAATCATCTGCAGATTTCGGGGACGACGGAGGAGGTCATGGATCCCGGGAATCTGCGGGAGCGGCTGGAAGCCACCGGGTGGCATGTGATCGAGGTGGCGGACGGCAACGACGTGGATCAGCTGAACGCCGCGTTTGACGAGGCGGAAAAGACGAAGGGGAAGCCCACCTGCATCATCGCGAACACGATCAAGGGAAAGGGCAGCGCCCTGATGGAAAACAAAGCCGGATGGCATCATCACCTGCCCAACGCGGAAGAATACGCGCAGATCAAAGCGGATCTGGCAGCCAGAAAGGAGGCGCTCCTGCATGAATAAGATTCCGAACCGGGCCGTGATGTGCGACGTGCTGAAGGAAGCCGCGGCGAAGGACCGGAACGTGGTCGTCCTGTGCAGCGACAGCCGGGGAAGCGGCTCCATGACCTCCTTTGCCGAAACGTATCCGGCGCAGTTTGTGGAGGTGGGCATCGCCGAGCAGAACCTCGTGGGCATCGCCGCCGGCATGGCGGCCTGCGGAAAGAAGCCCTTCGCGGTTTCTCCCGCTTCCTTCATCTCCACCCGCAGCTACGAGCAGTGCAAGGTGGACTGCGCCTATTCCAACACGAATGTCAAGCTGGTGGGCATTTCCGGCGGCGTCAGCTACGGCGCCCTGGGCATGTCCCATCATTCGGCGCAGGACATCGCCGCCATGAGCGCGATTCCCGGCATGCGGGTATACCTCCCCAGCGACCGGCATCAGACCCGGAAGCTGTTCGAGGCCCTGCTGAAGGACGAACAGACGGCTTACATCCGCCTGGGCCGCAACCCGGTGGAGGATGTATACACGGAAGAGAACGTGCCCTTTGCCATGGACAAAGCCACGGTTCTGGCCGAGGGCAGCGATGCGCTGCTTGTGGCCTGCGGCGAGATGGTAAAGCCCGCGAAGGATGCGGCCGAGCTGCTGCGGGAGCAGGGAATTTCCGCGGCGGTGCTGGATATGTACTGCGTCAAGCCCCTGGACGCGGAAGGCCTGCTGAAGGCCGCGAAGGGGAAGAAGCTTGTCGTTTCCGTCGAGGAGCATTCCCCCTTCGGCGGGCTGGGAAGCATGGTGGCGCAGGTAATCGGCGCCAACGATCCGAAAAAGGTCCTCACCCTGGCGCTGCCGGACGCCCCGGTCATCACCGGCACCTCCGCGGAAGTGTTCCGTTACTACGGGCTTGACGCGGAAGGCATCGCGAAGACCGTCCGGGAAGCCCTGAAGAATTAAAATGACCCGCTTGCGAGCCGGAGCGCGCGGCATGACACGCATCCCTGCCGGATGCCGCCGCCCGCTTCGGCTCGCCGCGTTTTATGCACAGAAGGAGACCGCCCATGAAATATGTACTGAGCATTGACCAAAGCACACAGGGGACGAAGGCCCTGCTTTTCGACGAGACGGGGACGCTGCTGGCCCGGGCCGACAGAAGCCACCGCCAGATCATCGATGAAAACGGCTGGGTGGAGCATGACCCGGAGGAAATCTGGGCAAATACCCTGCGGGTGGCGCGGGATGTCGTCGAAAAGGCGGGGGTGGATAAGAAGGAGCTGGCGGTGCTGGGGATCAGCAACCAGCGGGAAACCTCCCTGGCCTGGGACAGGGAAACAGGCAAACCTCTGTATAATGCCATTGTATGGCAGTGCGCCAGGGGTACGGCCATCTGTGAGGAGATTGCCGCGGCGGGGCACGGGGCCATGATCAGGGAAAAAACGGGGATCACGCTGTCCCCTTATTTCCCCGCGGCAAAGCTCAGCTGGATCATCCGGAACGTGGAAGGGGCAAGAGAAAAAGCGGCGGCGGGGAAGGTGGCCGCGGGGACGGTGGACAGCTTCCTGGTATACCGGCTGACGAAGGGGGTCCGGCATCAGACGGATTATTCCAACGCGTCCCGGACCCAGCTGTTTGACATTTCCGCTTTGAGGTGGGACGAAGAAATCCTGTCCATCTTTGGCATTGAGGCGTCCTGCATGCCCGCTGTCACCGATTCTGACGGCGACTTCGGGGAGACGGATTTTGACGGGTGGCTTGACAGGCCAATTCCGATTCGCGGGGTGCTGGGAGATTCTCACGGGGCCCTGTTTGGCCAGGGCTGCCTGAAACCGGGGATGATCAAGGCCACCTACGGCACAGGCTCCTCCATCATGATGAATGTGGGTGAAAAGCCCGTCTTCAGCGATACCGGCGTGGTGTCCAGCCTGGCATGGAAAATCGGAGGCCGGGTCAATTATGTGCTGGAGGGCAATATTAACTACACCGGCGCGGTGATTACCTGGCTGAAGGACGATGTGAAGCTGATTGACGGCCCGGGAGAGACGGAAGCGCTGGCCTTTGCCGCCCATCCGGCGGATACCTGCTGCCTGGTGCCGGCTTTCTCCGGACTGGGCGCTCCCTGGTGGGACAGCCGGGCGAAGGCGGCCCTGGTGGGGATGACCCGCACCACCGGCAGGAACGAAATCGTCCGGGCGGCGCTGGACTGCATCGCCTTCCAGATTACCGATATCGTCCGGGCCATGGAGAAAAGCGCAGGCACACCCATCGGGGAGCTGCGGGTGGACGGGGGCCCCACACGGAATCAGTACCTGATGCAGTTCCAGAGCGATATGCTGGGTATCCCGGTGCGCATTCCGGAGGCGGAGGAGCTTTCCGGCATCGGCGCGGCCTATGCCGCGGGCATGTCCGTGGGCCTGTATGATGAAAGCGTAATGGAAAAGCTGAGCCGCAAATCCTTCAGGCCGGCGATGGCGAAGGATATCCGGGAGGAGCGCTACGCCCGCTGGCTGGACGCGGTGAAAATGGTCAGGATGAATTCCCCAAAGGACTGACAGCGGTTATAGAGCAGATCATGAAAACAAAAACGGAAAGGGAATGCACCTGGTGCCGGTATGTGCGGCTTTTCTACGGACGGGATCTGGCGCGGGAGCTGGAACAGTATATTGAATCCCTGCCGGAGGAGATCCGGGCGGACGAGGAAACCCATGCGGCGCGGATGGCGATCTGCCGGGCGTGCCCGGACAACCGGGAAGGACTTTGCCGGCATTGCGGATGCTATATTGCGGCGCGGACCGCGAAGAAGCGGGAACGCTGCCCTTTTCCGGGGGAACGGAAATGGTAGCGAAACAACGGCGGCTGGCGCTTTCCCCTCAGGTGGGAAAGCGCTTGCGCTTTTACCCCAGGAAGCGTTTCAGGAATTCCCGGGTACGGGGATCCTCCGGGGCGGTCAGAACCTGAGAAGGCGGGCCTTCCTCCACGATGACGCCGTCCGCCATATAGACGACCTGGGTGCTGACATCGCGCGCAAAGGCCATTTCGTGGGTCACCACCAGCATGGTCATGCGCTCGTTTGCCAGGCTTTTCATGACGTCCAGCACCTCGCCGACCATTTCCGGGTCCAGGGCGGAGGTGGGCTCGTCAAAGAGGAGCACCTCCGGCTCCATGGCCAGCGCCCGGGCGAGGGCGACCCGCTGCTTCTGCCCGCCGGAAATCTGAGCCGGGCGGGCGTTGATATACGGGAGCATGCCCACCTTGTTCAGATAATGCAGCGCCCGGTCCCGGGCTTCTTTTTTGGGGGACTTGTTGACCTTGACCTGGCCGATGAGGCAGTTGTCCAGGACCGTCAGATTGTTGAAAAGATTAAAGCTCTGGAAAACCATGCCCACCCGGGCCCGGTAGGAGCTCTGATTGATCCGCCCCCCGGTTACGCTTTCGCCGTGAAACAGGATTTCGCCGGTGGTCAGGGTTTCCAGCAGGTTGATGCAGCGCAGAAGCGTACTCTTTCCGCTGCCGCTGGCGCCGATGATGCTGGTTACATCCCCCCGATTGACGGTAAAATCCACATCCTTGAGAACCGCGTGGGACCCAAAGGTCTTGGAGAGATGCCGGATTTCCAGAATGGTTTCGCTCATGATCTGTTCCCCCCCTGATAATCCCGGTTCTTTTCCTCGTATGGGGCGTCCCCGGTATACTGATAGTTGCCCGCGGTCAGGACCAGGGAATCCGTATTCACCAGCTCATAATCCGAGGAGCCCTGCAGCTTTTTCTCCAAACGGCGCAGGAGAAAGCTGGCCAGGAGCGTCAGGAACAGGTATCCTCCCATCTCCAGCAGCGCGGAGGGGAAATACTTGAAGATCGCCCCGCTGACCATTTTGTGGACGGCGAAGAAATCCTGAAAGCCGATGATGAACATGACGGACGTATCCTTTACGTTGATGATATAATTGTTCCCGATCTGGGGCATGATATTCCGAAGAGTCTGGGGCAGGATGATATGCAGCATGGTCTGAAAATGATTCATGCCGATGGCTTTAGCCCCTTCAAACTGGCCCGGATCAATGCTCATGATGCCGCCCCGGACGGATTCGGCCATATAAGCCCCGGTGTTGATGGACACCACCAGGATGCTGACAGTCCAGATGTCTTTGAAGGTAATTCCAAAGAAATAGGGCATGCCGTAGTAAATAAACACGGCCTGGAGGATCATGGGCGTTCCCCGGAAGACCTCCACATAGATCCGGATCAGAACCCGGATCAGCTTCAGCAGGAAACGCCGGAGGAACGGATCGGTGGGAGCGCAGGGAATCGTCTGCAGAATGCCGCAGATAAACCCGATGACGCAGCCGATCAGGGTCGCCACCGTGGACAGGATCAGGGTATTCAGAATGCCTGTCATGTATACAGCGCCGTATTTGGCATAGATGGAACCGATATCCGAAACAAGCTGATTGATCATGAAGCACGCTCCAGAGGGGGGTATTTTCCGCCAAAAAAGCGGAAGCCGGAAGATCCGAGCAGATGCGAACGGACGGAGCCGGAAAAAACGGAAAAACCCCCGAAGGCCGCAGGGCGCTTCGGGGAAAAGAAGAAACAAAACTTATTCGCTCAGGGGCTGGACGCGGATGGCTTCCGCCATGAGGGCGTTGAAGTCGTCAGCGGTCAGGCCCTTCAGATAGCCGTTGAGGGCATTCAGCAGCGCTTCGTTCCCCTTTTGAATGGAGATGCCGATGTTCACATCCTCATCGGAGACGGTGAAATCATCCCCGGAACCGGCGAAGTCCAGCAGAACCAGATCCGGATAGGCGATCAACGCGCCCTGGGCGGTGGGCATATCCGTGCATACGAAATCCACCGTACCGGATTCCACGGCCATCAGCATGGCGGGAGCGGACTCGGCGGGGGGAACGACGGTGGCGCCGGGGATCTGGGGCAGGCAGGTATCATACCAGATGGTTCCGCTCTGGCTGGTGGCGGTGCCGGAAAGCTGGCTGATGCCCTTCGCCTCGGCGTTGGGTGATCCTTCCTTGGCCAGACAGACGATGGTCGCGTAGAGATAGGGGCCGGCGAAATCGACGACCTCCATACGCTCGGCCGTCATGCTCTGGCCGGCGATGACCGCGTCCACAGTGCCGCTGATAATGGCGGGGATCAGGCTGTCCCAGTCCAGCTGGACAATTTCCAGTTCCCAGCCGTTGGCCTCACAGATCTGCTTTGCCATCATGACATCGTATCCGTTGGCGTACAGGCCGGCTTTATCCTTAATGGGAACGGCGCCGTTGCTGTCGTCGGGCTGAGCCCAGTTATAGGGAGCGTAGGCGCATTCCATGGCCACGGTCAGGACACCGTCTTCCAGGCCGGGGATCGTTTCCGCCAGGGCGGCGGAGGACAGGGCCAGCAGCATCGTCAGAATCAGGGCAATCCATTTTTTCATCATCGTTCAGGCTCCTCCCGTTTATCGTTTCAGTGTGAAGAACAAAAGCATCGTATCATAAAATCAGGGGATTGCAATACCCGGAAGCTGTATTCCTTTTGTTTTTCCGGGATAATGACAGAAACGGAAAAGTGTGCTATGATACAGATTGTTTTTTGTTTTCGGAAAGGAGGGGCGCGTTTGAAACGGGAATGGAAGGCAGGGCTGCTGGCCCTTTGGATGATGCTTTCCGGGCTGGGAGCAGCCTGGGCGGAGCCCCTGCCGGCCCGGGACATGATTTACAGAACCCCCAACGAGGACAGCGAGGTGCTCTGCGAACACGATTTCTGCTACTGGCAGCTGACGGAAGGGGAAATGGACGAGGCCCTGGTGTGGCAGGTGCTGATGCAGCCCCTGACGGTGCTCAGCGGCAAGCAGCGGGAGCAGATCCGGGTGCGTGCCAGGCCGGAGCAGGATTGCGAGGATTATGTAGGGGTCGTGACCTGTGCCAGCCAGGGTGTGCATGTTCTGCGGCAGGAGGGGGAATGGACGCTCATCGAAGCCTATTCCTCGGCGGAGGAAGGGTCGAAGGTCAAAGTATGGGCGACCCGGTTTCAGGGATATGTGAAAACCAAACTGCTCAAGGAGCTTCCGGTGGACGATACCTACGGAATCGTGATCGACAAGCTGCAGCAGCGGCTGTACGTCTATAAGGAAGGGCATCTTTTTTCGACCCTCCTCTGCTCGACCGGGTTCCCCAGGGAGGATACCCCCTTTAACGAGACGCCGGCGGGGGAGTTCGGCATCGTCAGCTGGGTGGGGGCCTTCTGGTCCGGAAACCTTTACTGTGACAAGGGCCTGAGGATCAACAGCGGCATCATGCTGCACGAGGTCCCCTGCACGATCGAGGTGGACGAAAAAACAGGGGAGGAAAAGCGGGATTATTTCCGCTGTGAACGGTACCTGGGGGAGAAAGCCAGCCACGGATGCATCCGGATTCAGAAGGAACTGACCCCCGAGCGCGTGAACGCGGAATGGCTTTGGAGGAACCTGAGCCGCAAGCCGGTGACCAAGGTCATCATCTGGGATGAGATCGGCCGGCAGCTGGGGTATCCGGATGAGGATTATCCTCTGTACTATAACCCCAAAGGCGGGAAGAACTATCACTCATCGCCGCAATGCGTGCTGGTGAAGGAGAAGTTCCGGCCCCTGACGGCCTTTACCTGGGGCGAGCTGGAGGATGAACCCTACAGCAAGCTGACCCCTTGCCCGGGATGCGCGCCGCAGCTTCGGAGCGAAGGCATCGATACGGTGAACGAGAAAAACACCCGAAAATAATCATCGAAGGCGGAGGACGGCGCGGCCCGGGCGAAGGCGGACCGGCGGCATGCACAGGCCGTTCAGCGGCAGCCCGGGGGCGGCGCCGCCGCAAGGCGAAACGGAAAACCCGTCGACATCCGACAGCGGGCGGAAAAGCCCGCGGAAGGGAGAAGACCCATGCATTTGATTATTCCGAAGAATTACAATCCGGTCCTGAACCTGCGGGATACAGAGATCGCCATCAAGCTGGTCAAGGATTTTTTTGAGGCGGAGCTGAGCCGGGCGCTGAACCTGACCCGCGTTTCAGCGCCCATCATGGTGACGCCGGAAAGCGGCCTGAACGACAACCTCAACGGGGTGGAACGGCCTGTCAGTTTTGATGTGCTGGAAACGGGGAAACAGGTGGAAATCGTCCATTCCCTGGCCAAATGGAAGCGGCAGGCGCTGAAAATCTACGGGTTTCATCCGGGAGAAGGGCTCTATACGGATATGAACGCCATTCGCCGGGATGAGGAGACGGACAATATTCACTCCATCTTCGTGGATCAGTGGGACTGGGAACGGATCATGGCTCCCGGGGAACGGAATGAGGATTTTCTGCGGGAGGTTGTTCGCAAGATTTACATGACCCTGCGGAAGACGGAAGGGTACGTTTGCGCGCACTATCCGCATATCAAGCCGGAGCTTCCGGACGAGATTTCCTTCGTGACCACCCAGGAGCTGGAGGACCGGTACCCGCACATGAGCGCCAGGGAAAGGGAATACCGGGCGGCGAAGGAATACGGGGCGGTCTTTCTGATGCAGGTCGGAGGCGTACTGAAGAGCGGGGAGATTCATGACGGCCGGGCGCCGGACTACGACGACTGGAGCCTGAACGGGGACATCCTGCTGTATGATCCGCTGCTGGATATGAGCCTGGAGGTTTCCAGCATGGGGATTCGGGTGGATCCCGAGACCCTGAGAAAGCAGCTGAAGATCCGGGGATGCGAGGAACGGGCCAGGCTGCCCTTCCAGAAGGCGCTGCTGGCCGGGGAGCTGCCCCAGACCATCGGCGGCGGCATCGGACAGAGCCGGATGTGCGTTTACTTCCTGCGCAAGGCGCACGTGGGAGAGGTGCAGGCCAGCCTGTGGCCGGATGAGGTGGTGGAGGCCTGCAGGAAGGCAAACATTCTGCTGCTGTAAGCGCGGTGTTCCGCCCTTGGGCGGGACGCGCGGGGCATCATGACAATGGAAGGACAGGCCGGAGATTTCTGATTTGACCTCCACGGAGGAAGGGAATAATCGTCATCCGAACACGGAAGGATCCGTCAGAATACGATACGCGGCTGATGAGGAGGAACCATGAGGAACGGGGTTACAAAGGGAATCGCGGCGCTGTTGGCCATCGTCATGCTTTGCGGATGCGCTGCTTTCGCGGAGGACGCGACGAGGGAGGAAGTTGAGGTTCTGGAGCTGCCGGAGGCGGACGGGGGAGAGTTTGCGATCCTGACGCCATCGGAGGATCCCTCCATCGGGCCTCACGAGAGCGGGTACCTGTTTGAGGAAGGAGAAAAGAGTCCATACGCCTATGTGGATCCGTCCATTTCGGTGAATATCGGCAGGGGCCGGATTTACAAAACAAATTATATCTATGCCCGGGTGAAAATTGCCTCTCCCGCCCAGATCCGTACGATGATGTCCAGCGAAAGCCTGTCGAAAAAGGTCGATGTCATGGGACATCTGCTGGCCAAAAGGGTGAAGGCGGTGGTGGCTGTCAGCGGCGTTCTGCTGGCGGATGATATGATGAAGGGCCCGGTGGTGCTGCAGGGGGATACCCTGCGGCCGGACGAGAAGACCAGCGAAAACAAGCTGGAAAAATGGAAGAACGACGAAGCGGTGGATACGCTGGTGATCGATGAAGCCGGGGATCTCCATATCCTGGAGGGAGAGACCTGGAATTCGATTCTCGAGCAGCTGGAGAAGATGGGGGGAAGCGCCGTCAATGTGCTGGCCTTCGGACCGGCGCTGGTGGTGGACGGGGAGGCTCGGTACGGTTATACGAACCGGCAGACATCCACTCACAGGAAGGCCCAGCGGATGGCGATCTGTCAGACGGGTCCGCTGGAGTACATGCTGATCGCCAGCGAGGGGCCGGAAGACCTGCCGGACAAGAACGGGCTCACCCTGGATCAGTTTACGGAGCTGATCGCCTCTTTTCCGGATGTAAAAACCGCTTATAATCTGGATGGCGGATCCTCTTCCACCCTGATCTTCCGAAAAGGGAAGGAGTATTGGGCAAAGATTAACGGCAGCACCGGGAAGAAACGCCAGATCCGGGATATCATCTATTTTGCGGACGCGTGGCTGCCGGATACGGAGACGAACGGTCAATGAGAAAAAGAATCGCGGCGGGACTGGCCTGCGCCCTGCTGATGCTTGCGGGGGCAGGGTGCGCGACGGAAATCATCCCCATCGGCGAAAAGCCATCGGCCACGGCGGCTCCCACGGAAACCCCGCGGACGCAGGAGCGTACGGATGCGAGCATTCCTTTCGGGTCGGCGCAGATCGTGACCGTTCAGGCTGCGCCGAAAGCGACAGAGACCCCGGCAGCGACGAAGACCCCGGGCGTTGTGATTATTCAGGCGGCGCCGAAAGCGACGGAACCTCCGGGAACCCCCGACGCTGCGGAGACGACGGCAGCGCCTGAGGCCGCAACGGGGGAGACGCCGGCCCCCGCATACGGTTCGGCGGAAATAGCCGGGGGCGGCGCGGCGGCTCCGGGGAAAACCGATCCCGAACCCGTGGAGACGCGGGCTTTCGAAACGGAGACCCCCGGGGAAACCCCAACGCCCAAACCGGCAGAAGGGCCGGGGACAAAGGAAGCGCCGGCGCTCACCGGCGGGGAAGTCCGGATGACCGTCAGCTTCACCGGGGACGTGACCCTCGGAGGGCCGGTGGAGGGCCGGAAGAATCAGGATTCCTTTGACAGCGTGGCAAACCGGGAGGGATATGACTATTTCTTTCGAAATGTAAAATCGATTTTCGAGGCGGACGATCTGACGCTGGTGAATCTGGAAGGAGTGCTCAGCGACAGCGCCAGCCAGGAGAACAAAGCCAAAACCTTTCGCTTCCGCGGAAGGACGGACTTCGCAGAGATTCTGACGCGGAGCGGGATCGAGGCCTGCGCCATCGCCAATAATCACATCAGGGATTTCGGGCAGCAGGGCTATCAGCAGACCGTGAAGACCCTGCGGGAAAATGACCTGAGGATCTGCGGGAACGATTTGTATTTCGTCCTTGAGAAAGGCGGCGCGAAGGCAGCTTTTTTTGCCTTTACCGGAAACTATCTGACCCCGGAGCATGTCAGAGAGGTGGCCGACACCGTTCGGGGCCTGCGGCGGGACGGGGTGGGAGCTGTCGTCTGCTGCTTTCACGCGGGGCAGGAGTACAGCCCCAAACGGAGAGCGTGGGATCAGGAGCAGTACGCGAAGATTGCGCTGGACGAGTGGGGCGCGGATCTGGTGGTCATGCACCATCCCCACGTGCTGCAGGGGATCGATATACGGGACGGACGGTATGTTTTTTATTCCCTGGGGAATTTCTGCTTCGGGGGCAACAACACCATTCGCAGCCAGGAGGGAAACGAGAAGATCCGGACGCTGGAAAGCTGTATCCTGCAGATGGATCTGCTCTTTGACGGGGACGGACAGCTGAAAGGCCAGGAGGGGCGGATCTTTCCCTGCTACATCTCTTCCTCGGCGGACAAAGCCGGCGAGAAAAACGATTATCAGCCCAGACTGGTAAGCGGAGCCCAGGCGGCGGGCGTGATCGAGCGGATTCAGGCGGATACAGCGTTCGAGATGGGAGCGGTGAACCCGGAGGAAGGGGCCCTGAACCTCCCGTATCTTGCGTCGCCGCTGCGGTAATCCTCCTTTCTTCAGGGAGGGGGACAGTCCGTTTTCGTTCTGCCGAGGGGGGCTCGCCCGGACGGAGCCGGGGTTTAACCGCGCAGCGCGTTTCCGATAAGCCTCCGGCGGATGCGGCCGGGCGCGAAAGGTGATTTTGCCGTTTTGCGGCATGCGCCTGGCGCGGCGTAAACGCATCAAACGCAAGGCGTTTTTGCGTCGCGATATTTCGGTATGGGAAGAAGGTGTAAAGCGCTTGACGGAATATAAAATGGTGACAGTGCTGGGAAAACAGATGAGCGGGTACGCATTGAGCATCTGGATCGGATGCCTTTTGGGGCTGATCCTTTTCATCTGGCAGGCCAGGAGCAGGGGAGTTAAAACCGGCGCCATGTGGCTGACGGTTCTCCTTGGGATTCCCATTGGACTCCTGTGTGCCCGTATGTATTATGTTCTGGCCCGTTTCAGCCTGTTTCAGGACATTGGATTTGAGAACTTCTTTGTCGCGGAGGACGAAGAGCTCCGGGCCTGGGGAGCGGCCAACGGGGCGGCGTTCTGGGGCGCGGCAGGAGGTGTGGCCCTGGCCGCGCTGGCGGCCGGCAGGATCTCAAAGGAAAAGACCGGCCGCATTCTGGATGCCCTGGCGCCTTCCGCGGCGCTGGCGATCGCTATGAGCCGCTTCGGGGAATACAGCATCGGTGAAGGCGTGGGGCCGGATGTGACCCCGGAGAGCCTGTGGTTTTTCCCCGTGGCGGTGGTGAACGAATGGGAGGAATGGAAATATGCCCTGTTCCTGCTGGAAGGGCTGGCGGGACTGCTGATTTTTCTTCTGCTGATGACCGCCGGACGAAAGAAAACAAACGGCTATCGCGCAAGGATGTTTATCATTTTGTACGCGTCCAGCCAGGCTGTTTTTGAAGCCCTGCGCAGGGACAACTTCCTGCGGTGGCTGTTTGTGCGGGTCAGCCAGGTATGCTGCGCGGTGGTGCTGGCGTTTCTCATTGCCTTCGCGGTCTTCCGCTGGATGAAAAGCAGCCCGGAAACCCGGATGCCCCGGAAGAAGCTGATCCTCTGCTGCGCGCTGTTCCTGGCCATGGTGGGGGCCGTGGTGGCCCTGGAATTCGCGGTGGACAAGAGCCCCACCCTCTCCCCCGGGATGGCCTACCTGCTGGAAACGGTTTGCTGCGGGGTGATGGGATATGCGTGCTGGCAGATCATTATGGATGGGGCATAACGGCTCAGCCGTCCCGGTTCAGCCGCACAGAAGGGGCGGGCCCTCTGTACGGCGAGCGGAGGATCCGGACAGGATTGAACGCAAGAGCTGGTTTTCATGGATCGGAAAGGGACTTTGGCGCAGGCGGAAAGAGGAGTCTGCCGGGGAAGACCCGGGAGGGAATATGAACAGGGAAGTAATGATCGTCGTGGGCCTGGGGAACCCGGGGGCCGATTATGCCCATACGAGGCATAACGCCGGGTTTGACACCATGACGCTGCTGGAGAAGAAGTACGGGGTGACCCTGGGGCGCAAGGCGCTTCAGGGCCTTTTGGCTGAAATCACGGACGGCGAAAAGAAGATTGTCCTCTGCATGCCCCAGACCTATATGAACAACAGCGGGGAGTGTGTATCCCAGCTGCTGCACTGGTACAAGGCGGAGCCGGATCACCTGCTGGTGATTTATGACGATATCGACCTGCCTCCGGGGAAGGTGCGGGTTCGCCGGGAAGGCGGCCCCGGCACGCATAACGGGATGCGCAGCATTGTGGAGCATATCGGAACGACCGCCTTTCCCCGGATTCGGGTAGGGACGGGCGACCGGCCTGCCGGCGGAGATCTGGTGAAATGGGTGCTGGGGCATTACGATCCTGAAACGCAAAAGGTCATGGATGAGGCCTTCCGGACCGCGGCGGACGCGGCGGAAGCCTGGGTGGAGAAGGGAATCGACGCCGCCATGAGGGCGGGGAATACGGGCCCTCATGTTCCTCCGAAACAAAAGAAGGAACGTCTGGAGGACGGGAACGAAAACCCGCGGGAAAAGGAAAGGAAACGGACAGAAGATTGAAACTGCTTGACTGGATTCCCTTTGCGGATTGGGAAAAAATCGCGGAAACCAAGCCGGGGATGCCCCTGGCGGTGACGGGAGCGACCCAGAGCCTGGCAGCGGCCCTGGCCGCCAGGGGAGCCGAAATGGGGCGGCGGGTGCTGCTGGTGGCGGAGCATGACCTGAAGGCCGGGCGAATGGCGGAGGATGTACGCCAGCTGACGGGGAAGGACTGTGCTTTCCTGCCGGGGGGCGAGATCGACCTGACCCGGGCGGCGGGCAGCCAGGAAAGCAGTTGGCGGCGGCTGGAAGCCCTCTGCGCGCTGGGGGGAGCTGACCAGGTTCTGGTGACCAGCGCCGAAGCCCTTATGCAGCGTATGGGCAGGCCGGAGCCCTTCAGGCAGGCCTGTTTCACCTTGCGGCCGGGGGATCGGATGCCCCTTTCCGAGCTGAGCCTGCGGCTGACCCGGATGGGATATGAACGGGTCAGCATGGTGGAAGGGAAGGGCCAGTTTGCCCTCCGGGGCGCCATTTGTGATCTGTACCCTCCGGCGGGAAAAGAAGGCATCCGGATCGAGTTTTTTGACGACGAGGTAGACTCCCTGAGGACCTTTGACTGCATCAGCCAGCGGAGCCAGGACCGACTGGAGCGGATTCGGGTGACCCCGGCCTCTGAGGCGCTGCTGCCCCCGGAGGAAGCGGAACGGGGGGCGGAGCGCATGCGGGCTGCCCTGAAGCGGAGACGGGATATTTCGGAGGAAAAACCGGAAAAAGGCCTGCTGTCCGACCTGCCGCCCCTTCCGGAGGACGCGGAGGATGAGGCCGCTTTTTTTGACCGGAAGATTGCGCCACGGGTTCGGGAACAGGCCTGGAAGGAACGGGAAAGCAATGAAATGGACCGGAGGCTGACCAGGCTGCTGGCGGACGCCAACAGCGTGGAATCCGGGCTGCCTTTCCGGCGAATGAGGGGCTGGATGCCGGTTCTGACGGATCATTGCGCCAGCCTGCTGGACTGGTTCCGGCCGGACATGATTCTGCTCTGGGAGCCGGACCGGATCCGCAAGCGGACGGAGGAACGGCTGACGGGCTTCGGAGAAGACCTGGCCTCGGCAGTGGCCCGGGGGGAGGCGGTTCCGGAGCAGGAGGGACTGCTGCGCGCCTGGGAAGACAGCCTCGGAGAAATGCAGGCCGCTGCGCTGCTGGCGGTGACCGAGATGCCTCTGGGAATGGGAGGAATTCGTCCCGCGGACACCCTGAACCTGGAGGCCAACGGCGTGGCAGGGTATCATGGGCAGGTCAGAACCCTCAGAGGCGATCTGGCCTCCTGGCGGGAAAAGGGATACCGGGTGCTGATGCTCTGCGGAGGCGAAGCCCGGGGCCGGCGGCTGGCTGAAAGCCTGGCGGAGCTGAATGAGAAAGCCGTCTTTGCAACGGAAATAACGGAAGAACCGGATCAGAAGGAAAACAACCCGTTGATCGTCCCGGGAACCCTGAGCGGGGGATTTGTGCTGCCTTCGCAAGGGCGGGTGCTGGTCAGCGACGCGGACATCTGGGGAGAAGGCTACCGGAAGAGCAGGAGCAAAAAGCGGACAGGAGAGAGGATCTCAACCTTCACGGAGCTGAAGGTGGGGGACTACGTGGTTCATGAGGATCACGGAGTCGGTATCTACCGGGGTATCACCCGGGTACAGAGCGAGAGTACCTGGCGCGATTACCTGCTGATTCAGTATTTAGGCAGCGACAAGCTGTACGTTCCGGTGGAGCAGCTGGAACGGGTGCAGCGCTACATCGGAAATCCGGGCTCCCCCCCGAAGCTGAATTCCCTGGGGGGCGGCGAGTGGGCGAAGCAGAAGGGCAAGGTCAAGGAGGGCCTGAAAAGCCTGGCCTTTGATCTGAAAAAGCTCTATGCCGAACGGAGCCAGCGGACGGGATTTGCGTTCAGCCCCGGAGGCCCCTGGCAGCGGGAATTCGAGGATGAATTTCCGTGGGAGCTGACCGCGGACCAGAAGGAAAGCGTCCGGGAAATCGAAGAGGATATGGAAAGCGACCGGAACATGGATCGGCTGCTTTGCGGGGACGTGGGCTACGGTAAAACCGAGGTCAGCCTGCGGGCAGCGTTCAAGGCGGTGGCTGACGGGAAACAGGTTGCCATGCTGGCTCCCACCACGATTCTGGTGCAGCAGCATTACAATACGGTGCTGAAACGCTTTCATAACACAGGCGCGCGGGTGGATTTCCTCAGCCGATTCCGGACGCCGAAGGAGTCCAGACAGGTGCTGGCCGATCTGGCGGAGGGGAAGATCGATATTCTGATCGGAACCCACCGGCTTTTGGCCAAGGATGTGAAGTTCAAGGATCTGGGATTGCTGATTGTCGATGAGGAACAGCGCTTCGGCGTGGCCCACAAGGAGGCCATCAAGAATCTGAAACGGCAGGTGGATGTGCTGACGTTAAGCGCCACGCCCATTCCCCGGACGCTGCACATGTCCATGACCGGCATTCGGGACATGAGCGTGCTGGAAACCCCTCCGGAGGAACGGATTCCCGTTCAGACACAGGTGATCGAATATTCGGACGCCGTTATCCGGGACGCTGTTTTGCGGGAGATCAGCCGGGGCGGGCAGGTATATTTCCTGTACAACCGGGTTCAAAGCATCGAACAATTTTATACCCGCCTGCGGGCGCTGGTTCCGGAGGCCCGGATCGGGGTGGCCCACGGGCAGATGAAGGAACGCGCGCTGGAGGATGTGATGATGGACTTCTATGCCGGAAGCTATGACGTGCTGCTGTGCACCACCATCATCGAAAGCGGGCTGGACGTCCCCTCGGCCAACACGCTGATCGTCTTTGACGCGGAGCGCTTCGGCCTCAGCCAGCTGTATCAGCTGCGGGGCAGGGTGGGCCGCAGCAATCGGCAGGCGTATGCCTACTTTACCGTCCGGACCGATAAGATTTTGAGCGAAACGGCGCAGCAGCGGCTGGAAGCCATCCGGGAATTCACCGAGTTCGGGGCGGGTTTCCGCATAGCGATGCGGGATCTGGAGATTCGGGGCGCGGGAAACATCCTGGGTCCGGAACAGCACGGACATCTGGCCACCGTAGGGTATGACATGTACTGTAAGCTCATGGAGGAGACCCTGCTGGAGGTGGGCCAGGGAACGCCCAGACGGGAACTGGAAACCAGGGTGGATCTGCGGGTGGACGCGTTTCTGCCCTCCGACTATGTTGCGGATGAAAAGCAGCGGATGGAGATGTACAAGCGGATTGCGGCGATCCAGACCGAGCAGGACCGGGGCGAAGTGCTGGACGAGATGATCGACCGGTACGGAGACATGCCCGCGGTGGTGGAAACCCTGCTGGACGTCAGCATGCTGCGGGCGATGTGCAACCAGCTGGGGATCTGCCAGGTGACGCGCACGGCCAATGGCGCCTCCCTGCGGCTGGACGAACGGTACATTCCGGATCCGGCGCTGCTGATGCAGGCCATGGTGGAAACCAGCGCAGGCCTCAATTTCAGCGGCGGCAGCAGGCCTGCCCTGGTGTACCGAACGAACGCGAGAAATGATCGGGAGCTGCTGGATGCGCTGCTGAAGGTGATCCGAAAGCTGAAGGAAACGGTGGAGACCCTGCAGGCCAAGGCGGAAGCGAAGGAGAAAACCGGCGCCTGAGACGGGAGAGAAAACCATGGAACATGCGGATGGAAAGAACCCCCGCGCCTGGTGGGGCCATCTTCGGGAATGGGCTGTGCAGGTGCTCTTTCCCGAAGGCGCGGTCTGCCTGGGATGCGGAAAGGTTTCCGACGGAGAAGCCCTGTGCCCTGCCTGCCGGGCGGAACTGAAAAACGGGGAGATGCTGGATTCCTGGGAGCGGGAAGAAATCGCCGGCGTCCCCGCCTGGAGCATCCGGCCCCATCGGGGGTTGGCCAGGACGCTGGTGCTCCGCCTGAAGCACGGGGCGGAGCGCCGGGCAGCGGCGGAACTGACCGGCCTCCTGCGGGATCGACCGGAGGTTTTTCCCGCGTTTCCGGCGGAGACGGTGGTCACCTGGGTTCCCATGCCGAAAAACCGCCGCCGGGAAAGGGCTGTCGATCACGGACGGCTGCTGGCGGAAGGGGTGGCGGCGGAACTGGGGCTTTCCTGCCGGGCGCTGATCATCCGTCGGAAGAGCGCTCCGCCTCAGGCCAGACTCAACCGGGCGGGCAGAGAGAGGAATCTGCAAAACACATTCGCTCCGGGGGAAAAGATCACCTTTCCGGTGCTTCTGGTGGATGATGTTCTGACCACCGGCACCACTGCCAGACGGTGCATCGAGGCGCTGCGGGCAGCGGGAGCGAAGGAGATGACCGTCCTGACCATGACCCGGGCGGCAAGGACGTAGCCATGGAACAGAGAGCGGCGGGGGCGGGATTCCCCGTCCCGACGATCTTTGGGTTTCTGCCGCCGCCGGGAGGAAGGAAAGAATTCCGGAGCGCCGAAAAGAATCGCCATCCGCGGATCCGCGAAACCCTTGACAGCGGACGGGACCGGCGGTAGAATATCCCGGTATGACGCAAGGGGGAGGACTGTCTTCGTGCTTGAATGTATTGTCACCAAGTTTGGCGGCAGCAGTTTGGCCAGTGATGAACAATTTCGAAAGGTCCGCAGTATTCTGGAGCTGGAGCCAACCCGGCGGTACCTGATTCCAAGTGCGCCCGGAAAGCGTTTTTCTTCCGACGAAAAGGTGACGGATCTTCTGTACCGCTGCCACTCGCTGGCGGCGGAGGGGAAGCCCTTTGAGGATCAGTTTGTCAAGATACGGGAACGGTATCTTTCCATCTCCCAGCATCTTCATCTGGAGCTGGATATTGAAGGCGCGCTGGAGGAAGTTCGGCAGGGGATTGCCGGTGGCCGGAGCCGCGACTGGTGCGCCAGCCGGGGGGAATACCTGTGCGGGCTGCTGGTGGCGAATTATCTGGGCTGGCGGTTTGTGGACGCGGCGGAAGGGGTCCGCTTTCGGGATGATGGAACCCTGGATGATGAAAAGACCCAGGAGCTGCTTTCCGCCCTGCTGCAGGATGGGAGGCCTTCCGTGGTGCCCGGGTTCTACGGCGCACGGGAAGACGGCGAGGTGGTGACCTTCTCCCGGGGCGGCAGCGATATTACCGGGGCGCTGGTGGCCAGAGCGGTGGGAGCCGATGTGTATGAAAACTGGACGGATGTGTCCGGTTTCCTGATGGCGGATCCCAGGATCATCGACGGGCCGGCGGAAATTTCCTCCATTACCTATAAGGAATTGCGGGAGCTGAGCCACATGGGGGCTTCGGTGCTGCATGAGGATGCCATGTTCCCCGTGCACAGGGCGGGCATTCCGACCAATATCCGCAATACCAACAAGCCCTATCATCCCGGAACCCTGATCAGCAAGAACGCACCGAACGAGGTGTCCGTGCCCACGATTACGGGCATTGCCGGCCATCAGGGCTACAGCGTCATCAATGTGGAAAAGAACATGATGAACAGCGAGGTGGGCTTCGGCCGGAAGGTGCTGAGCGTGCTGGAGGAATACGGGATTTCCTTCGAGCATATGCCGACGGGGATCGATTCCATGTGCGTGGTGGTGAAGAGCGAGCTCCTGGCCTCGCATCGGGAGGAGATCCTGGAAAAGCTGGAAAAGCTGGTGGATGGCAGCGGCAGCGTCTCCGTAGCAGACAATTTGTCCATCATTGCCACGGTGGGCCGGGGCATGGTGCACAACTGCGGAACCGCGGCGCGTCTTTTTTCGGCGATGAGCAGGGCCCGCATCAATGTGAGGATGATTGATCAGGGCTCCAGTGAGCTGAGCATCATCGTCGGCGTCAATGACAGCGATTTTGAGGCCACGATTCAGGCGATTTATCACGAGTTCGTGGGATGAGCGCCTGAAAGGAATGAAGAATAGGAATAAAACCCCGGCGAAGGGAAAAACAACCGGAGGTACGAATGAAGGTTCTGGTGACAGGTGCGAACGGCCAGCTGGGCTGGGATGTGATTCGGGAACTGGAAGCCCGGGGCATCGAATGCAAGGGCGTAGACCGGGAGGATTTTGACCTGCTGGACGCGCCGGCGGTCAAGGAGGCGGTAATCGCGTACCGGCCGGATGCGGTCGTGCACTGCGCGGCCTATACCGCGGTGGATCGGGCGGAAAGCGAGCCTGAACTGTGCGCCGGGATCAATGGCGACGGGACCCTGAATGTGGTGCGGGCGGCCCTGAGTGTGGACGCGAAGCTGGTCTATATCTCCACGGATTATGTGTTTTCCGGGGAGGGGGCGGAGCCCTGGACCGAGGACTCCCCCTACGGGCCGAAGAACGTATACGGTCTGAGCAAGGCTCAGGGGGAAATCGCGGTCCGCAGCCTGATGGAGCATTATTTTATTCTGCGGACATCCTGGGTCTTTGGCGTGCATGGAAACAATTTTGTCCGCACCATGATGCGGCTGGGCCGGGAGCGGACGGAGGTCCGGGTGGTGGATGACCAGATCGGTTCTCCCACCAGCACGGAGGACCTGGCGAGGGTGATCTGTGACATGCTGCCCACGGAGAAGTATGGCATTTATCATGTTTGCAACAAGGGATACATTTCCTGGGCTCAGTTTGCCGATATGATCATGAAGCATGCCGGGCTGCGCTGCCGGGTCACTCCCATTCCCACCTCCGAATATCCGACGCCGGCCCATCGGCCGAAGAATTCCCGGATGGACACCGGGAAGCTGGAAAGCCAGTTCGGCCCCATGCCCGAGGTGGAAGACGCGCTGGAACGGTGCATGCGGGCGATGATGCTGGATGAAATGCATGCCTGAACGATGAATAGAGAAAAGGAGCCGCAAGGCTCCTTTTTCCGACTGAACGCGTCAGACCGGGCGCAAAACGACGGGGCGAGCACACGAAGGGGGGGAGTGGACCGTGCCTGGAAAAACCTGGATCGCCATAGCGGTATTCGTGGTGGATCGGATCACCAAGCTGCTGGCCGCGCGGCTCCCGGCCGCCGGTGTGACGCTGATCTCCGGCGTGCTGCGGCTGCGGCTGACCCGGAATACCGGAATGGCGTTCTCCTTTTTCAGCGGGCACCCGAAGCTGTTGGGGGTGCTGAGCATCCCGCTGATCCTGGGGGTGGGCTTTTTTCTGCGGAAGAAGGCATTGAACCCTCTGACGCGAACGGGCGTGATGATGCTGCTGGGAGGGGCCGCCGGCAACGCAGCCGACCGCCTGTTTCTGGGCTATGTGACGGATATGCTGGAGCCCCTGTTTGTCAACTTTGCGGTATTTAATGTGGCGGACGCCTGCCTGGTGGCGGGATGCCTGCTGATATTGCCTGAAATCTTCGGAAGCGGAAAAGGAGGCCGGGAACGGGATGCTGCAGGAAAGTGAATACCGTATTTCCGGGGACGGCCGTCGGGCGGACGTGCTGCTGAGCGAGGAAACCGGTCTGAGCCGCAGCCGGGTGGCAGCGCTGATGGCGGCAGGACGGTGCCTCATGGCCGGAAAGCCCTGCCTGAAAGCGGGAACGAAAACGGTTCCCGGGCAGGAGCTCCTTTTGACCGTGCCCCCGCCGGAAGTCCCGGAACCCAGGGCGGAGGATCTGCCGCTGGAAATCCTGTATCAGGACGCCGATCTGGCGGTGGTCATCAAGCCCCGGGGCATGGTGGTCCACCCCGCACCGGGGCATGCGGAAGGAACGCTGGTGAACGCCCTGCTGTTCCATATGGATTCCCTGGGCGGCATTGGCGGGGAGCTTCGGCCGGGGATTGTTCATCGGCTGGACAAGGATACCTCCGGGCTGATGATGGTGGCGGTTCATGACCGCAGCCAGATTGCCCTGAGCCGCATGCTGTCCGAACGGAAGGTGGAAAAGCATTATCTTGCCCTGGTGGAGGGCAAAATGAAAGAAAGCCGTGGCCGCATCGAGCTGCCCATCGGGCGAAGCAAAAAGGACCGCAAAAAGATGGCGGTCGATCCCGAGGGCCGGGAGGCGGTGACGGAATGGAACGTGTTGGCGGAGGGGAGAACCTGTACCCTGCTGGATGTGCATATCCTGACGGGGCGTACGCACCAGATCCGGGTGCATATGAAGGCCGCCGGCCATCCTCTCTGCGGGGATCCGGTCTACGGATGGGAAAAGGGCACTCCCGTGCCCTGCCTGATGCTGCACGCCTTTTCCCTTGCCTTTGACCATCCCATGACCGGGGAATCCATGCGGTTTCAGGCCCCGCTTCCGGAGGATTTTATGGAGGGCCTCCGGAGAAACGGAATCACGGTGCCGACGCTGCCCGGTCCGGCTTTTGCTGAAGGGCGGGACCCTCAGCCCGGGGCTGAATGTGGGCGCAGTCGTTGAACAGCTCGATCCGGGGGAAAACCCACGTGCCGGGCAGGGATGCGAATCGCAGGACAATGATGGACGTAAAGTCATAGGGCATGACGGAGCAGACATAGGGGAAGGGAAGGGTCAGAAGGTGGCTCAGGGCGCAGGCGCCGGATCCGCCGTGACTGAAAATCGCGACGGTGTGGTCGTTTTCCTTCTCACAGAAGAACCGGCTGCCTTCGTGACGATATCCCTGTGACTGCAGGAAATGATCGATTTTTCCGGCGATGAGCGTTTCATACATCAGGGCGCTGTTGCCCCGGAAGAAGGGATGCTCCCGCCAGTTTTGGTGATAAAAGTCAAAATCCTCGCCTGCGATCAGCTGATCTCCAAGGGTCCAGGGATGTCCCTCTTCCGGGACGCCTTCCCCGCCCCAGGAGATTTCGTGCATATAATCCAGAACGGTGACGGGCAGCCCCAGCCTCCGGGCGGTCCATTCCGCCGTTTCCCGGGCCCGGCCGCAGGGAGAGGCGTAGATTTCGGAGATCCCCTCCCCCGCCAGCCGCTCCGCTGCCGCCGCCGCCTGCTGCCTGCCGGTTTCCGTCAGGCAGTCTTTTTCATAATCCGGTTCCCCGTGGCGGACGAAAATGATGCGCATGATGCTTCTCTCTCTTTAATCCATGATCTGTTCAAAATGGTTCTCGCAGGCCTCCTCCAGGGTTTTCACGATGATTCTCAGCGTCTGAATCCGGGCATATTTCTTGTCGTTGGATTCGATGATATACCAGGGAGCGTTTTTTGTGCTGGTCTTTTGCAGCATCTCGTCCACCGCCACCTCGTACTGAGGCCATTTTTCCCGGTTGCGCCAGTCCTCATCCGTAATCTTCCACTGCTTTTCCGGCGTGTTCTGCCGCTCCGTAAAGCGGGCCAGCTGGGTTTCCGGATCGATATGGATCCAGAACTTAATGACCACGGCGCCCCAATCCGTCAGCTGCCGTTCGAATTCGTTGATCTCGTTATAGGCCCGCTGCCAGTCCTTCTCGGAGCAGAAGCCCTCCAGCCGCTCCACCATGACCCGGCCGTACCAGGTGCGGTCAAAGATGCAGATGTGGCCGGTCCGGGGGAGCCGGGTCCAGAACCGCCACAGGTACTGCCGGTTCAGCTCGTGAGGCAGCGGGGACGCGATGGGACGCACGTCGAAGCCCCGGGGATCCAAAGGATAGGCCACCCGGCGGATATTTCCCCCCTTACCTGCGGCGTCCCAGCCCTCGTAGCAGAGAATTACCGGGATCTTCTTCCGATAAATGATGTTATGCAGCTCGCTGAGCCGCTTTTGCAGCTTTTTCAACTCTTTTTTGTAGTCTTCGTCCTCGATGGTGGGAGAGAGATCCACTTCCGAGAGGGAGGGCATCTCCTTCATCGGGAATTCTTCCTCGAAGGGCTCCCCCACATAGCGGCCGGAATCCAGCCCTTCCTGGATCTGCCCCGTCAGCAGGGCCATGGCATCCCGCACGGCGCATTTGCGGTTCTTTCCGTCCAGAATATGCCAGGGGATCGACTCTCCGGTATTGTCCATAAAGTGATCATAGGCTTCCTGGAAGCGCTTGTATTCCCTGTGCTGCCAGAGATCGTCTTCCGTGACCCGCCATTCGGTTTCCGGCTGTTCCGCCAGATTCCGAAGCCGCTCGAACTGTTCCTTCTTATCAATGTTCAGGAAGATTTTCAGCACCAGATAGCCTCCGTCCCGCAGCTGCCGTTCGAACTCGTTCACCTGCCGGATGCGGCGCTGATATTCCTTGCGGGTTATTTCATGCCGCAGGAATTTCCGCACGGCGCTTTCCATCCACCCGGAGTCCAGAAAGGTGATTTTTCCGTTTTCTGGAATAGCGCTGAAAAAGGGGTACAGGAAAGGATAGCGTTCCTCCTTTTCCGGAACGATCACCGGGGAAACCACGTTGTAAAACCGGGGATCAATCTCGCTGATCAGCTCTTTAATCAGGCTCCCCTTCCCGGCGGCGGCCCAGCCTTCGATCAGCACGATGACGGGCAGCTTCGCGTCCCGGAGCAGCTGCTGCTGCCCCAGAAGCTGTTCCCGAAGGGCTTTCGTTTCCGCCTTGAGGGCGCCTTTGTCTTCCGTTTTCCACTCAAAATCCTTCAGCATTCCGCAATTCCTCCTTTTTATGGCTTGTGCGCCATGATCCTATGAATCTTCGATGGGGCAGCCGGCCCCGCTTCATTGCCAGCCCAAGGGCAGAATGAACGTTTGTTATCCATTGTGGGATCTATGACAAAAGAGCGCCTCCACGCAAGTATATCAATATCTTCGCAAAAAGTCCATGAAAAATCAAAAATGATCTTCCCGCAGCGAGGCTGGCTGTGACATTCGCGGAACCGGCGTTCCGGGAACCGGGCGCGCTGCGCTCCTTTACAGAAAGAAAAAATATGATATACTGAAAAAGGATCAAGGCTTACGAAAGGATGAAACAAGCCAAATGAATTACGCGGAGGAATCCCTGCGTCTGCACGGGGAATGGCAGGGGAAAATCGAAGTTGTCTCCCGGGTGTCCGTCCAGAACAGGGAGGACCTGTCCCTGGCTTATACCCCGGGCGTGGCGCAGCCCTGCCTGGAGATTCAGAAGGATTACGACAAGTCATTCTCGCTCACCCGCCGTCATAACCTGGTGGCGGTCATCACGGACGGTACCGCCGTGCTCGGCCTGGGCGACATCGGCCCCGAGGCGGGCATGCCCGTTATGGAGGGGAAATGCGCCCTGTTCAAAGCGTTCGGCGATGTGGATGCCTTTCCCATCTGCATCCGCTCCAAGGATGTAGAGGAAGTTGTCCGCACCATTTACCTGATTTCCGGTTCTTTCGGCGGCATCAACCTGGAGGATATCGCGGCTCCGCGCTGCTTCGAGATTGAGCGCAGGCTGAAGGAAATCTGCGACATCCCCGTCTTCCATGACGATCAGCACGGGACCGCCATCGTGGTGGGCGCCGCCATGCTCAACGCGCTGCGCGTGGTGGGCAAGGATATCTCCGAGGTGAAGGCGGTCATCAACGGCGCGGGCTCCGCCGGAATCGCCATCGGCAAACATCTGATGAACCTGGGCGTGAAGCACCTGAAGATGGTGGACCGCTTCGGGATTCTCTGCGAGGGCGAACCGATGAATCCCGCGCAGGAGGAGATGGCCGCCGTTACCAACCCGGAAAAGTTCTCCGGAAAGCTGGCAGATGCGCTCCGCGGGGCCGATGTGTTCGTGGGCGTCAGCGCGCCGCACATCGTCAGTCAGGATATGATCCGCTCCATGGCAGAAAAGCCGGTGGTGTTCCCGATGGCCAATCCCACCCCGGAGATTGAGCCGGACGAGGCCCTGGCCGCGGGAGCCGCTGTGGTCGGAACGGGCCGCAGCGACCACCCCAACCAGATCAATAATGTGCTGGTGTTCCCCGGCGTGTTCCGCGGCGCGCTGGATGTACGCGCAAAGGACATCAATCTGGAAATGAAGCTGGCGGCCTCCCATGCGCTGGCGGACCTGGTGTCCCCGGAGGAGCTGAGCGCCGATTACATTCTGCCCGCCGCCTTTGACAAGCGGGTGGGGCCGGCCGTGGCCAAAGCCGTGGCCAAAGCCGCGCGGGACAGCGGTGTCGCACGCCTCTGATGTCCTCTGACGCTTCAGCGGCTGTTGAAAACCTGGGAAGTCAGTGCCCTTTACAGGAAACACGGAAACGCTCCACCGGCTTGCGGGTTTTCAGGATTTCTGCTATACTTTTTGTGGTTTTTCGATCATTTTTCACAAGGAGGTTTTACTATGGCTGTTAATCGTTTTGTACTCAATGGTATGTCGTTCCACGGCCATGGCGCCATCCAGGAGATTCCCGGAATTGTGGCGTCCAAGGGCTTCAAAAAGGCTTTCGTGGCTTCTGACCCGGATCTGGTCAAATTCGGCGTCACCGCGAAGGTCACCGATCTGCTGGAGAAAAACGGCATTGCCTATGAAGTCTATTCCAACATCAAGCCAAATCCCACCATCGAAAACGTTCAGCAGGGCGTGGATGCCTACCGGGCGTCCGGCGCGGATTTCATGATCACCATCGGCGGCGGATCCTCTATGGATACGGGCAAGGGAATCGGCATCATCGTCAATAATCCGGAATATTATGACGTGCGCTCCCTGGAGGGCGTCGCCCCCACAAAGAACCGCACCGTCTTTACCATCGCCGTTCCGACCACCGGCGGTACCGGCGCCGAATCCACCATCAACTACGTCATTACCGATGTGGAAAAGAAACGCAAGTTCGTCTGTGTGGACCCGAACGACATCCCCGATGTCGCGGTTGTGGATCCGGACATGATGTCCTCCATGCCCCGGGGCCTGACCGCCTCCACCGGGATGGACGCGCTGACCCATGCCATTGAAGGCTATACCACCAAGGCCGCCTGGGCTCTGGCGGACTGCCTGGATCTGGAAGCGATCAAGCTGATTGCCAAAAATCTGCGGAAGGCTGTGGAGAACGATCCCGACGGCCGGGAAGGCATGGCGCTGGCTCAGTATGTAACCGCCATGGCCTACTCCAATGTGGGCCTGGGCATCGCCCATTCCATGGCTCACACGCTGGGTGCCGTCTATGATACACCCCATGGCGTGGCCTGCGCCATGATGCTGCCCATTGTGATGGAATTCAATCAGGAATGCACCGGCGAGAAATTCCGGGACATCGCGGAAGCCTTCGGCGTGGATACAACCGGTATGGACGCTCCCGCTTATCGGAAGGCCGCCATCGACGCGGTTCGTCAGCTTTCCGTGGATGTGGGCATCCCCACCAAGCTGGACAAGCTGAAGGAAGAGGATCTGCCCTTCCTGTGCGAATCCGCCGCGGCGGATGCCTGCGCGCCTGGCAATCCCCGTCCCGCTACCCTGGCTGACTTTGAGGCTATGTTCCGTAAGCTCATGTAATGGGGGACGCTCGGCAGATCGCATTCGTATTCTCTGGAGAAACGAATCGTGAAGCGAGCGGCACCTCCCTTGATTTCAGGTATTGAAAAAGAATCATCCCGGCCGCGCTTTGCGCATCAGGGCCGGTGATGATTCTTTTTTGCTGTCCGGTCATCGTTGAACGCAAAATCTTTCTGTGGTATACTCCATGGAGAAATGAAGCATAACGATTCAGGAAAGGAATGGATCGGATGAAACCGAGACAGCTCCGCGCTCCTGCGGGATTCCCCCGGAGCGCATCCTGGAGTACGGATTCGCTTTCCATGGCCGGGAGTGTTTTGATCCGTGCGAAGCGCGAAGGGTGACGGCTGCGGAGAGAATACGGATCCGGCAAGAAGGAGACGGCGGTACATGCATAACCTGTTTGACCTGATTCCCAGGAGCTTTTTCAATTACCTGTCCAGCGGATCGCAGAACAGGGTGTATTCCGACTGCCTGCAGGTGATCTATCAGGAATATGAACGGCAGATTTCCTACCGGCTGCCCCGGAACGTGATTCGGGATGCGGTGGCCCTGTATCTGCTGGAAAACCATGTCCAGCTGGAGGGAGAAGAGGAGGCGGGAATCCGAAACGTGCAGGACGCGGCCAACGCCGTGCTGCGGAGGTTTACGGACGAGAGCGTTGGCTGGCTGGAGGAGGAAACGGACGACGAAACCTATGAAAAGCAGATCATGATGACGGAGCGGGGCGTGCAGCTGACGGAGTTTCTGCAGAGCCTGAGAAACCAGGAGAAGGAGGAATACGCCGGTTATATCATCAACATCTATGACCTGCTGAACAATCCGGATATATGGAAGGAACACCCCTACATCAACGGCCTGAAGGCGATTCACAAAAACGCCCGGATGCTTTCCGGCGCGCTGAAGAAGCTGGCGACCTATATTCGCCGGATTATCGAGCGGCTGGCCCGGGAGGAGACCCTGGAGAGCCTGACGGAAAACCTGATCGAATACCTTGAGGGCGGCTTCATCCGGGAGTATGCCCGGTTGACCAGGCAGCAGAACGTGCACGTTTACCGATCCCGGATCCGGCCGGAGATGAACCGGCTGAAGGATGATCCGGATCTGCTGGGACGGCTGACGGAGGACTGCATGCGGGAAGAAAACCTGCCGCGGAGGGCGGCGGAGGATCAGGTGCTGAGCATGGTGGACGCGGCCTCCCGGTTCCTGTTTCTGGACTATGACCGGATGATGGAGGATATTCACGGGAAGATCAACACCTATCTGACCATCGCGGTGGGCCGGGCCAGATTCCTGCGGAGCCGGGAGAAGGACCTGCGGGGCCGCGTGGAGCGGATGATCCATTACCTGGTAGAGGAGACGGCGGAGATCGGCATGAAGGACGAGCTGCCGGAGGAGCTGCAGGAGCTGTTCCTGGTGGACGGGCAGCAGTACATGGATGAGGAATCCCTGCGCTATCCCCGGAGGATGCGGCGGGTGACCCAGGAGACCGAGAGCGAATACGCGGAGCTGGACGAGGCGGACGCGGAGCGCCAGCTGGAAGAGCAGCGCAGGGAGGCATACGATCCCTTCTCCCGGGAGCGGAGCGGGGAATGGCTGGCGGCTCTGACCCGGAACAGGAGGACCATCACGGCGGCGGAGATGGGCCTGAAGAATCAGGAGGATCTGCTGATGGCCCTGTCAGCCGCGGCCTATGCCCAGGAGAACGGATTCGCGATCCGGGTGGAGGAGGATTTCACGGAGACGGACACGGCGGTGATCCGGAACTTTACGATTTCAAAGAAGGATGGATGAGCCCATGATGGAAAGCTGGGAAAACTGGACATCCGGCGAGCGGGAACTGTTTCAGAGCACCTGCAGGCGGCTGCTGCGGCACACCTTCCTGGTGCGGGATCAGGACGAGGACAGCCGGACGCGGTATTTCTTCATTTCCCGGACCCTGGATGCATTCAACGAATATCTGGGCTACATCGGGTTTGAAGTGCGGCTGGACCGGGAAAACGGGGTGGCCATGCTGCGCAGCGCCGTATCCACGGGGGAGGGCGCCCGCAGCCGGACGGGCCACCTGAACCTGAAAAAGGCGGAGAGCCTGGTGCTCTGCTGTCTGTGGACGCTGTACGCCGATCGGGTCCGAAGCGGAAGCCTGAAAAAGGGCTTGGTCATCCGGATGGGGGATCTGCGGCTGGAAATGGAAAAATACGGGATGAAGGAACTGGTGGACAAGAGCGCGATGCAGGGAATCCTGAACCTGTTCAGCCGTTACCACCTGATTGACCAGAAGGGCAGGATGGGGGAGGAGCAGTTCCAGATCATCCTGTATCCCTCCCTGCAGTTCGCGATGGACGAGGACGCCTTCCTGCGCTTCGTGGAGGCCGCGGACAGCCGGATGCGGGAGAAACAGCGGGACGCGGAAGAGGATGAGGACGAGGACGAAGGGGAAGAAGAGGGAGGCAGCCTGTGAATCCTGCGAACAGAAAGACGGCAACAGCGGTGCGGCTGGTGCAGTGGGCCAGATATCAGAACGAAACCATCCGGCTGGGCGGCTCCACCCTGATCACTGGGCCGAACACGGTGGGGAAGACCATGATCCTGGACGCGATGAGCTACTGCCTGACGGGTAGTACGCGCTTCAACAGCGCGGCCCAGGACCGGGACCGGAAGGTTTGGAGCTACGTAAGGGGCGACACCGCTTCCGAGGGCGCGGACCGGTTCCTGCGGACGGGAACGGTGGTCAGCTACATCGCCATCGAATTCTTCTCCCCGGACGAGAACCAGTACCTGGTGGTGGGCGTAGGGATAGAGTCCGTGGACGAGACGCAGGCGGATTCCCGATGGTTTGTGCTGCGGGATACCCATCTGGAGGATGTGAACTTCGCCCGGGTGGAGGCGGGGAAGCTGAAGGTGACGCCGCCGCGGCTGCTGCAGACCCCGGCGGGGCCCATCCGGCCGGGGGATCTGATGCCCCGGGATCTGGGGGTGCGGCAGGTGCTGCAGGCGCTGGGCATGCGGGTGAGCGATCCGGGGAAATATCGGGATAAGCTGACGAAGATGATTGCCTTCAAGCCGGAAAACAACATCGACCGGTTCATTCAGGAGAGCGTGCTGGAGGCCAGCGACGCCCGGTCCCTGGCCAACCTGAGGGAGCAGAAACAGCGGTTTGACCAGCTGCGGGAGACCTACCGAAACCTGCAGGAGAGCCAGCGGTGCCTGGAGCAGGTGATGCGGGTGATTGCGGAATACGAGCAGAAGGCCCGGCGGATCAGCCTGGACGAGCTGACGCTGGTATGGCAGAACCTGCAGGCGAAACAGGAGGAAAGACGGGAAACGGAGGTGGCGCTGAAGCAGGCGGAGAGCAGTCTGCAGGCCCTGCGGGCAGAGCGGGAAAAGGCGGAACAGGCCCTTCAGAAGGCCATTGAGGAAAAGCAGCGGCTGGCGCAGGATCCGGATTTTCTGCAGATGACGGGAACGCTGAAGGAGCTGGAAAACCAGGCGGCCGCCTGCCGGGAGGAGAAGCGCGGATACGAAACGGAGGCTGCCCGGTTGATGCGGCTGCGGGGCCAGGTGCGGAAGAATCTGGGCTTCCTGGCGGAGGGGGAAACGGCAGACCCCCGGATCGCGAAAGCCCTGGAGACGATGCTGAAGGAGAAGGGCCAGGCCGCGGAGCAGCGGGAGGCCTTCATCCTGCTGGGAATGGAAGCGGGACGGATGGCCGAAGGGCTGCGGGAGGAAAAGATCCTGCTGAGCCGGGCCATCCAGGAGACGGACAGGGAGATCGGCGCCCTGAAAAGCCGGATCAAAAAGCTGGAGGCGGGAAGCCTGCCGCTGCCGGAGGAGACGGAAAAAGCCAAGGAGATGATCCGAAAGGAGCTGCGGAGCCAAGGGCAGGAGATCACCGTCCGAACGCTGGCGGAGCTGACGGAGGAACTGACAGACGAATCCTGGCGGGAGGCGGTGGAAAGCTTCCTGGGGCCCCGGCGGTACCAGCTGTTTCTGGAAGAGCCCTGGGACCGGGAGGCGGCCCTGCTGCTGCAGAGCCGCAAAATGGCCGGAGCCCAGGTGGTGCTGACGGGAGAAGTGCCGGAAACGGAAACCCGGGAGGGATCCGCGGCGGCGCTGCTGAAAATCCCAAACCCGGCCGCCCGCCGGTACGCAAACGCGGTGCTCAACGGCATCGCACTGTGCGAAAACACGGAGGAACTGCTGGCTCACGCCGCCGGGGGCCTGACCCGGGACGGCCTGACGGCGGAAGCCTGGGCGGTGCGCTGGCAGGATATGAAGGACGTGGATGTCTGCCTGGGGGCGAGGGCGTTTGAGCTGCAGAAGGAAAAGCTGCGGATCCGAAAGGCCGCCCTGGAGGCGGAGCAGCAAAGGAGATATGAGCGGCGGGACGCGGTGACGGAGCGCCTGGGGGCCATCGAAGGCATCGACTGGGCGGAGAACCGGTATGATTTCGCGGCGCCGGAGAACGCGGCCAGGCTGGAGAGGCATCTGTACCAGCTGGAAAAACAGGCGGAACGGCTGCGCAGCGATCCCGGGCTGACGGCGCTGCTGGATATCATGGAAACCATGGAGAGGCGGGTGGCGGAGGCCACGGAAAACAGCCGGCAGATCTACGGGGACCTTCGGGAAACGGAAAACGCGGCAGCCCGGGAAAAGGAACGGCTGGGCAGCCTGGCGGCGGAGATCTTCCAGGCAGAGAGCGACTGGGAGACGGAACGGGTACGCCATTTGGAGCTGGTGGACGCCATGACGGCGGAATACGAGGCTGCGCGGAAGCGGCTCAACAGCTTCATCGTACTGCGGGAAAAGACGGTCAGCAACCGGAAAAACGAACTGGAGGAGATCGGACGGCGGCTGGAGGACGCCCAGCTGAAATACCTGCAGAGCTCCGGGCAGGATCTGAACCGGAGAGGAAAGGCCTTCATCCCCCTGTATCAGCAGGAATACCAGAACCTGGCCAACGTGCGGATCGAAAAGGTACGGGCGGAGCTGGAACAGAAGACGCAGGAAATGGAGCACGCGGTGCTGGGAGACTTTGTGGCGGAGATCAACGAAAAGATCGCCGCCGCCCGGGCGGAGCTGGACGCCATCAACCGGGAGCTGCGGGAGCTGCCCTTCGGACGGGATACCTACCGCTTTATCATGCGGGAGCGGCCGGACCGGCAGGTGTTTTTCCGGGTGGCCAACCGGCTGCAGGAGTTCATGAACCTGTCGGGGCTGTATCAATCCGCCGATGGGAACCGGGAAGAATGGCACGAGGATATCCGCGCGCTGCTGGAGACGATTCTGGGAGAGGAAGACGAGGCGGAATACATGGATTACCGGAAGTATTTCACCTACGACATGCAGATCGTATCCCGGCAGGGAGACGAGGAAACCCGCGCGGAGCTGAGCCGGAAACAGGGGTCCGCCAGCGGCGGGGAGAAGCAGACGCCCTATTACCTGATTCTGTCCGCTGCGCTGATGCAGTACTATCCCCGGGAAAGATGCTGCCAGCGGCTGGTATTCATCGATGAAGCCTTCGCGGCCATGAGTGATGAGCGGATTACGCAGATGGTGAAATATTTCGAGAGCAATCATTTTCAGGTGATCTACGCTGCACCGCCCAAGAAGCTGGATTCCATCAGCCGGTACATCACCACCACGGTTTCCCTGGTTACCAGCGGGCGCTTTACCCGGGCGATCGAGGGAAGCATGAAGGAGCGGGCGGATGGCTGAGGGAAATCAGGAGCGGGCGCTGAACCTGCTGACAGATCAGTATGAAAAAAGCCCCGCCTTCCGGGGTGAGGCGAAGGTGAACCGGGCCTTCAGCATCCCGCCGGAGAAGGTGTGGCCCGGCTATACGGATGACTATACGCCCGTGGCGGAGCGGGACCGGTTTGAATGGGAAATGGTACAGCTGGAGCGGGAAGGCCTGGTGGAGCTGATATGGGATCGGCCGCCCCGGCACGAGCTGACGGCCATCCGGGCCCGGGCGGAGGCCTGGGACGCCATTTATCGGAGACTGGGCCGCAGGGATGCCCGAAGCCGGAGAATGGAGGAGATCGCTTTCTACGAGACGGCGGGCGGCACCGAGACGACACGGCGTTTTGCCCGGCAGGAGGCGGAACGCCTGAGAAACCGGCAAAAAGCCCGGTATCCGATGGAGAAGGCGGAAACCCTGATCCGGCTGGCGGACCGGATTGTGACCAATGGGCAGTTTCTGTTGGAGCGGGAGCTGTCCATGGACTTCTTTCATGACAGCAAAAGCTTTGAAAAGAGGTGGCGGCGGCCGGCGGTGGAGCTGCTGATCCACTACAGCGGGCAGGACTACGGGCTGGAAGCGGCCGAGGAGCCGGAAAGCGATCGGGAAAGGCAGGCCATCGTGCTGGCGGCTCATGGCATTGAGGCCAATCCCTCCTACCTCTTTCTGAAGGGGAAAATGACGCTGACGTTTCAGGACGGGACGGAAATGCGGATTCCGGAAGGCGTATCCGCGGCGGTACAGACATCGGCACTGGAAAAGCTGGAGAAGATCAGCACGGCGGCGGACTTCGGTATGACGGTGGAAAACCTGACAGCCTATCATCGGGTGAATGAGCCCGAGGGGCTCTGTCTCTTTCTGAGCGGGTTTCATCAGGCGGGGATGGAGAAGCTGATGCGGCAGGCGGCGCTGGCGCGGCCGGACTTGCCCTGGCGGCATTTCGGGGATCTGGATCCGGCGGGGATTCAGATTCTGAAACGGCTGCGGCGGAGAACGGGCTTGGCCATTGCGCCCTGGCACATGGGAGTGGAGGATCTGGAAAGATGGCAGGCCTGGGGGAAACCCTTGGAGGCTTATGGTTTTGCCCGGCTGAAGGGCCTGCGGGAAGACCCGGAATGGGCGGAGACCGCGGCCTGGATGGAGGAGCATCAGATCAAGCTGGAGCAGGAATGGATCGCATGGGAGCTGTACGCACAGAAAGCGCGGCGTGTCTGAGAAGACAGGCCGCGCTTTCTGTGCATCTGAACCGGCTACAGGTCCGCCAGCCGCAGGGCCAGGGTGGTGTACCTCCTGGCCACGTGATCATTGCGGGTCATGGCGGCGATGACCTCCTCCGTTCCCACCAGCACCACCATTGATTTTGCTCTCGTCAGGGCGGTGTAGAAGAGGTTGCGGGTCAGGAGCATGGGGGGTCCCGGGGTGACGGGCATAATCACCACCGGGAATTCGCTGCCCTGGCTTTTATGGACGGAGAGACAGTACGCCAGACTCAGATCTTCCAGATCCGCGGTTTCATAGTCCACGTCCCTGTCATCGTCGAAACGCACGGTCAGCATGTGGTCCGCGGTATTCACGGCGGTCACAAAGCCGATATCCCCATTAAAGACGCCGGAACCCTCCTCGGCCCGGGGACCGTCCTTCCGCCAGATCAGGTCATAATTGTTCCGGGTCTGGATCACTTTGTCTCCCAGGCGGAAGACGGTGTCTCCCCAGGTGATCTGCGGGGAGCGGGGAGAAGGCGGGTTCATGGCTTCCTGAAGCAGAAGGTTCAGGGTATTGACCCCGCAGTCTCCCTTGCGGGCAGGAGCCAGCACCTGGATGTTCCGGATGGCCAGCGCCTTTTCCGTTCCCTTGCGGAAGCCCAGATATCCCGGGAGCCGGTCCCGCATGAGGGCAACGATGGTTTCCGCCGCCTCCCGGGGACTGGTTTTGCGCTGAAAGAAAAAATCAGTGCCTTTTTCGTTCAGGAGGGGCATTTCCCCCCGGTTGATCAGGTGGGCGTTGAGGACGATACGGCTGTGTTCGCTTTGACGGAAGATATCTGTCAGCCTTGCGCAGGGGACGCATCCGCTTTCCAGCAGGTCCCCCAGCACATTTCCGGCCCCCACGGACGGAAGCTGATCCGCATCCCCTACCAGAATCAGGCGGGTGCCGGGTTCAATGGCCCGAAGCAGGGATTTCATCAGCCGCAGGTCGATCATGGATGCTTCGTCGGCGATGACACAGTCCGCCTCCAGCGGATTGTCCGCGTTGCGGGCAAAGGCGCCTTCCTCCCCGCCGTATTCCAGCAGCCGATGGATGGTTTTGGCATCGGTGCCGGTGGCTTCCGTCATGCGCTTGGCGGCCCGGCCCGTGGGGGCGCAGAGCAGCGTTTCCTGTTCTTCCTGATTCAACAGGGCCAGGATGCAGTTGATGATGGTCGTCTTGCCGGTGCCCGGGCCGCCGGTAATGATGAAAACGCCGTTTTCCAGCGCTTGAATGATGGCCTCCCGCTGGCGGTCGGAAAAGGTGATCCGCTGTTCTTTCTCAAATCGGGCGATCTCCCGCCGGGCGTGGCGATGCTGCCCGGAGCGGACGGAGGCCATCAGCTCCCGCATGCGGCGGGCGACTTCCTTTTCCGCCTTGTACATTTCCGGCAGATAGATCCGTCGCCGGGCATCGGAAACGTTCTCCGGAACGGCCGATTCCGCTTCGGGCATTTCCGCCACCAGCTCCCGGGCCAGCAGCAGCCGGGTCAGGACGTCTGCACAGCGGGATTCCGTCAGTTGCAGCAGATCTGCCGCCTCCCGGATCAGATCCTGTTCCGGCAGATAACAGTGACCGTTGGCATCTCCGATTTCGGTCATCACATATTTCAGCGCGCAGCGGATCCGGCTTTCCGCGTCCGGAGAGATGCCAAGCGCCAGACCAATCCGATCCGCCGTACGGAAACCCACGCCTTTCAGATCGTCGCAGAGCTGGTAGGGATTGCGCTGAACCACATCCTGGGTCCGTTCCCGGTAAAAATCACTGATCGTGATGGCCAATGATGCGGGCACGCCATAGGATTGCAGAAAGATCATGGCCTGCCGGGTTCCCTGCTGCTCGGCAAAGCTTTCGGCGATCATGGCGGCCCGCTTTTTCCCGATGCCGGGCATTTCCGTCAGCCGCTGGGGATGCTCGGCGAGGACCTCCATGGTGCTTTCCCCGAAGAAGGAGACGATCTGTTTCGCGGTACTGGGGCCGATCCCCCGGACGGCGCCGCTGGCCAGATACCGCTCGATGCCCAGGAGCGTGGTGGGAGCCTGAATTTCGAAGAAAGCGACCTTGAACTGCCTGCCGAAGGTCTTATGCTCCACCCATTCCCCGGTCAGGGTCACCTGCTCTCCCGGGGACAGCTCCGGCAGCGCGCCAACGGCCGTATACTCGCGGCGGCCTACCCGCAGGGTCAGTACGGAATAGCCGTTTTCCGGATTGCGAAAAACGGTGCTGATCACAGGCCCTTCCAGCTTTTCCAACCCTGCTTCCTCCTTTTCACAAGGGCAAAGACCGCCGTTGTATTGGATGCTGGCGCCGGCCTCAGACCGGCAGCGCCCGCCCCGTGGTTTTCAGCGCTTCCTGATCCAGCCTGCCTCCGTCCAGGACCAGCTGGCCGTTGATGAACACTTTTTCGATGCCGAAGGGCTTTTCCTGGTCCGGGGTGGCGGCACGGAGTTCGTTCTCATTAAAGACGGTCAGATCCGCGAAATAGCCTTCTTTCAGATAGCCCCGTTCAGGAATCATGAAGCGGTCAGCAATGGCTCCGGTCATGCGGCGGACGGTATTGGGCATGGTATCCCCGGTGCCCAGGAGGGAATCCCGCAGGAATTTGGGAAAACAGTCATAGATGGCGGGGTTTTGAATCCCGAAATCCTCCACCCAGGCATCCGTCATGTAGAGGCAGAGGGGATTGTGCTCGAATTCGGAGATCACCTCTGGGGTGGAGTAGGGGCCCATGTTCACCCGGCCGGCAAAATGGCTCAGCTCACAGAGCTTCAGATAGGCCTTCAGGTCGCTGACCCCCTCCTCCTTCGCGATCTCATGGACGCTTTTCCCTTCGTATTGTTCGTACCCGGGGCCGATGTAAGCGATCTGGATATCCGGAAAGTCAAAACCCAGCAGAAGAGCGGTGGCCTTCACCAGCACGGCCAGCTTCAGCCGGTTGAAAGGTTTGTTCCGCTCCGCCGGGGTCATGCCCTGATACCAGGCGGGGAGGATGACGGTGATAACCGAGACGCCCAGGGTTTCGTTGTAGATATCAAACATGACATCCACGCCTTCCGCCCGAAGCTGGTTCATCATGCGCAGCAGCTCCTCCTTGGCCCCCAGGGAATTGCGGCCCACGAAGATGGCGTGGGAATAATGAAGCTTCAGGTTGGTGCCCTTCGAGATTTCCACCAGCTCGTCGAAGGCCCGCAGAAGGTGGGACCGGCCCAGCAGCTGGGGGTAGGCCATGGAGACCTTGGACTCCGCCCGGGGGTGCACGGTCAGCGGCTTGTTATACTTGACGCACAGGGCGGCGACCTTCTTCAGCTCCTCTACGTCGGCATACAGACCCGGCTCATACATAAGACCCAGAGAGATGCCCGCGGCTCCCTGACGCAGCTGTTCCTCCAGGAGGGAGAGCATCTTCTTTTCTTCCGCGGCGGTCAGCTTGCGGTTCTCGATTCCGCCGGCAGCGGCCCGGGCGGTACAGTGCCCTGCCAGCACCGCCATATTGCAGGGCATCTGCCGGTCGGTGGCTTTAAAGTAAGCCTCCGCGGAGCCAAAGCGGCCTTTGGTGCCCCGGAAACTGAAAATCCCGCCGCCCATCCGGTCGGTATAGGGATTATGATCGTCAAAGCCGATGGCAGAAATGCCGCAATTCCCGGTAATGAAGGTGGTGATCCCCTGCCGAAGGAAGGGGTCAAACCAGGGAAGCGGATTGTTCTTGATGGCGAACCAATCGTTATGGGAATGGCCATCGATAAAACCGGAGGAGACGGATTTGCCCTGAACGTCGATGACCCGGTCCGCTTCCGCGTCGATGGCCGGAGCGACCCGGGCAATTCTGTCTCCGTCCAGCAGGATATCGCCGAAAAAGGGATCCGACCCCGTTCCGTCATAGATTCGGGCGTTTTTGATCAGCTGTTTCATCGCGAAAGTTCCTCCTTTACCCATCCGGTGAAGTGTTCCGGTTCTCCTGGCAGCGGCTTTTCCCATTTTATCACTTTCCTGCCATGAGAATCAATATGATGTGAAATCGCCGGGTTCACGGCTGCGCCGCAGCCCGGCTTCGTCATCGGGGTGGTCCGCCTCTTCCACGGAAATCTGGAAGAAACGCTTCGCTTTCCTCTCTTTGCAGGAAAGATCCCTTGCTATTTTACCACAGAATCTTGTTTTGTAAAAAAATATCATGTATACTAACGGCTGTTGAACAGAGGATTTTGCTGCGGGCTTTGCGTGACGGAGATGGAATGGAGATCTTCCATACCAGTATGGGCAGCGAGGGCATTTCCCTGAGGGATCTCCGGGGTGAGGACGACACGGAGGAGCCACCGTCCCTGGAAGGACTGCATGAAGGGGACGCTTAACACAGAGAAGGAAGGGCGAATCAATGGATTTTTTAAAAACACTGCTGGCCTATATGGCCGTGACGTTCGTGGTGGCGGTGGAGAGTACCGCGACCCCTTCCGTTACGCCGGTGCCTACGCCGGCGCCGGCGCCAACCGGGCAGGCTTCCGCCGTGATTGAAACCGTAATGCCCGCCGCGACGCCGACACCGGAACCCACGGTCTCCGTGACGCCGGTGCCCGTGCCCACCATAACGGCCAACATCAGGGGGTATCACAACCTGCTGCTGGGGGACCGGGGGGAGGAAGTGCGGAAGCTGCAGGAACGGCTCATCGAGATGGGCTACCTGCCCGAAGGAGCGGCTGACGGGGCCTTCGGCGGCCAGACCCGTACGGCGGTCAGACAGTTTCAGTACTATAACGGCCTGACTGTGGACGGGATTGCCGGGCGCACCACCCAGACCAACCTGTTTGAAAACCCGGACGCGGCTCCCATGCCGACCCCGGAACCCACGCCGGCCCCCACGGAGGAGCCCGCGCTCACCCCTGAAGGCGGGGAGGCCGCGCTGACACGGGGCGAGGAAGAAACGGACGAGGGCACCGGGGAGAACGTTTACGAGGAACCGGCGGATACGGCGGCACCGGCCGTGACATCCGCGGAACCGGCCGCGACAACGGCGGCGGGGGACGAAGGGACGGAAGCGGAGCCGTTGACAGCGGCCGCGGCGGAAGGCAGGGCGGAAGCTGTAACCGGGACGGAAAAACCGGCGGAGCAGCCGACGGAGACAGCGCCTTTGACGGCCGCGGCGGAAACCGTACAGGACGAAGCTTCGGCGAAAGCGGTTGAGGCAGCGGTTCCGACAGCCGCGCCGACGGAAACCGTGTCCGGGGAAATCGAGGCGGAACCGTCCGAGGAACCGGAGAAGCCTACCGTAACGCCGTACGTGGTGGCGGAGCCCACCCGGATCCCCTGGGGGGACGAGACAGAGCCGCCGAAGGAAACCGCAGCCGAAACGCCGGCGGAAGCGGCCGGAACCGACGGGGAGACAGACGCGGAAGCGGCGCACGAAGCGCCCCTGAAGGCGGAGACGGAAGAAACGCCGGAGGAGAGCGCCGAGGAGGCTGCGGCGGTCAGGCCGGAGGACATTGCGGCGCCCACCGGAGCGACCGCCGAAGAGGAAATCGTGGAAGAAGTGGATCTGGACGAGGAGGAGGTAAAAGCAACGCAGGAACCGGAGGCGCCTCGTCCGCAGTTTACGGATCTGGCGGGGTGGGTGATCCTGAATGATGCCGAGGAAGCTTTGCAGTGGACGGCGGAGGAAGACGGCGTTCAGGTGGTGATATCTCCCCGAATGCAAAGCAGCGAGGATGATATCCGGCTCAGCCTGGATGATCTGGTCATGTGCATAGACGGCTGGTCCCTGCACGATGAGGAGGACAGCCTGATTCTGGAAGCGCAGGGATACACGCTTTCGATGCTGAAGGAAGCCAATGGGTTTGTGGCGACGGTGGACGGGATTGAAATCATGGCGGAGCCGGACGACTTTTCCTTCGATGAGGGGCATTTTGTCCGGGCCAGCTTCCTGGGCAGGGCCTTTAACGGGAGCTGGGAATGGAACGCGGAGGAGGAAACCCTGATGCTGCGAATCTCCGAAAAAGAAACAAAAACCGCCCCGTAAACAGGACGGAAAATGTGTTCAGCGTGTAAAATCCGATGAAGGCATTGCCAAAGAGCGAAAAATCCTGTATGATGGGCGCATCCGGAAAGGAAAGTGAGGTGTAACCGGATGAAAACAGTAACCATCAGATTGAGTTTGGTAGAGAATGTGAACAAGTTTGTCAACATCGTGGGCAGGTACCCCTTCGACATGGATCTGCGGGCGGGGAGGCACGTGGTGGACGCCAAGAGCATTTTAGGGATTTTTTCCCTGGATCTGAGCAGGCCCATTACGCTGGAAATCTACAGTGAAGACTGCGAGCAGCTGCTGAAGGAGATAAAACCCTTTATGGCCGAATAAATCCGCACATTCAGTCGGCGAGAAGGGGAAAATGCGGCAAAAAGCCGAACTTTCTGGGAAATTCCTCTTTTCAATATTCGAATTCTATGGTATGATGATGCCCGGCTTTGAAAAGCCGGGTTTTTTTGTGCCTGGAACCGTTCTGCGCGGGAACAGTTCATCATCAGAGGATTCATCCGAACGGATGGACAGATTTAAACAAACGTTCACAGAGGAGAAAACGGGTCACCATGGAAAAAGTGCTGGAGAAAATCCGCCGCAACGAGCGCATGAGCGCCATGCTGAAGATCCTGTCGGATACGCCGGGAAAGATGTACACCCTGAACCACTTCTGCGCTCTTTTCGGCGCGGCGAAGAGCACGATCAGCGAGGATATCGATGCCCTGCGGCAGACGGTGGACGCTTTCGGGCTGGGCCGGCTGGAGACGGTGACCGGGGCGGCCGGCGGGGTCGTTTTCCGGCCGGAGATCAACCGGGAAGCGGCCCGGAGCTATATCGAGGAACTGAGCCGCATCCTGAGCGGGACGGAGCGGGTGCTGCCCGGGGATTTTCTTTATTATTCCGATATCCTGGCCACTCCGGAAACGGTAAACCGCATGGGGCAGATCCTGGCGACGGAATATGCCGCCACGCGGCCGGATTTTGTCCTGACCATGGAAACCAGGGGGATCCCGGTGGCGTTTGCCACGGCCAATGCCCTTGGAATCCCGCTGGTGATCGCCCGGCATACATCCAAAGTATATGAAGGATCCGCAGTCAATATCAATTACGTATCCGGCTCCGGAAACATCGAGACCATGAGTTTGAGCCGCCGGGCGGTGAAGGAGAATCAGAAAGCGCTGATCGTGGACGATTTTCTGCGGGGCGGGGGGACGGCCCGGGGGATGGTAGAGCTGATGCGGGAGTTCCATGTGGAGGTGACGGGCATGGCGTTTGTCATGTCCTCCGTGGAGCCCATAAAGAAGAAGGTCAGCGGGGAAAAGAGCCTTATGACCCTGGAGGTGCTGGAAGGGGAAATTCCGGAAGCGGTGGTGCGCCCGGCGGCCTGGCTCAGCTGAGCCGGGGCGTCCACGGACACAAGGACGGAAGCAAGGCGGCGCAGCCGCGCGATCCGGAGGAATTTGCAATGATCCGGCGATTGTGCTATGATAACAAGTGACCTTTCGGGAAAGGAGGGGACGCCTTGTATCAGATGCAGCCGCCCCAGCCGGCGCAGCCGCAGGTGCCGCAGCCGGAAGCGCCAAAGCGCATGAGCGTGGTACAGATTGCCTTGATTGTCATGGTGGTCGGGTTCGTTGTATGGTATCTGGTGACGGAGCTGACGCCGGAAGCGGAGCCGTACGGGCGGATTTCCTCCGGAACCATCGGGGCCCGGTATCAGGGGGATTGCCTGATTGTCCGGGACGAAACCCCCTACGACGCAGAGGGCCTGACCAGCGTGAAATACGTGGCGGAAGAAGGGACCATGATCTACCGGGGGACCACGATCTGCAACGTCTATTCATCGGGGTTCAGTACGCGGGAAATGACGACCCTGCAGGATTATCGGGATCAAATCAAGGAATACCAGATGAAGCTGCTGCGGTCCGAGATTGCCACCGACGCCAGAATGGAAAAGCTGGAGAGCGAGGTCATGACCAGGGCCAGGGAAGTCCGGGCCATTGTGGGCGGCGCCCGGGGCAACATGAGCAACCAGGAATCCCTGCTGGATACGGCGATTCAGGCACGGCAGAGCTACCTGAAGCAGAAATACAGCGAGGATCAGCGGATGACCCGCCTGTATGACGACGAGCAGAGCCAGATGCAGCGGATCAGCTCCTGGACCAAACAATATGCCGCCCTGTCGGAGGGAATTGTCAGTTTCTATTCCGACGGATATGAGTACGGGCTGACCGTCAGCAATTATGATCAGTTTACCCCGGCTCAGATCCGCAGCATGCTCAATGGCAGCAAGCCGGGGCAAAGCGCGGTTCAGAAGGGAAAGACCACCATCTATCGCATGGTCCGTGACGGGTACTGGTACGTGCTGATGATGGTGAAGGACAGCAATTGGAACCCGGTGGAGGGTGCCGTATATGAACTGCGGCTGGAAAGTTTCCGGGATACGACGGTGCAGGCGACGGTGGTCTCCTTTACTCGCAGCGGGGGGGAAATGGCGGTGCGGCTGGCGGTGCAGGCGCCGGTCCAGCCGGTTCTGTATATCCGGACCTGCACCGGAGAATTGGGGGACCATGTGTCCACCCTGACGGTGCCCGCCCGGGCGATCTACTATCAGGACAATATGGCTGGGGTTGTGGTGGTGGACGGACAGTATCAGACCTTTATCCCGGTGAACATTCTGGAAAAGCGGGAAGGGGAGGTTTTTATCTCCGCCATCCAGCAGGGAGTTCTATCGGAAGGACAGACGGTACGCCTGTTTTGACCGCCGGAACGGCCGGGAGAATGGGCAAAGGAGGATTCAGACCAAGATGGCTTTCAGGAGTCTGCGCGCGTGGCTGCGGAGCAGAATGGGCGGCGGAGAGAAGCATGCTTCCCGACGCCCGGATGGGGGGACCAGCTGCTACCGGCCGGTTCAGCCCCGGGATATGCGGGAGGAAGAGCTGGCCAGGGCCAAAGCCGATGAGTACGCGGCTGGGCAGCCGCCCATAGCCGCCGCCCACACGGGCTTTACCGGCATGAATCCGCCGGCCACCGGCGAGGCGCCGGCCCAAAGCGGTCCCATGACCGGGTATATGGGGGGACAAGGTTCGGGCCGGGGAATGCCGCAAGGTTCGGGCCGGGGAATGCCGCAAGGTTCGGGCTGGGGAATGCCGCAGGGTGGAAACATTTCTTATATGCCGGGCGTATCGGTTCCGCCGGAGGCGGGGGCGTCCTATACCCATGTGGAGCATATCCTCACCATTACATCCCTGAGCAGCTGTTACGAAGCCATTGAGTGCATGAAGAACGAGGAGACGCTCATTGTCACGCTGGATTTGCTGGAAAACGACAGCGAGCGCCTCCGGTATCAGGACATGCTGGCCGGCGCGGCTTTTACACTGGGCTGCAGCGTCCGGAACCTGCAGAGCCTGGGAGTGGTGATCATTGCTCCGGCCGGGGTCAAGATTCTGCCGGAGAGGCAGGAGAGAAAATGGTTCCAGCCCCAGCAGACGCCGGCAGCGGCGCCCCAGCCTCCGCAGGAGCAGGGGTATGCTCCCCGGCGGGAGCGGCGGTCCAGCCAGAATCCCATCGGGTGGGAGACCGCCGCGAACGGGGGCGCGGCGGGATACAATCCTTATACCGGCAGCATGCCGGCGGCGGCCGGGGATTATGGCGCTTACGGCGGATACTATTAATGATATCGGAAACCGCCATCTACACCGGAAACAGAGCCCGGAAAAGGGGCTGAATAAAGAAAGGAGCAGGCTGCAATGGAACAGAGAATTACGGTGGACCTGATCAGCAGCAAGGAATTCACCACGGAAAACCGGGGCTATAACCGCAAGGAAGTGGATGAATTCCTGGATGAGGTTTGCGACGAAATGGAGCGGATGGAGGCGGAAATCCAGAATCTTCGACAGAAGAACACCGCCGTACGGGAAAACGCAGCTGCGGCTGCTGCGCCGGCGGGTCCCAGCGCGGCGGATGAAAGCCGTTTCCGGGAGATCCTGGAGATGGCGGCGACCGTGAAGGAAGAGACCATCCGGAAGGCGAAGGAAGACGCGGAGGCGATCCGGGCCAAGGCTGAGGCAGAGGCCACCGAGCGGCTGGACGGTCTGAACGAGGAGCGGGACGCGCTGATGAAGGAAGTGACCGGGCTGAAGAAGGTGGCTGCCGATTTTCGGACACAGTTTGAAGCGCTGCTTCAGGCTCAGCAGAAGGCGCTGGATGACGCGGCGGGCCTTTTTGCCGAAGAGGCGTAAGCCCGGATACGCAGAGCACACCGGATGGATGCCGGGGAAGAATAGAGGAGGAAAGCCATGTTTGGACGCAGGCCGGACGGCCGGAGAATGAAGGGGATCGATCCTGTAGTGGGGATTACCCCCTACATTATGCCCATGCGCTGCGACGCGCAGGTGTTTCTGGAGCACAAGCTGGACTATGAACTCCTCTCCCGGTATATCGCGAAAAAGAGCCTGGAGGGCCAGAAGGTGACCTTCATGCAGATCGTGGTGGCTGCTTACGTCCGGGGGATCAGCCAGCATCCGGAGATCAACCGGTTTATCAAAAACAAGCAGTATTTCGTCCGGAACAACTGCTCCGTGGCCTTTACGATTCTCAAAGACAGCCAGAATCACGACAGCCCGGAATCGGTGGTGCGGATCGAGTTCGACCCTACGGATACCCTTTTTGACGTGCGGGACCGGATGGTGACCGCGGTGGAGGGCGCCCGGGGCGAGGCGGTTCCGGATGGCGGCACCTTTATCGACAAGCTGCTGAAGATCCTTTTCGGAGTGCCGGGGCTGGCCAATGTCGTTGTACAGGCGGTCCGCGTCCTGGATCGTTACGGTCTGGCGCCGGGGGCGCTGATTAAAGAGCTGCCTTTCTATACGGGCATGTTCATTACCAATAACGCTTCCATCGGCCTGCACCATGTATGGCATCATATTTACAATTTCGGAACCGTATCCGCTTTCTTCGGTATGGGCAGCGTCCTGAAGGAAGCTACGGTGGACGCCCAGGGAAACGCCAGGATGAAGCGCTGGCTGCCCATCGGGGTCACGGTGGATGAACGGGTGACATCCGGGGCGCACTACGCGCTTTTCTTCGCGGATCTGGTTCGGTGGCTGAACCATCCGGAACTGCTGGAAGTCCCGCCGGAGAGCGTTCGGTATGACCAGGGGGTAGAGTATCACGTGCCGAAGGTGAACCCAAAGGCGTAAAACGGAAAACAGAAGGAACAGGGAAGACCGTCCGGGAAGGGCGGCCTTCCCTGTTCCGGTTTACACAAAACTCCCATCCCGGTTAAAAAGGGGAACGAAATCCGAGGAGGCGGCTTCAGCCTCCTGCAGGAATCCGGGGAGTTCCAGGGCTTCCATGTGGGAAAGAACCCGGGCATACTCCCTTTCCGTGATCCGGCGCTGAAGCTCCGGAATCCGTACATCGTTGCAGGGAAGGTACTGGCGCATGAGGCTGACGGGGGTTCCGGCCGGCAGCGTATCCCGGATCCAGGTCAGCAGCTTCAGGCTTTCCCCTGTCAGGGAGGGAAGAATCAGGTGGCGGATCAGGGTGCCCCGGATCATGATCCCCTCGTCGTTATACGCCGGAAGCCCGGTTTGACGGCACATCTCCGCGACGGCCAGGGAGGCGGCTTCGAAATAATCCGGGGCTTTGGCGCAGAGAGCCCCCGTCCGGGAAGACCAGTGCTTCAGATCCGGCAGGTATACGTCCATCACGCCTTCCAGCATCTTCAGGGTCTCCACGGTTTCGTACCCGGAGGAATTCCAGACCAGGGGAAGGTTCGGCCGATAGAGGGACAGGGTTTCCAGGATCTGTGGGACAAAAGGGGTGCCGGTAATAAAGGAAATCGAGTGGACACCCAGATCCTCCAGCCGTTTCAGGCTGTCCGCCAGCGCCCGGGGGGAAAAGGCGCGGCCGGCGTTCCGATGAGAAATGTCCCCGTTCTGGCAATAGACGCAGCGCAGGGTGCATCCGGAGAAAAAAACGGCGCCGGTTCCGCGGGTACCGGAGATGGGCGGTTCCTCCCACAGATGGGGGGCGATCCGGGCGATCCGCATCTCCGTTCCCAGGCCGCAAAAGCCTGGGCGAAGGGAACGGTCCGCGCCGCACCGGCGGGGACAGAGGGTGCAAAGAATGCTATCTGAATGGGACAAAGCAGGGAATCCTCCTCATAAAACGCGGTTTTGGAGCTTGACTTTCCAGCGCCCTCACGGGCGGCAGCCATCGTCTCCTTTTCCCGTATTATAGTTCTTGCAGGGCGTTCCGTCCAGCAAATCGGAAGGGGATGCCTCTCCCGGGGAACCGCAGAGCGTCCGAAGCCGCCCGCGTATCCTCCCGCCGGGAACGAATGGAGCGCCGACGCCGACAGCGGGGGTTGTGGGAAGCGGATTTTGGGTATATAATAGACCCGATAAAGGAAAGAATGACGCGGGTGAAGGAGACAGAACCTTGAACGATATGGAGATGAAAGGCCCGGAAAACGGGGAAGACGCGACGAAAGCGGTACCGGCGGTATCGGAGGCCCCACGGCCCCCAAGAAAAAGACGATCGGACAGGTATCGTGCGGAGGAAGGCACCGCGGCGGAAGAAGCGGCGCCGAGCGCCCCTGTCCGCTACGCGGGCAGGCCGGCGGCGGAGTCTGACAGCGCCACAGCCAGGGAAGTGGCCAGGCGTTTCCGCCTGGAGGAAATGGATGGGTCGGCGGCGCGGCCCGGGACGGGGAGAAATGCCTCCCGGCAGGGAAATACCGGGAACCGGGAGAATGATAACAGTCCTTTCGCAGCCAGGGAACAAATGGGGTATATGCCGGGCCGGATGGGAATGACCGGCCGGGGCCGCATGAGCGAGGAAAGCCGGGCCCGGCTGGCGGCGGAAAGCCGGAGCATAGGAGGGAGTTCTGCCAGGCTCCGGAATGCGGATCCGCTGGGCGGGGCGTCCCGCGGCGGCCGGAATCCCGATGATCCCGAAGGAACGGCGGAAGCGGCGGAGCGCCGGGGGCGGCTGCCGGCCGTGCTGACCGTGCTGCTGCTGGCCGTGGGGTTGGGGCTGATTCTGCTGCTGGCGCTGCCGGCGGATTCGGGCAGCCCGCTTGGGAGTTTGCGCCAGGCGCTGACCGGGGCAGGAAGGGATACGGTACAGACGGTTCAGGTGCCGGTTTTTTCCGCGGAAGCGGCGGACAGCGTGGCGCCGACGGATGTGGTCTTCACAGTGGCGGTGGAGGGAAACAGTTCTCCTGTGCTGCGCCTGGTGGATCAGGACGATCGGGAAATACCCGCGGAGCGGATGGGCGCGGAGGGAGCGGCCTCCAGCATTCAAACCCTGCACTGGGATCTGCGGGAGGCCTGGGAAGGCACTGTCCGGCTGCAGATCCGGACGGGAGAAGAATGGCAGGATACGGGCAAGCAGGTGGAAATCCGGGTGCTTGCGGAGAAAATCCTCCCGGAGGTTACCGTGACGCCGGAATCCGTGGTCTTCACCACCGGGGAACCCAGTCAGATCCCCATGACGGAGCCTCCCGCCGCGGAGACGGAAGCGCCCTTCCGTGAGGACGAGACCTGGAACGCCGAAGCCGAAGGGACGAACGAAGGAAGCGGCGCCGCGGCCGCAGAAGAGGGAGGCAGCAACCTTCCCGCCGCGGCGGATGCTGTGATCACCGCGGAGCCGGAAGGGGCAGGCGATGCCCCGACGGAAGCCGCGGCGGCGGAAACGGCAGACGTCCAGAAGGAGGAGGCTGCGGCGGAAGCGGCCGGGGAGCCGGAAGAAGAGGAAGGGGAGGAAGCCCCTGCCCTGCTGACCGGCGGCGTCGATGAGGATGACCCGGAGCGCCTGCTCGCGGCCGACAGCGCGGAGATGCCGGAAACATCCGATGCGGAAAACGCGGAGACGCTTGCCATTGAGCCTGTGGCAGCGGGCAGCGTGGCGGCAGATTCCGCCGCCGCGGCCATGCCGGAGCCTTCGGAAGCCGCGGCTGAACCCACAGAGGAGCCGACGGCGCGGCCGATTCTCGCGGTTTCTGCGGCGGAAAGCGCCAGCCCCGGACTGATTTCCAGCACTCAGATCTACAACGGAAACAAAAAGGTGAAGGAATACGCCCGGGCTTCGGCGGATCAGGTTCAGATGCCGACGCTGGGGGAATATACCCGGCAGAAGATGGGCATCCTGACCTTCCGAACCGACGCCTTCCGGCAGAATGCGGCCATCGGCACGGCGGAGGGGTTGAATACCCTGGAGCTGGCCTGGACCGCGGAAGCGGGCAGCGCCAAGGGCGCCTCCGGTACCATGTATTACGGTACGGGGGTGGGGAGCCAGCCGGCCATCATTAAGTGGAGCAAGGAAGTCCGGGAACTGAGCGATATGTACGACGCCAAAAAGGAAAAGACCGGTCTGCGGGAGGTCATTGTCGCTGCGCAGGACGGGCGGATCTATTTCCTGGACCTGAGCGACGGGACGGCCACCCGCAACAGCATCAAGCTGGGGTATCCCATGCGGAGTACCCCCAGCCTGCATCCCAGCGGAGCGCCCTACATGACCGTGGGGCAGCTGGCCCGGAAAATGGCAAAAGGGACCGGCACCATCGGCCTGCGTCAGTACAACCTGTACAACATGAAGGAAATGAGCCTGATCGATGGGCTCGACGCCAAAAACAACCGGCCGTTCAACAACATCGGCTCCTTCGAAACCTCTGCCCTGATCGATCGGAAGAGCGGCACCCTGGTCACCGCCGGAACCAACGGCCTTCTGTATGTCATCAAGCTGAACTCCGAATTTGACTACGGCGCGGGCGTGTATACCCAGAGCCCCGCGCAAGTCGTGCTGCGGTCGAAGGCGAAGAAGGAAAAGGACGCGGAGACCGCGGTGGAAGCCAGCGTGGCCATGTACGACCGCTATGTATACTACGCTGACATGGGCGGATACCTGCGATGCGTGGATACCAACAGCATGACCGTGGCCTGGGCGGTGGCTCTGGGGAACGCGGTGGAATCGACCCCGGCCCTGGACTGGCACGGATCGGATGGATTGGATCTGTATGTCGCCACCGAGCTGACGTCCAAAAAAAGGGGCGAGGCGGAAGTGAAATGCTTCGATGCCCTGAGCGGGGAAGAACGCTGGAGCGTGGGGATCGGTGTGGCAAAGGATACCAAAGGCAAGGCCACAGCCGGATTCAGGGCTTCCCCCGTGGTGGGACAAAACAGCCTGAGCGAATTCGTGTACTACACGGTCAACCTGCTGAGCGATGACGGAAGGGAAAAGCTGGGAATCAGCGAAAAAGAGAAAGCCGCTCTGATCGCCCTGCGCAAGAGCGACGGAAGCGTCGCCTGGTCCTGCGGCCTGACGGGGAACGCTTATTCCTCCCCGGTGGCGGTCTATTCCGAGAGCGGGGATGGGGTGATCATCCAGTGCTGCGGAGATGGAACCATCCGGATGCTGGATGGGAGGACCGGCAGGGAACGGGCGATGCTGGAGATCGACGGGGCCATTGAAGCCAGCCCGGCGGTGTATAATAACATCATGGTCATCGCGACCTCGGAAAAGAATAAAAATAATATTTACGGCATTCGAATCGAATAACGGACAGCAAAGGGAGACGGAAACATGGAAAAGAAGGAGCGGTATCTGGTGGCGCTGGATCAGGGAACCACAAGTTCCCGGGCGATCGTATTTTCCGCGGACGGAAAAATCATTGCCTCCCACGCGGAGGAATTTCCTCAGCACTATCCTCATCCCGGCTGGGTGGAGCATGACCCGGAGGATATTCTGGAAAGCCAGATCGACGCCCTGAAGAAGGCTGTGCACCTGAGCGGGATTGACGCAGGGGATATCGCGGCCATCGGGATCACCAACCAGCGGGAGACCACCTTCCTCTGGGACCGGCAGACTGGCAAGTGCGTGGGAAACGCCATTGTCTGGCAGTGCCGGCGGACGGCGGAAATCGTGGAACAGCTGATAAAGGACGGCCATGGGGATATCATCAGGGAAAAGACCGGCCTGATTCCCGACGCGTACTTCTCCGGTACCAAGCTGAAATGGCTGCTGGATACCTATGATCTGCGGGAAAAAGCGGCAAAAGGAGACCTGTGCTTCGGCACGGTGGACAGCTATCTGTGCTGGAATCTGCTGACGGATCGGCCGCATGTGACGGATGCCACCAATGCCGGCAGGACCATGCTGTTTAATCTGAAGACCCAGGACTGGGATGAGGAACTGCTGGCGCTGCTGGGGATCCCCCGGGCCTGCCTGCCGAAGGTGGTGGATTCTTCCGGACTGATCGGTATGCTGGATCCGGCGATCCTGGGTAGACCCATTCCGGTGACCGGTATGGCCGGCGACCAGCATGCCAGCCTTTTCGGACAGGCCTGCTGGCAAGTAGGGGATGTGAAGAATACCTATGGGACCGGATGCTTCATGCTGATGAATACGGGGGATCAACTCATCCGCAGCGAGAACGGCCTTTTGACCACCATGGCCTGGAGGATCGGGGGCAGGCCCACCTATGCCCTGGAAGGCAGCGTTTTCATGGGAGGAGCGACCATCCAGTGGCTGCGGGACGAGATGAAGATGATCTCGAAAGCCTCGGAGAGCGAAAGCCTGGCGGAGAGTGTGAAGAGCACCGACGGGGTTTATCTGGTCCCTGCCATGACGGGCCTGGGCGCCCCCTGGTGGGATATGTACAGCCGGGGGACGCTGGTGGGGATGACCCGGGGAACCGGCCGCGCCCATATCGTTCGTGCGGCGCTGGAGGCCATCGCCTATCAGAGCGAGGACCTGATGCGGGCCATGATCCGGGATTCCGGCCGGCAGCCTGCCCGCCTGCAGGTGGATGGAGGGGCCAGCGCCAACGCCTTTTTGATGCAGTTCCAGGCGGATATTAGTCACATTCCGGTGGTCCGGCCCCGGGTCATGGAAACGACGGCCCTTGGCGCGGCGCTGCTGGCGGGCCTGGGCTGCGGGCTCTACGGAGGGATGGAGGAGATTGCCCACCTGTGGGAAAAAGACCTGGAGTTTACCCCTCAGATGGACGAAGAAACCCGCGCCAACAGCATGCGGGGCTGGCACAGGGCGGTGGAGCGTTCCCTGAACTGGGCGGAGCGCGGTTAACGCCGGGACGGAAGCAAAGGGGAAGGAGAATGTGAGCGCTATGCGTGAATCAGGCGAAATGTACCTGGAAACCATTCTGATCCTGAAGGAAAAGAAAAAAACCGTGCGGGCCATTGATGTGGCGGAGGAAATGGGCTTAAGCCGGCCCTCCGTCAGCCGGGGGATGGCCAAGCTGCGGGAGACGGAATGCATTATCGTTGAGGAGGACGGAAACCTGGCCTTTACGCCCAAGGGAGAGGAAATCGCAAGGAAAATCTATGAGCGGCATCAGGTTCTCAGCCGGTTATTCATCTGCCTGGGCGTGGATGAACGGACGGCGATTGACGATGCCTGCCGGATCGAGCATGTGATCAGCGACAAAACGTTTACGGCGCTGAAGCGCTTTATAAGCGAGCGGGACGGGGCCCGGGGATAACGGCTGATCATTCCGGCGGGAAGGATGAAGAAGCCGGGGGAAGGCCCCGGCGGGAAGGAAACGGCAATGTTTGACAACAATGATGATCATCAGGCGCAGCGAAAGCCGCTGATGTTCTATGTGCTGATCGCGATGACGGTCATTCTGCTGCTGAATACCTTTGTGTTTCCGATGATTATGACCAGACAGGTCCAAGTCGTCGGGTACAGCGATTTTCTGACATGGATCGATCAGGGAAAGGTGAAAGAGGTCTCTCTTTCCCAGCAGTCGGATCAGATTATTTTTGTCGCCGCTGACGATCAGGGACAGGAACAGCTGTACAAAACCGCTGTGTTTCCGGATGACGGGCTGATCACCCGCCTGCAGCAGGCGGAGGTCCGCTTCAGCGCGGAAATTCCCACCCAGAATAATGTCCTGCTGAGCTTTCTCATCAGCTGGATTATTCCGATCCTGATCTTTGTGGCGCTGGGACGGGTTCTCAGCAACCAGCTGGGCAAGCGCATGGGGGGCGGTATGAACGCCCTGAGCTTCGGGAAGGCCAACGCCAAAATAGTGGCGGACAAGGAAACCGGTGTCACTTTCGCGGATGTGGCGGGCGAGGAAGAAGCCAAGGACGCGCTGAAGGAGATCGTGGATTTTCTGGAACATCCGGATAAGTACGCGGGAATCGGCGCGAAGCTGCCCAAGGGCGCGCTGCTGGTAGGTCCTCCCGGAACCGGTAAAACCATGCTGGCCAAGGCGGTGGCGGGGGAGGCCAAAGTGCCCTTTTTCTCCATCAGCGGCAGCGAGTTTGTGGAAATGTTCGTGGGCATGGGGGCCGCCAAGGTGCGGGATCTGTTCAAGCAGGCAAACGAGAAGGCCCCCTGTATCGTGTTTATTGACGAAATCGATACCATCGGCAAAAAGCGGGACGGAGCCGGCGCCATCGGCGGCAACGACGAACGGGAGCAGACCCTGAACCAGCTGCTGACGGAAATGGACGGCTTTGACGGGAAAAAGGGCGTGGTGATCCTGGCGGCCACCAACCGGCCGGAATCCCTGGATCCGGCGCTGCTGCGGCCCGGGCGGTTCGACCGGCGCATCCCTGTGGAGCTGCCGGATCTGCAGGGGCGGGAAGCCATCCTGCGGGTACACGCCAGGAATGTCCGCTGCGAGAGCGGGATCGACCTGAAGGAAATTGCCAGGGCCACCTCCGGCGCCTCCGGCGCGGAACTGGCCAATATCATCAACGAAGCAGCTCTGCGGGCTGTCCGGCTGGGGCGCAGCGAGGTGAATCAGACTGATTTGATGGAGAGCGTGGAAACGGTGATCGCCGGTTATCAGCGGAAGAACGCGGTCATGTCCGAGAGCGAGAAGCGCATCGTCTCCTATCATGAAATCGGGCACGCCCTGGTGGCGGCCATGCAGACTCATTCCGCTCCGGTGACCAAGATCACCATTATTCCCCGAACCTCCGGGGCGCTGGGATATACCATGCAGGTGGACGAGGATGAACATTACCTGATGAGCCGGGAGGAGCTGACGAATAAGATCGTCACCCTGACCGGCGGGCAGGCGGCGGAGGAGCTGATCTTCCATTCCATCACCACCGGCGCCTCCAACGATATCGAGAAGGCCACCAAGCTGGCTCGGGGGATGATCACCCGCTACGGCATGGGGGACTTTGGAATGGTGGCCATGGAAACGGTGACCAATCAGTATCTGGGCGGGGATACGGCGCTGGCCTGCAGCTCGGCATACTCCGAGAAAATCGACGATCAGGTGGTGGCGCTGGTGGCGGAAGCCCGCAAAAAGGCAGATTCCATTTTGCGGGAAAATGAATCCAAGCTCCATGAGCTGGCGGATTACCTGCTGAAGCAGGAGACCATTACCGGCGAGGAATTTATGCGAATTCTGAATGCGCCCCCGGCGGAAAAAACAGAGGGCGAATAATCGTAAAAGAGGACCGCGTGTCACGCGATCCTCTTTTTCTGTACGCCCGGCGGCGCACGCATTTATGGCCCCGTCCAGGGTCTGGACACCCCGTCTTCCCCCACCAGAAAGGGGGCTTTGTTCCCTTCGATGAACATGGCGTCGCCGAAAGAAAAGAAACGGTACTTTTCCGCGACCGCCCTTCGATAGACATCCAGGGCCCGATCCCGGCCCATAAAGGCGCTCACCAGCATCAGCAGGGTGCTTTGAGGAAGATGAAAATTGGTGATCAGGGCATCTACCGCCTTGATGGGAATGCCGGGATAGATAAAGATCTTGGTCTCCCCTGCGCCGGGGTGGATAACGCCGTCCCGGTCGGCCATGGTTTCCAGGGTGCGGACGGAAGTGGTTCCCACGCAAACGATCCGTCCTCCCGCGGCCCGGATGCGATTCAGGGTCTCCGCAGCCTCGGGGGTGACCTGGCAGAATTCGCTGTGCATCTCGTGGGCGGAGACGTCCTCCACCTTTACGGGCCGGAAGGTTCCCAACCCCACGTGCAGCAGCACGGGTACGATGGTGACGCCCTTATCCCGGATGCGGTCCAGCAGCTCCGGGGTAAAGTGAAGCCCGGCCGTGGGGGCCGCGGCGGATCCGTCCTGCCGGGCGTATACGGTCTGGTACTGCTCCGGATTTTCGAGCTTTTCGTGGATATAAGGGGGCAGGGGCATTTCCCCCAGCCGGTCCAGCAGCGCTTCAAAAACGCCTTCGTAGAAGAAACGGACCTTTCGCCCGCCAGTGGCTTCCACATTTTCCAGCACCTGACACCGAAGCAGCCCCCCGCCAAAGGTGCAGACGGTTCCCGGCTTCAGCCGGCGCCCGGGCCGCACCAGCGCCTCCCAATCGGTGGCGTTTTCCCGGCGGAGCAGAAGAACCTCCACCGGGACGTGGGTGTCTTCCTTTTCTCCCAGGAGACGGGCGGGGATGACCCGCGTCTCGTTAATCACCAGCGCATCCTCCGGGCGCAGCTCATCCAAGATGGCGTCGAAACGCCGATGCTCCAGACGGTTTTCTCCGCATCGGACCACCAGAAGCCGGGCGTGATCCCGGGGCTCCATGGGGGTCTGGGCGATGAGCTCCGGGGGAAGTTCATAATCAAAATCCGCGGTTTTCATTGTTACAGCTCCATTTTTATCTGCGCTTCAGCCTGGGCGGGCATCTGCTTTTTCATGTGGGCCCAGGCGGCGGGAGTGCAGATCCGGCCCCGGGGTGTTCTTTGCAGGAAGCCCAGCTGCATCAGGTAGGGTTCGTATACATCCTCGATGGTGACGGCGTCCTCCCCGGTCGTGGCAGCCAGGGTATCCAGCCCCACGGGTCCGCCGGCGAACTTGTCCATCATGGCGGTCAATACGTTCCGGTCCACCCGGTCCAGCCCCAGTTCGTCCACGTCCAGCATGGCCAGGGCGTCCCTGGCGATTTCAAGGGTGATCTTTCCGCTGCCCCGGACCTGGGCAAAATCGCGGACCCTTTTAAGCATTCGGTTGGCGATCCGGGGCGTTCCCCGGCTGCGCCGGGCGATTTCCAGCAGGCCCTCCGGATCCGCATTCACCCCTAAAATACCCGCGCTGCGGCGAACGATGTGACTCAGATCCTCCGGGGAGTACATTTCCAGCCGGAAGAGCATGCCAAAGCGGTCCCGCAGGGGGGCGGAGAGAGACCCGGCCCGGGTCGTGGCGCCTACCAGGGTAAACTTCGGCACGTCCAGCCGGATGCTGCGGGCCGTGGGCCCTTTGCCCAGCATGATGTCAATGGCAAAATCCTCCATCGCGGGGTAGAGCACTTCTTCAACGGACCGGCTCAGCCGGTGGATTTCATCGATAAAGAGCACGTCTCCGGCGTTCAGGTTGGAAAGGATAGAGGCCAGATCGCCTGGCCGCTCAATGGCGGGGCCGCTGGTGACCCGGATATTCTGACCCATTTCCGAGGCCACGATGCAGGCCAGGGTAGTTTTTCCCAGGCCGGGAGGCCCATAAAGCAGAATATGATCCAGGGCGTCATGCCGGGAAAGGGCCGCTTCGATGTAGATGCCCAGGCTCTTTTTGACCGCGGGCTGCCCGACGTATTCCTTTAGCGTATGCGGACGGAGGGACTGCTCCACCGCGCTGTCTTCCGCGGTCTGGCCGGAAGTGACGATTCTTTCTTCTTCCATCTTTTCTCCTTGGCAACTGTCGTACTGGTTCGGCCGCCCGGAATGCCCCACAGGGGCGTCCCTATTAAATGCCCGCCATGCTCCGCAGGGCCAGGCGGATCAGCTCCTCCGCCTTGTCGCTCTGATCCCTGACCCGCATGACGGCATTCGTGGCTTCCATGGAGGAATAACCCAACGCTGTCAGGGCTTCCACCGCTTCCATGACATGATCGGCCGGCAGCGCGGGGGGCGTGGAGCCGGAGCTGTCCGCCGCGCCGGAAACATCCGCCTGGGTGACCTTTTCCTTCAGCTCCAGGGAAATCCGCTGGGCGGTCTTTTTTCCGATGCCCGGCGCCCGGGACAGGGTGGCCGTGTCCCCCATGAGGATGGCCAGGTTCAGATCCTTCAGAGGCATGGCTCCCAGCAGCGCCAGGGCCATTTTGCTTCCCACCCCGGATACGGAGGTCAGCTCCAGGAACATCCGCTTTTCCTCTTTCGTGGCAAACCCATAGAGCTCCATGGCGTCTTCCCGGACATTCAGCACCGTGTAGCAGCGCATCGTTTCCCCTGCCGGGGGAGCGGCCTGCAGCGTGTTGTTGGAAACCATCAGCTGCCAGCCCACGCCGGCGGCCAGCAGCACCAGGGAACCGTTGTTTTTTTCACAAACCTGTCCTTCAATGAAAGCGTACATCTGCTTCTGTCTCCTGTCCCTGTCCCCGGCCGGGCCGGATCGAATGAGATGAGAATGGGCCGAAATACGGCGATGCGCTCAGCGAGCGGATTGTTCCTCTGCCAGCAGCGCCCGCATGGCCTCGCAGGCCCGGGCCCGATGGCTGACGCTGTTCTTTTCGGCGTCGTTCAGTTCCGCGAAGGTCTTTCCCAGGGGCTCGTACAGGAAGAGCGGGTCATATCCGAAGCCGCCGGTTCCCCGGCGTTCCTCCAAAATGACGCCGGGGCAGCGGCCTTCCGCCACCAGGGGGGCTTCCCCGGGACGCTTCAGCGCGATGGCGGACACGAAGCTGGCCCGCCGGTCCGTCACCCCCGCCATGTTTTTCAGCAGCAGGTCGTTGTTTCGCTCGTCGTCGCCGTGAACCCCGGCGTACCGGGCGGAATACACGCCCGGCGCCCCGCCCAGGGCGTCCACGGCCAGGCCGCTGTCGTCCGCCAGGGCGGGTAACCCGGTGGCGGCGCAGACGGCTTCCGCCTTGATGATCGCGTTGGCGGCAAACGTTTCTCCGTCCTCTCGAATGTCATCGGTAAAGCCGGCGGCGGACATGGGAAGGACGGTATAACGATCTTTGAAAATCTCCGCCAGCTCCCGCAGCTTGTGGGCGTTGCCGGTGGCGGCCAGCAATACGGGTTTGGCACAAAGGTGCCGGGACCGCTCTCCCAGGGCTTCCCGCTGGGCGGCCATCAGCTCCCGGATGCCCTTTTCGCCCAGGAAAAGGAGACGATCCAGTTCCTTGCGGCTGAAGGCCCGGCCTTCCCCGGTCCCCTGCAGCTCGATCAGGTCGCCCTGCTCGTTCATGACGATGTTCATATCCACCTGGGCGCGGCTGTCCTCCTGATAGCACAGATCCAGGCAGGCTTCGCTTTCCACGATGCCGCAGGAAACGGCAGCAATCTGATGCCGAAGGGGAGAGGCGATCAGCTTTCCTTCGCGAATAAGCTTATCCACGGCGCAGGCAAGGGCCACCATGGCCCCGGTTATGGAGGCGGTGCGGGTCCCTCCGTCAGCCTCCAGCACATCGCAGTCCAGGGTGATGGTTCGCTCTCCCAGCGCCTTCAGATCCACCGCCTGCCGCAGGGAACGGCCGATGAGGCGCTGAATCTCCACGCTTCTCCCGTCCTTTTTGATCCCGTCCCGCTTTTTCCGCTCGCCGGTGGAGGCGGGGAGCATGGCGTATTCCGCTGTCAGCCAGCCCTGCCCTTTTCCCCGCAGGAAGGGAGGCACGCCTTCCTCCACGCTGGCTGTACAGATCACCCGGGTCCCCCCTGTGGAAACCAGGCAGCTTCCCGCGGCTGTCCGGACGAAGTCCGGCAGCATGGTCACCGGACGCAGCTGATCCGGCTGTCTCTCGTCAAAACGCATGCGCGAATTCCTCCTTCGTAATGGCCCGCTTCAGTCATTCCGACCCGGATGACTGTTTTCTGGGAAAAGGGGAGCGGCCCTTCCGCATTCCGCCAGGGCACCGCTTTCCGCGTACGCTTCTGACAGAAAACGCGGAACCCGTCCCGCGGTCCGATCCTCGCGGAGCAATTGTACCGAATTCGGCAGGGGGTGTCAACTTGACTTTTGGCCGCATTCTGTCTATTCTGAAGAGCGTTTTCCCCCTGCGAAGGGGGCCGGAAGGGAGAGAAAGCGTTGATCGTATTGGGGATTGACCCCGGGTATGCCCTGATGGGTTGGGGCGTGGTGGAATCGACGGGAAACCGGATGAAGCTGATCGCTTACGGATGTCTGGAAACCAAAGCGGGGACCCCTATGCAGCACCGGCTGCGCAGCCTGCAGCTGGGCGTGCGGAACCTGCTGGAAATCTATAAGCCGGATGAGGTGGCTTTCGAGGAGCTTTTCTTTGGCCGGAATACGACGACGGCCCTGATGGTGGGGGCGGCCCGGGGGGCGGCGATTATCGAGGCGGTGGCGTATACGGAAAATCTGTACGAATACACGCCCATGCAAATTAAGCAGGCCATTACCGGGAACGGAAGAGCGGACAAGCCCGCTATGCAGCAGATGGTGAAGCTGCTGCTGCGCATGGACCATATTCCCAAGCCGGACGATGCGGCGGATGCCATTGCCTGTGCCATTACCCATTGCCAGGCCGGTCCCGCCAGGGTTCAGTTCCGCATGAAATAAAGGAACAAAGGGCCCGGTGAAGGAATCAGAACCATTCACCCCGGGGGACAGAAGAGATGAACGGAATGGATTTACCAGGGAGACAGGAGAGATGAACGGTATGAAAAAAGTAATGGCGGTATTCGGGACCCGTCCGGAGGCGATCAAAATATGTCCATTGGTGAAGGAGATGAAGAGTCGTCAGTCTCTGGAAGTGGTTGTCTGCGTGACCGCGCAGCACCGTCAAATGCTGGATCAGGTGCTCAGAACCTTCGATGTGGTCCCGGATTACGATCTCAATATTATGAAGGATCGGCAGACGCTGTTTGACATCACTGCGAACATCATTCTTGCGATCAAAGAGGTGTTGGAAGCGGAAAAGCCGGATGTGGTGCTGGTCCACGGCGACACCTCCACCGCTTTCGTCACAGCCCTCGCCTGCTTCTATCTGCGGATTCCGGTCGGCCATGTGGAGGCGGGACTTCGCACCTATGATATCTATTCGCCTTTTCCCGAGGAGTTTAACAGAGAAGCCGTATCCATTATCAGCCAGTATCACTTCGCGCCGACACCGCTCGCCAGACAGAACCTTCTCAACGAAGGGAAAAAAGCGGAGAGCATTTTTGTGACCGGCAACACGGTCATTGATGCCATGCGGCACACCGTCAGACCCGACTATCATCACCCCGAGCTTGATTGGGTGGGCGATCACCGGCTGATCTTCATCACCGCACACAGGCGAGAAAACATAGGCCTTCCGATGCGCCATATGTTCAGAGCCATTCGCCGGGTCCTCGAGGAGCATCCGGATTGCAGAGCCGTGTACCCGATTCACATGAATCCGGAGGTCCGTCTGGCTGCCGATGAGGAACTGGGGGACTGCGACCGCATTCACATCATCGAGCCGATCGAGGTTTTTGACTGCCATAACTTCGAAGCGCGATCCTATCTGTGCCTTACCGACTCCGGCGGAATACAGGAGGAGTGCCCGTCCTTCGGCGTCCCTGTGATCGTCATGCGTGATACAACGGAGAGGCCTGAGGGGGTGGAGGCCGGTACGCTGAAGCTTGCCGGCACGGATGAAGAGACGATCTACAGAACGTTCAAGCTGCTGCTGGAAGATGAAAACGAGTACAACAGGATGTCCCATGCGTGCAATCCGTACGGGGATGGGCACGCCTGCAAGCGCATCGCGGATATTCTTGAATTCGGGACATACGAGCCATGGGGAATGACTCCGTGAGGAGCACCCGGAAATTTCCTCGGAAGGGTTTACTTTTGGAAGGTTTCGTCCTATAATGTCGGCACATCGATGACGAGGACACGCCTTCGTCGGGTCCGGCTCAGAGAGGGGCGCAGCCGGTGCGAGCGCCCTGCCGGGAAGACGGTGGGTACCCCCTCCGAGAGACCTGCGAACAGGTCCGGCGGCACCGTTATATGCCGAAATGAGCCGCTTCTTCCATGCCCGGACAGGGCGCGGAAGGGGAAAAAGGGTGGAACCGCGCGAAATTCGCGTCCCTTGCACAAAAGAGTGCGGGGGTGTTTTTTTATGCTTCCCGCGGAACGGGCGGAGCCGGGTCTCCGCGAAAGAAAGGAGCGACAAACATGAGCAAGGAAAACATGAGCAAAGAGGAATACAAGGCGTTTTTCGCCGGCGTCTACCGTCACAGCCTGGCCCACATTCTGGCCAAGGCGGTGATCGAGCTTTTCGGGAAGGAAAACGTCCAGTATGCGATCGGACCTCAGATCGCCGACGGCTTCTACTACGATTTCCTGCTGCCCCGGAACCTGACCAATGACGATTTCCCCGTGATCGAGGAAAAAATGAAGGAAATCATCAAACGGCGGGAGGACTGGATCCGGAAGGAAGTCTCCCGGGAGGAAGCGCTGGAGCTGTTTAAGGACCAGAAGTTTAAAACCGAGGAAATTCAAGATCTGCCGGAAGACGAAGTGCTGACGGTTTACTATACCGGCGAGGATTATATCGACCTGTGCCGGGGCCCCCATATCGACAACTCTCAGGAGCTGATGAACGCCGCCTTCCAGATCAAGAGCGTATCCGGCTCCTATTGGCGCGGGGATGAGCATCGGGATCAGCTGCAGCGGATCTATGTATACGCCTTCCAGGACAAGCAGGGCCTGAAGGAGCATCTGCAGCTGGTAAAGGAGGCCATGGAGCGGGATCATAAGAAGCTGGGTCCGCAGCTGGATCTCTTCATGTTCGACGAAACCGCGCCGGGGATGCCTTACTGGCTGCCCCGGGGCTGGAAGCTGTTCAACGCCCTGCTGGATATGTGGCGGCAGGTTCATGAGGAGCACGGGTACACGGAGATCGCGGCCCCGGTCATCAACAACCGGAGGCTGTGGGTTACATCCGGGCACTGGGGCCATTACCGGGACAACATGTTCCTGATTCCCGGGGAGGGCGGGGATATCGAAGCCCCGGACACCTTCGCGGCCAAGCCGATGAACTGCCCCAACGCGATCAAGGTGTACAGCCGGACCCTGCATTCCTATAAGGATCTGCCCGTGCGGATCAGCCAGGTGGACGTGATTCACCGCAAGGAAAAGAGCGGAGAGCTGAACGGGCTTTTCCGGGTACAGATGTTCCGGCAGGACGATGCCCATATTCTGGTGACCGAGGACCAGATTGAAAGCGAAATCAGTGATATCATGGAGATCGCCGGATACCTGTACAACACCTTCGGCCTGGACTACATCGCGGAGCTGTCCACCCGGCCGGATGATTTTATGGGGGACATCGAGGTCTGGAATCAGGCGGAAGCTTCGCTTAAGCAGATTCTGGACAAGAAATACGGCGCGGGCAACTACGAAATCAACGAGGGCGACGGCGCCTTCTACGGCCCGAAGATCGACCTGAAGATGCGGGACTGCCTGGGCCGGGAATGGCAAATGGGCACCATCCAGCTGGATTTCCAGCTGCCGCGGAACTTTGATTTGAAGTATGTGGCGCCGGACGGCAGCCAGAAGACCCCTGTCATGATTCACCGGGCGCTGTTCGGTTCCTTTGAGCGGTTCATCGGCATCCTGATCGAGAACTTCAAGGGCTCTTTCCCCTTCTGGTGCAGCCCTTATCAGGTGGGCATCGTGCCCATCCGGCCGGAGCATAACGAATACGCCAGGGAGGTGCTCAAGGCCCTGCGCGCGGCGGGCGTCCGGGCGGAGGCGGACTTTGCTGACAAGAATATGAAGGAGAAGATCAAAGCCTTCCACAACTGGCACGATCCCTACATCGTGGTGGTGGGGGACCGGGAAGCGGAAGAGAGAACCGTCTCCGTTACGCTGAGGGGGAATAAAAAGATGAACGGTGTCCCGCTGCAGCGGTTCGTTGAGATTTGCCGGCAAATGAACGAGGAGCACAGCCTGGAACTCATCGAGAGCGCGGAATAATGAACGAGGGGGCCGCCGGAAGACGGTCCCCCTGCCCGGAGAGACGGACGGTCGGATGCGGGCGGGAGAGAGGAGCGGGTTTGGCATGATTGCCTTTGACAAAAAAAACAATCTGCTGATGCAGAGCAAGTATCAGTATACCCTGCAGGATGTGGAAGAACCTAATCTGTACCGGGAGATTTTTGATTATGAGCATATTCCGAAGATTTCCTTCAATATGCGCCATGTGCCCATGAGCGTGCCGGACGAAATCTGGATGACGGACACGACGTTCCGGGACGGGCAGCAGTCAGTCAGCCCCTTTACGCCCCGGCAGATTCTGCATCTGTTCAAGCTCATGAGCCGGATGGGCGGGCCCAACGGGCTCATCCGCCAGAGTGAGTTTTTTCTCTATACGAAAAACGATCAGGAAGCGCTGCACCTTTGTCAGGACGCGGGGTTGAAATTCCCGGAAATCACCACATGGATCCGGGCCAACGAAAAGGATTTTGAGCTGGTCAAGCAGGCGGGGGTTCAGGAGACGGGGATTCTGGTTTCCTGCAGCGACTACCATATTTTTAAAAAGATGCATCTGACCCGGGGGCAGGCCATGGACAAGTATCTGGGGATCGTAAAGGCGGCCCTGGACCTGGGAATCCGGCCCCGGTGTCATTTTGAGGACATCACCCGGGCGGATTTCTACGGATTCGTCCTGCCCTTCGCGGAACAGCTGATGAATCTGAGCCGGGAAAGCGGCATTCCCATCAAGATTCGGGCCTGCGACACCATGGGATACGGGGTCAATTATCCCGGCGCCGCCCTGCCCCGCAGCGTTCCGGGCATCGTATACGGTTTAAACCACTATGCCATGGTGCCTTCCGAACAGCTGGAATGGCACGGGCATAACGATTTTTACAAGGTGGTCACCAATGCGGCGACGGCCTGGCTCTACGGCTGCTCCAGCGTCAACTGTACCCTGCTGGGGATCGGGGAACGGACGGGCAACTGCCCCATGGAGGCCATGGCGGTCGAATATCAGGCCCTGCGGGGGGACGACGGAGGGATGGATCTGACGGCGGTCACAGAGATCGCGGACTTCATGGAGCGGGAGATCGGCATCGAGATCAGCCCCCGGCAGCCCTTTGTGGGCCGTCACTTCAATGTGACCCGGGCGGGCATCCACGCCGACGGCATGCTGAAGGACGAGGAAATTTACAACGCCTTCGATACGACAAAGATTCTGAACCGTCCGGCTGCCGTGGCGGTGGACAGCCGGGGCGGCACCGCTTCCATCGCCCACTGGCTGAACAACTATTTCCGCCTGACGGGGGACAATACCGTGGACAAGACGGATCCGCTGATCGTTTCCATGCGGGAGCAGGTGGACGCCATGTACGCGGAGGGACGGACCACCGTCATGGGGGATGAGGAGCTGGAGATTATGGTCCGCAGGTATGACGTGGAGCGGTATGAACGGCTGCTGTTCCATAAGAGCAGGTAAGGATCCGCACAGCCGGATCAACCGGACAGCGAAGGAAATGGAGAAAAACATACATGCGCTATGACGAAATGAGCCGGGAAGAGCGGAAGCAGGAACTGGACGCGCTGAAGAAAGAATATAAGCGGATGCAGGGAATGGAGCTGAACCTGGACATGAGCCGGGGAAAGCCCTGCCAGGAGCAGCTGGATCTGAGCATGGGCATGATGGACGTGCTCAGCTCCACGTCCGACCTGACCTGCGAGGACGGGACGGACTGCCGGAACTACGGACAGCTGACGGGGATTGAGGAAGCCCGGGAGCTGCTGGGGGACATGATGGAAAACAACCCCAACGATATCATCATCTATGGGAACTCCTCCCTGAACGTGATGTATGATACGGTGAGCCGGGCTTATACCCACGGCATTATGGGGAATACTCCCTGGTGCAAGCTGGACAGGGTGCAGTTCCTCTGCCCCGTTCCCGGATACGACCGACACTTCGCCATTACCGAATACTTTGGAATTGGGATGATTCCTGTTCCCATGACGGAAACCGGTCCGGATATGGACATGGTGGAGAAGCTGGTTGCGGAGGACGAGAGCATCAAGGGAATCTGGTGCGTGCCCAAGTATTCCAACCCCGGCGGAATCTCCTACAGCGATGAGACGGTTCGCCGTTTCGCCCGGCTCCGGCCGGCGGCCAAGGATTTTCGCATTTTCTGGGACAATGCCTACGGCATGCATCACCTGTATGATGATCGGCAGGATTACCTGATCGAGATTCTGGCGGAATGCAAGCGGGCGGGGAACCCGGATATGGTGTACAAGTTTGCCTCCACTTCCAAGATCACCTTCCCCGGCAGCGGCATCGCTTCCCTGGCGACCTCCCCCAACAACATGGAGGATATCCGCAAACAGCTGAAGAACCAGACCATCGGGCATGACAAGGTCAATCAGTTGCGGCATGTCCGCTTTTTCGGAAATATCCACGGCATGGTGGAGCATATGCGCAAACACGCGGACATCCTGCGGCCAAAGTTCGAGATGGTGGAAAACACCCTGGACGCGGAGCTGGGAGACAAGGGGATCGGAAGCTGGTCCAAGCCTCTGGGCGGGTATTTCATCGGTTTTGAAAGCCTGCCGGGATGCGCGAGGGAGATCGTGGCCCGGTGCAAAAAGGCGGGGGTCAAGATGACCCCAGCCGGCGCGACCTGGCCTTACGGAAAGGATCCCATGGATACCAGCATCCGCATAGCGCCGACCTTTCCCGCCCTGGCGGATCTGGAGGCGGCGGCAAAACTGTTCTGCCTGTGCGTGAAGATTGTCAGCCTGGAAAAGCTGCAGCAGGAGGCCTGAGACATGCGATACGGGCTGCTGATCGCCGTGGAACGGGAACTGAAGGCTTTTCTGGAGAGCGGAGAGGCTATGAGCGAAGAGCGGGTCTGCGGGCGGACGGTATACCGGACCCGGATCGGGGGGCATGAGATTTTTGCCCTTTGTTCCGGATGCGGCGAGATCGACGCCGCCGGGGGAACCCAGCTGCTGATCGCGAAATATGACTGTCAGGCCATCCTGAACTTTGGCGTGACGGGGGCGCTGGATCCGACGCTGAGGGTGGAGGATCTGTTTGTGGTTCGCAAGGTCAGGCACTACGATTTTGACACCTCGGCGGTGGATGACCTGATGCCCAACCAGTACGCTGACCTGCCGGACGCCTTTATCCCCCTGAATGAAGAGATGATCCGGAGCGCGAAGGCCGCGGCGCCGGCGCTGCGGGAAGCCGTATGCGCCAGTGGAGACAAATTCATTGCGGATCGGGAAGAGAAGACCCGGCTGTTTGCGTTGGGATGCCAGATCTGCGATATGGAAATGGCTGCCATTGCCCGGGTTTGCAGGACCTGCGGGGTGCCCTGCCTGTCCATTAAGTGCATCAGCGATACATTTGAGGGCGGCGCCGGGGACTTCAATACCAATGTGGCGCGCAGCGCCGGGGCGGCTTTTCGGGTGCTTCGGGCGGTGCTGGAAAACGGATTCGTTTCCCCCTTGCTCCCCGGGGCAGAGTTGTGATATAATAGCGGCCGTGTTCCCAAAGGGATGAGTTTTGCGAAGGATTGGAGTGACTTCTGATGCAAAAGAAAGCTTTGCTGGCGCTGATGCTGGCGATGACCCTGTTTTTGACCGGGTGCACCCTGGTGCAGAAGGATCCGGAGGTGGACCGGGCGACGGAGATTATCCGCCTGGGGGATCAGGTGATTACCAAGGGCGAGGTGACGGATACCGTGAACTCGCAGCTGGAGTACATGGCTTCGCTGTATTCCATGTACGGTCTTTCCTATGACGCTGCGGCCGCGGAGAATATTGCCGAAGTCCGGTCGGCTGTCATCGCCGATTACAAGACCCATATGGTGGAAACAGCCAAGATAAAAGAATTGGGTCTGGATACCCTGACGGAAGAGGAAGAAGCGGCCGCGCAGGCGGATGCGGAACAGCGCTATCAGGATAACCTGGACCACATCATTTCCGACAATGAGGATCTGGCGGATCTGACGGATGAGGAAAAACAGGAACGGGCGAAGGAGCAGCTGGACGCGCTGGACTATACCATGGAGACCGCGCTGGAGGATGCCCGGCATACCATCCTGGAAGACAAGCTGCGGGCCAAGATTATCAAGGATGTGGCGGTGACGGAGGAGGAAATCCAGGCTGATTTCGACAGCAAGGTGGAGTCCGCCCGGACCACGTATGAGAATAACGCGGGTTCCTGGGCGTCGGCGGCTAATAACGGGACGTCTCCCCTTTATTATACCCCCGCGGGCGTCCGGTATGTGAAGCAGATCCTGGTGGGGTTCACCGATGAGGATCAGGCGGCGATCGACGCGGCCAACGCGAAGGTGACCGAAGCCCAGACGGCGGTTACCGCGGCGGAATCCAAGATGAACGACGCGCAGGCCGTCATCGATCGTGAGGACGCCTCCGAGGAAGATCAAAAGGCCGCCGAAGGCGACCTGAACGCGGCGCAGGAGGAACTGACCCAGGCGCAGAGCGATCTGGCCGCGGCCCAGGCGGAGGTAAATGCCGCGACCGATACCGCTTTCGCCAACATCGACTCGGCCGCGGATGAGATCCTTGCCCAGCTGGCGGAAGGCGCGGACTGGGATACCCTGATGGCTGAAAAGACGGAGGATCCCGGCATGCTCAGCGGCATCACCGCCCAGCGGGGCTATGCCGTCAGCGCGGACATGACCAGCTTTGATTCCGCCTTCGTGCAGGCCGCCATGGCGCTGGAAAAGATCGGGGATGTGTCGGACAAGACGAAGGGAACCACCTACGGCTACTACATCATCAAGTATGTGGGAGACGCGGCGGAAGGCCCCATTGCCCTGGAAGAGGTCAGGGAAACCATCGAGTCCAGCCTGCTGTCCACCAAGCAGGACACCACCTACAATGAGCAGATCGAAGCCTGGGTCAGCGAGATGGAGTCTCAGTTCAAAGTGGACGAGAAGGCGCTGGACTGAGCCCTTGCCGGATAAAGAAGAATGACAAGCCGGGGATGCCGCCTGGAAAAGCCGGCATCCCCCTTTTCGTTTTCTGTGTCGGATGAAATAGAGGAGAAAAGCATGTTTTTTTCCGCCCTATGGAAGATGAAAGCCCGGGCAGCCCTGAAGGGAAAGTGGCTGACAGGGCTTCTGATCGCGCTGATTGTGAACCTGCCCGGTCTGCTGGTGCAGGGGATCGGCAGCTTCACGGGCAACAGCCTGTCGGACAGGCTGGCAGATCTGCTGGTCAGGCTGCAGAGCACCACCGATGCTTCCGTGATACGGGAAACGCTGGATACCGGAGTGAACGAAATTCTGGGAGCCCGGGGCATCTGGATGATGCAGGGGGCCTCAGTGCTGGTATGGGCGCTGACTCCCTGCCTGGCCCTGGGGATGATCCACTGGCTGCAGGCGACGCTGCGGAAGGAGCCGGCGGGGGAAGTGTCCGCCGTATTCAGCCGGATCGGATTATTCGGAAAAGCCATCGGGCTGCGCCTGTATGTGGCGCTGCGGGTTTTCCTGTGGATGCTGCCGGGGATGGGACTGATGGCGGCTTCCCTGCTGCCCCTCTGGCTGTCCGACAGCAGTTCCCGGATCTCCGTGCTGTCGGCGGCAAATACCGCTTACGGCCTGCAGTCGGTTTCCATGATTGTGGCCATTGTGCTGGCGGTGATGGCCTATTTGAAGTACGCCATGGCAGACCAGATTCTGGCGGATCACCCTGAAAAGGGTCCGGTGCAGGCGGCAAAGGAAAGCAGGACCATGATGAAGGGAAAACGGGGCGCGCTGTTTTCCTTGTATACCGGTTTTCTGCTGTGGTATTTTCTGGAAACCATGGCGGTGAATCTGGTGTCCGCGCTTTTCGGATCGGTGATCGGCCTGATGGCGGGGATGCTGTGCTCCCTGGCGCTGACGGTCTATCTGCGGGCTTCCGTGTCTGCCTTCTACCTGACGTGCCTGCCGGCGGAAACGGGAGGCCTGGGTCCTATGACGCTGAATCCGGAAGACGGGGGGATGGAGCTGTGAAGAAGATTGTGCTGACAGGCGGAGGAACCCTCGGACATGTGACGCCCCATCTGGCGCTGATTCCCCATCTGCAGGAAGAGGGATATGAAATTCACTATATCGGGACGGAAAACGGCATGGAAGCGCCCAAGATGCGGGCGGTGCCGGGAATCCACTACCATGCCGTTCAAAGCGGGAAACTGCGCCGCTATCACTCCTGGCAGAATTTTACGGATCCCTTCAGGGTGGTGGCCGGGGCTTTTCAGAGCGCCCGGCTCATGGGAAAAATCCGGCCCAACGTGGTCTTCAGCAAGGGGGGCTTTGTGGCGGTGCCGGTGGTGTTCGGCGCGTGGCTGCATCGGATTCCCGTCCTTTGTCATGAAAGCGACCTGACCCCCGGGCTGGCGAACAGGCTTTGTCGGCCTTTTGCCCGAAAGTTTGCCACCACTTTTCCCGAATGTGCGGAAGCCCTGGGCAGAAAGGCGGAAATGACGGGGACGCCGCTGCGGCCGGAGCTGTTTTCCGGCAGCCGGGAAGCGGGGCTGAGGTTTTTCGGCTTCACCGGGGATAAACCGGTGCTGCTGATGATGGGGGGCTCTTCCGGAGCTCAGAGCGTGAACAAAGCGCTGCGGGAAGCGCTGCCGGGTCTGACAGGGACATTCGATGTGGCGCACATCTGCGGAAAGGGGAACCTGGCGCCGGAACTGGACGGTACGCCCGGCTATTGTCAGGTCGAATTTCTGGACGCGGAGCTGCCGGACGCCCTGGCGGCGACCAGTCTGGTGCTGAGCCGGGCCGGGGCCAACGCCCTGTGTGAATTCCAGCATTTGGGACGGCCCATGCTGCTGGTACCCTATCCCAAGGGAGCCAGCCGGGGAGACCAGATTCTGAACGCGAAAAGCCTGGAAAAACGGGGGCTCTGCCGGGTGCTGATGCAGGAGGACATGACGCCGGAGACCCTGAAGGAAGCGATTCTCGCGACGTGGGCGGACCGGGAACAGCTGGAAAAGGCGCTGCGGGACGCGCCGCCGGCTGACGGGACGGAGCGGGTGCTGGAGATGATCCGAGAAATTTCCAGTCCGGAACAGACTCATTAAACGGTCTTCCAAAGCTGCTGACGGAAAACGGACAGCAGCTTTTTATCAAGGCTGCTTTTGCGGAAAAAGAGGATGAAGAGGTGTTCTCATGAACGCACAGCGCGCTTCAAAAAAAGTCCGCCCCCTTATCTGGAGCGGACGGATGTCAATATGAACTGTACGCAGAAGCGGCGGATGATATGGACGGGATGGAATAGCGCCCCTGGCCGGATCAGGCCATCAGCGCGTCCGCCAGGGCCGTCAGCTGGGCTTCGCTTTCCGCATTCAGGGCGGAGGTGATCCTGACCGCCGGCTCCAGGAAGTTCAGCTCCTTGCAGCCTTCCAGCATGCTCTTCATCCCTTTTACGGCCATGGGAGCCCATGTGCCGTTTTCGATCAGCCCGACGGTTTTCTTTTGCCAGTTCCGCTCGGTCAGGTGGTCGATGAATGTCCGCATGAAGGGGAAGATGTCCGCGTTGTATGTGGTGGTAGCCAGAACGACTTTCCCATAACGGAACGTATCTTCGACCGCTTCCGGCATGTCGCAGCGGGCCAGGTCGTTGAGGACCACCTTGGGGCAGCCCCGGGCCTTCAGCAACTCCGCCAGCTTTTCGGCCGCGGCCTTGGTATGCCCGTAGACGGAAGTGTAGTTGATAACCACGCCCTCTGATTCCACGCCATAGGTGCTCCAGATCCGGTACAGGTTCAGATAATACCCCAGGTCTTCATTCAGCACCGGCCCGTGCAGGGGGCAGATGGTCTCAATGGGCAGGTCTGTCAGCTTTTTCATGACCGCCTGCACCTGGGGACCGTATTTGCCGACGATGCCAAAATAGTACCGGCGGGCTTCGCAGGCCCAGCCTTCCGGATCTTCCGCATCCAGGGCTCCGAATTTGCCGAAGGCATCAGCGGAAAAAAGCGTGTGAGCGGTCTCATCCCAGGTAAAGATGACCTCCGGCCAGTGCACCATGGGAGCGGAGAAAAAGGTCAGGGTATGGGTTCCCAGATTCAGAACGCTTTTCTCCGCGGCGATGACGCGGCTGCGGTCGGACAGGTCGGATCCGTAGAAGTTCTTCATCATCTGGAAGGCTTTGGCGGAAGCCACGACGGTCACGTCCGGATACGCGTCCAGGAAGCGGAAGATGTTGGCGGAGTGATCGGGCTCCATATGCTGTACGATCAGGTAATCCGGCTTGCGGCCCGCCAGCTGGTCCGTCAGATTCTTCAGCCATTCCTCGCCGAAACGGGCATCCACCGTATCTATGACAGCGATCTTCCTGTCCAGAATCACATAAGAGTTGTAGGCCATCCCCAAGGGGACCACGTACTGCCCCTCAAACAGGTCAATTTCATGATCATTGACTCCAATATAGGCGATATCCTTTGCCATCATGTACGCAAACCCTCCCGCAAACAGATTTGTTTTCTTTACTTCTTTTTCGACATACGCCGTACCGTATAGATGGCCAGCGCAATGGAGAATACCATCCCGACCGCGGCGATCAGCGGCTGGCCGTCAGGGGTCTGGGGTTTCAGATCCGTCGAGGACAGGACGCACGACCCGATGAACAGCACGCAGGCGAAAAGCGCCAGAATGACGTTCCTGGTGGTTTCATTCACCTTGTTCAGGATTTCATCATAGGAAATCAGCTCAAGGTTCATTTTCATCCGGCCCTTGACCATACCGTTCAGCGCGTCATAAGCCAGCTCCGGCATCTTCGCGACTTTTTTACTGACGCCCAGGACATCTTTCCCGGCGGAAATCAGTTCCTGCTTCACGTCCAGGTTCTTTTTCACCCGTTCCATCAGCTTGTCGGTGATCATCTGGAACAGATTCAATTCCGGGCACAGCTGTTCAATCACGCCCTCGATGGTGGCAATGGAACGAACCAGCATGGTGTATTTGCCGGGCAGCGAAATGTGGTGTTTGTCCGCCAGGCTCGTAACCTCCTCCAGCAGCGTGGACAGATCCAGCTCCTGGAGGTTGGTCACGTTCATATACTTGTCGAACATCATATCCGCGTCTTCCAGCAGCTTGTTCCGGTCGGTCTTGGGCGAGGTCGCACCAATGGACATGATGGTGTTCACCAGGGTGTCCAGATCCCGGTCAATCAGCGAAAGAATCAGCGCCTGGAGCATGTTCACGTCCGCCTCGGTGATGCGGCCGATCATGCCAAAGTCGATCCAGACGGGCTTGCCATGGCTGACCATCAGGTTGCCCTGATGGGGATCGGCATGGAAGGTACCTACATCCAGCACCTGGTGCAGGTAGTTGTCCGGGATCACTGCGCCGATCTCTTCCGGATCATAGCCGTCATCCATCAGCCGCTCCTTCTTGGCGATGGAATAGCCGTCCACAAAGGTCATCGTAAAGATGCGTTCGGTCGTCAGTTCGTCAATCACGGAGGGGCAGGTGATCTTTTCCTCGTCCGCAATGCAGTTTTCCTTGAAGAACCGGGTGTTTTCCGCCTCAATCCGGAAATCCAGCTCCTCGTTCGTCACCTTTTCCAGCTCATCGATGACGGATACCAGGTCGATCATCTGCTCGCTGTCGTCGTCCGTATCACTGATGGTGTTGATGACTCTGCCCAGCTTTTTGAGCAGCACGAAGTCCTTACGCATCATATCCGCAATCAGCGGGCGCTGCACCTTCGTCACGACCTTCGTCCCGTCCTTCAGCACCGCGTAATGGGCCTGGCCGATGGACGCGGAACCCAGGGGCTTGTCCCTGAATTCCTGATAGAGCTCATCGATCTTTTTGCCCGTCTCCCTTTTCGGGTGGTGAAATTTTATCATCTTAACCGTTCGGTTGTCAATATCCGTGATGGAGCTTTCCAGGGGGGTTGAGCATTTTGACAGGACTGTATTCCGATTCATCGTGTCCTGTTCCCTTTTCGGTTTTCCTTTATGAAGCTCTGAAAGCGTCATTCACCGGGGCGGCCCTCGGTTCCGCCCGCCGGAAGAGGGTTATTTGCTTTTTCTCCCGCTTTGTGATATAAGAAAGCGCTGCGCCATGGCGCGGCGGCGGAGTTCGGGCTCGAAATCCTTCGCCATACAAAATAAAACCAAGGAGAAAAAGAATATGAAAGCGAAAGGTCTGTCCCTCTGGCGGCAAGCCCAAAGGGATCTTCGGGCGGTGCCCGGAGATGTTGTGTCCCTGTTCTGTGTATCGATCATCGTCATGAATCTGCTGGCCAATAAAACGATTTATCAGGCCGGCATCGTGGCGGCTGACGGAGGCATCCTGCTGTCCTGGCTGGCGTTTATGTGCATGGATGTGGTCACCAAAGCCTTCGGGAAGCGGATCGCAACCACGCTCTCCGTCTTTGCCCTGGGGATGAATCTTTTTGTGTCCCTGATTTTCTGTCTGTGCAGCATCATTCCCACGGAGACGGATTATTCCGGCTTCAACACCATCTTTGGGGGAACCTGGTTTATCCTGCTCAGCAGCAGCGTCGCTTTTCTTCTTTCCGCCATCGTGAACAACTCGGTCAATGAGTCCGTTGGCCGGCATTTCCGGAAGGAGCCGGACGGGCGGCTGGCCTATATCACCCGGAGCTATGTTTCCACTTTCGTCGGCCAGTTCGTGGACAACTTCGTTTTTGCGGGACTGACGTTTATGGTGTTTGCGCCCATATACTGGGACGGATTCTCCTGGACCCTGTCTCAGTGCGTCACCTGTTCCCTGATCGGAGCGGTTCTGGAGCTGATGATGGAAGTGCTCTTCTCTCCGCTGGGATATCTTCTGCTGGAAAAATGGAGGAAGGAAGGAATATGTAAAGCGGAGGGCCGGCCCCAATGAAACTGCTGATTACCGGGGCCTCGGGCGGAATCGGCTCCGCTGTCGCAGGCCGCTTTCTGAAAAACGGTCACACCGTGTTCGGGTTGGATCTGGCCCCTGCGCCGTTTGACCATCCCAACTATACGCATTTCAGGACGGATCTTCTGGATGAATCGGCCCTGCCTGCGCTTCCGATGCCGGAAATCCTCTTTCTCAACGCGGGCGTTCAGAACAGCCCGGACGATATTGATCTGAATCTGAAAGCAACCATCCAGGTGACGGAGCATTACCTGCGGGGAAATACGGCGCTGCGCTCCGTGCTCTTTAACGCCTCCGCTTCCGCCGTCTCCGGTCAGGAGTTTCCCGTATACGCCGCCTCCAAAGCGGGCGTTCTGGGATATATGAAGAATCTGGCGATCCGCCTGGCTCCGAGGAGGATTCCCTGCAACGCCATCTGCCTGGGCGGGGTGTATTCTCCGCTGAACGAGGCTGTGGTCCGGGATCCGGTGCTGTGGAAACAGATTATGGATGTGACACCCATGAAGAAATGGACGGATACGGAGGAAGTGGCGGACTGGGTGGAATTTCTGACCCTGAAGAATCATTCCATGTCCGGGGAAAGTTTGTTGATTGATAACGGGGAATACCAGCTGCGGTCCACTTTTGTCTGGCCGGGGCCCGCGGACATGGTTCGGCTGCGCCTCATGAGGACGGCAGACGGGGAAGGCTGATCCACTCCGAGGCTTGTGTATCCGCGGGCATTCTGCTATACTTTCCGCGTCCGGAGGGAAGGGCGGCTTCATCAGCCCTGTCCGAAGAGGCTTCCCCCTCACGGCCTGGCGCGACGATTTTTGCTTTCAACCGATCAATTTCAGGAAATGAAAGGAGCTTTCCCTGATGAAAATCATATCCCTGAACGGCCAGTGGGCCATGCGCGCGACGGAGGAAAAAGACTGGCACGAGGCCCAGGTGCCCGGCACGGTGTATACCGATCTGCTGCGGGACGGGCTCATGGAAGACCCCTTCTGGCGGGAAAACGAGCTGGAGGCGTTCTCCCTGATGGAGAAGGATTATGAATACAGGCGGAGCTTTCTTCTGACGGCGGAGGATCTCCGGTGCGACACGGTCATTCTGCGCTGCGAGGGGCTGGATACCCTGTGCTCGGTGCAAATAAACGGGAGGCTTCTGGGAAGAGCGGACAATATGCACCGCACCTGGGAATGGGATGCGCTGCCCCTCCTGCGGGAAGGGGAAAACGAGATCCGGGTGATTTTTGATTCCCCCCTGCGGTATATTGCGGCTGAAAACGAAAAACGTCCCTGCTGGCAGAGCACGGACGCTACGCCCGGTTTTCCCCATATCCGGAAGGTTCACTGCCAGTTCGGGTGGGACTGGGGCCCTCGGCTGCCTGACGCTGGGATCTGGCGGGATATCAGTCTGCGGGTGGTCAAAGGGGCCCGGCTGCCCCATGTATTGATCTTGCAGGAGCATGAGGCGGAAAGGGTTCTCCTGAAGATCCGGCCGGAGGCGGAGATCCATGGGGAGCCGGCCAGAGTGGAAACCCGGATCACCGTGATCGGGCCCGACGGAGAAACCTTCGCGGCGGACGCGGAGGGAAACGTGGCGATTCCTTCGCCCCGGCTGTGGTGGCCGGCGGGATACGGGGCGCAGCCGCTGTATACCGTTCGCGTGATGCTGCTGGCGGACGGGCAGGAGGCGGATTGCTGGGAAAAGCGGATCGGCCTTCGCACCCTGACGGTTTCCCGGGAAAAACAGGAGGAAGGGGAAGAATTCTGCCACGTGGTCAACGGGGTGAAGATCTTTGCCATGGGGGCGGACTACATCCCGGAGGACAATCTTTTCGGCCGCATCACCCCGGAGCGTACCCGCCGGCTGCTGGAAGACGCGAAGCTGGCGAACTTCAACGCGGTGCGCGTCTGGGGCGGCGGATATTATCCGCCGGATTTCTTCTACGATATCTGCGATGAGCTGGGGCTGATCGTCTGGCAGGACTTTATGTTCGCCTGCGCCTATTATGACCTGACGGAGGACTTTGAGCGGTCCATTACCCGGGAGGCGATTGACAATATCCGCCGTCTGCGGCATCACGCGTCCCTGGCGCTCCTTTGCGGCAACAACGAGATGGAGGAGTTTCACTATTTCCCGCTGGCGGCGGAATTCCGGGACGGAAAGAAGGACCGGAAGCGCTGCCGGCCGTCCCACCACGCGGATTATATCAAGATGTTTGAATACCTGCTTCCGAAGCTGGTGAAGGAGTACGCGCCGCAGACCTTCTACTGGCCCAGCTCCCCCTCTTCCGGAGGCAGCCTGGACGATCCCCAGGATTCCACCCGGGGCGACGTGCATTATTGGGACGTGTGGCACGGGGAGAAGCCCTTCTCCGATTACCGGCAGCACCGTTTCCGTTATGTAAGCGAGTTCGGATTCCAGTCCTTCCCCTCCCTGCCAACGGTGGAGAGCTTCACCCTGCCGTCGGATCGGAATATCTTCAGCCGGATCATGGAGCGGCACCAGCGGAATCTTTCCGCCAACGGCAAGATTCTCAGCTATATCTCCCAGACGTATCGATATCCCAAAGATTTTGACCATCTGCTGTATTGCTCCCAGCTGCTGCAGGCGGACGCCATCCGCTGCGGCGTGGAGCACTGGCGGCGGGACAGGGAATACTGCAAGGGCACCATCATCTGGCAGCTGAACGACTGCTGGCCGGTGGCCTCCTGGTCCTCGATTGACTATTTTGGCCGCTGGAAGGCCCTGCACTATGCGGCGAAGCGCTTTTTTGCCCCGGTGCTGCTTTCCTGCGAGGAATGGGGCGAGACGGAACAAAATCCCCATATCAATGAATTCCATCCGGCGCCCATTGAGCGGGCGGCGAGGCTTTGCGTCAGCAACGAGCGCCTGGATCCCTTTATCGGGGAAGTTTGCTGGGCCCTGCGCCTGGCGGACGGCAGCGTGATCCGGGAGGGGAAGGAAACGGTGAACGTGCCGGCCCAGACTTCCCTGTGGCTGGACAAGCTGTCCTTCCCCGAGGCGTCCGTTACGGAGCACTATTTTTCCTATGACCTTCGGACGCGGGAAGGCATCCTTTCCCAGGGGTGCGTGCTTTTCTGCGCGCCGAAACACTTCGCGTTCCGGGATCCCGGGTTTTCCGTCCGGCGGGAGGGGAACGAGCTGGTGGTTTCCGCGGCGGCTTTCGCGAAAGCCGTGGAGATCCGCAGTGAGGATCCGGACCTGCTGCTGAGCGATAATTTCTTTGATCTGAATCCGGGGGAACGCCGGGTGCAAATTCTGCGGGGCCGGGCGGAAACGCCTTCCGTCCGCAGCGTCCGGGACATGGCGGATGAAACCGCATAAACGGCTTTCCGGTTCGGACGAGGATCGGAAAGGGCGGATTCTCGGGAACGCCAACAGGGCCTGAAAAGCCCGTATGAGAACGACACAGGGCCGGTTTCCTTCCCCCCGGGGAAGGCGGCAGGATCGGAGGAATGAATTTGAACGAGCCGCTGGTGACGGTGATTGTACCGGCCTATCGCGCGGAAAAACGGCTGGGGAAATGTGTGGAAAGCATATGCGCACAGACCTGGCGGAATCTGGAGATCCTGATTATCGACGACGGAAGCCCCGACGGGACGGGCCGCGTGGCGGAGGAATGGGCGGGAAAGGATGCCCGGATCCGCGTGGTTCATCAGGAAAACGCAGGGGTTGCGGCGGCGAGGAACCGGGGATTGGACATGGCTTCCGGGGAATGGATCCGCTTCGCGGATTCCGACGACTGGCTGCCGCCGGACAGCATCGAGAAGCTGCTGGGGAAGGTGCTGCGGGAGGAAAGCGATCTGGTCATCGCCGGATACGAACACCAGGTGGCGGATCTTTGTCATCCCTTTAACCTGGCCAGGCGGGACGATACGGTATCCTGGGAAGAATATCTGCGTTTTCTCAACCCCAACGCCAACAGCTTTTTCTGCGGTGTGCTGTGGAATAAGCTGTTTCGGCGGGAGCTTATTCTTCAGTCCGGCGCGCGCTTTGAGAGCGGCCTGGGATACGGGGAGGATTTCCTCTTTGTATGCGGATACCTGCGAGCGGTGCAGCGGGTCAGCTTTTCCACGGATGTGGTGTACCGCTATATCCGGCATCCGGATTCCATGACTTTTGCCCAGAGCTGGGACAGCGTGAAGCATCCCATTCGCAATCTGAAAAGCAAGCTCCGGATTTACCGGGGGATGAGAGAGCTGTACCGGTACAGGGGCGTATACGACCAGTACAGGAAAACCCTCTGGATGTATATGTTCCGGGTGACGCTGAACCAGTAAGATGCGGGCGCCGCGCCGCGGGCCCGAGGGGTGAGGCCGGGGCCAGGAACCGGAGAAGAGAAAGGGAATAACGATGATGGATTATCCCGTGGAAATGATGCTGGACAACCGTTTCGTGAAGGTGTTCGATCTTCAGTACGCTCCGGGACGGCACTATTATGAAGCCACCCGGAGGGACAGAGCGGATCTGGTGGCGGACATGGACGAAGCAGCCTTCCGGAGCATGGTGCCGGACGCGGTGTCCATCTGCGCCGTCTGGCACACGGAGGGGCGGGAGGACAGGATGCTTCTGAACAGGGAATTCCGTTATCCGCTGGGACAAACGGTGCTCAGCGTTCCCGCCGGGCTGATTGATTCGGACGACCGGGGACGGAACCGGGAGGAAGCGGTCCGACGGGCGGCAGAGAGGGAGCTCTTTGAGGAAACGGGAGTGGCCGTCGGGGAAAAAGACGTTTTTTCCGCATTGCATCCCTGCCTGTTTTCCTCTCCGGGAATGACGGATGAGAGCAATGCCGTGGTTCGCATCGATTTGTACGGCCACGCGGAAAGCGAGCTGAACCAGAGCCACGCTGAAGGCGCGGAAAAGTTTGAGGGATTCCGGTTGGTTACCCGGGAGGAGGCCAGGGCTCTCATGCGGGGGGAACCCATGTCGGTGTATACCTGGATCGGCCTTGCGGCCTTTGTTTTTCCGAAGGAAATGGCGCTGCCGGGGGAGCGGGAATGAAAGGGCCTAAGAGGATGAAGGGATTTGGATTCTCCCCCGGATAAGGAGGGGTGAACCGGAGAACCGAGCCCGGATCAGGACGAAAGAAAAACGCAGGCACCCTCGGGTGTCTGCGTTTCTGCGCTTCCGCGGAGAGAGGGATTTCACTCAGAATCCCAACCTGCGGCGCATTTCCTGATAGGCTTCCTCGACGCCGCCCAGATCCCGGCGGAACCGGTCCTTGTCCAGCTTTTCGTGGGTTTTGCTGTCCCAGAAGCGGCAGGTATCAGGACTGATTTCATCCGCCAGCACCAGGGTGCCGTCAGCGGTATGGCCGAATTCCAGCTTGAAATCGATCAGATCGATGCCAATGCCTTTAAAGTGAGCCAGGAGAAGGTCGTTGATGCGCAGGGCGTAGTAGGCGATCTTTTCCATGGTTTCGTCATCCGCCCACCCCATGGCCGCGATATGGTATTCGTTGACCATGGGATCGCCCAGAGCGTCATCTTTATAGCAGTATTCCAGCACCGGCTCCCGCAGGGGGGTTCCCTCCGGAACACCCAGCCGCTTGGAAAGGCTCCCGGCGGCCACGTTGCGGACGATGACTTCCAGGGGAACGATGGTCACCTTTTTGACCAGGGTTTCCCGGTCGTTCAGTTCTTCGATATAATGGGTCGGAATCCCGTCCTTTTCCAGCATTTTCATAAGGAAGTTGCTCATCCGGTTGTTGATGACGCCTTTCCCCACGATCGTCCCACGCTTGACGCCGTTGAAGGCGGTGGCGTCGTCTTTATAGGAAACCAGCACCACGTTTTCCTGATCCGTCGCGAAAACCTTCTTGGCCTTGCCTTCGTACAGCTGCTCTTTCTTTTCCACTGGGGATAAACCTCCTGTTTTCATAAACTACCCAAAGCCTCATTGCCCGGCGCCCGGCGGCAAACCCGAACAATGCGGATATTCTATCCCCGTTAAAGCCCGTTGTCAAGGCAAAAAAGGACGAACGTTATCGAAGAATCCGCCAAATTCGTTCGAAAGTCGACGCGTTTCCCGGGGTTGATTTTTCAGACCCGATGGGATACAATATAAGTTGAATTCCTGTGCGGCAAAGGCGCCTGCCTTTAACGGCCGGGACAAGGAGGGATACGCGATGAAGGTAGTTCTGCTGAAGGACGTCAAAAATATCGGGAAAAGGGATGAAATCGTTACCGTCAGCGACGGATACGCCCGGAACTTTCTCTTTCCCCAGCGGCTGGCGGCGGAGGCCACCGCGGGGACGATGAAGGAGATCGGCAAGAAGCGCGCCGCTCAGGACGCCCGGGAAGCCGAGCAGCTGGCGGAAGCCAGGGCCAAGGCTGACAGCCTGAAGGGAAAGGTGATCGAGCTGGCCATGAAGTGCGGCTCCCAGGGGAGGCTCTATGGCAGCGTCACCGCGGCGGAAGTGGCCGAGGCGCTGGAAAAGCAGCAGGGGGTGGCGGTCGACCGGCGGAAGATCGATCTGGGGGATCCCATCCGCGAGGTCGGGGACCGGGAGATCAGCATTCGGCTGCATCCCGGCGTGAGCACCAGCATGATCCTGCGGGTGAAGCCTCTGGAAAAGTAAATGCCGGCCGGCGGCCGCGCGGCGAAGAAAAGACGGGAGCGGAGGATGATCAGGACGGAAAGGAACGAATCCTGACATCAGAAGGACGAAGGAGTAGGTTTGATGCCGGAGATGCAGGAGCAGGAGCTGCGGGGGATGGTTCCCCCCAACAGCCAGATTGCGGAGATCAGCGTGCTGGGCGCCATGCTGCAGGACGCTGCCGTGGTGCTCCGGGCCGTGGAAAGCCTGAAACCCGAGGATTTTTATCTGGCGGAGCATCAGGAAATCTTTCGGGCCATGTTGGATCTGGCCAGGGATCATAAACCCATTGATCTGACGACGGTGGCGGAGGAGCTGATCCGACGGAAATCCCTGGCCGGGGTGGGCGGAAGCGCCTATCTGATCCGGCTGCAGGATTCCGTTCCCACCACGGCCAACGCGGGGTCCTATCTGGAGCTGATCCAGGAAAAAAGCACCCTGCGGCAGCTGATTGCCGCTTCCCAGGACATCAGCCGGGAGGCATACGGCCAGCAGATACCGCTTCAGGAGGTGCTGGACCGGGCCCAGAAGTCCATCTTCGATATCTCCATGCGGCGGACGGGGGGCGACACGCTCAAGCCCGTGGGGGAAGTGCTGTTCAACACCTTTCGGGAAATTGAAGAACTGGCCAGGAACAAGGGAGAGGTTTCCGGGGTGCCCACCGGCTTCCTGGATGTGGACAGCACCCTGACAGGGCTGCATCCCGGTGAGCTGATCATTGTCGGGGCCAGGCCCGCCATGGGGAAGACGTCCTTCGCCATGAACATAGCCAGCCATGCCAGCGTGGCCAAAGGGAAGACCGTGGCGGTCTTCAGCCTGGAAATGCCCCGAGAGCAGATTGTCCTGCGGCTGCTGTGCGGGGAGGCCAGGGTCAACATGCAAAAGGTCCGCAAGGGCCTGCTGGAAGACAAGGAGTGGAACGCGCTGGCACGGGCCATGGGGCCGCTGGCGGCGGCGCCCCTGTATCTGGACGATACGGCAGGCCTGACGCCGACCATGCTGCGCAGCAGGTGCCGCCGGCTGATGATGGACCGGGGGGGGCTGGATCTGATCCTGGTGGATTATCTGGGCCTTATGCGGGGGGACAGCCGAACGGAGAGCCGGAACCTGGAAGTTTCGGAAATCAGCCGTCAGCTGAAAGCCATTGCCCTGGAGCTGAAGGTGCCGGTCATCGCGTGCGCGCAGCTGAGCCGGGCCAACAAGGACCGGACAGACAAACGGCCGGTGCTCAGCGACCTGCGGGATTCCGGTTCCATCGAGCAGGACGCGGACGTGGTCATGTTCCTGCATCGGGAGGAGTATTATAACCCGGATACGGAGGATAAAAACATTGGGGAAGTCATTATCTCCAAACAACGGAGCGGTCCGCTGCGGACGGTGAAGCTGGCCTGGCTGGGCGAGCTGACCACCTTCGCAAACCTGGCTCGGGAGGATACCCCGGGATACAGGGGCGGAAGCGGCGGAGGGGAAGCGCCCTTCTGACGGGCGCTTTCGATTTCAATACAGTTCCGGCCTCCTTTCGGGGCGGGAACGGGGGAGCGGATAAACAGGCATGGAGCAGCAAAAGGTATGCCGGTTAGAGAAAGACAATCGGTTTGAAGGTTATCTGTTGGTTCGGGGCGCGGAAAAAAAGACGGACCGGAACGGCCGGGATTACGTGGATCTGAACCTGGGGGATAAAACAGGGGAAATCAACGCGAAAATCTGGAACTGGGAAGGAACGCAGCCCGTGCCGGAGAGCGGGCGGCCCATTCTGGTGCGGGGCCTGGTTCAGGAATATAACGGCCGCATCCAGATGCGGGTGGAAAAATGGCAGACGCCCCGGGCGGGGGAGGTGATCCCCCTGGAGGAGCTGGTTCCTTCCGCCCCCCGGAACCCGGAGGACATGCTGCGGGAAATCCGGGAGACGGTGGCAGGCTTTGACAACCGTTCCCTCCGGAAACTGACCGAAGCCATGCTGGCCATGGCGGGGGAACGGCTTTCCTGGTTTCCGGCGGCCCAGCGCATGCATCACGCGGAGCGGGGCGGCCTTCTGCACCATACCACCGATATGCTGCGCATGGCGAAGGCCGCGCTGGAGGTGTACCCCTGGCTGAACAGGGATCTGCTGCTTTCAGGGGTCATTCTTCACGATCTGGGCAAGCTGGAAGAGCTGGAGAGCGATGAAAACGGCAATGTCACCGACTATACCCGGGACGGGCAGCTGCTGGGGCATCTGGTCCGGGGGATTACCCTGCTGAACAGAGCGGCGGAGCAAACCGGCGTGACCGGGGAGCCTCTGGTGCTGCTGGAGCATATGCTGCTTTCCCATCATGGGGAGGCGGAATACGGCAGTCCCCGGCCGCCCATGTTCCCGGAGGCGGAAGCCCTGCACTGGATCGACATGATGGATGCCCGGATGAACACCATGAAGGGGGCCTGGGAGAAGACGCCGGAGGGCGCCTTCAGCGAGAAGATCTTCTCGCTGGATCGGCGGGTGTATCATCCGAATTATACGGAGGAAGGCAAGTAAGACAGACGGACAACGTCCGGCGGGCGCCGGAGAAGGGATCGACGGGAGGAAAGAAAGATGCGGAGAAAGCAAGTTCTGTGCCTGATGCTGGCGCTGTGCGCGCTGGTGATGACCGGCTGCCAGCAGCGGGAGGTGTTCGACACCCTGACCCCGGCGCAGCGGAACGCGGAAACAGTGACCGGGGAACCGGCACAGGATCTTTTCGGCTCGACAGTGGTGGGCCCGCAGGATTATGACGACGGATCCTATGACCCCAGATCCGAAGAGGGCGGGGATTGGGAAGAAGTGGTGATCCAGGCGGATACCGTGACGGCGGCTCCGGTGATCCAGAGCGAGTATGCCGGCGCCACCCCGGTGATCATCGATCCCATTGACAAACCCACGCCCACTCCTCTGCCCACGCTGAGCTTCAGCTACGTGACCTATGATGCTGCAAGCCTGCACATGACTTTTGAAGGGCCCAGCGGGTGGACGGTTAACGACACCGTTTCGGACACGTACACCCTGACCAATCCGGACGGTTCCATGGACTACGCGGCCACGCTGACGGTGCGGGCCGTGCCGGTGAACAAGCAGTACACCAAGAGCGAGCTGACCAGGGAGGTACGGGGCATGCTGGACACTCTGTCCGGAGACGGGACGCTGCGGAGCTTCTCTCCCTCCAATACGGCGGAGCGCACCTTCCTGGGGACGACCGGGGTCTATGCCAACTACAAGGCGGCGGTATCCGAAACCGGGGCGGAAATCGCCGGGCGGATCATTGTGGCCTGTGTGGACCGGACGCTGTACAGTCTGCATGTCAGCTATCCCAGGGGATATACGGAGTTTTACATTTCCAATGTATATGATAAATTCCGCCACAGCGTGAAGCTGAACTAAGGAAACAAGGGAGGCCTTTGACGCCATGAGACGATGGACCCGATGGATATGGATGCTGCTGGCGGCGCTGCTGGCGGTCGGGATCGTGCTGCCCGCGTCGGCGGAGGTCATGACCCTGGGCGTTTGGCTGCGGGGCATCCGGACGGCGGAGGACGGAACCGCGGTACAGGTGCCGCTGGAGGGTTCCTTCCGGGTCACCCAGGGCGGGCTTGAAGCCGGCGTCATTCAGGCCGGAGTGAACACGGTGACCCTGAACCGGGATCAGCAGATTGTGCTGGAGCCCATGGCGGAAACGTTTTCTCCCGGATGGGATCTGAGCGAAGCCTGGGTGACGGTAGACTGGATCGAGGGCAACGTAATGGTTCCGGTGCTTCTGCCCGCGAAAAAGGCGGAGGCGCCCGCGGAAACGGAGGGGGCCGTGACGGACGGTTCAGCGCCGGAAACGGATGCGGAGCCCTCGGCTTCCGCCGTGGAGAAGGCGGAGCCGTCTCCGACGGACATCCCGGAGGAGGAGTTTTTTCAGGCGCAGGTGGAATCTGCCCGGAGTTCCCGGGCGACACCGACCCCGGAGCTGAACCTGACCCCGGTCCCCACTGCGGAGACCACGCCCGCGCCGGACGTGAACCTGCTCAGCGCCAGCGGGGATACGGGAGCGTTCCATCTGAAGGTTTTTTACGATGGGAATAACAACGGCGCCTGCGGCATCTATGAGGTGGGGGTCGCCGGGATTCCGGTATATCTTGTAAACGGGGAGGATCAGGTGGTCACGGGGGGCAGTACCGACAAGAACGGGGAAATAACCCTGCCCGGCCTGATCCCCGGAGATTATCGGGTTCGGGCGGCGCTGCCGGAAAAATGGGGGTTCAACCGTAAATCCAAAGAGACAGGACTGATTTTCTCCATCATGGATTTCTCATCCTCGGCGGTGCAGGACAGCGCTCCGATTTCCGTGCGGGCGGGGGAAACCGTGGAACGGGGCATCGGCCTTCTCAAAGGGGTGGTGGTCAGCGGCACCTGCTGGCTGGACGAGAACGGCAACGGCATCATGGAAGCCGGGGAACCGAAGGTGGCAGGCGCGCATATCCAGATGAGCGGCCAGAAGAACGGCCTCACCTTTGAGACATACTCTGATGCCAATGGAGACTGGGTGATGTACCGGCTGCGGCCGGGGTTTTACGATTTCATCAGCTATACCCCGGAAGGGATGATGTTTACCCGGTACAGCAAAACGGGGGGAAGGAACCGGTCCGTTTTTACGGCGGAGGGCAAATCCAAGTCGACGAAGACCTTGGATCTGAACGACGGGGAGGATGAACCGGACCAGAATATCGGTTTTACCTGGATGGGCAGCGTGACCGGCATCGCCTTCCTGGACGCCAACTATAACGGTTTGTACGACGAAGGGGAGCAGCCGATGGCGGGGGTGAAGGTGACCGCCATTAAGCAGGTCCGGGATGAAGAAATCGCCGTGGCTTATTCCGGGGTGGACGGGCGGTATCTGCTGACCGGGCTGCGGGGCAATACCTACAAAATTCGGGCGGTGCTGCCGGAGGATGGGAGCGACTTTACCGTCACGGTGGACGACGAGGCCGGGAATCACTTTGAGGCCCGGGAAAACCGGCGTGAAAACTTCATGAAGGACGTGATCCTGGGGGACGGGGAAACCAGGGAAATCAATGTGGGCGCCATCTACTACGGCAGCGTCAGCGGCATGGTTTATCTGGACAATGATTTCTCCGGCATGCAAAACGGCGGGGAGCAGGTGGCCCAGGGGGTCACGGTATCTTTGCTGGACAGCCGGGGTCAGACACTGGAAACCAAAGAGACCGGCAGCCGGGGTACCTACAGCTTCACCAGGCTGACGCCCGGAACCTACATCCTGCGGATGCAGGCGCTGGACGGGTATGCGTTTACAAGGCCCGGGGAAGGCAACCGGGTGCTGAACAGGACGGGGGGCGAGGGATACACCGAGCCTTTCGGGGTGCCCCTGGGGACGGATGTGGCCGGCATGGACGCGGGCATGATCCGTCCGGCGAAAGTCAGCGGCACGGTGTTCGCAGACCGGGATGACAATGGAAAGCAGGGCGGAGATGAAGGCGGGCTGATCGGGACGACGGTTCGGCTCATGAGCGAAGAGGGCGAGGCCTTCCGGGCGGAGATCGACGGGAGCGGTGGGTTCCTCTTTGACGCCGTGATGCCCGGGCGATATTTCCTGGAGTATCAGCTTCCGGAAGGGGCGGTGTTTGCCCGGAATCCGGAAGGGGGCAACACGGTTGCCGCCGCGGAGGAGGAGAATCCTCGTCTCGGCCGGGGAGACTGGTTCGAGATCCGGTCAGGGGATGAAAGAACCGTGCCGGTGTGCGGGGGACTGACGCTGGGAACCATCAGCGGCATCCTTTTCGCCGATCATGACGGCTCCGGCCATCAGGACGCGGGTGAGGAACCCCTTTCCGGGGCGACGCTGATCCTGACTCCCGCAAGAAGCGAACTGACAGAGATGACGATCATCACCGGCGAGGACGGAACATTCCGGATGGAGGATCTGCGGCCGGATCGATACAGCCTGACGCTGACGCTGCCGGACGGCATGACGGTCAGCCGGCTGGGAAAGGTTTCTCTGCCCATTGCCAGCGGCATAAACAGCCAGACGGTCAGCCTGCCCCTTTCCATGGGACAGAGCTGGACAGAGCAGGAGATCGGAGCGGTACTGCCCGGGCGGCTCTATGGCCGGCTGTGGCTGGACGAAAACAATAACGGCCTCATGGAGGAGGAAGAGCAGACCCCGGCGGGATATACGATATCGCTGATCGATGAGGATACCGGAGAGACGGCGGAAACACTGACCACCGGCAGCGACGGCAGCTTTGAAACCCGCGGTCTGCCCCCGGGAAGCTACGGCCTGACCTTCCGGATGGATGGGGAGACCGACGAGGCCAAGGAAGGGGACAGCACGTTCGAGAAGGACGGGAAAGAACTCGTCATGACCGGTCTGACCCTGGCCGAGGGCGAGAGACGGGCGGACCTGATGCTGGGGTTGGTACGGTATACCGCTCTGGGCGGAAGAACGTGGATCGACCGGGGCAGCGGCGCGGAAAACCTGGCGAACGCGGCGGTGACCCTGATGGACGAGAATGGAACCATCCTGGACCGGACGGCCACCGGAGAGGACGGAGCATGGCGGTTTACCGGGCTGATGCCGGGGGTCTATCGGATCCGGGCGGAACTGCCGGAAGGAGCGGTGGCGGCGGAGCCGGATGATGAACGGCTGGCGGGCGGACTGATCTCCATTCTGGAAGAGACCGACGGCCGGCAGGGGACCTCGGGGGCCATCGTCCTGACCATGGGGCAGGACCAGTTAAGCCTGAATATCGGGGCCGTATTGCCTGGGACCATTGGCGATATGTGCTGGCTGGACGTGAACGAAAACGGCCTGCAGGACGGCGGAGAGTATGGGATTCCCCATGTGAAGGTGGAGCTGATCCGCAACGGCGAGGCCGTGGCGGAGACAGAGACCGACCAGTATGGGCTGTACTTCTTCCGGGAGGTGTATCCCGCGGTGTATACCCTGCGGGTGACCGCGCCGGCGGAAGTGAAGCCGACCCGGCACCGGACGGACATCCCCCTGATTGCCAGCAGCCTGCTGGAAACGGAGGGGACGGAAGCCGAAACGGACAGCTTTGCCGTGGCCAGCGACAGCGTGAACTTCAATCTCGATCTTGGCTTCATCCTGCGGCAGGCGGGGAATTTCCCGGCCGGGTACGGAGAGCAGGAAACCATGGACTGGTCGAAGACCTTTACAAATAAGGGAGAAGAATAACAGAGAGAGCGGGTTGGCAGCCCGCTCTTTTTTGATCAAAAATCTTGCAATTTAATTACAAAAATGTTAAAATCTTCGCATCACTTGTGTGAGGTGATGCGGATGAAACGATGGATGATGTTTGTGCTGGCCGTGAGCCTGATCATGATTTCGCTGACGGGACAGGGGGAAAACGCAGTCCCGGCAGGAGTGGCCGAAACCGAAGAGCGGGCGGAAATCCTGCCGGATTCGGCGGAAGCGGAGGGAGAAGCCGTTCCGCTGGCGGACGAGGAGGACGGAGAGGCGCAGGAGGAAAGTCTCCCGGAGGAATCTGACCTGGAGGAGGAAGTCCTGGAAGGGCGGACCCTGCAATACGGAGACGAAGGGGACGAGGTGCTGGCGCTGCAGACCCGGCTCAAGGAACTGCAGTACTATACGGGGAACCTGTCCGGCCGTTACCGGGAAGGGACCCGGGCGGCGGTCAAAAGCTTTCAGGAGGACTATGGCCTGGAAGAGACCGGTATGGCCGATCCGGAAACCCAGGGCCTTATCTATTCTGCCCGTTACCGTCCGCTGCGCTTTGGATCCAGCGGCGAAGAGGTTCGGAAACTGCAGACCCGTCTGACGGAACTGGGATACTATACCGGAAAGGTGACCGGCAGCTATAAGGAGAACACGCAGAAAAGCATCCGTGCTTTCCAGGAAGCCATGGGGCTGAGCCCAACGGGAGCGGCGGATGTCCGGACGCTGGAAGCGATCTACGGGTCCGCTGCCGCGGCAAAGCAGACCGAGGAAGAGGACGCGGATCTGTCCGGGTTTTTGGTGGGAGACGGGGAGAACGGGAGTGACCTCCCGACGTCCGTTGCCTTTACGAAGAAGCTGAAGAGCGGTTCACGGGGACAGGAAGTAAAGCAGCTGCAGGCCCGCATGACCAGCCTGGGATACTACGGGGGGCCTATCAGCGGAAACTTTGCGAAACAGACCCTGCGGGCGGTCAAGGCCATTCAGTCCCAGAACGGCATGGCTGCTACCGGCCAGGTGGACGAAGCGACCTGGAACGTGATATTCAACGATCCGGGGATCGTGATGCCGGACGCGACGCCGAAGCCCACCCCGGAGCCCACCCCGCCGCCCTACGCGATGACGGTGGACGTGACCAATCAGGTCACCACGGTGTATGCCCTGGACGAAAACGGCCAGCATACCGTCCCGGTGCGGCGGATGCTTTGCTCTACGGGGACCAAGGCCAATCCCTCCGATGTGGGAGATTGGGTCTTGAACGGGCGGCATGCGAAGTGGTGCGTCTTTCCCAAATGGGGGAACAGCTACGCCCGGTACTGGACCCGGATCAATTCCAATATCGCCTTCCATTCGGTCATTTACACGGCGGTGGACCTGGACGCCATGAAAATCTCCAGCTATAAAATGCTGGGAAACCGGGCCAGCCATGGGTGTATTCGGCTGACTGTGGCGGACGCAAAATGGGTCTATGAAAACATCGGAGCGGGGACGGTTGTGTCCATCCGGGAGGATCTGCCTTCGGATCCGGAGCTGCGGGACGCGCTGAAGCTGCCTGCGCTGAAGAAAGGCACTTCCGTGCCGGTGGAAACGCCGGTTCCTACACCGGAACCCGCCTATGAGCCGGAGAAAATCCCTCAGATGACCCGCAAACTGAAAAACGGCAGCGAAGGGCCGGAAGTATACTGGCTGCAGCGGCGGCTGCAGGATCTGGGCTTCTATACCGGATACGCGGGCGGCAAGATGCTGAAAGGGACGGAGAATGCCCTGAAGCAGTTCCAGAAATCCATCGGCGTTTATGCCAGCGGGGTTGCGGATCAAAAGACGATGGAGGCGCTTGCGGCGGTGACGCCGGAGCCGGAAATGACAGAACCGGCGGAGACGCCGGCGCCGGTGGAGAAGGAGAGTTTGGTTCCCGGGATCATGACCCCGGAACCGACGCTTACTCCGGCGCCTTAACCCCACAGTCCGGATACATGCTTTTCGGCCAGTTTTCAAGTGATGTTCACAAAACGGACACACAGAACCGATATAATCATGATGCGGGAAGGAAGGACTTCGTTTCTTCCGGAACGCAACCCTTTTCCCTGACACTTCAAGTGTCAGACCTCCCTATCCTCCATATAGGCACAAGCCTCCGTAAGGGGGCTTGTGTTCTTTTCATCACGGGAATATTGGCAGGCGAAGGCCTCCCCTTGCGCCTTGCTTTTTTTATTCGGAAAACAATCGGGCGCCCCGTCCCGTTTCCCCTGATCCGCCCTGTTTGTATCTGTTTTGTTTCCCCTTGACGGAGCAGGATGACTTGCGGTAAGATGCAGGGGAAATCCTGATGAGAGGTGTGAAAGGATGAAACAGCGCATTTTCACAGGTGTCGGGACGGCTTTGATTACCCCCTTCCGGGACGGGAAGGTGGATGAGGAGGCGTTTGTCCGGCTGATCGAATATCAGATCCGGGAAGGAGTAGCGGCCCTGATCGTGGCGGGGACCACGGGGGAAGGCTCCACCCTGTCGGCGGAGGAGCACGGGCGGCTCATTGCCCTGGCGGTGGAAACGGCGAAAGGCCGGGTTCAGGTGATCGCCGGGACGGGCAGCAACGATACCGCCGCGGCGATTCGGAAGACCCGGGCTGCCTGCGATGCGGGGGCCGACGCGGTGCTGCTGGTGACTCCCTATTATAATAAAACCACTCAGCGGGGCCTGGAAGCCCATTACCGGGCTATCGCGGACGCCAGTGACAGGCCCTGCATTTTGTACAATGTGCCCGGGAGGACGGGGCTGAACATGCTGCCGGAGACGGTGGCCGCCCTGGCGGATCATCCCCGGATCGCTGCGGTGAAGGAAGCCAGCGGCAACATCAGCCAGGTGGCGCGGATCAGGAAGCTTTGCGGGGATCAGGTGGCCATCTATTCAGGGAATGACGATCAGACGCTGCCCATCTTGAGCCTGGGGGCGCTGGGCGTTATTTCCGTCGCCAGCAACGTGCTGCCCCGCGAGATGACCCGGCTTTGCGAGCTGTGGTTCGCGGGGAAAACCCGGGAAGCGGAGGCGCTGCAGCTCCGGTTGCTGGACGTGATGAACGGGTTCATGTCCGAAACCAACCCGATCCCCGTCAAGGCGGTATGCGCCCGGCTGGGATACGGAAAGAACGAGGTTCGCCTGCCCCTGGTGCCCATGGAAGAAGAGAAGACGGACAGGCTCATGCGCATGATGGAGGAGGCCCGGCTGGCATGAAGATCATTTTAACCGGATACGAAGGGCATATGGGCCGGGAGGTGCGGGACAGCGTGTCGCGGCGCCCGGACGCGGAAATCGTCTGCGGTGTGGATCCGGCCTCGGAAAACGCCGACGGTATGTGCGTCAGGCGCTTTGCCGACTGCCGGGCGGACGCGGATGTGATCATTGACTTCAGCCATCACAGCCTGACAGGGGAGCTGCTGGCCTTCGCAAAGGAGCGGAAGCTGCCGCTGGTTCTGGCGACCACGGGGCAGACGGAAGAAGAGAAGGCACAGATCATGGCGGCCGCAAAGGAGATTCCTTTGTTTCTGGCGGCGAACTATTCCCTGGGGATCGCGGTGCTGACGGATCTGGTCAAACAGGCGCTGGCGCTGTTTCCGGACGCGGAGGTGGAAATTCTGGAGCAGCATCATGACCGGAAGCTGGACGCACCCAGCGGAACGGCGCTGGCGCTGTTCGGCGCGGTAAAGGATGTCCGGCCGGCGGCTAACGCGGTTTTGGGCCGGAGCGGCGCGGGCAGGCGGCAGCCGGAGGATGTGGGGATTCATGCTGTCCGCATGGGGAATACCGTAGGGATTCACGAGGTCATCATCGGAACCCGGAATGAAACCCTGACCCTGCGGCATGAAGCTCATAGCCGGGGCGTTTTTGCCGACGGCAGCCTGAAGGCGGCGGCCTTCCTGATGGGGAAGGAGCCGGGGGTCTATGACATGAAGGACCTCCTGAAGGGATAAAAAGACCGGAGGAAGCAGGCCGATCGGGGCGAAGCTGAACGCGGGCCCGGCGGAGCGCAAAAAAGGCGAAGAAGACAAAACAGAACCGGAACGAAACGGAGAGAGGGAGGAAAAAAGCATGCGCATCGGTATTTACGGATACGGCAACTTGGGGCGCGGCGTGGAGCTGGCGCTCGAGCACAACCCGGACATGGAACTTGTTGGAATCTTTACCCGCCGGAATCCCGCCCACGTCCGGACGGCGACCATGGCGGCGGTCCACGGGACGGACCGGGTTGAGGATTTCGCGGATGATATCGATGTGATGCTGCTGTGCGGCGGCAGCGCCACGGATCTGCCGAAGATGACCCCTCAGATTGCGCGGCTGTTTAATGTCGTGGACTCCTTTGACACCCATGCCCATATTCCGGAGCATTTCGAGCGGGTGAACAGGGCGGCGCTGGAAACGGAGCATACGGCGCTCATCAGCGGCGGATGGGATCCCGGCCTGTTTTCTCTGGCCCGGCTGTATATGAACGCGGCGCTGCCGGCCGGGAAGGATTACACCTTCTGGGGCCGGGGCGTCAGCCAGGGGCACAGCGATGCCATCCGCCGTATCCCCGGCGTGAAGGATGCCAGGCAGTACACCGTGCCGATTGATGAGGCGGTGAACCGGATTCTGGCGGGGGAGACGCCGGACCTGACAGCGAGGCAGAAGCACCTGCGGGAATGCTATGTGGTGGCGGAGGACGGAGCGGACAGGGAAAAGATTGCCCAGGCCATTCGGACCATGCCGGACTACTTTGCGGACTACGATACCACGGTGACCTTCATCACCGAGGAGGAGATGAACCGGGATCACAGCGGAATGCCCCACGGAGGACAGGTGATCCGTTCAGGGAAGACCCACGGGGATCACCGGCATGTCATGTCCTTCTCGCTGAACCTGGATTCCAATCCGGAATTTACGGGATCCGTGCTGCTGGCCTGCGCCAGGGCGGTGGGGAAGGCCCATGCCCGGGGGCAGAAGGGCTGCATTACGCTCTTTGACGTGCCGCCGGCGGACCTGAGCCCCCTGAGCGGGGAAGAGCTGCGCAGGCATCTGCTGTAAAGCGCAGATGGGGCGGCGGATCCTGCTGTCGAAAAGAGAGCGAAAAAAGCGTCGGTTGGATACGGCGCGTTTCCCCTGAAAAACGAAAAAACGCGGCCTTTCGGCTGCGCTTTTTCATCTGGACGAAACCGGGATCGGAGGATCGAAGGAATGACAGGCATTTACGGGCTGCAGAAAATGACCCTGCTGGATTATCCGGGAAAGGTGGCCTGCACGGTGTTTTTAGGGGGATGCGACATGCGCTGCCCCTTCTGCCACAACAGCGAACTGGTGGACGGAACGGCTCGGCCCGTGATGACGAAGGAGGAACTGCTTTCCTTTCTGGAAAAACGTCAGGGGCTGCTGGAAGGGGTGGCCGTCACCGGCGGCGAGCCCCTGCTGCGGGCGGACAATCTGGACCTGCTGCGGGAGATCCGAGCCCTGGGTTATCCGGTGAAGCTGGATACCAACGGCACCCATCCCCGGTTTCTGCAAAAGGTCCTGGAGGAAGAATTGGCCCAATATGTGGCCATGGATATCAAAAACAGCCCGGATCGGTACGCGGAAACGGTGGGCCTGAGCGTCTTCGATCTGTCCCCGATCCGGGAGAGCGTAAGGATATTGCTCTCCGGGGCCGTTCCTTTCGAATTCCGCACCACGGTGGTCGCCGAGCTGCATGACGACGACAGCTTCCACGGCATCGGGGCATGGATTCGGGGGGCGGAGAGATACTTCCTGCAGCCCTTTACAGACCGGGAGACGGTGCCCTTCCAGGGCTTTCACACCCCGGATCCGGAGCGGCTGAACGTCTGGCGGGAGATCATGCTGGCGTATGTCTCCCATGTGGAAATCCGGGGGCAGGTTTAAGCGGCCTTTATCCTTCTAAGCCTTGAACGCTTCAACCTCATGGAAAAAGCGATTCGAAATTCACAGTACCTTGCCAAGCTGGATCGATCTTTTGATCAGCTGTATGCCGGAAAAGGGCATGAGCACGAACTGATCGAGGAGTAAAATCATGCGAAAAGAATGGTCTGACGAGGCATGGGAGGATTACCTGTACTGGCAATCCCAGGATAAGAAGACGCTGAAGAAGATCAATGATCTCATCAAGGATATTGACCGGAACGGCCTCCAGGGAGCCACCCCGACATTCCGGCAACTGCAATCATGCATGAACAAAGCCTCAACAGTTTTGCCCATGCACGTTATGATTTCTCCGTACAGCATGAGATAGATATATTCTCAAACCGCATTTCCATCTGCAACCCAGGATCGTTTGCCAATGAATTTGAAGCGATAGATTTTTATACCAGGGACATCCATCAACAGCATGAACGGTTCACCGTGATGATATTTTGTTTGAATTTTTTCTTGATTCAGGATACTAAATATGACACACTTTCTTTCGGAAATTGCTCGCATTTGCAAGTAACCTCCGAAAGAAAGAGGGATATCATATGATTGAACGGAAAAAATATCTGGATGCCCTGATCAGACGTCAATGGAATGGTCGGATCAAAGTCATTTTCAGCGGAGAACTACGGGTTCACCCCAGAATCTGTCTCTGGACAGCATTCAATTTTTTCTGTCGGAAGTTTTTCACCTGCTATTCAATCAGTCAGTAGAGGAATCTCTCTTTTTTCCTGATCGGATGTCGCACCACTGTTTTCAGCTTTTCCGGTGAGGTTTTCCTGGTGTCGTTCAGATAGATCTCATGGTGCATTCGCTGATCAGAGATGTCCAGTGCATAGCCCTGCTCATCCACGAAACAATGCATCCTGACCATGAAAAGTCACTTCCAATCTATTTCCGTTCACGGATGACCTCCTCGATGCTGCCATAAGGCACAGATTCAAACAGGTGGCGGATTTCATCCGCGCAACCCAGCGCTGCGGCGAGCTTTGTCAGCGAGAGCAGTGAAATCTGGCCGGTCCGCTCGAATCGCTTGATGCTGCCAAAACTGACACCGGATTGTTCGCTCAATTGTTCCTGCGTGATGCCACGGCGCTTTCGGATTCTGCTAAGGCGTTTTGCCACCTGCAGGTTGATTTCCTCTGTCGTTTCCCATACATACTCGTTCATATGTCATCTCCGGATAAAATATGATCTAATTCAGAATAATCATAGGATTATAGATCAAATATGATCCGTAAACATAATAGCGCAGGAAACGAAACGATGCAAACTGAGTTTGCTGGCATATTAAAGTGTCGGCGATACTGTTCGAGGTCAGGATTGACCTGGGTTGAACGGTACGACAAGGCCCGCATCGAAGCCAAGCATATGATAATCGCGGCGCTGGTCGACAGAATTGAGATCGCTGAGAACTTATGGCAGTTGCTGTGCCACAAGCAGTCATTCTTCGGACAAAAATCTCCCGAATTGTACATTTTTTCTTGACAACAGGAATGGTCTCGACTATAATCTTATCGGTTTCCAAAATTGAAAATATGGAGGGAAGATTTATGAAGAAAGCAGTTGCGTTATTCCTGGCCATGGTAATGGTGCTGTCCCTGGCTTCCATTGCTTCCGCTGAACCCAGCGGAAAGGTAATGCTCTATTCGTCCATGCAGGAAGCTCAGCTCCAGGCCATCGAAAAGGCTTTTGAAGAGAAGTATCCGACCGTGGATATGGAGTACTATTACGCCGGCGGCGGCAAGCTGGTCACCAAGATGACCACGGAAGCGCAGGATGGCGGCCAGATCGCCAGTGACCTGGTCTGGCTGGGCGATCCTTCTGACTACGAAGTCTTCAAGGCCAACGGCTGGCTGGAGCCCTATATCTCCCCCGAAACCGAACACATTGCCAAGGAATACATGGATCCCGAAGGATACTACACCGCCGGCCGTCTGGTCACCATGGGAATCGCCTGGTTTATCGGTGTGGACGAGGCGGATGCCCCGAAGACCTGGAACGATCTGCTCGATCCCAAGTGGAAGGGCCAGATTATCATGACCGACCCGGCGCAGGCTTCCACCACCAAGTATTGGATGGCTGCCATGATGCAGTCCGAGAAGTACGGTCCCGAATATTTCCAGAAGCTGCGGGATAACGGCGTGGAACTGGAGAGCGGCACCACCGCAACCCATAACCGCGTAGCGGACGCTTCCTATCAGGTCGGGATCTGCCTGGACTACGTTTCCGCCAATCTGATCGCGGAAGGCTCCCCCATGATGTTCCACTATACCACGGAAGACGTGATCACCATGACCAGCCCCATCGCCATGATCAAGGGCTGCGCCAACGAGGAGAACGCGAAACTGCTGATGGACTTCATCCTTTCCAAGGAAGGACAGGAAGTGCTGGTAGAAAACAACCTGGTTTCTGTGCGCGACGATGTAGAGATGAAGGTGGATACCTCCGCGATCGCGGCCATCAACATGGAAGTCGATTATACCGAGCTGGGTGAGAATCTCCAGGGCTATCTGGACAAGTTTAACGAGATTTTCGGAAAGTAATGTCCGACCCTGGACCGGGCATGCCCGTTTCCCATAAACGGACATGCCCGTTTTTCATCTGCAATAAGAAATACGGAAACAGGCGCAAGGAGAAGAATCGATGGCAAATGTAAAATTTGAAGATATCACCTTCCGCTACGGATCCAATACGGTGCTGGAGCATTTCTCGCTGAACGTCGAAAGCGGAACCATCGTTTGTCTGGTCGGTCCCTCCGGCTGCGGAAAAACCACGCTGGTCCGTGCGCTTCTGGGGTTGATCAAGCCGGAGACAGGTTCCATCACCGTGGGAGACAGGGTGCTGTACAGCGCGCAGAAGCGGATCAACGTACCGGCGGAAAAAAGAAATATAGGGATTGTTTTTCAGGATTATGCCGTCTGGCCCCACATGACGGTGGTGGAAAACGTGAGCTATCCGCTGAAAAAGCAGCGCGTCCCGAAGAATGAAATCCGCAAACGCGCCATGCGCGCGCTGGAACAGGTGCACATGACGGAATACGCCAATCATCTGCCCAATCAGCTTTCCGGCGGTCAGCAGCAGCGGGTGGCCATCGCCCGGGCGCTGGTGGTGGACAGCGATGTGCTGGTGATGGACGAGCCGATCACCAATCTGGACGCGAAGCTGCGGGAAGAAATGCTGCTGGAGATCCGGATGATTCAGAAGCGGCTGAACGCGACAATCCTCTACATTACGCATGACCAGCAGTCAGCCCTGCAGCTCTGCGATAAAATGGCCATCATGGAGCAGAACGGTGTCCTCTGTCAGTACGGCACGGATGAAGAAATCATTCTGCGCCCCGCAAACCGCTTCACTTTTGAATTTATCGGCGTATCCAATTTTATTCCCGTGGTGAAAGACGGAGCGCAGATGATGCTGGACTGCGGGGAAAAAATCGCCTATCCCGGCGAGGTGCCTCCTGAGGCGGCGGCCGGCGGATATGAGATGGGCGTTCGGCCGAACGACGTCGTGTTCGACAAAAATTCTCCCCTGAAGGCCAGGGTGGATTCCCGGGTTTTCCTGGGCAGCGAATACAATTATTTTCTCTCCCTTGGGTCTCGGCAGGTCCGGGTCCAGCAGAGCATGCTGGACGCCCGCACAAGGGGGATTGCCCAGGAGGGGGAAACCGTTGGAATCCGCTTCCTGAACACCCGCTTCTATCCCCTGAAGAAAGGAGCTGAAACGGCATGAAAAAATACGGAGGCGTCAGCGCGGAGCTCGCGGCCGTAGACGGGCGGAAGCGCCTGAACATGGATAAAATCATGACCGCGCTGTGCTTTGTGCTGCTGTTGATCATCGTGGTCGTCCCCATTTTCATGATCATCTACAATGCTTTCTTTTTTGAAGGAAAGCTGGACGTCCGTATGTTCGTGGAACAGCTGACGGAACCGAATAACCTGGGGGCCATGTGGAATACCCTGAAAATCGCCGCCCTGACGACGGTACTGGGAACCATCATGGGCGTCTTTTATGCGTGGCTGCTGGGGCGGAGCGACATTCCGGCCAAAGGGCTGATGCGGGCGCTGTTCAATATTCCCTATATGTTCCCGCCCTTCCTGGGCGCCATGGCCTGGGATATGATGTTCAACGGGCGCAGCGGATACATCAACAAATGGCTGGTGCAGGTTTTCGGCCTGAGCTCCATGCCCATCAACATCAACTCCGTCTGGGGCATCGTGTTCGTGGAAGTCAGCTATTACTTCCCCTTTGTGTTCATGCAGGTGGTTTCCGCCCTGGAGCGCATGGACCCGACGCTGGAGGAATCCGCCCGGATCGCCGGCGCGAAACAGCGCCAGGTGATCTGGAAGATCACGCTCCCGCTGGTCAAGCCCGCCATCTCGGCCGGTGCGCTGCTGATTCTGACCACCTCCCTGGCCCACTTCGGTGTACCCGCGATTCTGGGATATGCCAAGCGGATTTACACCCTGCCCACCCGGATCTACGAAGTGATCTACAACTCCGGCGGATCCTTTGACGGGATCCGTCAGGGCGCAGCCATCTCCGTCATGCTGGTGGTTGTCGTGGCCCTGGCCCTGATTCTGCAGAACCGGATTCTTTCCGCCGGAAGCTATGATATCATCAAGGGCAAATCCATGCGTCCGACCCTGATCAAGCTTCGCGGCGCCAAGATTCCGCTGCTGCTGCTTGCCATCCTGACGCTGGTCATGATCGTCATCGTACCCCTGGTGATGATCGTGCTGATCTCCTTCCTCAAGGCGTACGGCCTGCCGCTGGAGTTCAAGAACTTTACCTTTGCCCAGTACGAAAAGGTGTTCTCGGCCAACGGAACCATCGCATCCATCCGGAACTCCCTGTTCGTATCCATCACCGCAGGCATTATCTGCATGTTCCTCGGGACCCTGGTGGCCTATGTGGTGCAGAAGATCAAGCCCAAAGGAAAAGGCGTGCTGGAAGTGGTTTCCATGCTGCCATACGCCATTCCCGGAACGGTATTGTCCATCGGCGTCATTCTGGCCTGGAGCGGGCGGATCGCCGGAATCAACCTGTACAATACGATCTGGATTATTCTGGTCGCCTATCTGGCCCGATATCTGAGCTTCAGCATGAAGACATCTTCCGCCGCGCTGCTGCAGGTGCACTCTTCCCTGGAGGAAGCGGCCCGGGTCTGCGGGGCGAGCCATACCGAAAGTCTGGCGGATATCACGCTGCCGCTGATCCGGCCGGCCATGGTGTCCGGATTCTTCCTGATCTTCCTGCCGGCCATGCGCGAGGTCACCACCTCCATCCTGCTGTACGGGCCATACACCCGGACCCTGGGCGTACAGATCTACTCCCTGCGCGATGCCGGGATGATTCCGCAGGCGGCGGCCCTGGCGACGGTGGCCATCGGCATCATCATTATCCTGAACACCCTGGTCACCAAGCTGACCAAGGATAAGAAGGGGGTGTAATGCATGGCGGATCAGATTATACTGAATCATGTAACCAAAAGATTCACCACGAAAACCCTGGGGGATATCGTGGCGGTGGACGATTTCAACCTGAGCGTTCATGAAGGGGAATGCTTTTCCTTCCTGGGGCCCTCCGGCTGCGGAAAATCCACCACGCTGCGGATGATCGCCGGATTTGAGGATCTGACCGAAGGGGAGATCGAGCTTTGCGGCAGGCTGGTTTCCAGCAGCAGGAAAAACCTCTATGTTCCGCCGGAGGAGCGCGGTCTGGGCATGGTATTCCAGGCGTTCGCCGTCTGGCCGCACATGAATGTATTTGAAAATGTGGCATTCCCGCTGAGAATTCAAAAGGTCAACAAGACGGAAATCACCAAACGGGTGAACGAGGCGCTTCATCACACCAGCCTCACCGGGCTGGAGAACGTTTTCCCCGGGGATTTGAGCGGAGGCCAGCAGCAGCGGATTGCGCTGGCGCGGGCCATCGTAACCAATCCCAAAGTGATGCTGCTGGATGAGCCGCTTTCCAATCTGGATCCCAAGCTTCGGGAAACCATGCGGTTTGAGATCAAGGCCTTGCAGCGGAAATTCAATTTTACAATCATTTTTGTCACCCACGATCAGAGCGAAGCCATGGCCATCTCCGACCGGATGATGGTCTGCGACATGGGAAAAATCATGCAGATTGATACGCCGGAGAATCTGTATAACAAGCCGTGCAACCGTTTTGTGCATAACTTCCTGGGCGAGAGCACCTTCATTAACGTGGAAATCCGGGATGGGAAAGCCTACCCGGCCGGCCACGGGGAACAGGCGCTGGATCTGCAGATTCCCCAGGATGCGGCGAAGAAAATGGTGGTAGCCACCCGGCCGAACGAGATTTCTCTGACCGGGCCCGGCGAAGGCGGATTTGCTTCCCATATTGAGAAGCGGATCTTCCTGACAGACCGGACGGAGTACCTGGTGCCGGTGGGAGATCAGCTTCTGAAGGTACAGACGCCTCACCGCGTGACCTTCTCGCAGGGCGAAGCGTGTGCCGTGCATCTGGTGGATCCCATGTGGTATCCCGCGGATGATGAGGCTGCCGAAAAGGAAAGAGCCCGCCGCCAGCTGGTATAATCCATTCCCCGCGTAATTCTGCCCCGTTCCCGCTTTGGGAACGGGGCCATTTTACGAATTGCAGAGGAATCCTCAGAGAGCGGAGCTGCCAAATCATGACCTTGCCTGTTTGGGCCCGGTGTTTTGGCGAAAACGTAGGCGTCAAACAGGGGACGTGCAGCCTATCCGGATGTTCTTTCCAGAAGCCTGGACGGGATTCGTCCTGATTATCGATTTGATGTGAGCTGCCTGGGATCAGTCTTCCGTTGCCTGCTTTCTGATCAGGTTTGCAATATGCAGGAAGTTCTCGGATTTCATGAGGGCCAATCCTGAATTCTCGTCGCCCAATACAACGAGCTGATCTCCCGCGGAAATCTGAAAAATTTTCCTTGCCTTTGCAGGGATGATGATCTGTCCCTTTTCACCGACGGTCACGATACCAAAAAGATGCTTACCCTTTGGGGGAACAAGCAGATTGCCGAGTTCGCCGGCCTCAAACTGTACCAGCTCGTCCAGGGTGACGTCGAACACTTCGGCGAGCTTTTTCCCTGTGGTGAGATCAGGCATGGATTCGCCGGACTCCCATTTGGCGATGGCCTGACGGGTCACACCGATCTTCTCGGCGACGTCCTCCTGGGTCATCTGCGCCATCTTGCGCAACTGCAAAAGATTTTCCGAAAACATACATCCTCCTATGCCAGATCCGCTTTCATTCTGGCGCTGAATACCCGGGATGAGACAATGATCAACACGACAGCGCAGGCTGAAACAATCAGGAAAGGAATCGTCCAACCGTCTGTTGTGAAATGCAGCGCAACAGCGCTTCTGGCGGAGCGGGTGCAGTAGTAAAAGGGCAGCGCCTTGCAGATGCTCAGCATTGCACCGCCGGTTGCATCCGCGTCAAACCATATGCAGCCCAGGAATGAACCCAACGAAATGATGATCGAACATAATCCCGGCGCGGATTTTTCGCTGAAAAGCGTCCCGAACAGCATGCCAAAGCCGATGAACATCAGTGCGGAGGGAATCAGCGTCAGCAGGGACAGGAGCAATCCCAGCGGATTCAGCGCAGTACCAACGATCCACGATATGATAAGAGATACCACATAGATCAGCGCAGTCTGCACCAAACTGATGATCAGCATGGGCAGCATATACCCGATCACAAAATCGATGGATTCCATGGGTGTGGCATACAGCCTGACCAGGAAGGAGCCCGCACGGTCTTTGGAAACCGTCAGCGCCGTAAAGAGCATGACAAAGGTTTGACCGAACACGGCTACGCCCGCTGACAGATTTTCGATGCGGAAGACGGTCATTCCTGCTTCTTTGGGAATGCTGGCGTTGAGCACAGTCATGACACCCAGCATCACCAGCGGAAACGCAAGACAAAAGATATAGCTCAGAGGGTCGCGTAGAATCTCCTTCTGATTTCTCCGGGAGAATGTGATGATTCTGTTCATATCGCGCCTTCTTTCTCCGCGATGGTCACAAACGCGCTTTCAAGGTCTTTTGCTCCTGCGGCGGTTTTGATTTCCGCCAGCGTCCCACAGGCGGCGATCCTGCCGGAAATCATCACTGCGATCCGATCTGAAAGATGCTCGGCTTCTTCCATATAGTGTGTAGTCAGCACAATGGTCATCATGCCCTTCAGCCCTTCAATGACGCGCCAGAGCTCCCTGCGGGCGAGGACGTCCAGCCCGAGGGTCGGTTCATCCAGAAACAGCAGCTTTGGTTCGCTGATGAGCGCCATGGCGATGGACAGCCTGCGTTTCCATCCGCCGGAAAGAGACTTTGCCCGCTGGTTCGCCACTTCTTCCATCCTGAAATCGGCGATCATTTGGGCAACCTTCTGTTCGGTTTTCTCTTTGGAAAAGCCATACAGATCCGCCATGAAGGTGAGGTTTTCCAGCACCGTCAGATGATCCGCTACAGCGGTATCCTGCGGGGAGATGCCGACGATCCGTTTCACCTCTTTGGCCTGTGACGCGCAATTGCAGCCTGAAACAAACGCTTCTCCTGATGTCGGGGTGGACAGGCAGGAAAGCATACGAATGGTGGTGGTTTTTCCCGCCCCATTTACGCCCAGCAGAGAGAACAGCTCACCTTCCGCAATGGTGAGGTTCAGATCATCCACGGCGGTTTTGCTGCCGTACTTCTTGCACAGATGCCTGGTTTCGACCATCATAGCATTGGTTCCCTTCTATATGATATCAGACGCCGCCATCTCATACATTAGCAACTGTCCGTAACATATTATAGAAGAACTGATATATATCGTCCACCAACCAAAGCTTACATTTATCGCCCAAAATGTTTGAATCCGTTGCTTTTTTTCGCTTTTAGGGTCAGCAGGATCAGAGCAAAAATCAATATGATCGGGAAAACACTTCCTACCAACATGCCGGACTGCAGATTATCTCCTGTCTGCTGGGTTACAGTCCCGACCAGGCTTGGCCCGAAAGCACCGCCCAGGTCACCCGCCATCGCCAGCAGGGCAAACAGCGCCGTCCCTCCCTTCGGAATGCGAGGAGAAGTGATGCTGATTGTTCCGGGCCACATAATACCAACGGAGAAACCGCAGCAAACACATCCAATCAATCCGAGAATGGCGTTTTTTGACAGGCTGGCCAGCAGGTAGCAGCACAGGCACATCAGACCCGATCCGATCATAAACTTTGTCAGATCCAGCTTCGGGCCGAACTTGCCGTAGATCACCCGGCAGATTCCCATGGTAACCGCAAACAGGCAAGGCCCCGTGAGATCGCCTACCGTCTTTGTAAAGCCCAGCGCCGCCTCGGTAAACGCGGAAGCCCACTGTGCCATAGCCAGTTCAGAGGCTCCGGCACAAACCATCAGCAGAATCGCCAGCCAGAAAATCGGCAGTTTGAACAGCGCCCGGATGGTCATGCCTTTTCCTTCTTCTGTCAGCCGCTCGATGGGGCATGTGGCGAAATTCCAGATATTGTACAGCGGGATCAGCGCCCAGATGCAGGCCAGCCACTTCCAGTGTTCAATCCCGAACACCGCAAAGAACAGCGTGGACAGCATAATCACACCCACAGCTCCCCAGCAGTAAAAGGAATGCAGCAGGCTCATGACCGCGTCCTTGTGCTCAAAGGGGCAGGCTTCCACGATCGGACTGGCCAGTACTTCAATCAGGCCGCTGCCGATCGCATAGATCACAACGCAGATCATGATCCCGACAAACGGGTCTGCGAACAGATCCGGAAGAACGGCAAGACCCGCCAGGCCGAGACTGGCCGCCACTTCGGAAGCCACCACGCTCCGCCGGTAGCCGATGGAATCCACAAACCGCGCACAGAAAACATCCACCAGGAGCTGCGTCAGGAAAAAAGCCGTCGGGATCAGAGCAATCTGCCCCAGGGAAATGGTATAATCCGTATGGAATTTCAGAAACAGCAGCGGGGCAAAGTTGGCGCAGATGGCCTGGGTGATGAAAGCCAGATAACAGGCGATCAACGTTTTCCGGTAGTTCTTCTTCATCGTTCCCTCCGAATCAGCATGCCGTCTTCCACTACTTCATTCCAGATTGCTATCATTTCCTGAAGATCGGTTTCCTGATTTTTCCTCATCTGCATTTTATCATCCTCTTTTCATGCCATGGAAGATTATTTCAAAAAATAAAGTTCCAAGGCCGCAGCGTGACCCCTTAATAATATTCGCCCCAAAGGGCGATTTACCTGCCTGGGCGGATGATCTCATTTACCTTCCGCCTTCAGGATATTGCTTTCACTGAGTATAACAAGAAGCCTTTTTTCTTCCGGGTTCAGAAGACAGAGATGATATGTTTTCTGCCTTTTTCCATACTCAGTATTTATGAATCCAATACTGAAATCAACTATTTGTGGCTTTGGCAATTCGAAGCAGAGGATCATCTACGATGAACGACCAGCTTTTGCCGCTCACAGAGGATGATAGGGGATTTTTTTCCTTTTGGAATGAAACGGTATATGGTATGATATGGGCGGCGCTCTTGGGGCGCCATGGATCAACTTTTGATTGTCTTTATCAGCAAACAGGAGCAAGAGATGCAGCATGCTACGCGGCCTGGTGCCGGGCCGTTCCGCCATCGGTCAGCAGCCTGGAAGACTATATGGTCCGGTTTGAAAAGGCGCTGCGTTTTTGTGTGAACTGCGATATTCCGGTCATGCGGCTGGACAGCGGCATAGACATGGAGCCTCTCTCCGACGAGGAATACCGGATCCGGTTTGACTGCCTGATCCGGAACTGGCGCTCGGCGGCACGGCTGGCTGGAAAGATGGGCATTACGCTTGTGCTCGAATCGGAACCGCCGATGTGGATCAACCGGCCAAGCGAAGTCCTCGCAGCCGTGCAGGCAGTCAACGAGCCAAACTTCCGACTGCTGTTCGATGCGTCTCATGCATACCTGCAGAGTGTGAAGGGAGCCTGCCAGACCGGGGAAAAGGAGATCCTGCCGGGGGGAATCCTGGAATATATTCACATGATGGGTCCTTATATCGGGTATGTCCATATGGTGGATACGGACGGAAATCTTTCCGCCACGGACAGTGCCGGAACCAGCGTTCATCTGCCGCTTGGGGAAGGGATCCTTGATTTTGACGCGATCATCGAGACGCTGTGGCCGTATGCCGGACATCTGCCTTTTTGGAGCCTTGACTTTTATGACTGTCACGATGCCGAGAGGACCGGAATCGAATCCCTGCGTTTCCTTCGTGAAAAAGTGGCAAAGCATGAAAAGATCCGAACCATCAGGTGGCAGCCGGGTTCTGTTTGCACTTCACTATGATCGCCTTCCAGCCATTCTCTGTCTATTCATCGGCGACGATGCAGATCGGAAAAGCCTTCGATCATGGGAACCTTTGGTGTCTGCCGGGACATGAATGGGAAGGAGTTCGATTACTGGATTGCGGATCTGTATAAGCCCTGGGAGGAAGTCCCGGACGGCTGTGAAACAGTACAGATTCCGGGAAGCCTTTGGGCGCAGTTTCTCTGCAGAGGTCCGCTGCCGGACAGCCTTCAGAGCGTAAACACAAAAATCTGGAGTGAATGGCTGCCTTCACTCAAGGGATATGAGCTGGCCGGTAACTACAATCTGGAGATTTATGGTCCGCCGGCGGAAAAACCTGAAGATAACGTCAACTACATCTGGGTGCCGTTAAAGAAAATATGATCGAAAGAGGCCAGGGGACATAATGCCCCTGGCCTTTATTGAATACTGGTGCTAAGCTTCTTTGATCTGGATGGGTATACCTTCTTCAACCCAGATGAGATCTTTTTCAACCTGCCAGAATGTCTTCCCATCGAAAACCGGCGCAGTAAGATGATTATTTCCTGGGCTTTTCCTCACATTTTCTATCGTTACTTGCTCTGCTCAAACAGCCAGTCACGGACAGCTTCCAGCTTGTAGGCATAATCGAAGGAGGTCATGTGTTCTCCTGCGCCGCTTCCGGCAGTCTGGCCCTCCGCGAGCGTCGTCCCCAAGGTGAAGGTCACGAAGTTCGCACTGTTTCCTTCCGCCAGCATGGCAGCGACAGCTGCTTTCTGTGTGTCAGCGTCATCCTGTGCGCTCCACTCCGAATGACTGCAGGCGGCGCCGTCCGCATCGAACAGGGCAAGGAGTTCAGCCTGACCGGCGGACGCCTTGGGATCGCCGGCGGACACCACGTAGAAGAAGTTTTCCTGTTCCAGTCCGCTCAGCAGGCCGGTGTTCCACTGACTGCCGACAAAGAGATAGGCGGCAAAGAAGTCCGGATATTCAATGCTCAGATGGAACGAGGTCATGCCGCCCATGGACTGCCCGGTCGTATAGATCCGGTTCGTGTCAATGGCGTAGGTTTCCGTCAGTGACTGCAGCAGGCGCATGGCCACATCGATCTGGCTGGAATGATTGAAGTTGTCGTCCACAACCGTTTCGGTGAAGACAGGCACCACCACAAAGGCAGGATGCTTGGCCTGCTCCTCCTCCGTCGCCCAGATCAGACCGCCCCAGCCCTGGGTCAGCACATAATCCGTGCCGCGCCCGACAGCACTGGCATCCGGAATAAACTGAATCATCGGATAGCTCTGGGACGCATCATAGTTTTCGGGAATATACAGCTGATACTGCAGACTGGTGCCGGTTTCGGCGTCTTCATAGGAAAGCAGCTGGAACTTGGGGGCAACTTCAGCAATCATGGTCTGCAGCTCGGTATCGCTGGATTTATCGGCGCCGCCTCCGTTGCCGCCACGCATACCGCGTTGTCCGCCGCCGGGGCCGCCATTGCCGCCGCGACCGCCGCCAGGGCCTTCAGCAAAAGCAGCGCCAGCCATGCAGAGCAGTGAAAGTGCAAGAACCAATGAGATGACCTTTTTCATAAGGAAAAACCTCCTCTTTCATCATTCCATGCACGCGTTGACCCACGCGATAAAATTCTCCGTGGCGGAACCGATGCGTTCAGCTTCAGTGTGCCCCTGTCCCCAGACGGTTTCAAAGTCAACGCTGGTTTCCCCGCTGTAAGCCGCTGCAGCAAGTGCCAGATCAATCTCCGTGCACAGGGCGGTATCGCCCTGATTGATGCCGTTGCGGATACGCCAGCAGGTGGCGGGTTCGCTTGTCTGATATCCTGCGTAAGCGGGAGACAGATAATACATCGGATTGTACATGTTCACGCGGACATCCACTGTATTGCCCAGGGCGTCCTGCCTGGAAAGATCGGTGATGAACGCTTCCTCGTATTCACTCCCGGCCACCAGTTCTGCCAGGATCGCGTCGAAGTGCGCTCCGCTGCCGTCGCCATAGCCGAAGAGCGTGTTTTCGCCCTGGCCCGCATCCAGCTGATCAAAGGCAGCGATGCTCTTGGAAGCGTTTTTCAGCGCCTGGGTGAAGGCGGAAACGCTGGTAATGGTGATGGTGTTGGCTGCCTCGTCCCAGGTCACCCATTCGCCGTTGGCGTTCAGGGCGTCGATGTAATCCTGTTTGGTTTCATAGGTGCCGCTGAGAGACAGAGCGGAAGACGCGTTCTCCGTGCGGGCAATGCCGTCTATTGCTTCGTAATCAGTGCCTTTGGTCTGCTCCGCGTCCGGGCCGCCGAATCCGCCGAGATCCCCCTCGGGCAATTCGCCGTTTTCAAAATCCGGCATCTGACCGTCTGTCTGTCCGCCAAATCCACCGAGGCTGCCGTCGGGCTTTTCGCCGCCGAAATTGCCGCCCATGCCGCCGCGCCTGCCCATGCGACCGCCAAAGCCGCCGGAGGAAGACACGGTATAGGGAAATTCGGTATCGCTGAGAAAATGCTCCAGCGAGGTTTCGATTACTTCTTTCACATAATCATAGTAGCTGCCGCTCTGATAAATGCCTTCTTCACTTTCGACAAGCGTCAGCGCATTGCCTTCTTCATCCGTCAGACCCAGCTGATTGATGTATTCCGCAAAGGCCAGCGCCATGCCGTCGGAGTACGCCTGGTTTTCCTCACTCAGACCGCTGCGGGTGCTGCCCATGTTCCATTCATAGGCTTCATCCGCCACATCCAGATTGGTGATGGGGCACCAGCACATACTGCCCTTCACGGCGTCGATCTCGGTCATAACCGCACCAATGGCTTCCAGATAGGGATCATACAGCGCGCTGTTGCCCGTCGCGCCAATCAGGGCACTCTGGGCGCCGCCGCCGCTCATGCCCAGGGAGAAAATGCTGTTCATATCGCCGGGAAGCAGATCCGCGTTGTAACGTGTGTACCGGATGGCGGCTTTAAAATCTGTCACACCGGCAGGAGCCCCGGCATCTCTGCCGCGAGCCCCGGCAAAAATCACAATCATGCCGGCGTTCGTATAATCCGAAACGCTGCCGTAGCCCATGGAGCTGCTGTAGCCTGTCGGCGCGGCCATGGCAGAATAGCCGGGCGTATTCACCGGCAGGATCAGCGGCGCGGTGACAGCGGTATACTGCCCGATGGCACCAACTTCATTCACGGTGCAGGTATAGGTTCCATCGCCGTTGTCTGAGGCTGTAAAATAAGCGCCGGGGACAAAGATACCCATGGTCTCATAGCTGCTGTCAGCGGGGTTGGCCGCATAGGACAGGCCCACCTGCCAGTACACATCGTCTGACGCCTCATACTGCCATTTTGTCATGTCAATCTTCGGCAAGGCGGTTTCTTCATCAGCAGAAGCTGCAGAAAACGTACCGAAAACCATCATTGCCGCCAGGATCAGCGTGAGCAATTCTTTCATCGTCATTTCCTCCTGAGTTTTGAATTGATATCCGGTCTTACGCTTCCGCTGCTCGATATCATATACGTAGTGTAGCACAGAAAACTTAAAAATAACTTGAAATTAACGTGAATGTTTTTTGAATTGCGCCAATAACAGCCCTATGATCAATGTTTTGTCTGTTACTTGCGCAATCTTCTGGTTCTGAGTATTATTCATGTTGGTACCCCCTCCAGCTTTATGTTGTTCGCAAACTTTGGCCGGTCAGCGATCTCCATTTTACTGTGGTGTACTCCTGGTTTCAATATACTGCCTCCTGTCAGGATCAGTTTGGATTATACAGGAAGCTTTTGATTTATCTATGCTTCAGAGTCCCGCTTATGGAGGAACTATAATGAGTGCTGACCAAAGGAAAATGATCATCAGGCAGGCGGCAGAAGAGGATGTCCGGCAGATTGCAGAGATCCTTGTGGAAGACTGGAAAAAGGCCTATCACGGCATTATCGACAGTGATTATCTGGATTCCATGAGCGTGGAAGAGCGATACCAGCGGGAATTACAGCGATACCAGATCTACCGGGTGGCCGCTGCTGAAAAGGAAATCCTGGGTTTTGCCTGGAACGAGATGACAGATGATGAAGATTCGGACTGCGAAATCATTGCCATCTATATCCGTTACAGCAAAAGGAACAGCGGAATCGGAAAGGCTCTTTTCACGGATTCCGTGGATCTTTTCAAGGCAGCAGGCAGGGAAAGAATGATCATCTGGTGTCTCAGGGAAAATGCGGAAGCCAGAAAATTCTATGAGAAAATGGGCGGGAAAGTGTATAAAACCGGTACCCACAGATGGGGCAGCCGGGAGTACGATATGATCTCCTACCTGTATCAGTTGAATACCATGGAACAGGTAGGAAATCGACACCTTTGAATTTCATTCTCCAGGGAGGTGCAGCATGTCAAAGCAGAAGGAAGCCCTCCGGAAGGTCGATTGGGTTGTCAATGGGTATGAATGCTATCACCTAACGGGTTCCAGCCTGATCAACGGCTTGATCAGCGCAGGATTCATGATTGAAGAGTGCCAGGAAGCCCATCTGTCGAATGAAATGATGGCGCAGTATCCTGCTTTGTTTGGCGGGACAATTCACCGCCCCGAGTTTATCTTCTTCAGATGCAGAAAGAGCAACTGACAGAACTATTTTATTTCAATTATTATTGAGCAGGAACCCGGGGTTATCGATCGCGGTTTGCTTTGATGATTGCGCAGGAGGCAGCATGAAAACCATTCTTCTGATTCAACATACGGAATCCGAGCATCACGTGAATCACCATATCGGGGCCCAGTATGAGTGGAATCTGACAGCGCGGGGCCGGGAGCAGGCTTTTCGGATCGGCAAATGGCTGAAGCGTGAAGACTGCGACCAGACCTGGTCCATGTTTGTGTCTCCGCAGATTCGGGCCCGGCAGACCGCAGAAGAGATTAACCGAAGTCTCGGTATTTCGCCGGTTATCTGGGAAGAACTGCGGGAAGTAAATGCCGGAATGGGAAACGGCAAAACAAGGGAGTGGTACCGGACGAATGCGGCACCCCGAGGAGTCACTTTTGATCCGGATCATCGGGATTGCCCGGACGCAGAATCGGACCGTGAACTGTGGAACCGGGTTTTGCCTTTCTTTCAGGACGTGATCGTTTCTTCCGCGGATCAGGTCATTGTTGTATCACATGGAACAACGATCAGTTTTCTCCAGTCTATGATGACCGGTCAGTCCGTGGAGGACCGGGGCCGATTTCGCTTCAATGGCAGCAGCGGTTCCATCTCCCGTTATACAGTGGAAGACAGCGGTCGGGTCATGGCGATGTACCTCAATGCCCAAGTAGATTGAATCCGATGCATATGGAATTCTTCCTGCATATGAAATGCAAATGCCTGTTTTCCGGGTACCACACTGTGAAAAATCCGAAGCGTTTTTTACGCGAAAATTTGCGGATTATGGAGCATAACACAGGCATATCTTTCTTCAAAAGCCATTTTTCTTCCTGATCGAGTATATTAGGATAATGATGTACCGGATAACCGGTACATGTTGTGAAAACCATATGACATTTCATGCGGCAGTACTTTCCGGGATCAGAGACGGAGATGAAGATGATGAGAATGACAGGTTCACAGATGATAATCTTTGAAATGGTGAGCATGGTCCTCTGTTTATTCTTTTTTATCAATCATGTCAGGAAACGGAATAAATTAATCATGGAATGCAGAAATGAAGCTTCCGGTGAAATAGTAGAAATCAAAGCAATACCAACTCAGAAAGAGGATATATATCGGTATCAGCCTATTGTGTCCTTTGATACAGGCTCAGGTACTGTTCAAGGTCCGGATGCGTGGGATATGAAAAAAGGTGATTTTACAAAAGGCGATCATGTTACCGTCCGGTACAATCCGGATAAGCCAAGTGTTTTCTATGCGGTCGAAAACCACCGTTCCGACTCTCTTACAGGAGTATACCTCATAATCTTGATCTTTTTTCCTGTTATGATGATGCTGACATACCTGATCGACAAATAAGCCGGCTCCGCCGTCCACCGGTACGAATCCAGGTGCTTGATTCACGCAGGAATCTCAATGTTCTTGTGGCACTTGACCTCCCGAGCACGGTGGCGATGGAACCATAAGTCCCCACATACAAGCCCAAAAGTCGGATAATGCGCACTCAAACTACTCATCCGCAGGCAGTTTTGCGCTGAAAACGCCTCGGAAACATTGATTTTATTGATTTTCCTCTTGCTTTCCTATTGGGCATATGTTATAATATTATATACTCAATTGGAGGGCTTGCGCCATGGCCAGAAAGCATTCCGAGGAGACCGTTACCCGCATCATCCGGCAACGCCAGAAGAACGGAGATATCTACGTTATCGAGCGTCAGACCCGGTACGATCCCGAGAAGAAATACAATGTGGTTCTATCCAGCAAAATCATCGGCAAAATCCCACTTGGACAGAATCAGGTAGTTCCGACCCGCCCGAAACGGCCCAGTGGAGAAAAAGTCTCAAATTTGCCGACACCTTTACTGACTGCCAGCAGGATGCGGGTTGGCATGATGGAGATCATTGACCACATTGGGAAAGCCTCCGGAATAGACGATGCCATCTATGCAAACACAGATCTGGGAACCGCTCAGAAGGTTCTGTCTCTGGCGCGTTACCTGCTTGCCACGGATGGTCAGTCTCTGCCCGGAATTACCACCTGGCAGTACTCTCACCCCCTTCCTTATGAGGACGGTATTTCTGAGGACACTTACCACGATCTCTTCTGCAGTGTAGGCCAGGATGAAAGCCTGATGCAGAGTTTCTTTGCTTCCCGTCTTCAGGGAACCAGGAATCGTGCTGTTCTGGCGTATGATTCAACGACCATCTCAACCTATTCCCAACAGCTGCCGGAAGCAAGATATGGTTTCAACAAGGCACATGACGGACTGGAAACAGTGCAGCTCCTGTCCCTGTATTCAATTGAAACCCGTCAACCTGTTGCATTTACCAAGCAGCCGGGCAATCAACCCGACGTGATAACCATTGAGAATGCGCTGAAGCAACTGCAGGCTCTTGATATTGGCAACGCGGAGATTGTGACGGACAACGGCTACTATTCAGAGAAGAACCTGGCGGAGCTGCTGTATGCACACTTCGACTTTATCACGCTGGCCAAGACCAGCCTGAAGTGGATCAGGCCAGAACTGAACGCCAGGCTGGATGCGTTCCGCAGCACCAGCAGCGCTTGTCCGTTTGACACCAACACCCACGGGCTGGCAGTGATGCTGATGCAGGAATTCTCCCGTGCCAGGAAATATGGCAGCCGTAAGAAGGAACTGAAAGAGGGTGATGAGGAAACCTTCCGACGCCGGATTTATCTCCATCTATACTTTAATCCGATGAGAAGGGTAGAACAGGATACGGCCTTTGACAATGACCTCTTCGAGCTGAAGGAACTCATTGAGGATGGAAAAGAGGAACAGGATCTGACTGAAAGCGCATGGAAGAAAGTAGAGAAGTTCCTGCATGTCCGGCATTATGGGTCCAGAATCACGGTCACATTCAATGAGAAAGCGATCGCTGAGGAAAAGAAGTACCATGGATATTTTGCCCTGGTTTCCAACTGCGAAAAGGATCCTTTTGAATGTCTGAGGAAATACCGCAGACGGGAAACCATTGAATTCTTCTTCGAATCAGGAAAACAACGCACCGATGGAAGCAGGACGCGGGTTTGGACCAGTGATGCCCTGATGGGCAGGATGTTCGTTCAGTTTGTCGCCCTGTGCTATTATGAGTATCTCAGCGACCAGATCCGGGAAATGAAGCTGACGCTGGCAGTGGAGAATGGCGAGCCGGAACATGATTCCAGGGAGAACATGAAGACGGAAAAAAAGCTCAAAAACTGGCTGAAGAACACACCGGTATATCTGGCTCTCCAATGGTTCGATGTAATCGAGGAGGTCAACGTTTCATCCAAGCTTCAAGCTAAGCGCTGGACGACGGAACTGACGGAAAGAGATAAGATGTTCCTCAGAAAGCTGGGAATGCAACCTCGTTGATTGTTGAGTACTGATTATCCGACTTTTGGGATGGAAAACTTCTCGTCAGCTTAATCATTGGACGTGAGATTGCCAAGCATATTGGTGGGATCGCAGTAGCGTATTATGAATAGAATCGACTGATAACACTGATACTTTGCGAAATTAATCAATAATCCAATGCAAGCAATAGTGATTGAAATGATTATTGATTAATTGACCTGATAAATGCATTTCTATGATGATATTGCGTGAAGAGTTCTTTCTAACGATCAGATAAACAGGAAACAAACAAAAGCCGCCTCCGAAAAGACGGCGAACCGGATTCAGGCAAAAACCAGTTCGGCCAGTATGATTTCCTCAGCACGTTGATGAATACTGTTGATCCGGGAAACCCATAAGCGATTTTGGCGCTAAGTCGAAATAAAACGAGTTAGCGCCGAAAACGAGGGTCGGTTCCGGCGCTGACTTCAGTTATTGTTGCTTTCTTCGCTGCATGATTTCACTTTTGAGGAACAGTTTGTATTTTGCATCCTTACGAATAGGATGCAGCTTATCCCGCTTCGTAAGATCATCAATGTTTTGACGGCTGCATCCCAGAAGCTGACATGCTTCGTTCGCATTCACAATTCTGTGCTGTACAAAACCAATGAAATCTTCCAGCGAAAGCGGAATGTTTTTGCTGTTTCCGTATAGTTCACGGTCGGAAATCATTGCCCGATCACTCCACATCACGCCATATCCATCGGGTTGAACTTCCACCGCATGGAAACGCTTCTCCTGGGCGACATAGGGCTGACATTCCGCGTGATCTGTCGCATGCTTTGCCGCGTCACAGATTTTAACTTCCCCATTGCGGAAGAAAACAAGCAAGCGAAAGCCTTTGAGAGGAACAACGTCCTCGATCTTGGTCTTCCAGCGATTCAGCAGCAACGGGGGCAATTCTGCGGTGTTTATTTCTTCAAGATAGCATTCATCCTGCGCGCATCGCCCCATGGTCAGCATCAGCAGTTGAAACTCGTCATATTCTTTGAGCCCGTTTTCCTTCAGAACCTGGCCGATATTCTGTCTGTCCCGGGGAATAATACGCTGCTGCACCCATAAACGGCTCCAATAGCTACTGACGGAGCGCTCGCCGCGTTTTACGAACGAGGACAGCAAAAGTGGCGTTTCCCAGGGATCGGCGTCGTCCGGCAGCTCAATATAGAATGCTTTCGCGTTTTCGTAATAGATCAGATATCCCAATACGCTCTTTCGAGAAAGCGTATCATCCTTGATTGCAAAGATCCTCATACGCTTTCCACCTCTTCCATATCATTTCCCAGATCCTGTCCAGCCATTGCCGATCGAGCGCTTCTGATAAACCTTCCAGGAGAATTGCGCGGTCATTCTCTGTCAACGGATGCAAAGGAGGACGCTGATCCCGTGGGATCAACCGGAGATTCTCCCATGATGACCGTGAACCGACAAAGCACTGGACCGGCTTATCAGCCATAACGTCCTCCCGAAGCATGGCTTCGGTGCTTTCACACCGGCTGAGCAGTGACAGTCCGTGATCAAACAAAGGGGCCAGCCGGATGGTTTTCTTCCGCCGGTTCCGAAGAACTTCCATATTTGCGCCATGTCGGTCACGATTGAGAATCAGATAATCGACGACCAGCATCTCATAGACTGTGCTTTTCCACCCGTTGCGGATGCAAAAATCCATGGGAGATTCATTTGGCAAGCTCTCCGCTTGATAATATGCGTCCAGTGCGATTTTGCTTTCTCCACGCTGCTTGAAATCCTTGGAGGCGCAAAGCCAGGTTTCATATTCTTTCTGATCGATCAGGATCTTCGCATGGATCAACTGATAGGGCAGGTGGCTGATGCCCAGGATCGACAATAAGCGATCTACAATGATTTCATTAACGCATTCATGGCCGATGATCCCTTTCCAGGCATCATAATTAGACAGCTTGAAAAAAGTCTTCCCATCGACTCCGTCTTCATACGCTTTCAGGAATGAACCCGCCGTACCGGACGAATTGCGCGTCTTTGCCCAGCTGAGGTGCGTCATGTCCTGTAATTCATGAATGATTTGATTCAATGCCATGCACCTCCCACGGGCTCTATGTTAGCAATATACTTGATAAATGTCAAGTAGCAAAGTATAAGCTGTCACCGAAGAGGCGGCGATCCGGATTCAGGAAAAGACCAATTCATCCAGTATGATTTCCTCAGCACGTTGATGAATAGAAATCCACCCCGGCTGATCTGATGCTTTCAGCTGCTCGTTGATTCCTTCAGCTTTGGCCATCCGGGTGATTATCCGTTCCATACGATCCTGGCAGACTCGATCTGTTTCTGCCAGATGGTCATACAACTTACCGGAAAGAAGAAGCCGTTCATACAGTCCGGGACGATGCTCTTCCAGGTAAGCTTTCCGCATCCGGCCATAGCGGCCGATATGCCGGGGAGAATCCGGGAGGTCGAGATCCGGAAAGTAGTAGTCGCCATGCAGGGTATAATGGATACCATTTTCAATCAATTCTTTCGGGAAACGGGTCATGTTGAGGTCCTCCTTTTTTGTTTTTAGCCGCCTTTTTTACTTTCGTCGGCTAAAATCTGGTTTGGGTAAATTTGCCGATATACCGCAAAATCGTCGCCTGATCGTACCCAAACCGTGAGAACACACGGTTTACTATCATTGGCTGATACTACAAGATGTTGATTATTTTACTTTCATCGTTCTACATCATGTGGTAGAATTGATCGAGGTTGTATAATCTGGTCGAATTCAAGTCCTGCTTCCCGCACCAGAAACCCCTTGTAAATCAAGGGGTTTATTTTTGTCCACCCATAACTTACCACTATTTTACCCATTTATGTTTTTCCTCCATCTTTTTCAGCCATACCCTGAATGAAGGCCTGCATCCTGTTTGCGCTTTCCTGACGCATCGTTTCCGTGACATGGCCATAGCGATCGAGGGTGAACGCTGCGGAGTAGTGTCCCATGTTTTCCTGAATCGTCTTGATATCATCACCTGCACGGATGGAATTAACCGCGAAGGTGTGACGGCAATCATGCAGACGATGATGATCCAGCCCGGCATCTTCCAATGCCTTCTGGAATGCCTTCCAGATAGTAGGCTGAGAGAGATGACTACCATCTGCATGAGTAAAGACGAGGTTAGGGAACTTTCCTTCGTTCCACAAGTCTCCGGTCATACGCTTCTGCTCTTCCTGATATTCCTTATGAGCTTTCAAAGTTTCCAGCACAAAAGGAGCCGGATTGATACTGCGCGTCTTTCCGTTTTTCAAAGTGCCGAAGGCAAACGGATGCCCTTCCCCACGGGACTGAGTCAACTGCTTTACGATGTGAATCACGCCGTGATCGAAGTCAACGTTATCCCATGTCAATCCAAGAAGTTCACCGGCACGCATGCCAGTAAATAAAGCCGTAACAATGAGTGCCTCGTTCTTTTTTCCTTTTAAAGACTGAAGTAACTGCACCTGCTCTGGCGCGTTCAGCGGGTGCATTTCTTTTTGAATGACGCGCGGGATGATGCATGCTGAGGTAGGGTTGAATAACATGGAGCGTATGAGTAAGCAATCCATCACAGCACTTCTTTTTCCAGCATCTTTTTACGGAATGCGGACGGCGTGATTCCATACACCTTTTGAAAAACGCGGATAAAGGATTCAGGATTTTCATAACCGACAACATTGCTGATTTCTGAAATGGCAGTCTTCGTATTCAGCAGCAACGCCACAGCATGATTCATCTTGATCCGGCGTACAAAAGCGACGAACCCAATACCCGTTTCATCACGAATCAGTTTGGAGCAATGAGGAACGGAATAATTGAAATGCTCCGCCAGGTCTTCCAGTGTGACGGTTTTATAATGGTTATTGATATAGCTCAGGATACGCAGTTTCACATTGTCTGCTTTTTGAACCGAAGCGCCGGTGAATACAGCCTGATCGGAATAATAGCGAAGCAGTTTGGCAAATAGCTGCGGCACCATTGTATTCAGCAGCCGCCAGCTGTATACGTCATCGAGCTTCGTTTCATGATACATTTCCAGAACCGTATCCCGAATCTCCTCATCGCCGTCAGTATGGAACAGGATCCCCTGTACCGGCTCTTTACTGTACAGACTGCTCATAAAGAAATCAGAAAGGATATTATTGTAGCGCAAGGTGTTGAAGAAAACATCGTCAAAAGTGTCTTTGCGGATATGCAGATTCAGGATCACACTCTCATCGTCAAATACTTCGATCGTCTGCTTGACATATGGCGGCAGGAAGAAAATATCCCCCTGCTTAAGCGGCATATCTATCCCACCCGCCGTGTGCCCGCACCGGCCTGTCATGACATACAGCATGGTAAAGAAAGAATGACTGTGCACGAATACCGGCGTATAGCGCAGATGCCGCACGACATTGACGTTAGATCCTTTGGAGATGGAGAGGTCCGCATACAGATCTTTTTCCGTGAGCAGCTCTGGATGCGTCACGAATGGATACTCAAAAATCAGCAGACGATTCTGCCGGACATAATCCTCCATTTCTTTCATATAAGCTTTATATGCGTCAGCATCTTTCCGAAGCTCATAAAACCGTTTATATACTTGTTCTTCCTCGGTGAGCGGTAAAAGGCTTTGAAGCTCTTTTTCTTTTTCTCTCATGAAGTCTTCTCCCATTTTTGTAGGACGATTTTGTTTTTTTGTTGAGCATCGTTTTCTATATAGTATAGCACTGAGATTAAAAAAGTCAATTATAGTTGTTCGATTAGCCACGGCTCACGCATGAACAATCCTTGCAATAACCTTCTCCAAATACTCATGCATTAACGAAAGAAGAAGGGCTGTGATTCACTCTCACAGTCCTTCTTTGTATGCAGCCTAACTGCTCTTGTTATTATTATCGGGTAGAATCCCGCTTGATCAGGCTGACGGGCGTAATGGTCAGAGCAGGCACCGTCTCTTCCCGCAGCAGGGACAGCAAATGTGCACAGGCGCTTGCGGCCAGTTCCTGTGGCCGACGATCCAAGGCGGTAATGGCAGGGGATGCCATCGTGGAATAAGGAGAATTATCAAAACTGATCAGCTTCACATCTTCCGGTACATAAAGGCCTACTTCATGCAGCGCTGCCATCACGCCGAAAGCAGCACGGTCACTGCTGGTGATAATCGCGTCCACCGGAAGCCCCTGTGCAAGGATGGAGCGCACCAGCTCGCCGGTCTCCGTTTCAGAGGGCTTCCTGCCGGCACGGTTCAGGATATAGGCAGGGTTGGGTATGATGCCATGCTTTTTCAGCGCTTCTTCATACCCCACCACCCGGGGACTTGTGCGCATTTCAGCCAGATAACCCGGCAAAAGCAGAATATTGCGGCATCCCTTTTGGATCAGGTATTCAGTTGCTTCCGCCATAGCAGCTCGATCATCGTTGGCCACACAGGGGATGTCCCGTTGGGACTGCGGGTGCCGATCCACCCACACCAGCGGCAGATCTTCCGGGAGCAGATTCTCCGGCATGGCGCTCAGGCCGCTGACACACAGGATGCCGACCACCCCGGCAGCGTGCAGAGACCGCAGATGATTCTTTTCTTTTTCGGCGTTATTGGCGCTGCTCAGGATCAGTGCTGTGTATCCTTTTTCGTACAGGTATCTTTCAGCGTGGTCTGCGAGATTGGAGAAGAAAGCGTTATCCACCGTGGGGACCACGATCCCAACAAGCGGCCGGGCGTCAGAAAGAGTTTTCATGCTTCTTCTCCTTTCCGCAAATCACGGATTACATCAGCGTAGCTTCTCCCTTTGCGGAAAAGCGCGCTGGTCCCCAGAATGAAGCCGTCTGCACCGACGGAAGACAGGTCTTCAATCACATCCGGGCTGCAATGGCCATCGATCATCAGCTTATAGCCATATTGCGTTTTCAGTTCCGCTAGGCTGCATACTTTTTTCCGGGTAAAATCTATGAAGCCCTGCCCGGCAAAGCCCGGGTTCACCGTCATCACCATGACGTAGTCGCACAGATTCAGGATTTCAGATATACTGGCTACGCTGGTATCAGGATTGACGGCAATGCCGGCGGCAGCGCCCATTTCTTTGATATGTGCCAGCGTTTTGACCACATAACGTTCAGACTCCGGGTGAATATAAATGATATTGGCTCCCGCTTTGATGAACCAATCCACTTTGTTACCGGGGTTTTCGATCATCAGATGGCAATCCACCAGCTTGTCCGTGTAGCGCCGGATAGTCTGTACATCCATGACCCCCATGGTAAAATTGGGCACGAAGCTGCCGTCCATGATGTCGCAATGAAAAATGTCCACCCCGGCATCGTCCAGCGCACGCACCTCAGCAGCCAGATGCCCGTAATTGGCGCACATCATACTGGGACACAGGAGCCGTTTCATTGCGCATCCTCCTCTGCTGCCCGAAGGTGCTGGGTTTCTTCGATCTCACGGATCATGTCCACCCGGACTTGATGACGTCCGTCCTCATAGGCGGCGTTCAGCCATTCATCCACGATCATCTTTGCAGTTTCAATACCGATCACCCGTGCGCCGAAGGCAATGATATTGGTATTGTTATGCTGCTTGGACAGCTTGGCTGTATAAGGGTCGCTGCATACACAGGCGCGGATGCCGTGCACCTTGTTGGCAGCCAGGCTGATTCCCACGCCCGTCCCGCAGATCAGTACGCCGCAGTCCGCCCTGCCTTCTGCCACAAGCCGGGCTACCTTATATCCGCTGATGGGATAGTTGAAGCGCTCCGGGGAATCTGTGCCCACATCCAGCATCTCGATGCCCTTTGATTCCAGATATGCGCGGATTCCTTTCTTCATTTCAATAGCTACATGGTCATTTCCAATGGCGATCCTCACAGCTGCAAGCCTCCTTCTTTTGCCTGAAGGTTCAGCATGCCGATCATCTCTTCAAACAGATCAACAGCATATTGGGGTACAAAGCTTCTTGGCAGTGTCATTCTGATTTCTGCAATGGTCATATTGCCCACAAAGGTGCGGATAAAGCCGCTGTTCGCCAGCTCAGGCGCTTTTTCCATAAAGTATTCGTTTGCTGCAGGCTGGGCCAGCAGAGCGTTCAGCGTGGAGTCTTCGGAATAAGGCTCTGCGTCAAAGCACAGGTCGGTTTCATAATCAAATTGATAGATTCCGGAGCCCATTTCTTCCGTTTCCCGCCCAGGGAGAGAAACGATCGCCGTGGTGTTTTCCGGGATGCGGAGCATCGCGCGCATGCGGCTGTTTTCGCACGCCAATTCGCAGGATAAAAGGCCGTAAGGCGTTTCATAGGATGCCCGCACGGAAGGAATGCCCTTGATCAGCCTGGGGGCAACGCGGCTTTTTCGATATCCCGGCTCCAGAGGTGAAAGCCCGGCCACTTCTTTTACCAGCCAATCGCCGATCGTGGCGAAACCGTACTGGTTCAGTGAGTTCATTTCAAACAGATTGAAGCTGCCGTCCGGATTGACGCCATCCCACAATTCCCATACGGTTGTAGCGCCAAGATTGACTTCATACAGCCAGGATGGGCAGTCCTCCTTGAACAGGATATCGCCCATCAGCTGGTGAAGGCCGCATTTGCTAAGCGCATGGGGCAGGTACTCGGTTCCTACAAAACCGGTGAGCAGGTGCTTTTTCCGCTGTACCAGATTCAGCTTCAGCCGTTCAAGAATGCCTTTTCTGTCCTTTTCTTCCGCCAGGTCAAAATACAGCATCAGGGCGGCGGCTGTCTGTGTCTCGCTGACCAGACGGCCATTCGCTGTGATATATTCGGCCCGGAATTTCCGCAGTACGTTCTGATACAGCGTGCGCCAGGCCGTTGCGTCCTCGCTCTTGTCAAGCGCTTCGGCGGCCTTTGCCACGATGTCAATGGCATAAAGATAATACACGTTGCCGATCATGCAAAGATCGGTGCCGCCGCCTTTTTCCTCGTTGGAGGGATACATAATGCCTTCCGGCGGCTTGCGGAACGGCCCTTTCGGTGCGTCCAGCGCCACCCAGTCACCGAATTGGGAACAGTTATCGCTTTGCAGCAGACCCTTTTCACCGGTCAGATGGCGGGTATATTCCACGCTGGAGCGCATACTTTCGTATTGCTCTTCCAGGATGCGTTTATCCCCATAAGTCTGATACATGATCCAGGGCACGATGGTGGCGGCCTCATGCCAGATGGACACATCAACATGGGTCCTGAGAATATCAGGCACAGAAAGAGGAATACCGAACAGATCGCTTTGCTCCACCCGTAAATCGCGCAGCCATTTGCGATAGAAAAGCGCCAGATGGCCATGGAACACCGCTGTAGGCAGAAAGATCTCCGCATCGCCGGTATAGCCCAGGCGTTCATCCCGCTGGGGGCAATCCATCGGGATATCCAGATAATTGGAGCGCATGGTCCAATCGATGTTTTGCCAAAGCCGGTTGATTTTTTCATTGGCACAGGAAAACATTCCCGGACGGGCAAAATCCGTATGCAGCACACAGGCGGTAAAAGCGGACGGGTCGATTGTTTCGATGCCCTCCACTGCCGCGTAACGGAATCCATGATAGGTGAACGCTGGAAGGAATACATCCTTTTGTCCGCTGCACACAAACGTATCCGTCGCTTTTGCCGTTCGCAGATTGGTTGTAAACAGGTTGCCGTGTTCATCCAGCGCCTCCGCATGGCGCAGGATGATTTTTGTTCCCCGGGGATAATGCAGACGCGCTTCCACAACGCCGGTAAGATTCTGTCCGAAGTCCAGGATGGTTTCGCCCTTGGGTGAAGTCAGCACCCGCTGGACCGGCACCCGCTGCGTAATACGCACGGGTTCGCTGACCTGGCCCACCAAAATTTCTTTCGTGTAATCGTATGCCCGCGCCTGTGCGATGGGTTGTTCGGACAGAGAATAATCAATGATTTCACCGTGGTACAATTCGCTGTAACGCCGCGGGCCGGTAGTGGACAGCCAGCTTTCATCCGTGCAGATACGCTCCTGCGTACCGTCCATATAACGCAATTCGATCTGCGCCAGCAACGCCGTACGATTTCCATAATGGTTTCCCTGCCCGTAAAAGCCCAGGATACCCTTGTACCAGCCATTGCCAACGGTGACTTCCAGTTTGTTTTCTTCCTGCAAACAGGATGTGATATCGTAAGTCTGCACCTGCAGTCGTTCCTGATAGGATGTCCACCCGGGAGCCAGAAAAGCATCACCCACCCGCTGTCCGTTGATATGCATTTCATAGACGCCCAAAGCTGTCACATATGCCCTCGCCCAAAGCAGCGGTTTGCTGATAAGAAAAGTGCGGCGGAATACGGCGCAGGGGATCAAATCATCTTCAAAACCGTGGGTGATCCAATTGGCGTCCATGTTCTGCCATTGCATCAGCCCGGCTTCAAAAAAGCCTTCCGCAGAAGCGGTTTCATTCTTGTTATCAAAGACATCCACCTGCACCCGGTAGCAGGTTTGAGGCGTCAGCGCCTCCCCGTTGTACACATGGTAAACGGATTGCTCTGTATGCAGTCGTCCGGTGTCCCATACAGTTCGTCCTTCCTGTAGAACGCGGATGCGGCAGGAAACCTGGCGGACACCGCGGTGATCCGATTGCAGCTTCCAGGAAAAGGCCGGCTTTTTCTCATCCAGGCCGATAGGATTGGAACGATATTCCGTTTGCAGATCAAGTATTTCCAGCACGCGATCGCCTCCTTTATCCTTCCATGTTTTCCAACGCATGACGCGCATATACAGCGCCGCCAATCACGCTTTTATCCGGCTCATCCTCCGTATAGATCATATGCAGATCCTCACAGGGCAGCGGTTTGCGTGTATGCGCTTGTATCATCTGATCCAGCACTTTCAGAGGGAAGCCCTTCATATTCAGCACACCGCCGCCCACCAGTACCTGATCGGGGTCCAGCATGTTGATTTCTGTCGCAACGGCCATCGCCATTCCGTTCACGATCTCAAGCAAATCATCTTCGTTGCCATGGGAAATGAACATTTCGCCGATGGGCGTTTCCGGATACTTGTCTCTTTGCAGCCTGGCAATTGCTTTGCCGCCTGCAACGGCTTCCAGACAGCCCACATTTCCACAGCCGCAAGGGATCGTGCTGCCCCAAACGGGGATGTGTCCCAATTCGCCCGCTGCTCCATGCCGGCCAAGAACAGGCTTCCCATTCCATAGCATGGCGTTTCCAATCCCGGTGCCAAAGTATATGCCACACGTCAGTCCACGTTCGGATAATTGATATTTTTCCATATCAAAGCACAGGGCAAAGGTCACATCTCGCTCTGCAAAGACAGGGATATTCAGTGCTTGACGCAATACCTCACAGACCGGCAGGTTTTCCATAAACGCGATATTAGGGGCTTGCACGATACGGCTGCGGTCAGTATTCAGCGTTGCGGGAAATCCAATCGCCAACGCGTCGATAGGACTATTCCCGGAAAACATTTGAATATAGGCAACCAGATCATGCAGGACGTTCTCCGTACGAAAAACGGAAGATGTCGGAACCTTATCAAACTTGATCAGACTTCCGTCTGCCCGGACTGCACCTATCCGGAAACTGGTTCCGCCGATATCGATGCTTAAAACATTCATGGGCAATACTCCTATCTTATCATTGTCCATGACTATTATAATCTGAATATCTTTGCTTTTAAATGCTCGAATCAAGCAATATCTATTGACTTTTTTTAATCCGCTCGTCTCGAATTGCGAGGGGCCAAAGTGAAATAGCCAGTCCGCTACTGATCACAATCATGTATTTGCAAAGCCAGAATGTTTTACAAGGGAGCTTTCGCCCTCTTCGATCTGTTTTTCAAGCGAGTCTTTGTGGTAGAATAAACTATATATTTCAACACAATAGGGGGGACAATCTTGATGGCAATAGCTAGCATACACATCTTCTGTTTTATGAAACGGAGCAAAAGTGATCATTGTCCTGTCAGGCTTTTGTTGGCTTTTGATTGATCATTTTTGTTTGCCAACGCCATGATCAGTCTTTCCGCGCCGTTCAGCATGATACTGATTCCAATGATTGCAGGCGCAGGGATGAGGATCGTCAGCGTGCCCATTACAAGGGCAAGCATGCCTAGTGAACGGGATAAGCCGGTTGGGATCGTGAGGAGAGATGAACCATGCGTGACTTGATAAAAGGAGTATGCTGCAAGCAACAGATCGAAAGACGGCTTGCCTGTGGCGAAGAAGACCAATAGCATCAGAAGAAACCAAGCTTCTGCCAAAGTGATGCTGAGCGTAGCGCCAATTGGCTTTCCACGCTTGACAGACCGCTTCCAGACCGCGAAGTGCAAGCCAGTGTTCAGCGCAAACAGGAAGGTCAGCGCGAACATTTGCAAATGCGGTGCGAAAGAGGAAACCAATCCTGCAATGACGATCAGGCTGCCGCACAGGACTGACGCTTTTGCTGTGCGTGTCATCTGTGAATCCGTGTTTTGCTTCATCTTCGTCCTCGCTGATCCATCAGTAATGCCGTGATTCCGCCGGATTTTGATAATCCTGCATCAGGTGATCGGGAACGCAGGCGACGAGTTCTTCAACTGTCCAAAGTGATTCGCCTTTGGAGATTTCCCGGAGACGCACAGGCGCGGAATACACGTCCACCTTCCCGGATGCGGTAACGGAAAACACCTGGGCCGTGTACTGCTTGCCCTGATCGGTGCACAGGTAAGCAAGGAAAGGCGCGAGGCCTTCGCTGTCTGCATGATTGGCGTCGATCTCTGCCTTCTTTTCTGCTGACATGGTCACTTCCTTGCCCATGGCTTCAGAGAGCGTTTTCAGCGTCTTGGCAAAGCCCGCCACATGGCCGGGTGACGCGCCTTGGGGACAGAAAGCATTGCAGTTGATTCCATGCCGCCAAAGTTCCATGGCCATGGCCTTTGTCATGCCGACGATGCCGGCATTGGCTGCGCTGTACACTGTGGCGTTGCCCAGACCTACCCATGCATCGGAGGCGCAATTCAGAATGGTGCCGCCACCCTGCTTAATCATATAGGGTACCGCATGTCGGCAGCAGTTGAAGGCACCCTTCATTTTGACGGAGGTTTGGCGGTCATAATCCCGTTCTGTCAGGGAGAGCAAAGCACCGGATTCCGTAATGGCGGCGTTGTTGACTACAATATCAATGCGGCCGTATTTTGCAACGATTTTTTCCATCATTTGACCGACGGCGTCATAATTCGCCACGTCGCAGAACATGGCTTCTGCCTGTCCGCCAAAGGCTCGGATCTCCCTGGCTGCGGTTTCGGCATCGCCCACCATGGAAAGCCAGGCCGCCTGTTCTTCCCTGGAAAGCTCCTGGGGAGGCTCCACGTTTTTCATGGGACTGCGATTGTTGGTGATGACGATGGCTTCTTCCCGGGCAAAATACATGGCGATTCCTTTACCGATTCCCTGCCCCGATCCGGTGACCAGCGCAACCTTTCCTTTGAGCGCGTTCATAGATGATCCTTCCTTTCCGCTTTATTACAAATACTTCTTTAAGTGTTCAAATACCGTCCGGTAAGCAGCCGCGTCAAAATGAATGCCGTCCCGGGTATGTTCGGCTTTCAGGTTCCCGTTTTCATCCTTGAGGCCATCGTTCACATCGATATAATAGAAACCGAATTCATCCGCAAGGCCCTCCACCATTTTGTTGGCACGGGCAATGTTTTCATTGGTGCGCACCAGCATAGAGGAGTTGCCCTGCGCCAAGGGAACACTGCTGTTCACGGGATAATAGGCCATCATATAAACGATGGTGTCCGGCAGCTTGTCCCGGATGATTTCACAGATCCTGCGATAATTGCCGGTAAGATGGGCGAACCAGTCTTCACCATCCGGAAGGGGACGAAGATCGTTGGTACCGATGTTGATGAACAGCTTTGCCGGCCGCAGGTCCAGCAGCATGGGTTCAATGGCGGCCAGGAATTCATCCGTGGTATAGCCGCCTATGCCGCGGTTGTAGACAATGGGCAAGCCCTCGTTCAGACAGTATTCGGTGATGGGAAAGTACTCCATCAAGGAAGAACCGGTGAACAGCGTCCGTCCTTTTTGAACATAGGCGTTCTGCTGACGGTAATTGGTCAGCTTACGTTCCTTTTCATGGTTAAATCGCGCCGATAGGGATTGCATGAGTTCTTCCTTGACCTCCTGCTTGATCTGTTCGTAGTCCAAAGACATAGAGCCCTCCTGTTATTCAAAAATCAATTCTTTCAGTTCCAGCATTCCTATGCCCTGGAATGAAAGATAAAGTGCCTTTTTGCCAGCTGCGTACAAGGAGAGAGAAATCCTAGTCCATGCGTTTGCCGGCTGCAGCGAAACGATTCCCTGTGATTCTTCATCGGTACGCACCTTCAGCACTCCCTCTGCTGTCCCCCGGCAGATCAGGTTCAGCGTGCAGGAGCCATTAAAGGAAAAGAATTTATAGCCTACCAGCGTCCTGTCTGTTATGCCTGAGAGAAAATGCTCCTCACCATCATGGGTGATGACAGGCATGGGATCCATATGATCATGTTGGCCAATATGTGGCATGTGGCCATTGGTCAGGCAGCAGCAAATGGAAGCGGGATAAGATCCCTTGGCGGCAAGTGGACCGCTATTTAAACCGCAGGAGGTGATTTCCACCTGAGGAATCCGTCCGTCCGGCAGTATGTCGATTCTTTCCGCACAGCCCTGACGGCTGAAGGTGTTGCGGTGTGTCTGCCGATGATAAAAGATATACCACTGTCCGCCAATTTGCTCGAAGCTGCCGTGGTTGTTGCCGGTCATCATTACGCGGTCTTTTTCAATGCGCCCCTGATAGCTAATATCCCCGTTATCCACGATGATGCCGCCATAGACAAAATCTCTGTCAGGATACTTGCTGACAGCGTAGCACAGCTCGTGCTGATGTTGGCTGGAATAGATGAAATAATATACACCACCGATTTTGCGGATACTGCTGGCTTCGTGGAAAGCGTGGTTTTCAAAGCTGGTGCCCGCGGCGTCCAGCTGTCCAGGCACGATGCGCCGGGGATGATAGCGGATGGTGAGCATATCGGCTTCCAGCTCCACCGTGTTGGCCCACATCATATGGGAAGGAACCTCACTGATTTCTTCATCCTTTTTGTCGAACAGCCGGATCAGCACGTTCCTTAGCATATCCTTTGGTACCCCGTCCCTGGGAATGCGTTCAGGCGGCACAAAGATCGATGTGCCATAATACAGGCGGATGATGCCGTTATCGTTGATGACTGCTGGATCAAAGGTAATGTATTCGGTCATTGGGCTGCCGTCAGGATTGCGTACAGAGCCGTGATATTGAAAGGGGCCATCGGGATGATCGCTGACTGCCACGTGAATCGGCCCGGTATATAAGCCGCCGCCCGCCAGCGCGTAATACAGGTAATAGCGGCCGTCGTTCCCTTGTACACAGTCTGGGGCATACATGGCATAGCCGCGTGTTGGTGTCCAGTCCGGATCCTGGTTGGCGCTGTATGCGGTGCCCGGGCAGCTCCAATCGGACAGATCATCCACTGGTGCCGACCAAACCTCATAATCAAGCACACAGAAATCGTTCCCGCCCTCCGCGTCATGGGAGCCGTAAACATACACCCGATCTCCGAACACATGAGGTTCGCCGTCCGGGATATATACATTCAGAGGTAGATAGGGATTCACGGCTTGCTTTTTCATAGTGTTTACCTCAATGTGCCCAGGAAGGAAAGGCTTGCCTTGGGCTGGCGCTGCTGCGTTTCACGGTTCACGCCGATCAGACCGAAGGTCATGGCGTAGCCCTTCTGCCATTCAAAGTTGTCAAGCAAACTCCAATACAGATAGCCCTTCACCGGCAGGCCTTCGGCTGTGCAGTCAGCCACACCCTGGGTCGCCGTGTCGATAAAGGCTATCCGACGGCTGTCGTCGGCGGTAGCGATGCCGTTTTCGGTGACGATCAGATCACCACGGAAATCCTTCGCCACCCGGCGCAGCACATGGGCGACGCCCTCGGGGTAGTATTCGTAATCCATTTGGGTCTTTTCTTTGCCCTCGGGTACGGGCAGGGAACCGTCCGGGCCGATGATCGTGCGGGAATAGTTCTGCACGCCCAGGAAATCGTCCTCCGCCATGACGGACAGATAGTGGGTGAATTCCTGATCCCATTCTTCCTTGGCTTTTTCTTCTCCACCGGGAACGGCTTGCACGTCATGCAGGCTCAGCGTCCAGCCTACTTTAATATGGGGTGCAGCTTCCCGAATGGCCTGTCGGGAGGCAGCGTGGGCCCGCATCACGATTTCATCGCCGTGAGAGGTGCGGGGAGACACGAAAGTGGCGGGCTTTTCGGTGCCGAATGCGTTTCTGTTTTCCTGGGCCAAGAGGGGATTGCCTTTCATTAAATCCTCTAAGTTCACGCCTACCTGCACCTTGCCCGCGGCTACCATCTGCTGGAAAATCTGCCGGGCTACGGCGGCGATCTGGATGCCCATGTTGGCCTCGTTAATGGTGCAGATATAGTGTAGCTCACTGCCGTACTGCTCCGCGATATACCGGGCGTAGCGGGCAAAATCAGCGGGGGTGGTGTCCGCCTCCCAACCGCCCTTGCGGATCAACCACACCGGGCTGGTAAAGTGGTGCAGGGTGACGACGGGTTCAAGGCCGTTTTCCTTGCAGCAGCGGATTACGTCCCGATAATGCTGGGTTTCCTTTTCGCTGAATACGCCTTCCTCCGGCTCGATCCGCGCCCATTCGATAGAGAAGCGATAGGCGTTCAGCCCGGCCTCCGCCATCAGCGCAATATCCTCCGCATAGCGGTTGTAGTGATCGCAGGCGATGCCGCTTGGTTCAGCGAAGCTGGAATGCTTCATCTGCTCCTGGGCCCAGTTGTCGCTGTTTGTATTGTTGCCTTCCACCTGATGGGCCGCGGTGGCCGCGCCAAGCAGGAAATCTTTATCAAAGCGTGCCATGCTTTCCGTCTCCTTTATCATGCGTTCAGGGTGGCAATCAGATCCTTGAGCTGTTTGCGGGTCAGGCGGCCATAGCTCACCAGCGCGCCTAATTGAATGCCCATCATCATGCCCTGCATCATGCGCTCGCTGCCCTCGCCCATGGAATCGGTCTGGTCCACATGGCTCAAAGCGGAGGAGCGCATCATATTGCCGATGATCTCCTTGCCCTTGGGATGCTTGAGGAGCTGGCCAATGGTGGTGTTTACAGTGACCGTGAAAGGTAATTCGATGGTGCCCTCCACCTGGACGGGCTGCGTTATCCGGATATCCCGGCAGCTCTCGCCGATCTCGATCACATATTCTCCGCTTGCCACAAAGAAATCATGACACTTGGGCTCCCAGTAGGCGAAGGCCCGTTTATCCAGCGTGAACGTGACAGTCTTGATTTCGCCGGGCTGCAAAGCGATTTTTTCAAAAGCCCGCAGCTCCCGGACGGGACGGCGCACGGCGCTTTCCACGTCCCGTACATACAATTGCACGGCGGCCTTTCCTGCGACAGAGCCAATATTCTTCACGTCCACGGATACCGTCAGGGTGTCCTGATCGGTCAGGCTGTCTTTATCCAGCTTCAAATTGGCATATTCAAACTGCGTATAGCTCAGCCCGTGGCCGAAGCAGAAGTTCACGGGCATTTCCTTTTTGTCGTAATACCGGTAGCCCACGAAAATGCCCTCGGCATAGGTCACGACGCCCTCCTCGCCGGGGAAATTGAGGTAAGAAGGATTGTCCTGCAAACGAATGGGCCAGGTTTCGGCCAGATGGCCGCTGGGATTTACCTTGCCATACAGCAGATCCACCGTGGCCGCGCCCACCTGCTCGCCGCCCAGGTATGCGCACAGCACGGCAGGAACGTCATGCAGCCAGGGCAGCTCCACCGGAGAGCCGCCATGCAGCACCACCACGGTATGCGGGTTGGCTTGCGAAACGGCCTTGATCAGTTCGTTCTGATTGTCCGGCAGGCGCATATGATCCCGGTCCGCACCTTCGGTTTCAAAGGCATCCGGCAGGCCTGCGAAAATCACGGCCACATCAGCCTTTTTCGCCGTTTCGACGGCTTCCTTCAGCATCGCTTCATCGGTAACATCGCTGTGGGCGTCGTAGCCCCGGGCGTAGATGACGGCGTTGCCCGCGGTTTCCAGGGCGCTGACGGCATGGGGCACGTTGATGTGGCTGGAGCCGGCACCCTGATAGCGGGGCTTGTCGGCAAATTCTCCGATGAACGCCACCTTTTGATTTTCTTTCAGCGGCAGGAGACTGCCCTCGTTCTTCATCAGCACGGCGCATTCGCCTGCCAGCTTCCGGGCCAGTTTGCGGCAGGCGTCCCGGTCGATGGTCGCGCCGGGCCTGCGCTGCTCCACGCTGTCCTTCACGAATTGCAGCAGCCGCAGCACAGTTTTATCCAAATCAGATTCATCCAGTGTTCCGGCCTTGACTGCTTCCACGATCTCCTCGCCGGTGGCGTTGGGACCGCCGGGCATTTCCAGGTCAAGGCCCGCGGCCACGCCCTTGGCCTGATCCTTGATGGCACCCCAATCGGTGACTACAAAGGCGTCTGATTTCCATTCATCCCGCAGGATGTCGGTGAGCAGCATTTTGTTTTCAGAGCAGAAGGTGCCATTGATGGCGTTGTAGGCGCACATCAGGCTGCGGGTCTTGCCTTTTTTGACCACCGCTTCAAAGGCGGGCAGATAGATTTCCCGAAGCGTCCGCTCGTCCAGGTTGGAGGAACCGCTCATGCGCAGCGTTTCCTGATTGTTGCAGGCAAAGTGCTTGGCACAGGCGGCAATACCATGGCCCTGCAGTGCCTGCACGTAGGCCGCGCCCATTTCGCCAGCCAGATACGGGTCTTCGGAAAAGTATTCAAAGTTCCGGCCGCACAGGGGGCTGCGCTTGATATTGAGGCCGGGCCCCAGCAGCATGGCGACGTTCTCCGCCTGGCATTCCTGGCCCAGGGCTTCGCCAAGCTTACGCATCACGTCCCGGTCAAAGGAGGAAGCCAGAGCTGCTGCGGTGGGGTAGCAGACCGTTTCGATGCTTTTGTTGATGCCCAGGTGGTCGCCCTCGCCCTCCTGCTTGCGCAGCCCGTGAGGGCCGTCGCACATCATGACAGTGGGCACGCCCAGCCGGTCGATTGCTTTTGTGTGCCAGAAATCATGGCCGGAGCAGAAGGCGGCTTTTTCTTCCAATGTCATTTGCTGCATAATTTCCTGTACGTTCATGATGCTTGCTCCTTCCTTACCATTCCTTTATATCTTTCAGTTCCTTCCGGTAATCTTTATAGCAGAAGATCAGCGCGGCCATTGCTGACAAAACAGTGGTGACTGTGGCAGAGAAAACAATGCCGTACATTTTGAACAGCCAGTTCATCAGGAATACCAAAGGAATATAGATGATGCCCTTTTCCAGCAGGGATACGATAATGGCCTGCCTGGATTTTCCCGCTGCCTGGAGATAGGTCGTGCAGATCTGGTAAAAGCCAAAGAAGGGGCCGATGACGATGGAGGCGAACAGGCAGACGCGCCCGATTTCCAGCACGTCCGGGTTATCCAGGAAGGCGTTCAGCAATAGATCCCGGAAAATCAGGCACAGGGCGGACAAAACCGTTCCAGCCACTACGGCCAGGCCGGTGGTTTTCATCAGGATTTCCGTCAACCGCTGATAGTTTTTCGCACTGTAGTTAAGGGAAATGGCAGGTTGCATGCCCATGCACACGCCCATGACCGTCATGGAGATCATCTGTCCAATACGCCCGGCTACGCTCTGCCCGGCCACGGCAATGGAGCCGTACTGCATCATCAGGTTATTGACGACGGTGCTGGATATGCTGCCCAGCACCGTTGCGCAGCTCATGGGTAGGCCCAGGCTGATCACCGTCAAGACAATCGCCTTTTCAAATGAAATATCCCTGGGAGATACGGAGTAAATCTTGCCCTTGGTACGCAGGAAGTAAACGTAATAGCACAGACTGACCACGTTGGCCGCCACTGTGGCGATGGCTGCGCCGGACACGCCCATGTTCAAAACGGAAATCAGCAGCGGGTCCAGAGCAATGTTCAGCACCGTACCCAGCATGTTGCCGATCATGGAATCGGTGGTGGAGCCGTCAGCCCGGATCAGGGCGGGCACCACGTTGGTCAGCATGATCACCGGCGCGCCGATGGCGATGACGCGCAGGTATTCGGCAGTAAAGCCCCGTGTTTCATCGTTTGCCCCCAGCAGATTGCAGATGGGCCCCATGAGCGGCAGCACCACGGCGGCAAAAACGACGCCGGTCACAATGGCGCCCCACACAGCAAAGGCGCTTATTTTTTTGATTTTGTCATATTCTCCCTTGCCAAGCGAAAGGGAGATGGCGGTACAGCCACCATTTCCCAGCAACACACCCAAGCCGGATAAAATGGAAAACATGGGCGAGGCCAGCGTGACTGCCGCCACTTTGTTGGCGTCGCCGGTCTGGCCAATAAAGAACACATCCGCCATGTGATAGAGTACCATCACCAGCATGATCAGAATGGCGGGGATGCACAGTTTTCTTGCCAGCGTCCAAAAGCTGCCGGAACGGAGCATTTCTTCATTGGCAGTCGCGCTGGAGGATGTCTGGTTGTGCTGCATCAGCGTTCCTCCCTGTTTCTGAGTGAAATACGGATTCTCAGTGGACAACTTCTATTTTAAATGATCAGTCTTTTCCTGTCTTTTTGTTTTCCGATGCTTTTTTTCACAAATCCGACATGCGCCGGCATCCGGATGCACAATGTCGGTTTTCTGTCATTTCGAGTCGGAAATCGGGAAGAAATCGCCGGAAGCGATTGATACAATACAAACAGCAACCCGAAAAGGAGGAAAGAGAAATGCAGCTTTTTAATCCGGACAGCAAGTTTTCACAGTTTATCTATTCACTGCTTGATTATATCAAGCTCGGGTTGGTATTCCTGCTTTTCTCCATTCCAGGCTTTACCGCTGGTGCTGCCGCAGCCGCTGTGATGACGGTGGGTATGCGGATTGAGCGAAAAGAAGCGCCGACTATCTTCCGCCCCTTTTGGCAGGCCTTCAAGGATAATTTCCGCCAGGGTACTATGCTGACGCTGCTGTTTATGCTGGTCTTCGGATTCCTGGCTGCAGACTGGTACATCCTGATGCAGATGGAAGGAACCCCGTTGATCCGCCTGTTGTGCGCAGTAATCTTTGTGCTGGCATTGCTGACGGCGGCGCTGATGCTTTGGACATTTCCCACGCTGGCCCGGTTCCAACTGACCAACCGGCAGATCATTCATAACGCCGTCATTCATATGCTGTCCCGCTTCCCCCAGACGCTGTTGGCCCTGGCAGTTGCCGTGGGCGGCTTCATCCTGGCGGCGCTGTTCCCGCAGGTGATGCCTCTCATCACATTCTTTGTGCCCGCCTTTGTGGTCTGGTATATGTCCAGAACCTGTGTGAAACGTTTCCGCAAATTTGACGGAAGCAAGGAAAACGAAACTGAATGCCAGGAGTTCGAGCCGAACCGACAGGCAGACCCTGCAGAGTCTCTCGAGCTTAACTGACTGCGCAGGAGGAAAGAAAAATGCCTTACTTTTGCAACCCTGTCAATGTAAATTATCGGTATCAGTTCAATTTGGATCAGCGCCAGGGCGGAAATATGAAAATCTGTCGTGAAGCGGCAGACCCCTCCATGATCTGCTTTCAGGGTCGCTATTACATCTTTGCGTCCATGACCCTGGGCGTGTGGGTGTCGGATGACCTGGCGCATTGGCAAAACCATCGGCTTCCCCGGGAGCTGCCGCTGTATGATTATGCCCCTGACGTGCGTGTGATGGGCGAGTGGGTATATTTCTGTGCTTCCCGCCGGGATGAAAGCTGCGATCGCTGGCGCACACGGGATATTCTGAACGGGCCTTATGAAAAAACACCAGGTAACTTTCCCTTTTGGGATCCCAATCTGTTTATCGATGACAACGGCAGGGTCTATTTCTACTGGGGCTGCTCCAACGCCACCCCGATCTGGGGCGTGGAATTGGACGCGGAGACGATGCTTCCAAAGGGAGAAAAAAAGGTTCTGATCGAGGGACGTCCTTTTGAAATCGGGTTTGAGCGCTCGGGAGAAGATCACAGCCTTCAGCCTCTCGGACAGGAAGAGGCCGACGCGGAGATGCGGGCATTCCTGGCTGCCAGAGGCATGCGAGAGGATCAGATTCCGGATGACCGCAAGGCGATGATCCGAGGCATGTTCTCCAATGCGCCTTTCATCGAGGGCTCATGGATGACAAAGCATGAAGACAGGTATTATCTGCAATACGCATGCCCGGGCACGGAATATAACATCTATGCCGATGGGGTCTATGTCAGCGACGGTCCCCTGGGTCCGTTCACCCTGGCGAAAAACAATCCCTACTCCTACCATCCCGGTGGTTTTCTGCCCGGCGCGGGCCACGGCTCCACCATGCAGGACCGGCAAGGGCAATGGTGGCATACGTCAACGATGCGCATCAGTGTAAACCATAATTTTGAGCGCCGTGTCGGCCTGTGGCCTGCGGGCTTCGACACAGATGGGGAGCTCTTTTGCAACCAGCGTTACGGCGACTGGCCTATGGCCACGGATGGCGATCCCTGGCGGGACCCGGCCTGGATGCTTCTCAGCGTGGGGAAAGCGGCTTTTGCCTCCTCCTGCGCGGAAGGGCATGAACCGGCAAGAGCGACAGAAGAAGACGCGCGTACCTGGTGGCGGGCAGCAACAAACAGCCGAACAGAATGGGTGCAGGTTGATCTTGGAGCGGTCTATGATGTTCATGCCATTCAGGTCAATTTCGCAGATGACGGGATCAGTATTCCATGCCCTGTTCCGATGATGGAAGGCCAGGCTCGTCATATTGAAGAAAGGGATCTGCAAACTCAATGGCGGCTGGAGGGCAGCGTGGACGGGGCAAGCTGGTTCGTCATCGAGGACAAGTCTGACGCTCGGACCGACCTCTCCCACGATCTGGTTCTTCGGGAGAGCGGCTTCAAGGCCCGGCTGATCCGACTGACAAATATCGCCGTGCCATACGCCCAAAGCCCCTGCGTATCCGGCCTTCGCGTATTTGGCAGAGGTCACGGCGCAAAACCAGAGATTCCTTCTTTTACCGCCGCACAAACCGGTGAATTGGATATGGCTGTAACCATCCGCGAACAGAAAAACACGCTTGGCTATAACATTCTCTTTGGCTCTGCCCCCGATAAGCTGTATCACAGCTATATGGTGTTCTCCGCAGGTGAAAAACGCATTGGCGCACTGGTAAAAGGCTGTCATTATTTTGTTCGGGTCGATGCTTTCAATGAAAGCGGAATAACGGAAGGAAGGTGCATTTCCCTTGAAAAAAACGATCTATGATCCCAAGCAGGATTCACGTTTCCAGCATCCGGTTATCGATCAGGATGAATGGAGAGAACGCTATCTGCCCGGCGGCGAAACCATTCCCTTCCGGTTCATGCACGGCTGTTTTGAGGGAACGGATGTGAAGTTCGCCTTCTGCTTTCCACCGGCGGAGCGTTATGAAAACCGTTTTCAGCAGTATCTGTCTCCCTTCCCCGGTCCCGATGAAGAGGTAGCCTCTCTGGGGCATACCGGCACCGAGGACAGGATCGGCTTTGCCCTCAAATGCGGAGCATATTATGTGGAAACCAACATGGGCTCCCACTCCCAGTTCGGCGGCAACCGGGATGACAAGCTGACCTGGCAATCCTCCGCTGCGGCGGCGGAGTATTCCCGGGAAAAGGCCATGGAAATCTATGAAACGGCCCAGCGGCCCTATGGCTATGTGTACGGCGGCAGCGGCGGCGGCTACAAATCCATGGCCTGCATCGAGAATACCTCCGCCTGGGACGGGGCTGCGCCCTTTGTCATCGGCTCTCCCGTGAGCCTGCCCAACACCATCACCATGCACGTGCAGGGACAGCGGGTGCTGCGAGATGCTTTTCCCAAAATTCTGGACGCCCTGGACGCGGGCGGCAGCGGCGACCCCTATAAAGAACTGAATCGGGACGAGGCGGATATGCTGCGGGAGCTGACAAGGATGGGCTTCCCTCCGCTGGCCTGGTATCTGGAGGCCAAGGGCGTCATCGATCCCGGCTCCCTGCCGGTGCTGATGCCCGGCGTCAAAAGAATGGATCCCGACTACTTTACCGATTTCTGGACCAAGCCCGGGTATGCGGGGGCTGACCCGGAAAGCTCTTCCTCCAAGGATCGCATTTACTTCAAAACCAAAGTTCATTCGGTGCATTTGGCTGATAAGGCGGAAGCCCGCAGTGCGGAAAACGGCCTGAATGGCGTGGATGACGCCTGGAAAAAGCAGCTGGCCAATGGCAATGGCGCCTATCTCGAACTGGAGGCTCTGCCCCAGGGGGATCATCTGTACCTGGAAGGTCTTTCGATGATTTTTGAAAGTGGCGAGGCTACGGGTGCGAACCTGCTCATGGGCAAAATGATGCGTTATTCCGACCGCGACGGTGGCATCGTCACCATCGGTTCCGCCTACGGCACCAGCGACGTGGGAGAAACACTGGGGAAAGTGCGGCCTGGGGATGAAATCCTGCTGGATAATTCCGATTATATCGCAGCCCAGAGCTATTATCGCCACCAGGTGCCGGAGGATCTGTCCTTCCATGCCTGGGATCAGTTCCGCAATGCAGACGGCACACCCAAAACGCCCCAGCGGAAGCCTTTCCCGGTGCCCTTTACCGGTGTGGGCGTGCGGCAGGATGGCGAAATTCAAGGTAAGGTCATCAACATCCAAGCGCTAATGGACGAAAGCACGTGCCCATGGTGCGCCGATTGGTGGCGGAACAAGATCGTTGAGGCCAAGGGCAGCGACGCAGATCACCGCACCTACTTTATGGAACGCTGCATGCACGGCGACGTGGCCGCCATCGGCAACTATATGGTGGTCAACTATGTGGGTGCTCTGCGGCAGGCGCTGATTGACCTGAGCAACTGGGTGGAGAAGGGTATTGAACCCCTGAATCGTACCGCCTATACCCTGGGCGAAGACGGGCAGATTCATACGGAGCCCGATGTGAGCAAACGGTACGGCATTCAGGCGATCCCCACACTGAAGGCCAACGGCGAAAAGTGTACCCATGTAAAAGCAGGCGAGTGTGTGCGCTTCACGGTGGATGTTGAGGTGCCCGAAAACGCGGGCGACGTGACGGAGATCCTGTTTGCCCAGCAGGAAAAACAGCTTGCCGCTAAGGAAACCGAAACCAACGGCGCGGCCAGACTGATGCTGGGAAAAGAAATGTGGGATGGTGCACTGACCTTTATAAAAGGAGTCCGGGGGCAGGTACACACCGCGCACGCGGAAACCGTCTGTTCTTTTGATAAGCCCGGCACATACTTTGCCACCGTACGCATCGCTACCCAGCGCAATGGCGATGCCGCAGATCCATTTACCCAGGTGCTGAACCTGGATCGGGCGCGAATCATCGTAGAATAAGGATTTTGTGAAAGGCTGGTTTTTCCAGTCTTTCATTTTCAAAGAGGTAACAGAATGTGGGAATCTGCGCAATGGATCAGGATTCCGCCGGACGAGCTGAAACAGAAGCAAATCTATCACGGTGATCTGGGCGGACGCTTCGCTTACTTCCGCTGCGAGCAGGCGCTGCCGGAGAAAGCCCATCTGACGGTCTGCCTCACGGCGGTATCCCGTTATCGGCTGTGGGTCAATGAACAGCCGGTGCTGTCAGGCCCCTGCAAAGGCGATCTGAATCGGCAGTATTATGAAACGGTGGAGCTGACACCCTATCTGCGGGCGGGAAAAAACGTGTTTGCCGTACAGGTGCTCTTTAACGATCCCGATGTCGCCCGGGATCAAACCGATGAAAGGGCGGCCATCTACGGCGTGGTTGGCGCTGGCAATTGCCATTCGCTGGCAATGGAGGGAAGCATATTCGCTGGCGATGGGGAAATCATTGGTTCTGTTACCACAGGCCAGGCTGACTGGCGGGTGTGGCTGGACAGCAGCTTTTATCTGAAGTCCACGCAATGTTCCGTCTATCTTGGCGCAGTGGAGGAAAACATCGATTTTCGGCTGACGCCCAGCGACTGGAAAACCGTCGATTTTGACGCATCGGCCTGGCGGCCCGCGATGCCCTATGGACCAGTGACCTTCTCAGCTACCTTCCAGAGCGTGGGACTGATCCCACGGGTGCACGTGATCCCCCGGGAAATCCCGCTGCTGGAGGAAAGGGAAACGGACTTTACGCGGATCATTTGCAGGGAAAACGATATTGTGCTGGATGCCGGAGTCCATGTGAATGGTTATCCGCGGTTCCTGTTTGACGGCGAAGCAGGAACAGAAATCACGATCACCTATTTGGAACGTTTCGGGGACGGCATGGATGGGCAGCCCATCGATGATCTGAACGGCAGTGTTTCGGGCCGGGCCGATCATATCGTGCTGAACGGCAGCCCCCTACGCTATGAGCCCTTCTGGGTGCGTACCTTCCGTTATATCGTGATCCAGGGTGGACAGTTGTCGGAGCCGCCGACCTATCGAAAAACAGGGTATCCTTTGACAGTGGAATCTTCGATCGCATCATCCGCTTCCTGGGTCAATTCGCTTTGGAATATCAGCCTGCGCACGCTGCGAAACTGCATGCTGGAAACCTACATGGATTGCCCGTACTATGAGCAATTGCAATTCATCATGGATACGCGGCTGCAAATGCTTTTCACCTATGCGGTGAGCAGCGATACGCGTCTGGCAAAGAAAGCGCTGCTGGACTTCCACTGTGGAATGCTGCCGAACGGATTGCTGCCGGGGAAGACGCCGACAGCTTATCTGCAAGTAATTTCTACGTTCTCCCTTCATTATGCGTTTGCTCTTTGGGAGTATGTGGATCATACGGGTGATCTGGATCTAGCCCGTAAATACCGCTCCGATGTCGACCGAATTCTGGATTGCTTCGATAGCAAGCGGGACAAATCCGGGCTGGTGGGAGCCATTGAACCCTGGGCTTTCATAGACTGGCAGGAAGACTGGAAAGAAACTGGCGGCGTGCCTCCGGCTTACTTTGAAGGTCCCAGCACCATCATCAATCTGATGTATGCGTATGCCCTGGAATGTGGTGCAAAACTATATGAAGCAACGGGGCGCCCCGGTACAGCGAATGAGTACCGGCAGCGGCGGGCAGATATTCTTCAAAGGGTCAAGGAAAAATGCTTTGATCCAGATCAAGGCATGGTACGGGAAGGCCCGGAATGTCCTCAGTTCACCCGCCATGCACAGGCCTGGGCTGTGATCAATGGGATGCTGAACGAAAGGGAAAGTATCCGTGCGCTGAAATCCGCAATAAGCTGTCCTCCCTGCTCCTTTGCCACTTCCTACGAATGGTTTCGTGCGCTTGAAAAAGCAGGTATGGAGGAACAGCTACGCTGGGATTTGGAGGCCTGGGTCAGCCTGAAAGACCGCGGCAGCACCACCTGCCCGGAAGAGCCGCACCATCCCCGCAGCGAGTGCCACGCCTGGAGCGCGCTTCCGCTGTATACGTTCATACACACGCTGGCCGGGATCCGGCAGGAAAACGGTGTCATCGTAATCCGGCCGCATTTGCTGGGTTTTCCAGACCTTTCCGGTTCGGCTGCAACGCCTCTGGGAAATGTCCAATTTGTGTACAGGCGGACGGATGATGGCACATGGCAGTATCGGATCAGACTGCCTGAAAATGTGCATGGCTTGCTGATCATGCCATCAGATAAGCGGATTCCCTTTTCAGGAGAGCTCCGGTATGCGGAATAAATTCAGAAAGCCGACGTGTCGGAAATACCGTATTTTTTGTCGGAAATCATAAAGCGCTTTTTTCTGTGATTCGCTATCATGGATAGCATCAAGGGAGATATCCCTCCGTTCAGTCCATTCGAGAAAGGAGATCAAACCCATGTCCATTCGCACAAAGTGGATTGCCTTGATGATCGCTGTAGTGGTCATGCTGGTCGGCATGCAGGTCTATTACAGCAACATCGGCGGCACCACCGGCCAGAGTGCATCTCCGGAAACCACCTTTGACTGGTGGATCTATTCCGGCACCTCCTCGGAGTATTATGGCAATTACGCCGAGAACCCTGCGGTTCAGTACACGCTTCGCCGCGGCTGGGGCCCGGAAGAAAAGGGAATCGCCCTCAATTTCCTGCAGCCCCCGCCTGGCTCCGAAAATGACAACTACACCACCATGATCGCCTCCGGCGACCTGCCGGATTTGATCGACGCGGTTATCTGCGAACCGCCCCGCATCATGGTGGAAAAAGGATACGGCATAGAGATCACCGATTATGTGCTGGCCAACATGCCCAATTATGTGGCGCTGGTGCATTCCAATCCGGTCTATTTCAATAATGCCGTCAGCGTGGATGCCAATGGAAACGAGCATTATTACGGCCTGACCAATCTGCAGGACGATTATAACGCGGTGTTCCAGGGCTACATGTACCGCCGGGATTGGATCGTGAAATATGGAACTAACCCGACCACCGGCGCTGCTTTCACCGGCGGCTATACTGATCCCGCTGACGCGGACAGCTGGGTGGACGATGTGGTGTTCCCCTCGGGCGGAACCGATCCCAAGTACATCTCCGACTGGGAATGGATGTTTGAGATCTTTACCCGCGCGCAGGCCGATCTTGGAATCAAGGATAAATACTGCATGAGCCTGTATTATCCCGGTTTCACCTGGTCTGGAGGCCTCCTTTCCTGCTTCGGCGGAGGCGTCAACGTGTGGTATCAGGATGCCGAAAACAAGGTGCACTTCGGCGGCAACGAGGAGCCCTTCAAAACCTACTTGCAATGCATGCACGCTTGGTATGAAAAGGGCTGGCTGGATCACGACTTCAATCAACGCACCTCCGATTCTTTCTTCCAGATAGATTCCACCTCCGTGCGCCAGGGCATGATCGGTATGTGGAACGGCCAGCAGAGCGAACTGGGCGGCCGGCTGGATATGCATGATGGCGGATACACCGAGGGCATCTTTGTGGCCGGCGCAGCCTATCCCATCAACGATATGTATGGCCCGGAAAGCTGCCGGAACGTGCCGCCGAACTGCGTGATGGGCGGCGAGCTGACCGGCGGCGGCGTGATCATTACGCCTACTGCCAAGGATAAGGACCTGGCCGCCCTGTGCAGTTACCTGGATTACTTCTATTCCGAAGAAGGCGCGCTGATCCGCACCCTGGGCCTCAGCGCTGAACAGGTGGCGGACTTTTCCGAAAACACCTTCTATGCCAGCAATGGCCTGAGCGATGGCGCTTATTTCATCAACAGTGAAGGCAAGTACGAAAAGAGCAATGTGCTGGTGACAGACAGCGGTCAATTGAACACCGCAGTAGGATTCAACAAAGCGCCCGGTCTGCTGTTGGTGAAAAACGTGGATCTTGGTTATGCCGATACCTATCAGGCTTCTCTGGATCGATGGCTGCTGTATCCCAACACCGGTTTCTTCCAGGGCACCCGCACCACCAACGAGATGACGCAGGCGGACAGCAAAACCTGTGATGACATCCGCGCCAAGGTGCTGGAATACATGACCAAGAACTGTGCCAACTTCATCACCGGTCAGAGCAATTTCGACAAGGATTGGGACAAGTGGTGCACGGTACTGAAAAAGTATAAGATCGACAGCATCACAGAGATTTATCAGTACTATGTGGACAATTATCCCTTCCGATAAGCGATAGGAGGTGTGAAACATGGCAAAGCGTAAAAATTTCGATCTGGCTGCCTCCACACGCCGAAGCTGGAAGGCGGAGCTCAAGCGCGACTGGGTGGTCTACCTGCTGTTTGTGCCGATCATCGTGTATGAGATCGTTCTGCACTATCTGCCGATGTTCGGCATCGTGATGGCCTTTGAAGATTACAACGTCGCGGACGGCTACTTCCACAGCCCGTGGGTGGGCCTGAAGCACTTCATTGATCTGTTCAGCGGTGAAGACTTCCTGCAGGCCATCCGCAACACCGTGGTCATCGGCGTGCTGCGCGCCACCATCGGCTTTGTGGCCCCCATCATCTTCGCACTGATGCTGAGCCTGATCAATTCAAAGAAATTCAAGCGGACCGCGCAGACCATGTCCTACATGCCCAACTTCGTGGCTGCGGTCATCGTTTGCTCCCTGTTCACCCAGTTCCTGGCCAAGGACGGCCCCCTGACGCTGTTCCTGACCAATGTGTTCGGGGCGGAAAACCAGAACTGGTTTGCCAACGACAAGGCCCCCGTGTTCTGGATCATTTACGTCCTGATGGGCATCTGGCAGGGCATTGGCTGGGGATCCATCATGTATGTGGCGGCGATCTCCCAGGTCAGCGGTGATTTACACGAAGCAGCAGCCCTGGATGGCGCAACCCGCATGCAGCGGCTGTTCAAGATCACCCTTCCTTCCATCCTGCCCATGATCCTGATGATGTTCGTGATCAACGTGGGAACCGCCCTGGCCGCGGGCTACGACAACATCCTGCTTCTGTACATGCCCAGCACCTACAAGGTGGCAGACACGGTGTACACCTACACCTATCGTCAGGCATTCGGCGGCGGCAACAGCAATTACTCGCTTTCCGCGGCTTCCGGCCTGTTCCAGTCACTTGTTTCCACAATCCTTCTGGTGGGTTCCAACGCCCTGTCGCGTAAAGCCGCCGGAAGCAGCCTGTTCTGAGAGGAGGGATCACCATGGCAAGAAAGCAAAGGAAAAAGGAAGAATGGGAAAACAACATGGTGGAGACCAAAACCATCGCGGACAGGATTGTGGACGTGATCGTGTATCTTTGCGTAGCGCTGGTAGCGCTGTGCAGCGTGCTCCCTATGTGGCATGTGCTCATGTCCTCCTTCTCGGATGGTAAATCCCTGCTGGCCCATGTGGGCCTGGTTCTATGGCCTGTGGGTAGCTTCACGCTGGACGGTTACTCCCTGATCTTCCAGAACGCCAGTATCGTGGGAGGCTATATCAACACCATCATCTATACGATCAGCTTCACAGTGATCGGTTTCCTGCTGTCCGCAGTCACGGGCTATGCCCTGAGCCGGGACACGAAACTGAAAAAGCCCGTCACCATGGCGCTAATGGTGACCATGCTCTTTGGCGGCGGTATGGTGCCCACCTACATGATCATTCGGGCTTTGGGCTGGGTGGGTACGCCCTGGGCGCTGGTCATCCCGGGATGCACCAACAGCATGTACTGCATCATGATGATGAACGCTTTCAACTCTATCCCCAAGGAAATGTACGAGGCCAGCCACATCGACGGCGCGGGGCATCTTTCCACCTTGTTTGAAATCACACTGCCCCAGGCCATGAACATGGGTAGCGTGATCATCCTGAACCTGGCGGTCGGCCAGTGGAACTCCTGGCTGCAGGCTTCCATTTATGTGCCCAACAAAAAGGCTTTGTGGCCCCTGCAGCTGGTGATCCGCCAGATCACCTCCGAGAACGCCGACTTCCTCAATTCCTCCAACCCCAACTACGCCCGTTATCTGATCCAGTTCGCGGTGATCATCGCGGCCATCGCGCCTATCATTATCGCTTTCCCCTTCTTCCAGGACAAAATGGAGAAGGGCGTCATTCAGGGCGGCGTCAAAGGATAATCAACGACGGCTTTCAACGGCTTGCGCATCGGCGCAAGCCGTTTTTTCTATACAAAATCCGTGTTTTCGTGTATAATGAAAAAAGAACGACTCTCTTTCCCGGGAGGGATTGACCGATGAAATCTCTTCAGATGTTCAAGGGTTGGTTCTGGAGCCATGAATGCTTTCGTCGCCTGCGGCCCAGGCTCATGACGATGATCCTGGCCCTGGTGCTGCCCGTTTGCCTGATCTGTGTGGTCATCTCCGTCATTTCCATTGTGCAGAGCCGCGAGCTGACCTATCAGATCGGGAATAACGGACTGTCGTCGTTTCTGAAAACAGCGACACTTCAGTTTAAAGCGGACAGCTGGGATCCTCTTACGGATTTTCCTGCCGGAATATCCCAAAAATTCAGCCATTTCCATGCTTATGTGGAAGCGAATAACGGGAAAGTATACGTGTCCCTGAATGGCAGCCAGGCCTTTTTGCTGTCAAATGACGGTTCTTATACCGAATCTCCGGAAGAATTTGAAGCGTTAAGGAAAAACCCTTATAAATATGAATGGCAGGGGGAGGAGCTGCCTTTTCGGGTTCTGGTTACCTTCCCGTATCATTTTGCACTGGTTCATGTGCCTTTTGTCCTTTGGATCGGTTTGATTATCTCCATGGCCACGCTGATGCTCAGCCCGTTTTTGTACAAACGGCTCCGCCTTGACATCCTCCAGCCCATGGACACGCTGCGGAATGCAATCGACACGCTGGGAACGGACAGTTCTTACCGGATTCCGCCGCAATCCGGAAAAATCAGCGATGATTTTCTGATGATTTTCGATGACTTTAACCGGATGGCTAAAGAAATTCAGGCTTCTCACGAAAAAGACATCAAGCTCCTGGAAACCGAGATGGACAATCTGCGCCTGCAGGTGAATCCACACATGCTGCTGAACTCTTACAACACAATTTATGCCCTGGCGGAAAGTAAAAACTATCCCGTAATCCAGGACTATACGCTGTGTCTGGTGGATTATTTCCGCTATGTGCTGCGCCGGGGCCAGCAGCTGGTGACGGTTCGGCAGGAGCTGGAATTTGTGAATAATTTCATCCGCATTCAGCGCATCCGTTTTCCGAGCCGCTTTTCCTATGTATATCAGGCCGAAGAGGAATGCCTTGCCGCCCGGATCCCGCCGCTGCTGATTGAAAACTTTGTGGAAAACGCCATCAAGTACGCGCTGGAGCCCAGGGAAGCCATCGAAATCGTGGTCTCCGTGCGGAAAGAGCAGAATAGGAACGGAAAGGATGCCCTGCACATCGCCATTACCGATACGGGCAGCGGCATCCTGCCGGAAGTGCTGGAAAAGCTGAAGGCCCGCGAACCCTATATAGACGAAAGCGGGAAAAAGCATATCGGCATCTATAATTGTCTGCGGCGAATCGAGCTGTTTTATGGGGAAGAAGGAGAGGTGAATTTTTCCAGCGAAAAAGGAAAAGGGACGCAGGTCTACATGGTGGTGCCATTTCTTGCATCGGACAATGAAGAAGAGGAGCGTACATGAACATCTTGATTGTGGACGATGAACAATTCGCTATCCAGGGAATGCTGGATGGCATCAACTGGGATATGCTGGGCTTTGACAAGGTTTTGACAGCCTGCAGCTATGAAGAGGCCGTGAGCATCGTCAAAAAAACCTATGTGGATATCCTTGTCAGCGATATTGAAATGCCGGGTGAAAGCGGGCTCAGGCTGATCGCTTACATGAACGAGCACAGCGCGAATACGGAATGTATCATTTTGACCTGTCATGACGAATTTGACTATGCTCAGACTGCTGTGCGCCTGAACTGTATGGAATATGTACTCAAGCCTGTCCGGTATCAAAAGCTTACCGAGATCCTTCTTCGGGCCAAGGAGAAGGTGAATCAACGGCGGCAGAATGAACAGATCCGCCAATACGGGCAGCAGTTTATTGATTCTCTGGCGAAGGAAACAAAAGGAGACGCAGTGAACGCGCTGGAAATGGCTGTAGGGTACATTGACAGCCACCTGGCGGAGGAGCTTTCCGTTCGGGATTTAGCCACGCTGTGCTATGTGAGCGCGGATCACCTGACCCGTCTTTTCAAGAAAAAATACGGCATGACTGTTTCGGAATACATTCAGGAGAAGCGCATTCGCCTTGCCGGAGAGTTGCTGCAGCGGGAAGATCTGACCATTTCCATGGTCGCCAACACGGTGGGCTTCGGCAATTATTCCTACTTTACCGAACAATTCAAAAAACACTATGGCATGACGCCCCGGGAGTATCAGAAGCAGATCCGCAAGTAGCATTCATGTCGGATCAGCAGGATTTTTCATCGGATTTCATACAGCATTTTTCCTCCGCCAATGGCATAATGGCGCCATCAGCACGGATAATGGTTCCGTGTAAGAACAAACAATCCATCCGCAAGATGGCAAGGAGGAAAAAACACCATGAAAAAAGCGATCGCCCTGCTGCTTTGCCTGGTCCTGACACTTTCACTGGCTGCTTTCGCTCAGGCGGAAGGCGAAGTACCCAACCTGGCTGGCACCTACTATTCCTACGGCTATGATGTGGGTACCATGTTCATGAATTACTATATCCACTTTTACGATGAGATTCCCGGCCTCGGCAAAGTATTCCACGCCGGCATGTGCATGGATCAGATCACCTTTGACGGCACCTATGAAGTGATCGCCGAAGAGCGAGCCTACAGCGTGGCCATGGACCGCGCCGCCAGCGAAGCGGGCACCATGACCGAAGCCACCGCTCCCTATACCGTGGTTTTCTATGATTTCGACGGCACGGAAATCGACCGCTGCGCCATGGACGCCGAGCATATTTACAATGACATGGCTGCAATCACCGGCGTGGGCGGCGACCACTGTGCCCTGAACCTGGACACCGACCCCGAAAACAGCAAGTTCGCCGCCCAGTATGCCAGCGAGCCCGCTGTGGAGCTGCTGAGCCTCATCAATCCTGATGACGACACCGCGACTCTGAAGCTCAAGGTCAACGGCAAGTATGAGGACCTGATTGTCTTCTTCGTGGAAGGCACCTATGCCATGAATGCTGATCAGACCGAAATCACCCTGACGCCTGATTCTGAGAGCGATGAAGGTGCGAAGGTGACCAAGAATGAAGACGGAACCTACACCTATGTTTCCGACAGCGGTGAAGAAGTGGCGCTGGTGGAAGTGAAGCCCGTGGAAGTGGCCTATGCTCTGAAAGGCGAAATTCCTGTGCCCGGCATGGAAGGAACCAACGCCGAGTTCATCTGCAATCTGCTGAGCGACAACACGGTGCAGCTGTATGCCGACTTCATGGGCAACAAAATGGATGTGGACAAGGGCACCTATGAGATCGACATGACTACTTATTCCTTCATCATTCACTTCGAGGCTGCTGGCGATCTGACCACCGAAGGCTATGCCGCCGATATGGTGCTCAACTACAAGGTGGACGATGTGCAGCCCTTCGGTGCCATCGAACAGACCCTGAAGTTCGTGACGGAGTAATCATTTACAAATCATCAGAGGCTGCCTCTGATCAACTCAGTGCCGCCGCCCGTATTGGACGGCGGCCTTTTCAAAAAAGGAGATTCCTTCCATGCAGCGTGCGTTTTATCCCGGTCAGGAATGGCTGGATACCAACGGCAAGCCCATCCAGGCCCACGGCGGCAGCATTTTGACTGTGAACGGCATCCATTACTGGTACGGCGAAAACAAGGAAAAGACCAACGGAAAGAACGGCATCTGGCATTGGGGTGTGCGCTGCTACCGTTCCCGAGACCTCTATAACTGGGAGGACTGCGGGCTGATCATCCCGCCGGATGAAACAGACGAGCAATCCCCCCTGCACCCCGCCAGCATGATGGACCGGCCTCATATCCTGTACAACCAGCGGACAAAGCAATACGTCTGCTGGCTGAAAATCATGGAGAAAAACGGGGAACAGACCGAAACGGTGCTGACCGCAGAACGGATCACGGGGCCGTATACGATTGTCCGCAAGGGGCTGCGCCCGCTGGGCATGAGCGCCGGGGATTTCGACCTGGCTGCCGCGCCGGATGGGAAAGGCTACTATTTCTTTGAGCGGGTGCACAGTGAAACCATCATCGCCGATCTGACGGAGGATTATACCAATGTGACCGGCTATTACTCAACGCACTTCCCCCAGGCTCAGCCGCCCTTTGTGCGGGAAGCCACGGCGCATTTTGTGCGGCGCGGCAAGCACTATCTGGTTACCTCCGGTACCACAGGCTATCTGCCCAATCCTTCCCAAATCGCCGTAGCGGATACCTGGCACGGGCCGTATAGGGTGCTGGGCGACCCCCATCCCGGGGACGAAAGCCAAACCTCCTTCCATTCGCAGATCACTTCGGTATTCAAGGTGCCGGGCAAGCGGGATCTGTACATCGCCCTGGCGGATCGCTGGGCTCCAGCGTTGATGCACCTGCGCTATCAGGATTACGGCGAATGGTTTCGCCTGCGGTTTGCGGAAGAAAGAACGCCTGCAGAAGAAGCCCGCATGGCGGAATTGCAAAAGCTGCTGCCTCCGGACAGCGCGATGGATACCTCCAAAGCGCGCTATGTGTGGCTACCTTTCCGTTTCGAGGGAGAGATGGGTATTCTGGACTGGCGGGATCAATGGAGCCTGGACGAATTTGAGTAAGGGGTGTTGCCGCAATGAAGCAGTATGAAATGTTCGAGCTTGTTTTTCCCGGCGAAGCGCTGACGGACCGCTGGGCGCAGATCGATCTGACGACGGAATTTGCCTGCGGCGATACCGTCAAAACCGTCAAAGGCTTTTATGATGGCGACGGGCGATATATCGTCCGCTTCCTCCCGGAAATCGCCGGGGAATGGCATTGGCGCGTTACCGGCGCGGTGAACGCCGAAGGAACGGAAATCAGCGAAGCGGCGAACGGTGCGCACGGACTGGTTAAAGCCGTCGATACCCATTTTGAATACGAAGACGGCTCGCTGTTTATCCCCTTCGGCACCACGGTGTACGCCCTGGCTCACCAGGACGACGCGCTGGTAGAGCAGACCCTGCAGAGCCTGAAAGCCGCTCCCTTCAACAAGGTGCGCATGTGTGTGTTCCCCAAGCATTATGATTACAACCACAATGAACCACCTTATTATGCCTTTGAAAAAAAGGCCGATGGCTCCTGGGATGTGAACCGTCCCTGCATCGCTTTCTGGCATCGGTTTGAAAAAATATTGCAACGAATTGCGGAAATGGACATTCAGATTGATTTGATTCTGTTCCATCCCTATGACCGGTGGGGTTTTTCCAGGCTGCCGCAGCGGGACAACCTGATTTATCTGGATTACCTGCTGCGCCGCCTGGCCGCGTTCCCGAACATCTGGTGGAGCCTGGCCAACGAATACGATCTGAACATGGATGATAAATCCCTTATCGATTGGGAAGAAATCGAGGAATTTGTGGCGGGCAATGATCCGTACTGTCATCTGCTGTCCAACCACAACTGCATGTGCTTCTGGGACGTAACCCGGCCCAACATCACCCACGCAAGCCTGCAAACCAAGGGATTATCCGAAATTCCCCGGTGGATCCGGGAATACAAAAAGCCCGTGGTGATCGACGAATGCTGCTATGAGGGCAATCTTCCGCACTTCTGGGGCAGCATATCCGGGCAGGAAATGGTGCGACGCTTCTGGCGCTGCTATGCTTCCGGCGCGTACTGCACCCACGGAGAGACGTTCCTTTCCGATGACGAGATTCTCTGGTGGGCAAGGGGCGGAAAGCTTAAAGGCGAAAGCCCCGAGCGCATCGCTTTCCTGCGTCTGATTATGGAAAGCCTGCCTGGGCCGCTGACACCCAGGGAGGATAACATCTGGTCGGTTGTGCTCAAGGAGGGAGAAGAGCTGGATCAGGGCTTGTCCTCCGTGCCTGCGGAAATGCAAGGCTTTTGCCGGCTGCTCTCGGCCAGTATCCACCGGATGAGCGCGCAGGACCGCACAGCCCACCTGGGCGGAGAACACGCCTGGGAGGCTCATTGCGGCGAGGAAGCGTACCTGACTTATTTCGATCTGCAATGCTACGGCGAACAGACCGTGAAGTTGCCAGAGGACAAGCTTTATAAGGCCGAACTGATCGACGTGTGGAACATGACCCGGGAAGTGATCGCCCAAAACATCAGTGGCGAAACCAAGCTGACCTTGCCCGGGCGGGACAATCTGGCTTTGCTGATCACGCGAATCAAATAAAGGAGAAACGGCTATGAAGGAATACATGAACGCATCCCTGGCCCCCCGGAAGCGGGCGGAATTGCTTTTGCAGGAAATGAACCTGGACGAAAAGATGGCCCAGTTGGTGGGCGTGTTCGCCATCAAAGGGGCGGAGGACCGCATGGCGGCCTTCTTCAAAAACGGCATCGGCCAGATAAGCTCCCTGGAGTTCCGCTCCTGCGACAGCCTGGAGGAAGTGGCAGCCTGGCAGCGGCAATTGCAGACCATCGTGATGGAAAACAGCCGTCATCACATTCCTGCCGTGTTTCACATGGAAGGCCTGTGCGGGCCCCTGATGCAGGATACCACCACCTTTCCTTCCGGCGTCGCCCGGGGCTCCTCCTTTGACCCAGAGCTGGAGAGGGAGATCGGCGAAACCGTGTCCCGCCAGGAAGCGGCGGTCGGCATCACCCAGGTTTTAGCGCCTGTATTGGATATTTCCCGGGATTCCCGCATGGGCCGTCAGTGCGAGCCCTACGGGGAGGACCCCACCCTGGCCGCCGCTATGGGCTCGGCCTACACCCACGGCATCCAGGAGACCGAAACCGCAGGCCGTACTCCGGACGCTTCCGCCAAGCATTTCTTCGGCTTCCATAATTCCGCCGGGGCCATCCATGGCGCGCATGTGGACGCCGGGGACAGGCTGCTGCTGGAAATCTACGGCAAGCCCTTCCAGGCGGCCATCACCGAAGCGGGCCTCAAGGGCGTCATGCCCTGCTATGGTTCCGTGAACGGATTGCCCATCCATGCCTCCAAGCATTACCTGAACGGCATCCTGCGGGGCGAAATGGGCTTTGAAGGCGTCACCGTGTCCGACTACGGCGGGGCCAGTAATGCCCATGAATATCAGGGCATCGGCGAAACCATGGGCGACGCGGGCCTGCGCTGCCTGGCCGCGGGCTTGGATGTGGAGCTGCCCATGCCCAAGGCTTATGCCGATGAGCTAAAGCAGAAGTTTGCCGACGGCGAAGCGGATATGGCCCTGCTGGACAACGTGGTGACCCGGGTGCTGGAAGCCAAATTCCGCATGGGCCTGTTTGAGCATCCCTTTGCCCTGGAGGGTGAAGAACTGGACAAGACCGTGCATCATGAGGAAGACGAGCGTATCGCCGCCCAAAGCGCCCGGGAGGCCCTGGTGCTGCTGAAAAACGACGGCGCGCTGCCCCTGACTGGCAGGGAAAAGACTATTGCCGTTATCGGCCCCGCCGCGGTCAACGCCCGCTATTACTTTGGAGGCTACACCCATCTGTCCATGGTGGAGGCCAAGCACGCCGCCCGCAATTCCATGGCGGGCGTCAATGGCAATGGCGTCAAAAATGAAGTGCGTTTTGTGCCCGGCACCAGCGTGGAGGACGACGAAAATGAAGAATTTGCCGGCGTGTTGACCAAATTGAAGCCCCACTGCAAAAACCTTCTCCAGGTTTTGACAGAGAAATTGCCGAATACCCGCGTCCTGTATGCTCAGGGTTATCATAAAGCAGGCGCGGATGAAAGCCTGTTCCCGGATGCGTTGGAAATCGCCAGGCAGGCCGACGTGATCCTTTTGACCCTGGGCGGCAAAAACGGCTCTGGCTCCATTGCCACCATGGGCGAGGGTGTAGACGGCACCAACATCAACCTGCCCGCCTGCCAGGATGCCTTCATCCGGGAGGCGAAGAAGCTGGGCAAGCCCCTGATCGGCATTCACTTTGACGGTCGGGCCATCTCCAGCGACGCGGCGGATGCGTGTCTGGACGCGATCCTGGAATGCTGGAACCCCGCCGTTTATACAGCGGAAGCCGTCACCGACGCCCTGCTGGGCCGCCTGAATCCCTCCGGCAAAATGCCCCTGTCCACCGCCCGCTGCGCGGGGCAGATCCCCGTTTACTATAACCATCCTAACGGCTCCATGTGGACCCAGGCTCCCAGCATCGGCTTTACGGATTACGTGGATTGCGCGCACCGTCCCCGCTACTGCTTCGGCCACGGACTGAGCTATACCGAATTTGAATTCAGCGATTTGACCCTGGACAAAAAAGAAACCAAGCCCTTTGAAGCGGTGAATATCTCTTTGAAGGTAAAGAACACCGGGAAATGCGACGGAACAGAAATCGTGCAGCTCTACGTAAAAGATATCCACGCCTCCATGACCCGGCCGAATAAAGAATTGCAGGGCTTTGCCCGGGTGGAATTGCGGCCCGGCGAAGGGAAAGAAGTAACCTTTGCCCTGCAGCCCAGCCAGATGGCTTTTCTGGACGAAGACATGCGTTGGAAGATCGAGAAGGGCGAATTTGAGGTGCAGATCGGTTCTTCCTCCGAGGATATCCGCCTTAAGGATTCCTTCCGTGTAACGGAAAACGCCTGGCTGGCTGGCAGAACCCGCGCTTTCTATGTCCTGGGTGAAATCAAATAAGGAGGCTGCCCCAATGAACATCAAAACCAGCGCCTGGATCACGGTATCCCAGAATACGGGCGACATTTGTCCTTTGTTTAGGAAACTGTTCGCTCCTGAAAAAGCAATTGAAAAAGCCGAATTGCAAATCACCGCCTTGGGGATTTACCATGCGGAAATCAATGGCCAGCGAATCAGTGATTTCGTGCTGGCTCCCGGCTGGACCAGCTATGATCATCGACTGCAGGTGCAGACCTATGATGTGACGGCGCTGCTGCAAAAAGAAAACGAGCTGTGCATCACCGTAGGCCGGGGCTGGTTCCGCTCGCCCATGCCGGGCTGGCTGAACAGCGAGGACAAGCAGCGGCGGATGGCCCAGCCCTGCGGACTGATCGCTTCCCTGCATATTGGGTATGCCGACGGCACGGAAGAAATCATCCTTACGGATGAAAGCTGGCAATGGGCGAAGGGCCGGGTGCTGTTCAGCGAAATTTACGACGGCGAAACCTGCGATGCCCGGATCAAGCCGAAGGATTGGCGGCCGGTAAAGCCGCTGAAATGGAGCAAGGATATCCTGATCCCCCAGGAGGGCGAAGAAATCCGGGAGACCGAGCGCGTCGCCGCGAAGCGCGTTTTCAAAACGCTCCAGGGCGACACCGTGGTGGATTTCGGCCAGGAGGTCACGGGCTATGTGGAAATCACGCTGAACGCCCACGCGGGGGACGAAGTGCTGTTCGATCACGCCGAGGTGCAGGACAGGGACGGCAACTGGTATAACGAAAACTACCGCAGCGCCAAGGCCCTGGCAAGGTATATCTGCCGGGACGGGCAGCAGACATGGCATCCGGAGCTGACCTTCTTTGGCTTCCGGTACATCAGGCTTTTATCCTGGCCGGGTGAAGCCAAGCCGGAAAACTTCACCGCCATTGCCGTGCATTCCGATATGAAGCGCACCGGCTGGCTGAAGAGCGGAAACGCCGAGCTGAACCAGCTGTTTTCCAACATCGTGTGGGGCCAGCGGGGCAACTTCCTGGACGTGCCCACCGACTGCCCCCAGCGGGACGAGCGCCTGGGCTGGACGGGCGACGCCCAGGTATTCATCAAGACCGCCAGCTACCTGTTTGACACAGAAAAATTCTTCAAGAAATGGCTCCACGACATGGCCGCCGATCAGCGGGAAAGCGGCGAAGTGGGCCAGGTGATTCCCGACATGATGCCCGAAGGACCAAGCAGCGCCGCCTGGGGCGACGCCGCCACCATCTGCCCCTGGCAGGTGTACCAGACCTACGGCGACAAGGCTGTGCTGGAAGACCAGTTCGAGAGCATGCGGAAATGGGTAGACTTCATTGGCTCCGTCACCAAAACCCCAAACCTGTGGATCGACCATTTCCACTTTGGCGACTGGCTGGGCCTTGACGCGCCTGACGGCAGCTATAAGGGTTCTTCCCGGGAAGATTTCATTGCCAGCGCGTTCTATGCCCATTCCACGGAATTGGTGGTAAAGGCCGGCAAGCTGCTGGGCAAGGACGTTTCCGATTATGAAAAGCTGCATCAGAATATCGTCGCCGCTTTTCGCAAGACATTCCCGGAATACAAAACCCAGACCGAGCATGTGCTGGCCGTCCACTTCGGGCTGGCGGAGGATGCGCAAAAGACCGCCGATGCCCTGGCCGAGATGGTCAAGGCAGACGGCGTGCAGCTGCGTACCGGCTTTGTGGGCACGCCCTACATCCTGCATGTGCTGAGCAACTATGGCCACGCCGATCTGGCCTGGTCGCTGGTGCTGCGCAGGGAATATCCCGGCTGGCTGTACCCTGTCACCAAGGGGGCCACCACCATCTGGGAGCACTGGGACGGCATCAAGTCCGACGGTTCCTTCTGGAGCAAGGATATGAATTCCTTCAACCATTATTCCTACGGCGCAGTGGCGGACTGGGTATTCGAGCAGGCGGCGGGAATTCAGCACGCCGAGGACAAGCCCGGCTTTGAGGAATTGATTTACGCCCCGCAGCCCGACTCGCGCCTGGGCTGGCTGCAAGCCAGGCTGGACACCCGCCACGGCACGATCAGCGTCCTGTGGGTCTGCAAGGAGGACGGCGTGCGCTATGAATTGGAAACTCCGGTACGCACACTGGTTTGCCTGAACGGTGAGGAAAAATGGGTGAACCCCGGCAAATATATATTCTGGACAAAGCAATAAGGAGGACACGTACAATGCGCAGCATGAAGATCAATCAGGAATGGGATTTTGGTCTTGGTCAGGTGGACCTGGGACAGCGCATCCGCGGGATTTTCGGGGATCGGAAAGTCAATCTGCCCCATGATTATATGATCGAAAGCGACGTTTTCCCGGAAGCGGCATCCGGCGCGTCCAGCGGCTATTACAACGCGGGCGTGGCCCATTATGCCAAGGAGATCGATATCCCGGCGGAATGGGAAAACGACCAGATCTTCCTGCGCTTCGACGGGGTCATGATGAACGCCACCGTGGAGGTGAACGGCAATCTGTCCTGCCTGCAGCATTACGGCTACGCGCCATTTGAGACGGATATTACCCATTTGGTCTATCCGGGCCAGAAGAACCGCGTCGTGATCACCGTGAACCCCAGCATGCAGCCGAACTCCCGCTGGTTCTCCGGCGCGGGCCTGTTCCGGGGTGTGGAGCTGGCGCACACGCCCAAGCTGCACATCGCTTTCGAGGGCCTGTCCGGCTACACGAAAAAGATCGAATATAAGGCCGACGGCACGCCCGAGACCGCCTATTTGCAGGTATCTGCGGAAATCAAAAACGAATACGCCGAAAGCCGTCTGGCCGAAGTCACATTCGCCCTGATCGACGATCAGACCGGCGAAACGGTGAAGGCCAGCAAAACCCTGACCCAGGTGCTGGCCATGAGCGTTGGCTCTGCCTACATGACCCTGACCGTGGATGATCCCAAGCTATGGGATGCGGAAAACCCCAATCTGTACCGCTTACAGGCGACGGTGAAAGACGTTGGTACTTTCAAAACGCACATGATCCCCTACGAACACCCCACCGAGGACACCGAAAGCGTGCTGTTCGGCATCCGCACCATCGAGGCGGATGTGAAGCACGGCCTGCGCATCAACGGCAAAGAGGTCAAATTGAAGGGCGGCTGCCTGCACCACGACAACGGCCCCATCGGCACAGTGACGGTGTACGACGCGGAAGCCCGGAAGGTAAAGAAATTAAAGGAAGTGGGCTTCAACGCCATCCGCACCACCCACAACCCGCCATCCGCCGCCCTGATCGAGGCCTGCGATCGGCTGGGCATGTATATCTTCGACGAGGCCTTTGACGCCTGGGGCATGGGCAAGCAGCCCGGCGACTATAACCAATATTTTGAAACCGATTGGGAAAAGGATCTGACCGCCTTTGTGAAGCGGGACCGCTGCCATCCCTGCGTCACGCTCTGGTCCACCGGCAACGAGATCACTGAGCGCGGCGGCCTGAACGACGGCTATGTGTGGGCGGCGAAGCTGGCGGATACGGTGCGCAGGCTCGATCCCAGCCGCCCCATCTCCAACGGCATCTGCTCCTTTTGGAACGGGCTGGATGATTTCATCATGGCCGAGCAGATGAAGAAGCGGATGGAAGGGCTCTCCGGCGGTTTGCAAAACGCCGACATCGGCGGCAAGAAGGATTTGCTGTGGGAGCAGTACACCGAGGGCTTTGCCAACGGCCTGGACGTGGTGGGCTACAACTATCTGGAGGGCAAGTACGAGCAGGATCATCAGATGTTCCCCGAGCGGGTGATCCTGGGCAGCGAAAACTATCCCAAGGAAATCGGCGTGCACTGGCCCATGATCGAAAAAACGCCCTGGGTCATCGGCGATTTCACCTGGACAGCCTGGGATTACATCGGCGAGGCGGGCATCGGCAAGGCCACCTTCTATGAGCCCGGCGACCCCAACATCGGCAATCCCTGGGGTGCGCCTTCGCCCTTCCCTTGGCGCACCGCCAACGACGCGGATTTCGACGTGACCGGTCAGATCCGTCCCCAGGGCGTCTATCGCCGCATCGTGTGGGGCAGAAAGGAAACCGGCCTGTTCTCCTATGACCCTGCCGTGATTGGCAAGGTGGAGACCCTGTCCAGCTGGGGCTTCCCTGGCGTGTGGCAGCGTTGGAACTGGCAGGGCTGGGAAGGAAAGCCTGTGGATATCGCCGTATTCAGCAGCGCGGAGGAAGTGGAACTCTTTATCAACGGCGTAAGTCTTGGCCGCAAAAAGGCCGGCGAGGCGCTGATCCAGGACATGCCGCTCACCTTCCTCTTCCGGGCTGTCTACCAGCCGGGAACGGTGGAGGCCGTCAGCTATACGGATGGGAAAGAGGTCTCCCGAACGGTATTGAAAACCGCCGGCAAGCCCGTTTCCATCCGCCTGACCGCGGAAACGGAAGCAATGAAAGCCGACGGTGAATCCCTGTGCTATGTGAACGCCGAGCTGATCGACAAAGACGGAAACGTGGTTCCCGACGCCGATATCCTTTTGAAAGCGGAAGTCAACGGCGCGGCGGAGCTGCTGGGCTTTGGCAGCGGCAATCCCATCACCGACGAAAACTACAGCAAGGGCCGGTTTACCAGCTATCAGGGAAAAGCCCTGGCCGTGCTGCGCTCCGGCTATGAAGCGGGCCAGGCAAAGCTGACCGTCTCCGCTGAGGGGTTGGAGAAAGCTGAAATCACCCTGCCGCTTGAGGAAGAAAAATGATGTATCCTTTGAAGCGTGAAAGCATCCAGCAGCGCCGGGAAGCGCTGCTGGATTGCCTGAATCGAGCCACTGCCGCCGGGGCGAATGCCGGTAGCAATTTACTGGTGATGGATGGGCGCGGAGAAATCTGCTATTTGGAAAACGGCTGCGCGGATCTTGCCCGGCAAACGCCCATGCAAAGAAACAGCATTTTCCGCTGTTATTCCATGACCAAGCCTTTAACCTCCTGCGCCGCCATGCTGCTGATCCAGGAAGGAAAGCTGGATCTGTATGAGCCAGTATCCCGGTATATCGGTTCCTTCCGGCATCAGCAGGTGCAGATGCCGACAGGCGTGGTTCCCGCGGCCAGGGAATGCCTGGTGCGCGATCTTCTGGATATGACGGCGGGGCTTTCCTATGACGGCGATGATACCCTGCCCCAGCGGGAAACGAAAATGGTTTTTCAGGAGGCGGAGAGGCGCTTTGACACCGATCGTCCCATGGATACCCAGGAATTTGCGGAGCGGATCGGAACCATTCCGCTTTTGTTCCACCCCGGCGAAGACTGGAATTACAGTGTTTGCGCCGATGTGTTGGGCGCGGTGATCGAAAAGGCCGCCGATATGCCCTTTGCGGACTTTTTGCAAAAGCGCGTTTTATCGCCTTTGGGCATGGAGGACAGCGGCTTTTTCGTGCCGGAGGATAAACGCGCAAGGCTGGTGACCGTATATCAGAAGGACGAATGCGGCAGCCTTGTTCCTTATACCGGCAATCATCTGGCGATCCGCAACGACGGCGGGGAAAATGCCTTCCATTCCGGCGGGGCGGGGCTTTTCTCCACCATTGAGGATTACACCCGCTTCGCGCGGATGCTGATGAACGGCGGACAGGGCATCCTGAATGAAAGCACCGTGCGCTTTATGACCGGTCGCCGGCAAACGGGGAAACCCCAGCAAACCATTGCTCAAACCATGGGGATGGAAGGCCGCAGCTATGCCAATCTTCTGCGGGTGACGGTGGACCCGGCCGCTGCCTTTTTCCCCACCAATATGGGAGAATACGGCTGGGACGGCTGGCTGAGCACCTTTTTTATCAACGATCCCGCCACCGGCGTGACCATCCTGCTGATGCAAAATCAAAAGGACGGCGACGGAACGCTGATCGGCAAAATCCGCAGCCTGATCTACCTTTCCTGACGAAAAGGAGGAAAACCTGTGCGTAAACTGATCCCATTCAATGAAAGCTGGCTGTTTACAAAACCCGGAGAAAACCGCGTGCCCGTCACGCTGCCCCATACATGGAACGCCTTGGACGGCCAGGATGGTGGCGGGGATTACTGGCGGGGTGAATGCGTGTATGAAAAAACCTTCGCCGCGCCGGACAAGAAAGCGGACGAGAAAACCTATCTGGAATTTGACGGCGTATCCGCTTCCGCCAAAGTGACGCTGAATGATCACTTCGTCGGGGAGCATCACGGAGGTTACAGCCGGTTCCGGTTCAACATTTCAAAATACCTCCAGGATGGGGACAACCATCTGACTGTCGCTGTCAGCAACGCTGCCTGCGATACCGTGTATCCCCAGAACGCCGATTTTACGTTCTATGGCGGGATCTACCGGGCTGCGCGTCTGGTGGTATTGCCTAAAATCCATTTCGATATGGACACCCTGGGCGGCTGCGGCATTCGGGTGACGCCGAAGGTACTGGATGACGACTCTGCCGACGTGCTTGTATCTGCATGCTCCACCGGCGGTCAGGCCGTGTTTGAATTGAATGGGGAAACACTGACAGGGAACGAAGTTACCTTCCATATTGAGCATCCCGTGCTGTGGCAGGGCCGGAAGAATCCCCATCTGTACACGCTGAAAGCCCGCCTGTACGACGGTGAGACGCTGTGCGATTCCCTGGATATTCCCTTCGGTATCCGTTCCTTCCGTATCGACCCCAATGAAGGGTTTACCCTGAACGGAGAAAGCTACCCCCTGCGGGGCGTGGCCATGCACCAGGACTGGCTGGGCAAGGGCAACGCCATTTCCGAAGCAGACATGGAAGAAAGCCTGCGCCACGTATACGACATGGGAGCCACCACCGTGCGCCTGGCTCATTACCAGCACGATCAGCACACCTATGACCTGTGCGACCGGCTGGGCATCGTGGTGTGGACGGAAATCCCCTACATCAGCGAACATCTGGACAACGCAAGGGACAACGCGCTGAGCCAGATGCGGGAGCTGATCGAACAGAATTACAACCATCCCTCCATCGTGGTGTGGGGCCTGAGCAATGAAATCACCATGGCCCACGGCGACCAGGAAACCCTGGTGCCCTTCCATCAAAAGCTGAACGATTTGTGCCACGAGATGGACGATACCCGTCTCACCACCATGGCCTGCATATCGCCCTTGCCTACGGATCATCCCCTTTTGGATGTGCCGGACGTGCTTTCCTACAACCATTATTTCGGTTGGTACGGCGGGCGGCTGGAGGATAACGGCCCCTGGTTCGACCGCTTCCATGCCCTGCATCCCGATCTGCCCGTGGGCGTATCGGAATACGGCTGCGAAAACAGCCTGTGGCATTCCTCCCACCCCGAACCCGGTGATTACAGCAACGAGTACCAGATGATCTACCACGAAAGCCTGATCAAGCAGCTGTATTCCCGGAAATACCTGTGGGCCACCCATGTGTGGAATATGTTTGATTTCGCCGCCGACGCCCGGGAGGAGGGCGGCACCAAGGGCCGCAACAACAAAGGTCTGGTGACTTTTGACCGAAAAATACGGAAGGACGCTTTCTATGCCTACCAGGCCTGGCTGACGAATGAACCCATGCTGCATCTGTGCGGCAAGGAGTTTGTCAACCGGGACGGGGATACCGCCGAATTTGTGGTATATAGCAATTTGCCGGAAGTCACCCTGACGGTAAACGGAACGGCTTATGCAAAGCAGGCCGAGGATCACTTCTTCCATTTCACCGTACCTCAGCCGGAGGGGAATTATACTGTTATTGCAACCGCGGGTGACTTAACTGAGCAGGCAACGTTCAATCATGTTTCCCAGCCCGATCCCACCTATCGCTTCCAGCAGGGCACGGTGCTCAACTGGTTCGATATCGAAACGCCCGAGGGTTTCTATTCCGTCAAGGATTTGCTGAAGGATATCTCCCAGACCCCGGACGCTGCGGCACTGGTGAAGCCGCTTCTGGCGGAAATGACCGCTGCCCGGGCCGCGAAAGCAAAGCAGAAGGAACAGGAAACCGGGCGGGAGACAGTGAAAAGCGGTGAGGGCATGAGCGCCGAGGATCGCCGCCGCACGACGATGCAGTTCAGTCTTTTGCAGCTCATCCGCATGGGCGCACCGGATATGCCCAAGGAGCGCATCATTGCCATCAATAAACAGCTCAATCAGATTCCCAAATATGTGCCGCCCAAGGACATGGATATGGAGCAAGCGGAAAAGGACGCCCACCGGGAAAACACCTACGCCTTGGACGACCGCTTTGTGCTCCGGGACGGTCAGCGCCATCCTTTCGCGGTGATCTGCCCAGGCGGCGGATATACCATGGTGTGCAGTTTTATTGAAGGCGTGCCCTACGCCAGAAAGCTCAACGAAATGGGCATATCCGCTTTTATCGTGTATTACCGTGTGAAGGATCAGGCCCGTTTTCCCGCTCCCCAGGACGATCTGGCCCAGGCTGTGCGGGACATCTTTGCGAAAGCAGATGAATATCTGCTGGACACCGCCCACTGGTCCGTGTGGGGTTCCTCCGCCGGCGGCCATCTGGCGGCCAGCTTCGGCACGGCCAACATGGGCTATTCCCATTATGATCTGCCAAAGCCCGAAGCGTTGATCCTGACCTATCCCGTCATCAGCATGCGTCCGGACCTGACCGAGCAGCAGACCCATAACATGCTGCTGGGCGATCCCGCCGAGGCATCCATGGAAGCCTTTGCCAGCGTGGACGAGCAGGTGAACGCCGACTATCCGTCCACCTACATTTGGTGCGGCGACGCGGACAAAACCGTAAAGCCCAACAACACCCGCCGCATGGCGGAAGTGCTCAAAAAAGCTGGGGTCCCGTACCAATGCGAAATCTTCCCCGGCGTGGATCACGGCGTCGGCCCCGGCACGGAAACCGCCGCCGAAGGGTGGATCGAGCATGCCGTGGCCTTCTGGAAAAGGCAGCAATCATAAACGCATGAAAATACAGGGAGGTGCAGACCTTGAAAGCCGTTCACCTCAGAGCAGAACACATGAAAAACCCTTTGGGCTTGCAAACTGTCCGACCGGTTTTTTCCTGGCATACCGATGACGGTCTGCAAAGCGCTTATGAAATCAACGTCATCAAAGGGAAAACAACCGTTTGGAAAAGCGGCAAGGTAACCACCGGCCGCATGCTGGCCCGCTGCGGTTATGATGCTGCTCCACGGGAACATCTCACCTGGCGTATACGTCTGTGGGATGAAAATGATCAGCCCGGCGAATGGAATGACGCCTGGTTCGAGATGGGATTGTTGCAAGCTTCATCCCGGATGGCCGGATCTCGACGGAAAAAGCAATCCTCCAACAGAAATGGTTGCATCCTTCCGGGGGTAGGACAATGTCCAATGCTCACTGCGAAACGGATTATGCATGATCCCGAAAGGGAACACAGGAGGTGGTTCGCGCCCTGCAAGTTTGCTTGGGGGTTCATCTCTCGACATATTCGATCCAATCCCAGTTTGTCGATGGCCGATTATCTCAAGGCCTTTCAGATACACAGAATTCATAGACCCTGTCATAGAAGTCCTTTGCTTCTTCAAAAACGCCATGTCCTAATCCTTCATAAATGAACATGCGGCTGTTCGGAATGCCTTCGTTCAGTTCATAAGGGGCATCATTTCCTACCGTGTTGTCGTCATCCCCGGCGATGATCAGCACAGGACAGCTCATTTTTGACAGTTCTTCGCGTGCGTCGAACTCCATGATCGCACAGGCATTCCTGAGAAAACGTTCATAACTGCGAGGCTTGGTAAACCTCGCCATAACAGGAAACAGTTTCCTGTTCCTTTCAAGGTACGCCTTTGAATACATTCTTTCAGCCGTGTTCACCATCAGGCGGACATGATCCTCCTGTTTCGCCATCCCGATCCAGGATCCGACGGCGTCTTTGACAACGTCATTCGCGTATGGCGCGGTCACCGCAAGGATCAGTTTTTCAACCAGTTCGGGATGATCGATCGCCAGATACTGGGAAATCATGCCGCCCTGAGATACGCCGAGCACTGCCGCCCTGCCGATGCCAAGCGCCTTCATCGCAAAAGCCTGGTCATCTGCCATCTGCCGGATTGTATAGCCTTCCGGCATCTTGTTCTTCCGGCTGAACATATAAACGGTGTATTCATTCAGGAATCTTCTATAGGGCGCTTTCAGGAATAACGCTTTCCCTTTTACCGTCGCGAGTCCGTCCGATAAGCCGGGGAGCGCGACCAGATTCTTGCCGCCGTGCCCAAAGGAGACATAGTACATATCCGTATCTTTGATCGCAACATTTCCGTTCTTCATCCTTGATCAATTCCTCCAATTCATCTTGTATCATACAACGATCCTGCTCGCCATTCATCGCTCTGTTCGCAAAATGGAATACCAGCTTGCGTCGCAGACCCCGTGTTGTTGCGGTCCGATGCAGGCTGCTTTGGCAGGCTCCATAAATCAATATCCCGAATCATCATCTGAAATTACAACTCCTTTTGAAAATAACAAAGCCGCCTGTCTCTCAGAGATAAGCGGCTGATAAGCTGAATAACGATCTTCTTCGGCTACTCTTCTCTGGATTGCCGATAATTGTATACGGCAATAGTACGGACACGGTCTTCAGTGTTCGCATATATCATGGAAACCATTTCATATCCGTACATGAGAAGAGCTCCTTTCCGAAAGATTGGGAAGAATATACTACGAAACGCCTTACGCGTCAAGGCGCTTTCTTTTATTATGCAAAAAATGGCGGCGGGATTAAACGGGCGGAGAATCCAAAGAAAAACACAAAAACACAAGATATGGTGAGTTTGAAAAAAATCCAAATCTATATATTGACATTGCCTTCTGTCGGTGTTATATTGTACCGGCACGCGAAAAAGCAGGAGGGCCTGTTTTTTGCGGGAAAAATCGCGAAACACGGCCGCGGCCTTCTCCGCGGAAAAGGGAGGTTGAACCATGTATCAGGTTGTCAAACGGGACGGGAAAATCGCCGAGTTTGAGATTACCAAGATTTCTGATGCCATTACGAAGGCCTTCAATGCCCTGGACAAGCAGTATCATCCCAGCGTCATCGATATGCTGGCGCTGCGGGTGACGGCGGAATACGAGCCCATGATCCGGGACGGAAAAATCGCCGTGGAAACCATCCAGGACTGCGTGGAAAAGGTTTTGAGCGAAGCGGGCTACGCGGATGTGGCCAAGGCCTACATCCTGTACCGGAAACAGCGTGAAAAGGTCCGGAATGTGAATTCCGCGCTCCTGAACTATAAGGATCTGGTGGATAACTATCTGCACATCAACGACTGGCGGGTCAAGGAAAACTCCACGGTCACCTATTCCGTGGGCGGCCTGATCCTGTCCAACTCCGGCGCGATTACCGCGAACTACTGGCTCAGCGAGATCTATGACACGGAGATCGCCGAAGCCCACCGGTCCGCGGCCATGCATCTGCATGACCTGAGTATGCTGACCGGGTACTGCGCGGGATGGAGCCTGAAACAGCTGATTCAGGAAGGCCTGGGCGGCGTGCCGGGGAAGATTACCTCCTCTCCCGCGGGACACCTGTCCACCCTGTGCAATCAGATGGTCAACTTCCTGGGCATTATGCAGAATGAATGGGCCGGCGCCCAGGCTTTCTCCAGCTTCGATACCTATCTGGCGCCCTTCGTCAAGGCGGATAACCTGAGCCAGAAGGAAGTCAAGCAGTGCATTCAGAGCTTCATTTACGGCGTGAATACTCCCTCCCGCTGGGGAACCCAGGCGCCCTTCAGTAATATCACGCTGGACTGGGTCTGCCCGAAAGATCTGGCCAACCTGCCGGCGATCGTGGGCGGGAAGGAAATGGACTTTACCTATGGCGACTGCCAGAAGGAAATGGACATGGTGAATAAGGCCTTCATCGAGATTATGATCGAAGGTGACGCCAATGGCCGGGGGTTCCAGTATCCCATCCCCACCTATTCCATCACCCGGGATTTCGACTGGTCCGAGACGGAGAACAACAAGCTGCTCTTCGAGATGACCGCCAAGTACGGGACGCCCTATTTCAGCAATTACATCAACAGCGACATGGAACCCAGCGATGTACGCAGCATGTGCTGCAGGCTCCGGCTGGACCTGCGGGAGCTGCGGAAAAAGAGCGGCGGCTTCTTCGGCAGCGGGGAGAGTACCGGGTCCATCGGCGTGGTGACCATCAACCTGCCCCGGATCGCCTATCTGGCGACGGACGAAAAGGACTTCTATGCCCGGCTGAACAAGCTGATGGACGTGGCGGCCCGCAGCCTGAAGACCAAGCGCACGGTCATTACCAAGCTGCTGGAAAGCGGCCTCTATCCCTATACCAAGCGGTATCTGGGCACCTTTGACAACCACTTCTCCACCATTGGGCTGGTGGGCATGAATGAAACCGGCCTGAATGCCCGGTGGCTGCGGAAGGACCTGACCCATCCGGAGACCCAGAAATTCGCCCAGGACGTGCTGAACCATATGCGGACCCGGCTGAGCGACTACCAGGAGCTGTACGGGGATCTGTACAACCTGGAAGCCACGCCCGCTGAATCCACCGCTTACCGCTTTGCCAAGCATGACAAGGAGCAGTATCCGGATATCATCACCGCCAACGAAAACGGCAAGCCCTACTATACCAATTCCAGCCACCTGCCCGTGGGCTACAGCGAGGACATCTTCTCCGCCCTGGATGTGCAGGACGAGCTGCAGACCCTGTATACTTCCGGGACTGTGTTCCACGCCTTCCTGGGAGAAAAGCTGCCGGACTGGAAGGCGGCGTCCACCCTGGTACGGAAGATTGCGGAGAACTATAAGCTTCCCTATTATACGATGAGCCCCACCTATTCCGTGTGCAAGGATCACGGGTATCTGGCGGGAGAGGTCTATACCTGTCCCCACTGCGGCGGGAAAACGGAGGTGTACAGCCGAATTACCGGATACTACCGGCCCGTGCAGAACTGGAACGACGGCAAGGCCCAGGAATTCAGGGACCGGAAGGTATACGACATCGGCCGCAGCCGGCTGACCCATCAGGGGCCGGTGAAGCCTGAAGTGTCCGCGGCCGCCGCGGGGGAGAAGGAGACGGCGCCCGCGGTGAGCGAGAAGAAGCGCGTGACCCGGGCCATGCTCTTCGTTTCCGCGACATGCCCCAACTGCAAGCTGGCAAAGAGCCTCCTGCAGAAGGAAGGATACGTGTACAAGGAAGTCCTGGCCACGGACAACGTGGACCTGGCGAATAAGTACGGCATCCGTCAGGCTCCGACGCTGGTGGTGACCGAGGGAGACAGCTTTACCAAATATAAGGGCGTCAGCGAGATCAAAGCGATGCTGACCGCCGGCAGACTGGAAAGCGAAAAACAGGCCATGTAAAGAGACGGACATTCGGCGGAAACAGAAGGTTTATGCGCCTGCGGCGCAAGATGCGGAGAACAGGAAAATGGTTGATATCATTATTGTTGGCGGCGGCCCTGCCGGTATGACCGCGGCCCTGTATGCCCTGAGAAACGGGAAAAGCGTCCTGGTGCTGGAGAAGACCGGCTTCGGCGGGCAGATCACCCACAGCCCGAAGGTGGAAAACTGGCCGGGAAAGCAGCGGATGAACGGCAACGAATTTGCGGACGCGTTCCTGGAGCAGATTTTGGACCAGGGGGCGGAAGTGGATCTGAGCGAGGTCATCCGGGTGGAGGATCGCGGCAGTTTTAAAACCGTGTATACCGCTGAGGGGGAGGCGAAGGACTGCAGGGCCGTTATCCTGGCCACCGGCGTTAAGCACAGGGAGCTGGGCCTGCCCGGAGAACGGGAGATGACGGGCGAAGGCGTCAGCTATTGCGCCGTGTGCGACGGAGATTTCTTTAAGGACCGGAAGGTGTGCGTGGCCGGGGGCGGCAACTCCGCCCTGCAGGAGGCGCTGCTGTTGTCCGGCAAGTGCAGCGAGGTGATCATGCTGCAGGATCTGCCGGAGTTTACAGGGGAGAAGAAGCTGCAGGAACTGCTCTTTGCCCGGAGCAATGTTTCCGCCCGAACCGGCGTTCGCATCGTAGATCTGGGGATGGATGAAAACGTGCGCCTGACAGGCGTGACGGTGGAAGACGCCCGGGGTCAGCGGGAAACCATCGACTGCGACGGATTGTTCGTTGCCATCGGACTGATTCCGGAAAACGACGCCTTTGGAGACGTGGCGAAGCTGGATGCCAGGGGCTATTTCGACGCGACGGAATCCTGCGTCACCGGAACCCCGGGGATCTTCGTGGCCGGGGACTGCAGGGCCAAGGAGATCCGCCAGCTGACCACCGCCGCCGGGGACGGATCCGCCGCCGCGCTGGCTGCCTGCCGGTACATCGATACCCTGTGATCACAGGGATTTCCAACCGGGCTGTGAACAAAATACACATAAAAAACAGGGAAGGCCTTGATTTTCGAGGCCTTCTTTTTCATAATAAAGCGCGAAATCGAAGATGGCGGCGAGAAAGCCATTCGGAAGGAGGAACTAAGGATGAACGCATATGTTGAACGGGTGTACGCGGATCTGGAAAAGCGGAATGGGCACGAGAAGGAATTCCTTCAGGCAGTCAAAGAAGTGCTGGAAGCCCTGAGCCCCGTGTTTGACAAGCATCCCGAGTACGAAGAGAAGGGTCTGCTGGAGCGGTTCGTTGAGCCGGACCGGGCCATTCTGTTCCGGGTCCCGTGGGTGGATGACCAGGGCAAGGTGCAGGTGAACCGGGGATATCGGGTTCAGTATAACAATGCCATCGGTCCCTACAAGGGAGGCCTGCGGCTGCATCCCAGCGTCAACCTGAGCGTCATCAAGTTCCTGGGCTTCGAACAGGTGCTGAAGAACAGCCTGACCAGCCTGCCGATCGGCGGCGGCAAAGGCGGCAGCGATTTCGATCCCAAGGGCAAGAGTGACAACGAAGTGATGCGCTTCTGCCAGAGCTTCATGACGGAGCTGTACAAATATATCGGCAAGGATGAGGACGTGCCCGCCGGGGACATCGGCGTCGGAGCCCGGGAGATCGGGTTCCTCTATGGCCAGTACAAGCGCCTTACCGGGCTTTACGAAGGCGTGCTGACCGGTAAAGGGCTGAGCTATGGCGGATCTCTGGCCCGGAAGGAAGCGACGGGTTTCGGCCTGTGCTATCTGACCAACGCCATGCTGAAGAAGCACGGGATCGAGGTCGCCGGGAAACGGGTCGTGGTTTCCGGCAGCGGGAACGTGGCCATTTACGCGGCTCAGAAGATTACCGAGATGGGCGGCAAGGTGGTTGCCATGAGCGATTCCAACGGCTACGTGGTGGACGAAAACGGCATCAACCTGGATGTGGTCAAGCAGATCAAGGAAGTGGAGCGCGGCCGCATTAAGGAATACGCCGCCCGGGTCCCCGGCGCCGAGTATACCGAAGGCTGCCGCAAGATCTGGACCGTGAAGTGCGATATCGCCCTGCCCTGCGCCACGCAGAACGAGCTTGACGAGGATGGCGCAAAAGCGCTGATCGCCAACGGCGTCATTGCCGTGGCGGAAGGCGCCAATATGCCTACCACCTATGAAGCTACGCTGGCCCTGCAGAAGGCGGGCGTCCTCTTTGCTCCCGGCAAGGCGGCCAACGCCGGCGGTGTGGCGACTTCCGCGCTGGAAATGAGCCAGAACAGCCTGCGCCTTTCTTGGACCTTCGAAGAGGTGGATGCCCGGCTGAAGGGCATCATGGAGAATATCTTTGCCGCCATCGACAGCGCGGCGGAGGAATACGACGCCAAAGACAACTATGTGGTTGGCGCCAATATTGCCGGCTTCCTGAAGGTGGCTGACGCCATGCTGGCCCATGGCTGTGTATAAGAGAAAGCACAACCAGAAAAACCCGGGGCCGGCGGTTTAACCGGACAGAAAAAAGACCGCGGGCAGGTTCATTCTTCGAACCGTGCCTGCGGTCTTTTTGCGTTCTCCGGAACATGCCGCGGAAGGACGCCCTGTCTCCCATGCCCGCAAACCGAACTGGCATATCGGCATTTGCGGAGGGCGCGATCCCGGGTGGGGGAGGGCTCATTCCTCAAAAATCCCCTGGAGAACCCGCTGTGTCAGATCCCGGGTCTGATCCCGCAGGGGAATATCCGGGTTCATGGTAAAGGGTGCGTGCACCCGCATCTCCTTCCCCTTCAGATCCAGATGGATGGGCCAGATTTTCAGGGGTTTTCCCGCCCGGCGGGCGTACATGGGCATGATCATCAGCCAGCCCTCGTTGATGTTTTCCCGGTCGTGCTCCCCGAAGGCGGTGGGGATCTCCGGGAAGATGACCAGATTGCGCCCATCCTGCAGGAGGCGGAGGCTTTCCTTCATGGTGGTGGCGGCCCGGGCATCGTGATAAACCGGGACATGGGGCACCGAGCGCAGCACAAACGGCAGGATGAGGGCGGCGATGGGCGGGATGATCCGATTCCACAGGGGGGCCAGCCGGCCGTTTTCGTTCCACCAGTGATCCTGGCGGACATAGGCGGGGGTGGTTTCCCGGGAGAGGGGGGCGGCGTAAATCCAGATGTGGCTCTCCTTCCGCAGAGGGAAACGGGTGGCCATTTCCAGGGGACCGGTGGCCCGCTCGTGATTGCAGATAAAGACGCAGGGCTCTCCGTCGAAGGGGACCTCCCAGGTGGTTTTCAGCTTCGGGATACACAACCGAAGGATCGGTACGGCAAGGTGATAGAAGATTTTTCCCATACATTACTCCCGCCCGCGGCGCGGCGCGCCGCAGCGGCTTTTATGATATCTTTTTTTTCGTAACTTTCCAGTTCCGCAAGCGGAGCGGCTAAATAGCTACTTTCTATTTCGGTCAGGGCAAGGGAGGATCGGATCGCGGCAGGCTTCGCGGGCGGAAAGCGCACAGCGCGTTACAGCAGCGAGCGCTGAATCTTGCCGCTGACGGTCTTGGGAAGCTCGTCCCGGAAGACCACGATGCGGGGATATTTATACGGCGCGGTATGCTCCTTCACGTAGTTCTGGATTTCCTTCTTCAGCGCGTCGGTCCCTTCTGTTCCTTTGGTCAGAACCACGCTGGCCTTGACCACCTGGCCGCGAACCTCGTCGGGCGCGGCGCTGACGCCGCATTCCAGCACATAGGGCAGCTCCATGATGACGCTTTCAATTTCGAACGGCCCGATCCGGTATCCGCTGCTCTTGATGACATCGTCCGCCCGGCCCACGTACCAGAAGAACCCGTCCTCATCCTGCCAGGCCACGTCTCCGGTATGATACCAGCCGTCGTGCATGACCTCCAGGGTCTTTTCCTCGTCCAGATAGTATTCCCGGAACAGGCCGATCGGAATGCCCTCCGAGATATCGATGCAGATTTCGCCCGGCGTACCGGTGGGAACTTCTTTTCCCTCGCTGTCCAGCAGGCTGACCTTGTAGATGGGGGCCACTTTGCCCATGGAGCCCAGCTTATGGTCAGCGCCCGCCAGATTCCCGATGATCATGGTGCTTTCGCTTTGACCGAAGCCTTCCATGACCTGCAGCCCGGTCTGCTTTTCGATCTGCCGGTAGACCTCCGGATTCAGCGCCTCTCCGGCGCTGGAAGCGTGGGTCACGCTGCTCAGGTCATATTTGCTCAGATCCTGCTTGATCAGCATCCGGTACATGGTGGGCGGCGCACAGAAGGTCGTAATATGATATTTGGCGAACAGGGGCAGAATATCCGCCGCGTCAAAACGGTCAAAGTCATACACGAAGATGGCGGCCTCACAAAGCCACTGACCGTAGATCTTGCCCCAGCCGGCTTTGGCCCACCCGGTATCGGAGATGGTCAGATGCAGCCCGTTGGGATTCACGCAATGCCAGTATTTTGCCGTATGCAGATGCCCCAGCGGATGTTTGAAGCTGTGGGCGGCGATCTTGGGGTAGCCGGTGGTGCCGCTGGTGAAATACATGAGCATCAGATCGTCGCCGCAGGCGGCGTCCTCCGGCCGGTTGTAATGGGTGGAATACATCTGGTATTCCTCATCGAAGGAATGCCATCCTTCCCGGGTGCCGTTCACGATCATTTTCAGCGTCAGGCTCGGGGCGTTCCGGGCCGCCAGGTCCGCCTGATGGGCGGTATCCCCGTCGGCGGTGCAGAGGATGGCCTTGACCCCCGCGGCGTTAAAACGGTATTCGAAATCGTGTTCCTGCAGCTGGGCCACGGCGGGAATGGCAATGGCGCCGATCTTCTCCAGCCCCAGAATCGCAAACCAGAACTGATAATGCCGCTTCAGAACCAGCATGACCCGGTCTCCCTTTTTGATGCCCAGGGCCTTGAAGTAGTTGGCACAGCGGTTGGAAGCCCGGCGGATGTCGTTAAAGGTAAAGCGGTGCTCCTCCTTATTCTTGCTCAGGTGGAGCATGGCAAGCTTATTGGGCACTTCCGCGGCGATGGCGTCCATCACGTCAAAGGCGAAGTTGAAATGTTCCGTATTTTTGAAGGTGATCTCCGTGGGGGTGCCGTTTTCGTCCTTCACCACATCGGCAAAGCGATGCCACACCCGGGTACGCCCGTTTTCCGCGGGGAATTCCTGCAGGACCGGGCCGGAGGTGATCTTCTCATGGGTCAGCTCCGGAATCGGCGCGCCGGTGGGGTTGAGCACGATGGCGTAGAACAGGCAGTCCTTTCCGCCCACGGCGATCATGCCATGGGGAGTGCCGCTGTCATAGTAGATGGTATCCCCGGGGTTCAGCAGGGAAATATGCTCCCCGACCTGAACCTTCAGCTGCCCTTCGATGACGATATCGAATTCCTGCCCCTCGTGGGTGGTCAGCTTGATGTCCTCCCGCTCCGCTTCCGCGCTGTAAGCCGCGACCACGTACAGTGGCTCGGCGATCCGGTTGCGGAAGGAATAGGCCATGTTGTAATACACCATTTCGTGGGCTTCCTCGATCCGCTGCCCCTGCCCGGAACGGGTCACGGTGAAGGAGCTCAGATTCGGGCCTGCGCCGTCGATAATATCCCCCACGTCGACGCCGAAGGCCAGGGCACAGCGATACAGGAAGGCGAAGTTCAGGTCGCTGCGACCCATTTCGCAATCGATATATTCCTGCTCGGAGACGCCGGTTTTCATGGCCATCTCCGCGATGGTAAAGTTCTCTATCTCCCGCAGCTCCCGAATCCGGTGCGCCATTTCCTGGATTTTGAAGTTCAGGCCCGTTGTCTGTTGCATTGCCGCCGCCTCCCTGATTGGTTCTTCCCAAATGCGAAAAATCGGTACAAATAAGAAATGTAAGCTTTTCAGGTTGTTTTGTCAATAAAAACACAGAAAAAAGACGAGAATCGTAGCTGCGCGTATGATACAATGGGCGTGGAGAAGGGGAGAAACAGGGAAAAAGCCGGTTTTCCGCCGACGGGGCGGAGAGGCCGGACAGACAGGAAGGAGACGCGGAAAAAGAGATGTTCAATTCAACGCTGTGCTATGTGGAGCGCCGGGGCGCGGCCGGGGAGCCGGAGGTGCTGCTGCTGCACCGGGTGAAGAAGGAAAACGACCTCAACCGCGACAAATGGATCGGAATCGGCGGGAAGTTTGAGGAAGGGGAAAGCCCGGAGGAGTGCCTGCTGCGGGAGGCGAAGGAGGAAACGGGGCTGACCCTGACCGCGTGGCGGTATCGGGGAATCGTGACCTTTCTCTCCGACCAGTGTCCCGAGACGGAGTTTATGCATCTCTTTACCGCCGACGGCTTCGAAGGCTCGCTGAAGGAGTGCGACGAAGGAGACCTGGAGTGGGTGCCCAAAAGCCGGATGCGGGGCTTTCCGACCTGGGAGGGGGACCGGATCTTTCTGGATTTGCTGGATCAGGACGCGCCCTTCTTTTCCCTGAAGCTGCGGTATGAGGGGGATGCGCTGAAGGAGGCCGTGCTGAACGGAAAAGAGCGCCGCTGAAATACGGCCTTCCGCCGCGGACCGGCGGATTCGCCCGGGCGCCCTTCTCCATGGGCTCGAAAAGGGCGCAGAGCATCACGCGCGATTCAGGGAAGGTCGGCGTACCGCGCCTGTGGGAGGGTTTTTGCCGGGTATCAAAGGCCATCCTTCAGGGCATCCTGCTCCTGCTTTCCCCACCGGTCGCGGAAGTAATGGGCGGCCATCTTGGGCCGGCGGTCCCGGGTAAAGAGTCCCTTTCGATTGCCGCCCACCCGCATGGGACCCTGACAGGTGTTGAAGTCTGCGAAGACCCAGGGCATTTCTCCCACCACAAAGGGCCGCTCATCCAGGCATTCGTCCATCGCCTGATAGAATTCCACCTGGTATTCCTCGGTAAACATTTCCGCGGGGGCGCCGTGGAGGCCGGCCACCGTATCCGCGCCGAACTCGGAAAGCACCATGGGTTTGCCCTTGTCCGCCCACCAGTCCAGCTCCATCCGCAGGGCGAACTTGGCCGCCTCCAGATCGCCGGACAGGTTATACCAGCCGTAATAGCGGTTGATGAAGACGATATCCATGGCGGGGATGATCAGATCCCGGTCATAATTATTCTGGCAGCCCACCAGCGTCACGGGCCGGTTCTGCGGATCCGCCTCATGGGCCAGACGGTACAGGGGCATCCAGTAATCCCGGGCCTTTTCTGGATAAGTGTCCGTGGAGGGTTCATTGCCCAGGCTCCACAGAACGACGCAGGGATGGTTTTTGTCCCGGGCGATCATATCCCGCAGAACCTGGGCGTGGTATTCCGCCAGATCCCATCCGTAGTGTTCGTCAGCCCACATGCCCACGGCGGGGGTTTCGTCCACAATGACGATGCCCTCCCGGTCGCACAGCTGGTACATCTCTTCCGCGTTGGGATAGTGGCTGGTGCGGAAGCAATTGGCATGCATCCAGTGATACAGGTTGATATCCGTCATGTTCACCACCGGATCCGTGCCCCGGCCGCGGAAGGGGCTGTCCTCGTGCTTGCAGGGCCCGTGGAAGCGGAAGGGCCTGCCGTTGATCAGGAATTGCGCCCCTTCCACCTTCACCTCCCGGATGCCGAAGGGAAGATCGTATGCGTCCTCCCCGGCCCGGACGCGGGCGGTATATAGATAGGGGACGCCGGGACGGGGCTCCCAGAGATGTGGGCGATCGACCCTGCATTCCCCCTTCGCGCCCTTGCCGACGGCCACCTCCGCTCCCTCCGCGTCCAGCACGGAAAGGGTGATTTCTTCCTCGGCGATTCCGGGAGCGTCGATGAGAAAGCGAACGCTCCCGTCCACCGCGGGCACCAGGGTGATATCCCGGATATATTTTTCCGGCAGCACGCAAAGGCGGACCGGCCGGTTGATCCCGCTATAATTGAAGAAATCGAAGGCGGGCAGATTGATGCCCTTCTCCTGCTGGAGGCGCTTTCCGGCTTCCACGGAGGGAATGCCGGCGTTATCGGAGCCGAAGAAGGCGGTGCCGCCCTCCGTGCCGATGGGGAGGGTGGAATGGTTGATCCGGTTATCCACCTCCACGGTCAGCTCCCCTGTTTCCCCGGGGAAAAGCCGGTCCGTCAGATCGATTTCGAAGGGCAGGAAGCCGCCCCGGTGGGCGCCCGCCGGTTTCCCGTTCCAGAAGACCCTGCAGGAATGGGCCACCGCGTCGAAACGAAGGACGACGCGCTGCCCGGTGAAGCAGGCGGGAAGGGTAACATGGGTTTTATACCAGGCCAGGCCCACATGATTCCGGAAGGCGGGATCGGGAGACTGATCGTTGTAGGACGCGGGAACGGCGATGTTCCGCCAGGGATCGTTTTCATGCAGCCGGAACGACCACAGGCCGGACAGATCAAGCACCGTCCGGGATGCGTTGGACTGGGGATAGAGCATGGGGAAACCTCCTATATAATATATGGATATAAACGTCGGCGCATACCGTGAATGCATCCAAAATGGCGTTCGGGAGATCGAAACAACTACCCCCGGTCCTGCCAGCCCAGCTTGGCGCCGCAGCTTTCCCGGATGATCAGGGACGCGTCGCGCACGATGGTGGCGGACTGATTTTTCGAGGCGGAGAGCAGTTCCCGGACGGCGCTGCGGCCGTGCTCCTCGGTTTGCATGTCGATGGACGTCAGGGGCGGGGCGGTAAAGGGACAGAAGAACTGATTGTCGCAGCCGATGACCGCTACGTCCTCCGGGACCCGCAGGCCCATCTGGCGCAGCTGGTGCAGGGCGCCGAGGGCGACCAGGTCGTTATAGCACAGCAGCGCGGTGGGCCGCTGCTCCTTCGGCAGCCGGGTCATCAGCCGGAGGACTTCCTGCTGCCCGGCGGAGGGATCCCCGCCGCCCAGATGCCCGTATTCCGGCGGAGCGGGCAGATCCAGGATCCGAAGCTCATCCAGGAAGGACAGGGCGCGGGCGCCGGAATCCTCCAGATGCTCCGCGCCGCCGATCATGGCGAAGCGCCGGTGTCCCAGCAGGTTCAGGTGGCGCACGGCCTGGCGCACGGCGCCGTCCAGATTATGGTACATACAGATGAAGCCCAGGTTTTCCCGGGGCGGACAGATGGCCACGATGGGCATGTATTTCCCCAGCTTATCCAGAAGGAGCCGCAGATCCGGCCGATCCACATCCACAAAGCTGCCGATGAAGAAAGCGCCGGAGAGGCGGCGGGCGATGAGGTTTCCCACCACCCCGGCGGTGATTTTTTCTTCCTGGGGAATCTGATACAGCCACAGAGAATACCCCCTGGCGCGGGCTTCCGCGTCGGCGGCGGAGACCAGGTCCGCGTAATAGGGATTGCGGATGCTGGGCAGGATCATGCCGATGGTCTTCGTGTTCCCGCTGCCCAGATCCTGGGCCACGGAGCTGGGAGCATAGCCGTGGACGTCGATGATCTTCCGGACCTTTTCCCGCGTGGCATCCTTCACGCTGGGCGAATTTTTCAGCACCCGGGTCACGGTGGCGGCGGAGACCCCTGCCTCCCGGGCGATATCGTAGATGGTGACGTTCTTCAGACTCACGGGGGAAGCCTCCTTTCTCGGAAGATGATCGCGGGGATGGGCCGGGCGGTTCCCGGCGGATTTCCCTGAAGCAACTGTATCTTAACACAGGGGAAAGGATTTCGCAAGGAAATGTTTTGGGAAACATGTGCCAAAAAGGACAAATAAGAATCATCCGGAAGGTGAAAGCAGGTTTTTGAAAAAAATTATCTCAAAATGGTTGACAGAAGTGGATAAAGGAGGGTATAATCCGGGCCATAGAAGACCGAAACGGAAAGGGGTTGTTTCGGTACAAAGAAATGTTACCGGTAACATACACACGAAACCGCTCGGTCAAAAAGCAAAAGGAGGATTTCTCATGAAAAAGCTGTTGGCTCTGGTACTCTCCGCGATCATGGCGCTGTCCATGGTCTCCTTTGCCGCCGCGGAAGGCGACACGGTCCTGAAGATCGTCGGCTGGGATATTAACACGACTGCGTATTATGCGGCCCAGAAGGAAGCCTTCGAGGCGACCCATCCCGGGATCACCATCGAGTACATCGACGTGTCCTCCCAGGATTACGGCACCAAGGCCAGCACCATGCTGGCGGGCGGCGACACCTCTGACATCTTCATGGTCAAGGCTGTGCCGGACATCTTGAACTGGTACAATGCCGGCTACGCGGAGCCCCTGAACCCCTACATGGAGAAGGACAATTATGACGTGTCCGGCTTCGTGGGCATGGAAACCGGCTATCGGTATGACGACGTGCAGGCCGCGCTGCCCTTCCGGTCTGACTTCTGGGTGCTGTTCTACAACAAGACCCTGTTCGATAACGCGGGCGTGCCGTATCCCACCAACGACATGACCTGGGAACAGTATAAGGATCTGGCCATCAAGATGACGGATTCCGAAAAGGGCATCTACGGCGCCCACTATCACACCTGGCTGAGCGCTGTGGTGAACTGGGCCGTGGATGATGGCGTCAACACCCTGGTGGACGGGGACTACGAAGACCTGAAATATTTCTACGAGCTTTACTTCGCGCTGGAAGACGCGGGCGCCATCATGCCCTATCCGGAAGTGCAGGCGGCCGGACTGCATTACAGCGGCGCCTTCGGCAACGGCAACATCGCCATGATGCCCATGGGCTACTGGTATGTGGCTACCCTGATTTCCAACATCCAGAACGGCACCTACAACGTCAGTGACTGGGGCATCACCGCCGTTCCGCATAAGGAAGACGTGCCCGCCGGTTCCTCCTTCGGCAACCTGACCGGCGTCATGATCAACAAGGCTTCTGCTAACAAGGACGCGGCCTGGACCTATGCGGCCTGGCTGTGCGGCGCGGAAGGCGCGGCCGTGACTGCGGGCACCGGCAATCGTCCCGCGTGGGTTTCCGAGGATGTGGCGAACGTGATGGCCTCCGTGGAAGGCTTCCCGGCGGACGAGAATTCCAAGGCGGCGCTGCTGCCCTCCATGGTATCCATCGAGCTGCCCGGCCATCCCAAGGCCAGCGAGATCAACACCATCCTGAGCGAAGAGCATTCCGCCATCATCACCCGCGAGATCGATATCGAGGAAGGCATCCTGAACATGAATGACCGGGTGGCCGAGGTGCTGGCGCAGTAATTGATTTCCATTCCTTTCAGGTTTATTCACCGGCGGGAGGGGCGAATCGCTCGCTCCTCCCGCCTTTCCTGTTTCCGGTCTGCCGGCTTTTCCCCCCAGAAGGGGGAACGTCCCTTTTGAGGGGAGACGCCGGCGGCGTTTCCGTACCGTATCCGCAAAGGGAGGAAAAATACCGTGTCTATGCAGCAGCTCAATGCCGAAGCGAGGCGGCGCAAGGGCAGCCTGGAGCGAAAGAAAACCCTGGTGGCCCTCAGCTTCATCGCGCCGAACTTTATCGGCTTTGCCCTCTTTACCCTGATTCCGGTGGTGGTGGCCGTATTCATGTCCATGACGGAATGGAACGGCGGATCCCTCGCCAGCATGAAATGGGTGGGGCTGGACAATTACGCGAAGCTTTTCGCGGTGCCCCAGCGGTATATCGACCGGCTGGAGAACCCGAATTTCTTTTCCGTTCTGGGCGTGTTTTTTGAAAGGGTGGATATCGGCATTGCCCTGAAGAACACGGTCACCTATACGATTATCACCGTGCCGCTGACCCTGATCTGCTCCATCGTGCTGGCGCTGGTGCTGAACAAGGCGGTTAAAGGGGCGGTGGCCTTCCGGGCCATTCTGTTCTTCCCCTACGTTTCCTCCACGGTGGCCATCTGCGTATGCTGGAACTTCATGATGATGAAAAATGGGCCCATCAACCAGCTGCTGATGTTTTTCGGGTCCTCCTTCAATAAAACCTGGACGGCTGATTCCGCCATGGCCATCTGGGCGGTGATCGTGGTCAGCGTCTGGAAAAGCATGGGGTATTACATGGTCATCTATCTGGCGGCCCTGCAGGGCATCCCCCGGGAGCTGTACGAGGCGGCCACGGTGGACGGGGCCAATAAATGGCAGCAGTTCCGGAGCATCACCCTGCCACAGCTGAGCCCCACCACTTTCTTCGTATCCGTGATGCTGATCATCGGGTGCTTCAAGGTATACGATACGGTGGCGCTGATGACGGGCGGCGGCCCGGGGCGGGCCACCAAGATGCTGGTGACCTATACCATCGACGAATTCAACGCCTTCAAGTACGGCTCCGCCTGCGCCATCGCCATGGTACTGCTGGTGCTGGTGCTGACGGTGACGCTGATCCAGTTCCGCATGGAAAAGAAATTCTCCGCGGATTAACGAAAGGAGGTCTTCCGCTGTGTCTGAAAAAGCGTTATCATCCGGCAGGGCCATTCGGCCCACCAATTATACCGCGGGCAAAATCGGCAAGGTTCTCCTTTACGTGGCGTTGATTTTGCTCTCCGTCGTGACCCTGATTCCCTTTGTATGGATGCTTTCCGCGTCCCTGAAGCTGGACCGGGAGGTCTTCGAATTCCCGATCCGCTGGATCCCCCAGACCTTTCACTGGGAGAACTACAGCCTGATCTGGACGAAGGCACCGATGCTCATGTATGCCAAAAACACCGCCATCGTGGCAATCTGCGTGACCTTTATCCAGACCCTGACCTCCTCCTTCGCGGCGTATTCCTTCGCCAAGCTGGAGTTCAAGGGGCGGGATACCCTGTTCCTGTGCTATATCGCGACGATCGCGGTGCCGTGGCAGGCGTACATGATTCCCCAGTTTATCGAATTCCGGGCCATCGGGTTGTACGACAAGCTGACGGCGATTATGGTGCTGCAGGCCTTCTCCGCCTTCGGGGTATTCCTGATGCGCCAGTTCTATCGGGGGATTCCCACGGAGCTGTGCGAGGCGGCGCGCATTGACGGGCTGAGCGAATACGGCATCTGGGCCCGGATCATGCTGCCCCTGTCCAAGGCGGCCATCGCCACCCTGGTGATCTTTACCTTCATCGGCACGTGGAATGACTACATGGGGCCCATGATCTATCTGACCACCGAAAGCGTCAAGACAATCCAGGTGGGCCTGCGCAGGTTCATTCAGGAAAATTCCAGCGACTATCACCTGATCATGGCGGCCTCCGTGGTTTCGCTGATTCCCGTATCCGCCGTGTTCCTGTGCCTGCAGCGGTATTTCATCGAAGGCATTGCCACCAGCGGGCTGAAAGGTTAACAGAGCCATGATCCTGCGGACCCCTTTCCGACGCGAAAGGGGTTTCGCTTTCAAAGCGGGCCGGGAACGGGCCCGTACCAGGCAAAAAAGAAGGGGGATACACCCATGAACCGATATCAGGAAGCGCAGAAAAGAATGATCGAGAAATTCCGCAGAACCGCGCCGATGGCGGCGGAAGCGGATCTGATTCCGTACAAGAGCGAAGGGGGAAAATGGATTCCCTCCCCCTACGCGGGGGACGGATGGTGGACCGGCGGATTCTGGCCAGGGCTCATGTGGCAGCTGTATAAAGCCTGCGGGGAGGAGCTGTTCCTGCGGGAAGCGCTGCGGGTGGAGGAAAAGCTGATCGGCCAGTTCCGGGTGTTCCGGGAGCTGAACCACGACGTGGGATTCATGTATCTGCTGTCCTGCGGGGCCCACGCGAAGCTGACCGGGGACGCGCAGGCCGGGTGGGACACCCTGCACGCCGCCAGCCTGATGATGGGCCGGTTCAACCCCGTGGGCTTTTTCCGGGCCTGGGACGGGGAGGACCGGAAGGGATATGCCATTATCGACTGTATGATGAACCTGAGCCTGCTGTTCCGGGCCGGCAGGATGACCGGGGATCCCCGTTTTGTCCATGCCGCCCGGATCCACGCGGATACCACGCTCCGGGAGTTTATTCGGCCGGACGGATCCTGCAGCCATATCATCGAATTTGATCCGGAAACGGGAAAGCGGGCGGCGGAGCACGGCGGACAGGGGTATGCCCTGGGAGGGCAGTGGAGCCGGGGACAGGCATGGGGGCTGTACGGGTTTGCGCTGGCCTATATGAACACAAAGGAAGTCCGCTATCTGGACGCGGCGGAACGGATCGCCCGGAACTTTATCGCCCATATCCGTCCGGACGGGCTCACGGACAGCGACTTCTGCCAGCCGAAGGAAGAGGAGCGGATCGACAACATGGCAGGGGCGATTGCCGCCTGCGGGCTGTGGGAGCTGGGGAAAGCCACCGGGACGGAAGCGTACCGGGATGCGGCCCTGCGGCTGACGGACGGGCTGCTGGACCATTGCTGCGACTGGACGGAGGAACGATGCGGGGTGCTGACCAAATGCACCGCCAGTTATCATGACGACGGGGCCGGGAGGCACACCAACATCACGTATGGGGATTATTTCCTCGCGGAGATGCTGGGGAAGTTCTGCGGCACGGATCCCATGCTGTGGATCTGACGGCAAAAGGGATGGAAAGGAAAACGGGACATACCGGAACCGGGGCGGAGCGGGAGCACACGTTCGCCCCGGTAGAAGTTCGCCTACTCCACCCACTTTGCCTTCTCCGTCGCCAAGGAATCCACTGTCCTGGAGGAGGGCGGATACGATTCCATGCTGGCGGTCCGGCGGCAGGGGAGGGACCTGTGGCACGGGCGCAGCGGTTGCGACAGCTTCCGCCTGACGGAGGAAAAAGTGGAATGCGTCTGGCGCCGGCTGTTTGGGCCGGCGCCGCTTTTGGGCCCATTCTGTCAGATGCTTTTTCGTCCGGGGCTCAGCCCCGGTTTTTTTGTTTCTCCCAATCAGCCCCATGATCTCTGTCGCTGGTAATCAGCTCCGGATTTGCTTTATACAGTCAATGGGGCCGAATTGCAACAAACCAATCATGCATTTTGAGCTGGGAAGGTTTCGCTCGTTGCGTTTTCTGTTGACGCGGAAAATCGGTTCATGGTATCCTTTTCCGGACATTCAGGAAGGCTTCTGCAAAAAGGGGGAGTGAGACTGCATGAGCGCGGATACGAAAACCGAACTTTTTGAAGTCATGCCTGTCCCCCGGGCCCTGATGCGGATGGCCGTTCCCACCATCGTCAGTCAGCTGATCAATCTGATTTACAACATGGCGGACACCTGGTTCATTGGCCGGGCCGGAAACCCCTATATGGTCGCGGCCTCCTCCCTGGTGCTGACGGTTTTCCTGATGGCCGGCGCGCTGGGCAACCTGTTCGGCGTCGGCGGCGGAAGCCTGGTGGTCCGGCTGCTGGGCCGGAAGGATCCGGAGGAGGCAAAGAGGGCCGCCTCCTGGACGCTGTCGGTTTCCGTCCTGGCTGCCCTGGCCTTTTCCCTGCTGTGTCTGCTGTTCATGGACCCGCTGCTGCGCCTGCTTGGCGCCAGCGACAGCACAATCGAGTTTGCCCGGCAGTATCTGATCTTCGTGGTTGTCATCGGCGGCGTCGCCAATGTAACAAACACAACCATGTCCTTCATGCTGCGGAATGTGGGCTACTCCCGGGAAGCCGCTTTCGGCCTGAGCATGGGCGGCGTGCTCAATATGGCGCTGGATCCGCTGTTCATGTTTGTCCTTCTGCCGGCAGGATATCAGGTGATGGGCGCCGGCATCGCCACCATGCTTTCCAATTACGCCACGCTGCTTTACTTTATCTTGACCTACCGCCGGGTCCGGGCGCATTCGGTATTAACCATCCCGCGGCGTCTGGAAGGGATACGTCCAGAATCCGGACGGAGCATCTTCGCCATCGGCGTTCCCGCCGCGCTGAGCGTCTTCCTTTTCGATCTGACCAATATCGTCATCAACCGGCTCACGGCCTCCCATGGGGATCTGGAGCTGGCGGCCATCGGGATCGTGCAGAAGGTGGAACGCCTTCCGCTGAACATTGGCATCGGGATCTGTCTGGGCATGATTCCTCTGATCGCCTACAATTATGCCTCCGGAAATATCCGGCGCATGAAGGAATTCTTCCTGGCCGCGCGGGTCGCCGGGCTGATCGTCGCGGGGATCAGCGTTGCGCTGTACTATGCCTTCGCAAATCAGTTTATGGCGCTGTTCATCAACAACGACGAAACTGTGCGCCTCGGCGCCATATTCCTGCGGGCTCGATGCTTCGCGACGCCCTTCATGTTTCTCAGCTTCAACATGGTCAACTTCATGCAGGCCGTTAACCGCGGCCGGGAATCCTTCTGGCTGGCCGCGATCCGGCAGCTTGGTCTGAATATTCCCCTTCTCTTCCTGATGAACGCGCTTTTCGGAATGATGGGCATTGTCTGGACCCAGGCTGTCGCCGACATCCTGAACGTCATTATCTCGTATATCATCTACTTCCGCGTTCTGAAGGAAATAAAGTGAAACGGGAAAGGAAACCGCTTCATCCAATCTGTATCCGCTTTCCCTATCTTTCCGGGAATTGGTGTGGTCACATCAGAGAAAATGTGATAGGATTACAGCAGCCGGCGGCCCGTGTGCGCGGGCGCCGGTTTTTGCGATACGGCGGGAGGTGCGTGAAGATCGGCATTCGGAGCGTGGGCGGCACAAGGGATATGACGCGGGGATCCATCGTCAGTCAGATGGTGGCCTTCGCCCTGCCGCTGATGGTGGGAAACATTTTTCAGATGCTCTACAATACGGTGGACTCCATCGTCGTGGGGCAGTTTGTGGGCAAGGAAGCCCTGGCGGCGGTCAACTCCACCACGGTGATCATCAATATGCTGGTGTTTTTCTTCAACGGCTTCTCCGTGGGCGCGGGGGTTCTGATCTCCCGGGAATTCGGCGCGGGGGACCGGAAAAGACTGCACCGGACCATTGAAACCACCATGACCGCCACCTTTCTGCTCTGTGCCGTGTTTACCCTGATCGGGGTGGGCGCTGTGCGCCCCATGCTGCGGTTCATGGATACCCCCGAGGATGTCATGGAGGAGGCAGCCCTCTATCTGACCATCTATTTCTGGGGCTTTTCGGGGCTGCTGATTTACAATATCGGCAGCGGGATCCTGCGGGCGGTGGGGGATACCTTCCGGCCGCTGCTGTTCCTGATCCTGACCAGCCTGCTGAATATCGTGCTGGATCTGCTGTTCGTGGTTGGCTTTCGCGCGGGGATCGCCGGCGTTGCCTGGGCGACGATTCTGTCCCAGTTCATTTCCGGCATCCTGACGATGCTGCTGCTGTGCCGGACCAGGGAGATCTACCGCTTTTCCTTCCGGGAGATGCGGGTGGAGATGGGCATCCTGAAGGAAATCCTCGGGGTGGGGCTGCCGGCGGCCGTTCAGAGCGTGATCACGGCTTTTTCCAACATCTTTGTCCAGTCCTATATCAACTTCTTCGGCTCCGCCTGCATGGCGGGGTGGGGGTGCTACAACAAGCTGGATCAGTTTATCATGCTGCCCATGAGCAGCATGGCCATGGCTGCCACCACCTTCGTCAGCCAGAATATCGGCGCGGGCCAGGAGGAGCGGGCCAACCGGGGCGGCTTTGTGGCGGCCTTTCTGTCCCTGGGCATAACCGGGTTCATCGCCGTCACCCTTTTCCTCTTTGCCGAGCCCGCCATCCGGCTCTTTACGCCGGATGACTCCGTGATCGCCTACGGGGCCCTCTTCCTACATAACAATGTGCTCTTTCTGATGTTCAACTGCGTGAATCACGTGCTGGCCGGAGCGCTGCGGGGCCGGGGGGATTCAAAGGGACCCATGATGATCATGCTGGTGTCCTTTGTCGCCATCCGGCAGGTTTATCTCTTTGCCGTGACCCGGTGGGTGGCCAACACGCCCACGCTGGTGGGGCTGGGATACCCGGTGGGGTGGGTCGTGTGCTTTATTATCGAGCTGACGTATTATAAAAAGAAAGGTTTCCTGAGCCCGAAGAAAGCCGCTGCAGACTTGCTATAAGCTATTCTCACTTCGCTTGGAGGACGGAACAGGGACCTGTTCAGAATAAAAAAACAGCCATGCAGGAGCTTGTTTTCTCCTTCATGGCTGTTTCTTTCCGCCCCGCCCGAAAGGACGGTTCAAATTCGGCATTCTTCATGAACTCTTCATTTGAACCGCTGTCGGGGGGACGTTTGAGGCCGGAAATTATTTCTTCACGTTGAAGGCGGCCATGCCCGGATAGCAGGCGGAGTCGCCCAGCATCTCCTCGATGCGGATCAGCTGGTTGTACTTGGCCACGCGCTCGGAGCGGGAAGGCGCACCGGTCTTGATCTGGCAGGTGTTCAGGGCCACGGCCAGGTCGGCGATGGTGGTGTCTTCGGTTTCACCGGAGCGGTGAGAGGTGACGGCGGTGTAGCCGGCCTTGTGGGCCATCTTGATGGCTTCCAGGGTCTCGGACACGGAACCGATCTGGTTGAGCTTGATCAGGATGCTGTTGCCGCAGCCCAGGGCGATGCCCTTGCTCAGGCGCTCGGTGTTGGTGACGAACAGGTCGTCGCCCACCAGCTGGACCTTCTTGCCCAGGCGGTCGGTCATCTTCTTCCAGCCTTCCCAGTCCTCTTCGTCCAGGCCGTCTTCGATGGAGATGATGGGATACTTCTCGACCAGGCTCTCCCAGTGCGCGATCAGCTCATCGCTGGTGAAGTCCTTGCCGGACTTGGGCTGATGATAGAAGCCCTTGCCCTTTTCGCTCTTCCATTCGGAAGCGGCGGCGTCCATGGCCAGCATGAAGTCCTTTCCGGGCTTGTAGCCGGCGGCTTCGATGGCCTTCAGGATCAGCTCGATGGCGTCTTCATCGCCGGCCAGGCTGTTGGGGGCAAAGCCGCCCTCGTCGCCCACGGCGGTGACGTCCTTCATTTTCTTGATCAGCTTCTTCAGGGTCTGGAACACCTCGGAGCACCAGCGCAGGGCTTCCTTCCAGGAGGGAGCGCCCACGGGCATAACCATGAATTCCTGGGTATCGACGGAGGAGTCCGCATGGGCGCCGCCGTTGAGGATGTTCATCATGGGAACGGGCAGCCGGTTGCCGTTGACGCCGCCCAGGAAGCGATACAGCGGAATGCCCAGGGAATTGGCCGCGGCGCGTGCGGAAGCGATGGAAACAGCCAGGATCGCGTTGGCGCCAAGGTTGCTCTTGTCCTTGGTCCCGTCGGCTTCCAGCATGGCCGCGTCCACCGCGTAGGTGTCCATGGCGTCCAGGCCGATGATGGCGTTGGCGATGACGGTGTTCACGTTGGAAACAGCCTTGCTCACGCCCTTGCCGCCGAAGCGGGCCTTGTCGCCGTCACGCAGCTCCAGAGCTTCAAATTCGCCCGTGGAAGCACCGCTGGGCGCCGTGCCCAGCGCGACGGTTCCGTCTTCCAGGTGGATTTCCGCTTCCACCGTGGGATTGCCGCGGGAGTCGATGATCTCCCGGCCGATGACCTTCACGATCGTGGTTTTCATGAATGAAGTACCTCCTCCGTGTCTTTCAGATTAAGTCGTAAAAAAACAACCACTGCTTATTATAGGAAATCCCCGGCTTTTCCGCAAGCCTTTTTTCGAAGAAATTCGGGAACTTTTCCCGGAAAATTCATCGGTTTTCGTTCAGCACCCAGTCCTCCCGGGCGATCAGGCCGCCCAGATCCGCGGGCGCATCCGCGCAGGCCGCGTCCGGGGCATTGACCCGCGCCCGGCCGCTCATCAGATCCAGGAACAGTTTCGCGATCTTCACGGCGCCCCGCTCGTGCAGATGGCTGTTGTCCGCGGCGCCTTCGGGGTAATGGGGATGTCCGGCGGGGACGTGACAGTAAAGGGCCTTGCTGCCCTCGGGGCCGGCCTGCTCAACCAGAACCGCGGCGGCGGATTCCAGGTCGATGAGCCGCACCTTTTCCCGCTCAGCCAGCGCCCGCACGGCGGCAGGGTAGGCCCCGTGGGTCGGGATCAGCTTTTCGTCCGCCCCAAAGAGACGCCGGGGGACGGAGGTGACCAGAATGGGCTCCGCTCCGTGGCGGCGGGCGGTTTCCAGATATTTTCCCAGATAAGCGGGATAGGTTTCCTCCGGAGAGGTGTAGCGGGAGGGATCCTGCTGCTTTTCGTCGTTATGGCCGAAGCAGACGATCAGCCGGTCCCCCGGACGAAGGCAGAGGTCAACGGCCTCCAGCCGCCCCTCGTCGATAAAGCTTTTGCTGGAACGGCCGTTGATCGCCTCGTTTTGCACGAAGATGTTTTCCGGCAGCAGCGGCTGCAGCATCTGGCCCCAGCCGGCCATGGGGGCTCTTTCGGGAGGATAGTCGGCCATGGTGCTGTCCCCGCAGAGGAACCAGGTGGGGGTACGCCGGTCGGGCCGCCAGCCGTCCCATCCGCCGATCACCTCCTGCAGGGTGATGACAGCGGCATCCTCATCGGTCAGGCGCTTCTGGGCCGGATGCCGGGAACGTTGATCCGCCCGGGCGCCCCGGGTGTGCCATTCGCCATAGCGTTCCGTCACGACGCGCTCTCCGTCCCAGTCCCGAAAGCCGTCCGGGGCTACGTGGGCATCCATTTCGCAGTCCAGAAAGACCGTCCGGGCGAAGGCACGCCAGGGCCGGCCGAGGCTGGCCTCTCCCTCGCCGCAGGCGCCGGTCAGGCGGCAGCGGTGAAAGACCATCCCGTGGGGCTGATGCCGGTTGGTGTTGGCGGCGGTATACCAACCGCCCCGCTCATTCATGAACAGGGTGCATTTTTCAAACCAGCAGCGGTAAGAGCCGAAGATGAAATCCACGTCTCCCCGGATGAAGCAGTTTTCGAAATACTGGCGGCTCCAGGTCAGGTGCCCGTCCTCCACCCGGGTCACCGCTTCGGCTGCGCCACGGCGGTCCCCGATCTCTTCGATCACGTTGGGGATCCGCAAGGGCCCGCAGAACAGGGTGTCCTGGCAGGCGATCATCCGGCAGTTCCGCCAGACACCCCGGTCCCCCGCGGCGTAGACGGCGACCGCCTGGCCCACTTTTCGGCCGTCTCCGGCGTCATTGCGGACGGTCAGGTTTTCCACCTCCACATTGTGCCCGGTGACCATCAGGGTGGAGGACAGGAAGGTGCCCTTCTCCGTCCCGTCGGGATAGGTGTCCTTCGCGCAGCCGTTCCAGGTCAGAACCGTGGTTTCCGGATCCTCTCCCACGATGCGGATGTTATTCCTGTGGATGACCACCTTTTCCTGATATTCCCCGGCGCGCATCAGGATGATGACCGGCGCTCTTCCGGATTCCGTCACCCCGTCCACCGCCGCCTGCAGGCTGGTATAATCTCCACTTCCGTCCCGGGCTACAATGATCATGCTTTTTTCCTCCTGCTTATGGACTGCCGTTCTATTGCTTGCGCACGCCGCTTGCCTGAATCCGTCCGGACTGCGCCGCCGTCAGCCGGCGATGCTTTCGTGAATGCGGGATTTTTACCGGGTCAGGTTTTTCACCCATTTATACTTGCGGAACCGGTACATGACCCAGGGGATTTTCCCCACCTCGTCCAGACATGTACAGGCATAGACCACCAGCACGGGCCAGTTGAACACGAAGGCGCCCAGCAGCGCCAAAGGAATGGCGATCCCCCACATGCAGACAACGAGGCTGTACATATCAAACAGCGTATCTCCGCCCCCGTCCAGCACGCCGTTGATGGTCACGGTGTTGACACAGCGGCCGATCATATAGACCGCCATGATAACCATCATCCCGGTCAGATAGGAGCGGGCCTGATCCGTCAGAATCACCATACGGACGACCAGGGGCGTCACAGCCAGCACCAGCGCCATGGATGCGAAGCCGACGATATAGGATATATTTTTCAGCCGGATACCGTAGGCTTTTCCCTTCTCCAGCCGTCCCGCGCCCAGTTCGTTGCCCACCATAATGCCGGCGGCGTTGCCAATACCGTTACAGGCACAGCAGATCAGGTCCCGCACCACCGCGGACACGGAATTGGCTGCTGCGGCATCGGTTCCCATGTGGCCCAGAATGGCCGTATAGGAGGTAAACCCGACGCCCCAGAACAGGGATCCTCCCATCAGCGGCAGCCACTGACGGAAAAAATCCTTCCGGAGCATCCTGCTCTGGCCGAACAGCCGCCGGAGCGCAGGCCGGAGATAGCCGGGCCGCGCGGAAAGGATCAAGCAGATGATCAGCTCGAACATCCGGGAAAGCGTCGTGGCGACCGCCGCGCCTCTTGCCTCCATGCGCGGGGCGCCCATCAAGCCGAAGATAAAGACCCCGTTCAGCAGGAGATTGAGGATCACGGTTCCGGACGAAATAATGGCGCAGGGCCTGACATGATCCGTTACCTTCATGACCGTCAGATAGCATTGGGAAATGCCGGTCAGCAGATAGGACCAGCCGGCAATCCGCAGATAACCGACACCGATTTCAATCAGCGCGGCGTCCCCGGTAAAGATCTTCATCAGCAGATCCGGGATGCATTCGCAGGCCAGAAAAAAGAGAAAGGAGGTGAGCCCCGAGAAGCGGAGCATCAGATTGAAAATATCCTGGATGGTCTTTTGATCCTTTTTCCCCCAGTACTGGGCGCCCAGGATGGCGCCAGCGCCGGTCACAGCGCCCAGGAACATATTCTGCACAAACTGCACCTGGGTGGCCAGGGAAACGGCGGTCATTTCGTTTTGGGTGACCCTGCCCAGCATCAGCGCATCGCCCGCGGCGACCAGCGCCAGCATCAGGCTTTGCAGAGAAATGGGCAGCGCCAGCCGCGTCAGCTCCCGGTTGAATTCTTTGCGGTTGATTCCGGATTGCAAGGGGAGACCTCCTGTCCGTGATTGATCTTTCACGCGGAAATGTGCCGCGCAAAAGACAGCATATCACGTCGGCCGGTTTATGACAATGAGAAAATTCCGGCCTTTGTGCGGCCGCAACGGGGCAGCCGTACCGGTTCAGCCGCGGAGAAGGGACGAGCCCTTGGAGCGCTCGAAGGAGGCTTGCGCTTTTCCCGGGTACGGGATAAAATGGGTCGGAAGGATGAAAGAGTCAAGGGAGACTGGCTGTCATGGAGCTGAACATCATCGCCCGGATCGAGAATGACTACACCACCAAATTCGGCGTGCCCCGGCAGAGCGGGCTGGTCGAGGAGGTATTGTCCCGGATCGTGTTTACCCCCGGGTACCGGGCGGCGGAGGCCCTGCGCGGTGTGGAGGGATTCAGCCATCTGTGGCTGATCTGGGGCTTCCACGAGGCGAAGCAGGAGGACTGGCACCCCACGGTGAGGCCGCCCAGGCTGGGAGGGAACATTCGGATCGGCGTCTTTGCCACACGCTCCCCTTACAGGCCCAATCCCCTGGGGCTCAGCTGTGTCCGTCTGGCGGGAATCGAAAAGACGGAGCGGGGAATGACCCTGCTGGTCAGCGGAGCGGATCTCATGAACGGAACGCCGATTTTTGACATCAAGCCCTATCTGCCCCAGTCGGACTGCCGGCCGGAAGCCACAGGGGGCTTTACCGATGAAAAAGAGAAGCGAAGGGTGAAGGTCGCGATTCCGGAGGAGGCGGGACGCAGGTTTTCGCCAGAGGAGCTGGAAGCCCTCAGGGCGGTGCTGGCGGAGGATCCCCGGCCCGCGTATCAGGAGGATCCGGAGCGGATTTACGCCTTTGAATTTGCCGGAAAGAGGGTGCGTTTCCGGGTGATCGGAGAGCAGCTTACGATGCTGCCGGCGGAATAACGGGCTCTCTTGGGGGGAGCCGGCTCTTCGCAGGCGCGCTCTTCTGTTTTTCAGCGGGCAGGCCGGTTGATAATCACCCGGTTCTGATCCGGGGAGAGGCAGGAAAAAGGAGTTCCCGGCCCTCCGATGACTTTGCGAAAAGAACGAATGACAATTGCGGAAAAATAGGATATAATGAAACGCAGGATCAGGGGGAACGCTTTGCTGATCTCCCGGGGAAACCTGTTAACTGCCTTTAAAGGAGAGTACTGTTATGTGCCGTAAAGGATTATGCCTGCTTCTTTCCTTCCTGTTGCTATGCTCCCTGTGGTCGGTGGGCCTGGCGCAGAATTTTTCACTGGAGCTGACGCTTCGGGGCCAGGTCTGGCGTTCCATGGAGGAATGGAAGGAACGGACCCTCTATGGCGTTTTCGATGTCTATATGGATGGCTCCAATATGGGAACGCTGGTGTCCAGTTCCTTTGGAAACACCAGCATCAATATCCCCTCTTCCGGAGAGGCGCGCCTGGTTCCGAGAAAGGATTCCATCGATGAAGGATATCTGGTGGAGGATGCGTATGTCTTCCAGATCTCCCCGGACAATTGTGACCTGGAAATCCTTCTTCCGGCCGATGCAGGCTTCTTTCAGGTACAGGCGGACGGAGTTCATGAATACCTGGTGACGTCCGCCCTGCGCAGGTCGGGTGACTTTTCCTTTGGCCAGAGCAATTTTTCCCTTTCCTTCCGGACGGATGCGCAGGGCTTTTATCAGGCGGAAAAGGCACTGCTGTCCGGGGATTATCTGCTGACGGAGCCGTCGGATGCCGCGTTTTCCCTGCCTTTCAGGGTGGAACGGTACGAAACGGAGCGGGGGAATATTACGCTCCTGGATACCCGCCCCGGGGCGGAGCAGCCTGTAGTGGTTCCAACCCCCACGCCTTCGCCGACGCCGGAACCCACGCCGACGCCGACGCCGTCCCCGGAGCCCACGCCGACACCTACGCCGTCGCCGGAACCCACGCCGACACCGACCGCGACGCCGACGGCGACACCGACGGCGACCCCGACGGCGACCCCGACCGCATCGCCGACAGCAACGCCTACGGCGACACCGACCGCGACGCCGACGGCGACCCCGACCGCGACGCCTACGGCAACGCCGACCGCAACACCGACCGCGACGCCTACGGCGACCC
>JAFWES010000060.1 GCA_017512805.1 Clostridia bacterium
TCCACCGCCTTGGGCTGGCCGCCGGACACCGGCGCGTCCAGCATATCGATGCCGTACTTGGCCAGTTCCGCCGCGATTTCCCGGCTGGCCACGGGGTTGATGGAGGAGCAGTCGATGAACGCCGCCGTCTTGGGCATCTTCTCCGCCAGCTTGTCGTCCTCCAGCATGACGCTCTTCACATGGGGGCTGTTGGGCAGCATGGTGATGACCAGATCCACGCCTTCCGCGGTCTCCGCCGAGCTGCCGCACACGGTGGCGCCCGCCGCCTTCATCTCTTCCAGGGTGGCGGTATTGCGGTCATACACCCGCAGTTCATATCCGGCCTTCAGCAGGTTCTTAGCCATGGGCTTGCCCATAATTCCCAGTCCGATAAACGCGATTTTCATTTCATTTTCCTCCTCTTTTTCGTTCGTTTTGCAAAACTAATCAGTCGCTCCGCACTGAGGTATTCCCCTCCTGGGGACGCCTCGCCTGCACGGGGCTGCCGCCCGTTCTCCGCTGAAAACGGTCCACTGGACCGTTTTCCGGGCGCTCCGAACCTCCGTTCGCTTACGCAGCGGTTCTAAGCTCTGTCTTCGGCATTCGCCTCGTCAATCGCTAAGAACCGGCGAGACTCAAGGCCCCCGGAGGGAAACACCTCAGCGCTGCGCTTGCTGGAATGAACAGTTACTCGGAAACGATGTTTGTTTACTGGATCAGCCCCATGCCGACCAGCACCTGGCGCAGCTTCTCCCGCTGATCGTCATGCAGCGGCAGGATCGGCGGCACGCAGTCGCCGCAGTCGTGCCCGATCAGCTTCAGTGCCTCCTTCAGGGTGACCGGGAAGGAGCCCATGTTGGTGGCGATGCGAAGCGCGCTGAGCCGGAACTGGGCCTCCAGCGCGCCCTGGTAATCCTTCGCCTGGAACTTCTCGTAGATGTCCACGGCGATCCGCGGAGCCACGTTGGCGCAGGACGCGATGGCGCCGCTGGCCCCGTAGTGCAGACCCGCCAGGATCAGGGTGTCCCGGCCCATCATCACGCTGAAATCCATGCCCCGGGTCAGGCGGATGTACTCCTCCGCGTTGGTCATATCCCCGGTGGAATCCTTCGCGGCCACGATGTTGTCGATCTCCGCCAGCTTCGCGATGGTGGCGGGCTCCACGGTCACGTTGGTCTTGGGCTTGTTGTTGTAGATGATGATCGGCAGGCTCGTCTCCGCCGCGATCGCCTTATAGTAGGTATACACTTCCTCCTGGGTCTGGCTGACAAACATGGGAGTCAGCACGCTCAGGGCGTCGATGCCCCCCACCCGTTCCACCGCTTTCGCGATTTTGATGGCGCCCTTGGTGGTAATGTTGTTGGCGCCGGCGTAAATCTGCATCCGGCCGGCCACGGCGTCCTTGGTCAGCGCCAGCAGGTCATCGTAAAAGCCCTGGTCGTAGGCATAGAATTCGCCGGTGGTTCCAAAGGGAAACACGCCGTGAATGCCGTTTTCCGCCAGGTAGTCCACCAGGCCGCGATAAGCCTTTTCGTTCAGCCTTCCCTCCGCGTCCACCGGGGTCACGATCGGGACGACAATTCCCTGAGGTTTGAATGACATGACTCAACTCTCCTTTCATCGCCTTGGCTTCTATGGTAAATCTAACACGGTTTTCCCCCATCCGTCAACGAAGAAATGCGGCTCGATCTGCAACGTTTTCGCACGCTTGAAATGTTTTGAAATTCATTCGTTCATTGACTTCCCCGCGCCGCGGTGGTATCATGGGATCAGCGCAGAAAAAAAGAAGTGGGAGTTGATGTTGAATGGCGAAAGCCGCGATCCTGATGCCCTATCCGGATCTGAAGGATCTGTTTGATTCTCTGATTGAGCATTATCCCCGGCTGCTGCCCATGACCGTGGAGTATGTAGAAACGGACCGGGTCGCGGAACGGGCCGTATTCCTGGCGAACGAGGGGTGCGAGCTCTTCATTGCCCGGGGGCTGCAGGCCCGGCTGATCCGGGCGGCGGTGGAAGTGCCGGTCATTGAAATGCGGGCCTCCACCCAGGAGCTGGAAAGCCTGGTTCTGGCCCTGAAACAAAAAACGCGCCCCGCCCCGGGTGAAAAGCCCAGGCTGGGCATCATCGGTTTTTTCAACATGTTCCACAGCACGGAGCGGTTCAATTCCCTGCTGGACGTGGATCTGAAGGTCTATACCGCCACGGACATCGAGCAGTACGGCCTCCTGGTGAATCAGGCGGTGGCAGATGGGTGCCGGGGCGTCATCGGCGGGGAGTTCGTCCTGAAGCAGGCCGCCGTTCACGCGCTGCCCTCCTGCTTCCTGTCCATGGGGGAGGAAAGCGCCCGGGAAGCCCTCGAATCCGCTTCCCTGGTGGGCTACAGCATCGATCTGCACAAACGGTCCGCCGCGGAAATCAACGCCATGCTGGATCACACCCCCTACGCCCTCGCCCAGGTGGATGAAACCGGCGCCATCCGGCTGGTCAACCGGCTGTTTCTTTCCCTGGCCGGCAAATCCCCCCGGGATCTGATCGGCCGCCCCATCCTGGATATCGTTGACGATCTTTCGCCCGTTGAGCTGCGGGACGCGCTGGAAAACAGCCGGGAAATTGAATCCTCCGTGGTCACCCTGGGGCATCGGAAGGCCCTCCTGAATATCACCCCCGTCCTGGTGGAAAGCCATATCTCCGGCGCGATTCTGACCTTTCAGGAGAGCCAGCGCGTTTCGGAAATGGACACCACCCTGCGGAAGGACGCCGCCCGCCGGGGGCAGGGCGCCCGATATACCTTTGACCACATTTTCGCGGAAAACCCGGCCTTCCAGCATACCATCGGCCAGTTAAAGCGCCTTTCCCGCTTCCGCGTTCCGGTCCTCCTGCAGGGGGAATCCGGCACCGGCAAGGGGATTCTGGCGGAATGCATCCACAACGAATCCCTGAACCGTGAGGGCGCCTTTGTCGCCCTGGACTGCGGCAGCACCCATCCGGACGATCTGGACGAAAAGCTCTTCGGCCGTTATTCTTCCCGGAAGGAAGGGGATCTCTCCGCGGTCGAAACCGCCCGCGGCGGAACCCTGTACCTCCGGCAGGTGGACCGGCTTACGCCCGAAACCCAGTTCAAGGTGCTGCAGCTCGCCCACGGCCAGTACTGCAGCAACGGCAGCAGCCTTTCCATCCCCGTCGATCTGAAGCTGATCCTCACCACCGAGGTCAATCTGCAGCAGAAAGTGGCGGAAGGCTCTTTCCTGAAGGATCTGTATTACACCCTGAACGCCCTTCGCATCTTCATTCCCCCCCTCCGGAGCCGACGGGAGGATATTCCCGCCTGGTTTCACGCCCTTCTTCATGACCGATGCCGGGCGCTGGGCCGACAGGTTTATCTGGCCCCGGAAGCGCTCCAGACCCTGTCCGCCTATCCCTGGCCCGGCAACCTGGACGAGATGATAAGCCTGTGCGACCGCCTGATCCTGCTGTCGGAAAAGCGAACCGTCGAGGAGGATATTCTCCTGCAGCACCTGCAGGCCATCAGCAGCGAGAGCCCCTCCGAGGACGCGGCCGGGGACGCGGCCATCCTGAATCCCCGGGCGCAGGAGCTGCTGAATCTGCTGAACCGGCACCATGGCAATCGGGAAAAAGCCGCCGCGGAGCTGGGCGTCAGCAAGACCACCCTCTGGCGGCGGATGAAAAAATACGGCATCGCCCGGGATCTTTCCCTGGAGTGACAGGGAAAAACCCCGGAACGGCATCGGGCCCCCGCTTTCCGCGGGGGCCCGTTCTTTATGGGTGTTTTCCTTATTTCTTTCCTTTTCCGCCTGACCGGATCCGGCAGGCATGAGCCCGGTGTCATTTGCCTTTCCCGAAGAACGCGGAAGGGCTTTATTTCATGGCCTGGGTTTCCGCCCAGCCCGCGTCCGCGGCCGCCTGGTGGGACGTGGCATAGACGCCGATGGATTCCACCTGGGCCTGCGTGCGGGGGAAATGCAGGCAGCTGTGGCCCTCGAAATTGTTATCCGTAATATGGATCACCCCGTGGGGCATGGAGTGGGTGGTCGCCATGTAGACGCTTCCGTTGGCAAAAAGCACCCACACCGCCCGGGCGTTCCAGGTGTTTCCGCCGAAAACCTTCAGCATTTTGGAGGTGTCGGCGGCGGTCAAGGGCTCGTAGTCCGCGTGGGAGCCCACGGAGAAAATATGCACCTGCCAGGAGATGCCCGTTTTGTAGTCATACACCGTCGCATAGGGGTACTTCTTGCAGATGTCCTTCACCGTGGTATACCAGTTGGCGTACTGAACCCGGCTGGCCGTCGGCGCGCCGGTGGGCGCGGCCGCCACCTTGGTGGGCGCCTCCGTCGCGGTGGCTGCCGCCTTCGTCTGATCGGCGCCGGAGGAAGCCGCCACGGCGCTGCCGCTGCTGAGCGTGGTCAGGGTTTTGCTCCCCGCCACGCCGTCGGCCGTCAGCTTATTCGCCTTTTGAAAAGCCACCAGCGCCTGATAGGTGCTGGTGCCGAATATGCCGTCCGCCTTGCCCGTCAGATATCCCAGCTTGATCAGCTGCTGCTGCATGGTTTTGACGGCGCTGCCGCTGGTGCCCTTTTTCAGATTGTTCGTCGGTTCCGGCGTGGGCGTCGCCGCGGCCGCCTTCTTCGGATCCACCGTAGGCGCCGGGGAGGCCTCGCTGCTGTACAGCAGGGTCAGGGTCTGGGTGCCGGCCGTCCCGTCCACCCCCAGCTGATTGTTTTTCTGAAAGGCCTTCACGGCCATTTCCGTCTGGGTGCCGTAGTTTCCGTCCGGCTCCCCGGTCAGGTATCCCAGATTGATCAGCACCTGCTGAAGATAGGCCACATCGCTGCTGCTGGTCCCCTTCCGCAGGGTTTCATAGGAGGCGTCCACCGGAATGCCGGACTCCTCTTCCCCCGGGACCGGCGTTTCTTCCGGAACGGGGGTGGGGGTGGTGCCCTTTTTCAGGGCCTGATTGCTGAACAGCACCGCGTAGGTCCCCTTTCCGGCGACCCCGTCCGCCTCCAGGCCGTGATCTTCCTGGAAGGCCTTCAGCGCGGACACGCTGGCGGCGGTAAACTTCCCGTCCACCGTGCCCTTGAAATAGCCCAGCTCCTTCAGGCGCTTCTGCACGGCTTTGGCGTCGGCGCCGCTGTCATTGCGGCGGACGGTGGTGTCGGGGATGATGTAGGTCGGTTCGGGGGAAGGCGTAGGCGTGGGCGCCGGGGTGGGCGTATCGGACACGCTCAGCGCCTCCAGGGACCACAGCTTCTTTTGGGTGGCCGCGTCGGCGACGCCGTCCGCCGTCAGGTTGTTCTTTTTCTGAAAGGCGATGACCGCCTTGCGGGTGGCCAGGTTAAAGGTTCCGGAAACCTCCCCGTCGTAAAAGCCCAGGGTCTGCAGCCGCCGCTGGAGCTCCGCCACCTCGTCCCCCGTGTCATGCTGTTTCATGGTCGCCCCCGTCACAGGGCTGACCTGGGTCACCTCTTCCTTTTTGCCGGAGGCGTTCTTCGGCTTCCCGGAATAGAGAAAAGCCTGCGTATTGGCGTCCATCACCCCGGTGGTGGGATAGCCGTTCGCCTGCTGGAAAAGAAGCACCGCGTTTTCCGTGGCGGCGCCGAATTTCCCGTCCGCGGTCCCCTTCAGGTACCCCAGCTGGATCAGGGCGTTTTGCAGGGCCTTGACCTCCGCCCCTTCGCTGCCCCGTTCCAGGATCACATACTCCGCTTCGCTCTCCTCCGGGCTCAGGGTCGGCACGGGGGTGGGCGTGGGGGTCACCTTGACCTTTTTCACGTCCTTCAGGGTGATGAACTCGTTCTTCACATAGCCCCGGATCCCGGCGTATTCCACCTCGGCCCAGGTCTGCCCGTTGGAGAGAACGCTGATTTCCGCGCCCTTGGGGATCTTTTTCAGCAGTTCGCCCCGGACCGAGCGGGAGGCCCGCAGGTTCACCTTTTCCAGGGTCACGGTGGTATAGGGGTACTCCCCGACCACCTCCCGGGGCACCGCCGTGATCTGCACCATCTGATCCTTTTCGGTGCTGACGTATTTGGTCTGGACATAGCCCTTCCGGTTATTGTACAGAACCTGATAATAACCGCCGGTTTTCCCCAGCACTTCGACCTGCGCCCCGGCGGGAATGGTTTCCAGCACCGTGGCGCTGCCCGACGCGCTGCGCCGCATACGGACGGAATCCGTCGTCGTGGACAGGAAGGGATAGGTCAGCGCCATGGCCGCCCCGCACAGGGCGACCAGCAGCGCGGTCACCAGCAGGGCCCGCAGCATCTTTTTCCGGATGGACATACTCTCGACCTCCAATACCTTGAAAGCAGGAAAAAATCCTGCTGACATACTGATACACGATTACATTTTACGTAATCGTGATGAATTTGTCAACAGGATTTTCATCTTTTTGTAATATTTCTGTTACAACCTTCACACTTCCGGCTTTTTCAGCTTCTTCAGCGCCGCCAGCGCCGCTTCCTGCTCCGCGTGCTTCTTGGTATGTCCGCTGCCCACGGCCAGGGGGGTTCCCCTGTCATACACCGTCGCCTCAAACCAGGGATCGTGGGCCGGGCCGCTCTGGCCGGTGATCCGGTACTCCGGCGGGTTCCCGCCGTCCCGCTGCAGATACTCCTGCAGGGCGCCCTTGCTGTCCTGGGTGGGCCGCTGCACGTCCTCCGGCGAAGGCCAGCAGCGGTCGATGATCCCCCGGGCCGCTTCCAGGCCCCCGTCCAGATACACCGCCGCCAGAATCGCTTCCATGGCGTCGCACAGAACGCTGGCCTTTTCCCGGCCTCCGGTCAGCTCCTCCCCCCGATCCATGATCAGGGCCTCCCCGACCCCCAGGCCGGCCGCCACCTGGCTCAGCGCGGCCTCGCAGACCAGCAGCGCCCGAAGATGGGTCAGCTCCCCTTCCCGGATGTGGGAATAGGCCCGATACAGCTTGTCGCTCATCAGGTACTGGAGCACCGCGTCCCCCAGAAATTCCATGCGCTGGTTATCCTGCTTGCCCATGGAAGGATGGGTCAGCGCCTGCCGCAAAAGGGCCCGATTTTGGAACCGGTAGCCCAGCTTTTTTTCCAGTTCACTCGTGTCGCTCATCGATCCTTCTTACTGCAGGCTGTCAATATATCTGACCACGTCGCCCACGGTCTTCAGCTTCATGATCTGGTCGTCCTCCACGGTGATGCCGAAACGGTCTTCCAGGTCCATGATCATGACCATCACGTTCGCGGAATCCGCCTTCAGATCCTCCACCAGGCGGCTGTCCTCGGTAATGGTGGAAGCATCCACCCGCAGCTGGCTGGCAATCATTTCCTTCACGGTATCCAGTGTCATTTTTGTCCTCCTCCTGTCGCTTCTGTTCTGATTCCTGTATGAAGCCGGGGAAACCCCGGGATTCATCCTTGCTGGGGCTCAGGCCTCCGGCATTTTGCCGACGCCTTCCTCAATGATCTTCACCACGCCGCCGTCCACCATCTTCACGCACTGGCCGATGGCGCAGGCGAAGGCATGGGCGTTGCTGGAGCCGTGGGCCTTGACCACCGCGCCGCGAACGCCCAGCAACGGCGCGCCGCCCACTTCGGTGTAGTCCATCACCTTTTTGACCCGCCGGAAAGCGGGCTTGGCAATCAGGCCGCCGATCTTCCCCCGAAGATCCGCCATCATTTCCTTCTTGATGATTCCCATCAACGTCCCGGCCACGCCCTCCATGAACTTCAGCACCAGATTGCCGCTGAAGCCGTCCGCCACCAGCACGTCCGCCTGGTCCCCGGTGATCTCCCGGGCTTCCACGTTGCCCACGAAGCGGTAGGGGGCTTTTTCCATCAGGGGATAGGTCTCCTTCACCAGCGCATTGCCCTTTTCCGCTTCCGCGCCGATATTGATCAGCCCCACCCGGGGGTTTTTCATCCCCATGACGCCCCGCATATAGGCCTCGCCCATGAGCCCGAACTGCACCAGGTACGCCGGCTGGCAGTCCACATTGGCTCCGCAGTCGATCAGCAGGAAGTGCCCCTTCCCGTTGGGGAGCAGCGGGGCCAGCGCCGGCCGGTCGATGCCGGGGATCCGCCCCAGCCGCAGCATGCCGCCCAGCAGCACCGCCCCGGTGCTGCCCGCGGACACGAAGCCGTCGCACGCGCCGGACCGGACCGCCAGCATACCCTTCACGATGGCGCTGTCCTTCTTGGTCCGGATCGCCATGGCCGGATGCTCATGGTTGGTGATGATTTCCGGCGCGTCGTCCAGGGTGATCCGGCCGCGGACGTCCCCCGCCTCCTTCAGCAGGGGCTCCACCTCCGACACCGGTCCGCCCAGGGTCACCTCCAGGGAAGCGTTCTTCCGCAGGGCTTCCAGCGCGCCTTCCACAATGGCCTGAGGAGCGTTGTCGCCCCCCATGGCGTCCACATAAATCTTCATCGGTTCCTCCTGTCCTCCGCCGAAGGCGAATTAATAAGCCTTCGCGAAGTACATGACCTTCTTCGCCTTTTTCCCGCAGCAAACGCAGGTGTCCCCAAAGCGCTCCCCTTCCTGATCGAAGGGCATATTCCGGGAGGAGGCGTTAAACTTCTCCTTGATTTCGTCCTCGCAGGCCTGCTCCCCGCACCACATGGCTTTGGCGAACCCGTTCTGCACGGCGGCCTCCAGCTCCTCCATATTGTGGACGGTCTTTGTCCGTTCGTCCCGGAAGGCTTTCGCCTGTGCCAGCAGGGTCTTCTGGATATCCTCCAGCAGGTCTCCCAGCTTCTCGGCCAGCCCGTCCAGGGGCAGGGTGAACTTTTCCAGGGTATCCCGGCGGAAGACCGTCACCACGCCGTTTTCCAGATCCCGGGGGCCGACTTCCAGCCGCACGGGCACGCCCTTGAGCTCCCAGTCGTTGAATTTGTATCCGGCGGACACGGTGTCCCGGTCATCCAGCTTCACCCTGTAGCCCGCCTGCTTCAAATCCGCGTACATCTTTTCGCAGGCTTCCATGACCCCGCCCTTGTGGGCCGCGATCGGCAGAATCACCACCTGGATCGGCGCCACTTTGGGGGGAAGCCGCAGCCCCCGCTCGTCCCCGTGGGTCATGATGATGGCCCCGATCAGCCGGGTGCTGGTGCCCCAGGAGGTCTCGTGCACGTAGGTCAGCTTGCCCTCCTTGTTCTGATACTGGATATTGTATGCTTCGGCGAAGTTGGTGCCGAAGTTATGGCTGGTGCCGGCCTGCAGCGCCTTCCCGTCCTGCATCATGGCTTCCATCGAATAGGTTGCCCGGGCGCCGGCAAACTTTTCCTTGTCGCTCTTCCGGCCCACGTAGACCGGCAGGGCCAGCACGTTTTCCGCGACCTCCCGGTACACCTCCAGCATCCGCAGGGTTTCCTCCTCCGCCTCCTCGGGGGTGGCGTGAATGGTATGCCCCTCCTGCCACAGGAACTCGCTGGTCCGCAGGAAGGGCCGGGTGGCCTTTTCCCACCGCATGACGGAGCACCACTGGTTATACATCATGGGCAGATCCCGCCAGGTCTGCACCCACTTGGCGTACATGGTGCAGAAAATGGTTTCGCTGGTGGGCCGGATCGCCAGCCGCTCCTGCAGCTGTTCGCCGCCCCCCTGGGTGACCCAGGCCACTTCCGGCGCGAACCCTTCCACATGCTCCGCTTCCTTCAGCAGCAGGCTTTCCGGAATCAGCATGGGGAAATACACGTTTTCCGCTCCGGTTTCCTTGAAGCGGATATCCATTTCCGCCTGAATCCGTTCCCAGATGGCGTACCCGTAGGGCCGAATGATCATGCAGCCCCGGACCGGCGCGTAGTCGCACAGCTCCGTCTGCTTGATCACATCCGTATACCACTGGGAAAAGTCCTCGCTCCTGGGGGTGATGTGGGTTACAAATTCCTGTTTGTCCTTGGCCATGATCTTTTCCTCCGTCCCTTTTCTGAGGTTCGTCTGTTTTCGGTTCCCCTTCCCCCGTCCCTTACCGGGGCAGATTCAGGGAGTAGACCGTATCCCCGGCGGACAGAATCGCGTGCCCGTCGGAGGTAATTCCGTGGAAGGCCGTGATGGCGGCCCCGTCCGGCACGGGGATGCCCGTGACAAAGAAACGCTGGCTGTTCACATCCGCCCGGTACAGGTAGTCCCCGCTGAAGGCGTAGATGTTCCCCTGCCAGATGCAGGCGCCCACACAGGCGGTCGGCAGGGTGTAGCGCTTTTCCGTGCTCCCCTCCAGCACCCGCAGCTCCATAATGGACTGGGCGCTGCTGGTCTGGCTGGTGGGCGCCAGCAACATCTTCGCCGCGCCCCGCTCGGGAATTTCGTAGTCGATCAGCTTCCATCCGTATACCAGCATGGTGGCGTTGGTATCCTGGACGCATTTATAGTCGTAGGTGTAGCACTGCTGGGTGGTAAAAACCCGCAGCTTCGCGCTTTCGTAGATCACCTTGTAGGTCAGCGCCGATCCCAGGCTCACTTCGCCGGTATTCATCTTGCCCACCTGGAAGGTGTTCATGATGGTGTTGGCCGCCGTCCCGAACACATCCAGGCTCAGGGTCCAGAGATATTCTCCCTGATCCCCGTAAAAGCCCGTATCCAGGATCATGAGGCCGCTGAAGGCTTCCTGTTCCACGTCGATCTGGGCTCCCTGCAGGTCCTTGACGATGAGCTTGGATTCCGTGTCCGCGCCGACCACCACCGCGCAGTACCGGTCCCCCACCCGGACGAACTGCACCTGCCCCTCCATGCTCTCGTTATAGGTGGAGTGGCCGTTCTGATCCACCAGGAACATCTGCATACCGCTCCAGATCGCCACATGCCGGGGCCCGGCATAGAAGGAGGCGCCTTCCCCCGCCGGAAAGCTCCAGCGGATGGTTCCGGAGGAGGACAGGCAGTGAAGGTTGACGCCGTCGTAGTACAGGATCCCGTCCCCGAAGGCGGTCACGTTCTGATTGGCGTAGCAGGGCAGCCGGGTGGCCGTGGATTCCCGGACGGCCCCGCCCCGCAGAAAATGATACCCCAGCAGCCCCGCCACCGCCAGGGACACCAGGATCACCCAGCTGCGGATCTGCCGGCGGCGGCGTTCCTCCTCCGTCGGGCCCTGCCGGTTCGCCTGGCCCCTGGTCCGGGACCGGCGCAGCTGATCCCGTTGTTCCACCGTATCTCTGGGCGTTGCCGGTCCCTCCTTTCATCCGTTCATGCGCGGAGCATTAACCCACCCTGCGGGTGGGGCAGTGTTCCACCGCCGCCAGGACGCCGTCCATATAGCTTTCGTTAAACAGCTCGATCACCCCGGTGTCGCATTCCCGGGCCAGGGCCGGATCGATGGGGATCTGGGCCAGCAGGGGCAGGGAATGCCTCTGGGCAATCTCCAGGGCCTTGCCCTCACCAAAGGGATAGAGCTTTTTCCCGCAGTCCGGGCAGGGCATGTAGCTCATGTTCTCGATCAGCCCCAGCACCGGGATATCCATCATCTTGGCCATATTCAGCGCCTTTTCCACAATGACCCCCACCAGCTCCTGGGGGCTGGTGACGATGAGGATGCCGTCCACGGGCAGGCTCTGGAACACGGTCAGCGGCACATCCCCCGTTCCCGGAGGCATGTCCACAAACATGTAGTCCACGTCGCCCCAGACCACGTCGGTCCAGAACTGTTTGACCGTCCCGCTGATCAGGCTTCCCCGCCAGACCACCGGATCCGTCTCGTTTTCCAGCAGCAGGTTCACGCTCATCATCCGGATCCCCGTGCGGCTTTCCGCCGGCAGGATTCCCTCGTCGCTGCCCATGGCCGGATCATGAATCCCGAACATCTTTGGGATGCTGGGCCCGGTAATGTCCCCGTCCAGGATAGCGGCCTGGAACCCGTTGCGCTGTGCCAGAACGGCCGTCAGCCCGGTCACCAGGCTTTTGCCCACGCCGCCCTTGCCGCTGACCACTGCGATCACCTTTTTCACCCGGCTGCCGGCATTCAGGGGCGCCAGCAGGCTTTCCTGGGTGCGGCTGGAGCAGTCCACCCCACAGGAGGAGCAGTCATGCGTACATTCAGACATCCATCGTTCACCTCGTTCTCTTGATCGGGGAGCCCGCTTTTCTCATTCCGACTCCCAAAAGATAATTTATTCGACCCTTCCGCCTGTTTATCCTCTTTTTCCGTCCGAAAGCGGTCATTTCCGATTGTAAAATCGTAACTGTTCATTCGCTCCGCTCTCTGAGGTATTCCCCTCCGTGTGACGGCTCGCGCCTCCGTTCGCTTACGCAGCGGTTCTAAGCTCTGTCTTCGGCATTCGCCTCTCCGTTCGCTCAATGGTCGTTCAGAGCCCTTGGGGCGGGCTCTTAACTCCCTTTCGCGCTAACAAACTCAGCTTCCTTTCGCCTTCGGCGAACTGCCCACTGGGCAGACGGTCGCTTCGTTAGCCAATCGCTAAGAACCGGCGAGACTCAAGGCACCCGGAGGGAAACACCTCAGCGCTGCGCTTTCACAACTGAATAGCAACATAGAATCAATACCCGAAAAGCATTTCCAGGGTTCTCTCTCCCGCCACGCCATCGGGCGTCAGGCCGTGTTCCCTCTGGAAGGTCCGGATGGCTTCCGTGGTTTCCTCGTCATATCGGCCGGTCACCTTTCCCAGATAGCCCATCTGAACCAGGCAGTCCTGGATTTCCGCCACCAGTTCCCCCCGGTCCCCTTCCCGGCTGGATTCGTAGCTGACCTCCGCCGCCGAGGCGGAAACCGCCTCCGGGGAATAGAGCCTGGCCAGGGTCGCGCTGCCGGCCACCCCGTCCACCGGACTCAGCTTGTTTTGAATCTGGAAGGCCCGGACCGCGTCCGCCGTGGTCTCTCCGTAGGTCCCGTCCACCTTTCCGGTATAGTATCCCAGCTCGTACAGGGTATACTGCAGGTTCCGGACGGCCGTTCCCTCTTCCCCCACCCGCAGGGCGGAATAGGCGACCTGGTTGCCGCTGCGGTACAGGGACCGCTGGGTGGCGGGGCCGGCCTTGCCGTCCACCGTCAGGTTGTTGCGCAGCTGATAGGCCATGACCGCGGCCACCGTTCCTTCCCCGTAGCGGCCGTCCACATTTCCGTTGTAATACCCAAGGCGCTTCAGTTCCGTCTGCAGGCGTCTGACGTCCTCCCCGGCGGAATCCCGCTCCAGGGTCACATACCCGGTGGACGAAATGCCCGCGGTATTTTGCCCAACCGCGGCCGAAGCGCCGCTTTCCGGGGCGGCGGAGGCGCCGATGCTCACCGGCGAGCCTCCGTTTTTGATGGCCTCGCTGCTGTACAGGCGGCCCAGCGTCGCCGTTCCGGCTTTGCCGTCCGGCGTCAGGCCGTTGCGCTGCTGGAAGGCGATGACCGCCGCTTCGGTGGCGATGCCGTAGCTGCCGTCCACGGTTCCGCTCAGGTATCCCAGCTCCTTCAGCCGCCGCTGCAGCGCCCGGACCGCCTCCCCTTCGCTGCCCCGCTCCAGGGTTTCCCCGGTGCTCGCCGCCATGGAAGAGGCTTTCGCCGCACTATCGGAATACAGGGCGTTCAGGGTGTCCGGTCCGGCCACCCCATCCTCCCAGAGGCCTTTGGTTTTTTTCTGGAAGGCGCGAACCGCCGCCTCCGTCGCCTCGTCATATTCCCCGGTCGCCTTCCCGCCCAGGTATCCCAGCTGAATCAACCGGTTTTGCAGGGTACGGACCCGTTTCCCGCTGGCCCCCGCCTGCAGGTAATACTCCTTGCTCAGGTTGGGCGTGGCCGTGGGGCGCGGGGTGTTGGTCACCTTCGCCGTGGGCTTCGCGGTCGCTTTCGCCGTCGGTTTGGGCGTCGCGTTGGCTTCCTTCTGCGAGATGGCGTCGGAGCTGTTCAGCTTTTCCAGCGTCTTCTCGCCGGCCTTGCCGTCCGCCGTCAGCCCGTTGGCCCGCTGGAAGGCTTTCACCGCCGCTTCCGTTCCGGGGCCGAAATCCCCGTCGGCGCTGCCCGTATAATACCCCAGCTGCCGCAAGCGTTTCTGCAGCGCCCGCACCTCGTCGGACCCGGTGAATCCCCGCTGCAGGCTCTTGGGCGTGGGCGTGGGCGTCGCCGGCGGCCGGGTGACCACCTGAATGGTCTCCTTCGGCGCGGCGGTCGCCTCGTTCTGGGCGGACGTATCCGTCCCGCCCGGTTTGGGCGTCGGGGTATCAAAGACGATGGTACTGCTCTGGGGGGTCTGATCCGGCAATACCGAAACCGTCAGCCCCGGCGAAGAGGCCTCCGTGACCTCCGGCACCGTGCCCCATTCGTTCCATCCTACGCTGCCCGGGGGCATGGTGGGCGTGGGGGTCGGGGTCGGCCCCGCCGGCTGCTGCGCCTGCCCCGGATCCGGGGTGGCCGTGGCGCCGGAATGGGTCAGCGCGATGGTGGCGGCCGGTCCGAACAGGTTCTGGGTCTGGATCACCACCGTATCCGGGGTCACCTCCACCGTCGCCGTGGGCGCCAGCGTCTGGAAGGGGAGGCTGCCGCCGCCGGTCGAATAGCTCCCGGTATTGCTGATGTCGTCCGGCGCGATGTAGCACCCGGTCAGCAGCAGGCACAGCCCCAGGCTGACCGACAGCTCCGCCGCGCGGCGCAGGGGGCTCCGCCCGGCCGGGGCCTGATTTCCTGTCTTTCGTTCATTGCGTTTCAAGCGGCTTCCCTCCTTCCGCCGTTGGTTTGATTCGTTTCCCCCTTACGGGACCGTGGGAAACAGCTCCGTAAAGGTTTTATAGTGATCCTCGGTGTACCAGACCCGCCCGTCGCTGGAAAAAATGATCCGGTACGCGTTCCGCTTTCCGCCCTCATAATAGCAGTCCGCTTCCTTGTAGGTGATCCCCTTCCCCGTGGGCAGGAGTCCCTCGTAGTTGCCGAACCGGTCTCCGCCGATGCTCATGCCCGGGGCCACATCGCTGACGTAGTTCCAACGGCTGTCCCACCCCAGGGCCTGGGCTTCCTTCTTGGTGATGAAGTTCTCCGGCAGCTCCCCGTGGGCAAAGAGATAGTCCGCGATGCTCTGGGGGTCAATGATGGGGCCCTCGGGCACCGGGGTGGGGGTCATCACCCCCGCCGTCTCCGCCGGGGCCGGGGTCTCGGTGGGCTGAACCTTCACCGTTGGCGTGGGCGTGTTTTTCTTCTTTTTGCTCTTGGCCAGCAGCTCCGCCTGAACGCGGTTCTCCGCTCCTCCGACGGCCAGCGCCGGAGCCGCTTCCCCCAGCAGCAGGCCCAGCGCCAGGACCAGCGCCAGCAGCATCCGCATCATCTTTTTCATGCCATTTTTCCCTCCTGTTCCTCCATCCATATGCGCAACCCTGTCTTCCGTTGTGGCGATTTCGTCGCTCCGCTCTCTGAGGTATTCCCCTCCGCTATTTATGATACCTTTCCCCTGCCAGAATCTTCTCCGCCCGGTACAGCTGCTCCAGCAGCATGACCCGGGCCAGCTGGTGGGGGAAGGTCATCCGGCTCATGCTCATCTCCCCGTCCGCCCGGGACAGGACGTTCTGTCCCAGCCCCAGGCTTCCGCCGATGACGAACACCAGCCGCCCCTGTCCCCGGTTTTTGGCCTCCGCCAGTTCCCGGGCCAGCTCCTCGCTGCTGCGCTGCCGGCCGGGGATCGTCAGGGCGATGACCCGGTCCTCCGGGCGAATCCTTTTCAGGATATCCTCCCCCTCCCGGGTTTTCAGCTTCTCCTCCTCCGCCGGGGAGGCTCCTTCCCGTTCCGGCAGGTCGCTGAGCTCTATCTCCTGGTACTTGCCGTACCGGCTCAGCCGCTTCAGATACTCATCCGCCATCTCCCGGTAGGGCTTTTCCTTCAGCTTTCCGACGGAAATCACCGCCACATTCATTCTTCCGTCCTTCCCTTCGGCGTTCGCGCCCCGCCGCCGTAACTATTCAGTCGCTCCGCACTGAGGTATTCCCCTCCTGGGGACGCCTCGCGGCTCCGTTCGCTTACGCAGCGGTTCTAAGCTCTGTCTGCGCCATTCGGCTCTCCGTTCGCTCAATGGTCGTTCAGAGCCCATGGGGCGGGCTCTGAACTCCCTTTCGCGCTAACTAACTCAGCTTCCTTTCGCCTTCAGCGAACTGCCCACTGGGCAGACGGTCGCTTCGTTAGCCAATCGCTAAGAACCGGCGAGACTCAAGGCCCCCGGATGGAAACACCTCAGCGCTCCGCTTTCTCGACCGAAGAGTTATCCCGCGCTGAAGGTCCGCAGATGGATGAGCGCGTTTTCGAGATTGGCCCCGGCGCACAGCAGCAGCGTCAGCAGGGTCATCACATTTCCCGCCGGCCGGGCCTTTTCCCGGACAGCCCCGGGGAACATCAGCAGCATCAGCGCCGGCGCCCACAGGGGCATGAAGTAGCGAGGCTGCATGCCGGTCACCGCGCCGCCCACCGGGCTGGAGGCGATGTACTGGGCATAGATCAGCGCCGTTTCCGCCAGGAAGGCGATGGCGCCGAAGGTCAGCCGCCGGGAGGGCCGGAGCAGATCCCGGGGCGCTTCCGGCTCCCCGCCGCACACGCACAGCGGCGCCACCAGCAGCAGCAGGATCATGTACATTTCGCCCAGGTGCGGAAAGCCATAATTTGCATACGCCCAGAAGTCCAGCCATTCACATGTCAGGAACCGCAGATTCTCAAAGAAGTACCGGACCGGCTTCAGCCCGCTGCCCAGGGGGTCCGCCAGCATGCCCTGGATCTGCGCCCCGGCGTCGGTGTCGGAAAAGCGCATATCCCCGCCCAGGACGTTTTCATAGGCCCCGGGCATGATCATGGCCAGGAAGCACCAGGCCGTCATCAGCAGCGCCATCCCCCGGAAGAGCCATTTCTCCGTTTTGCCGCCGAACTTTTCTTCCGGAATCAGCAGCAGGGACAGCAGCGCCAGCCCGTAGGCCGGCTTCGCCACCGTCCCCAGGGACAGAAGCGCCAGCAGCGTGATGCCCCGCAGGCCGCTCATCCGCCCGGGCGCCGCGGCCGTTTCCAGCACCAGCGCCGTTCCCAGCAGCACCGCGCCGGTGACGGCCGTATCGTAGGTCAGGCTGGTGGCCTGGAAGATCATCATGGGAATGGTCCCCGCCACCAGAAAGGTCATCTTGAATTTCGGCGCGTGCTTCACGGCCAGGGCTACCATCGCCGCGTAGCAGATCGTGCCGGCCACGGCCGCGCAGCGGTAGGGCAGATCCGGGCTCTTCATCCCCAGCAGGTTCAGCACTTCCCCCACGTTGTAGCCGATGCCCAGGGGAAGATATCCCGGATGCCAGGTGATCACGCTGTTCAGGCAGGCCCGCAGCCCCCCGCCGGAGATCAGGGCAAAGGTCCCCACCCAATAGGAATGGGTGTCCTCATCCCAGGTGGACCAGTTTGGATCCATCACGGGCTTTTTCAGGGCCACCAGCAGCCCCGTCCCCAGGATGATGGCCAGCGCCGCCCAGGGCAGCGCGTCGGACAGGTAAGCCCTGCGCTTTTTCCGCGGCGCCGGGGCGGGATCCGGCCCCGTCACCGGCGTCAGGCTCAGCAGCAGCATGCCCGCCGCGAAGTACAGCAGCACCGGGTTGCGGGTGACCACGACGCCCGTCTCCCCCAGGGCGGGAAAGAAGTTCCCCTCCTCATCCTCGTCCCCCCGGAGGGTGATCGTCCCCTCCCCGGCGGCCGAAACGGTCAGCGTATAGGCCGTTCCCTTCTGAAACGCGCCCGTCAGCACCGGGCCGCCGTCCTCCGGCAAGTCGTCGATGGGCTGGACGGTCCGGGCCGCTTCCGCCCCGTTCCCGTCGGTCAGCACCGCCGTCAGGGTCATCCCTGCCGCCTTTTTCAGGCTCCGAAGCTCCAGCCCCAGCTCGCTGCTGCCGTCCATTTCCGGCGACCAGGACCAGGAGGCGCTTTCCCCGTCCGTCAGGGCCAGCTTCCCGTGCCCTCCGCCGGAGGGGACGCTCCGCTCCTCCCGGCCCGGCAGCAGCCAGTATCCCAGCGCCAGCAGCAGCGCCAGGGCCAGCGCGGCCGCGCGCGCGATCTTTCCTTTCATTGCGATGGTTTACCCTTTCCGATCCGATGTCGTACCCCGCGCAGGCGGGGATTTTTTCAGTTTATGCCTGCCTTCCCTCTTTGTCAAGAAACGCGTATATCCCGATTCCCGCGGCGATGGCCAGATTCAGGGAATCCACCCGGTCATTGCTGGGGATCCGGACCGGCTGGCCTACCTTCGAAAACGCCGGCGGCAGCCCCCGCCCCTCGTTCCCGAAAACCAGGGTGCGCCTCGCCCGGACGGGCTTTTCCAGCGCCTCGGCCAGGGGGACGGAGGCGTCCAGCATGAAGGGGTAGTAGTCCCGGTCCCCCATGGCCTCCCGGTAGTCCTCGAACCGGTCATACATCCGAACCCGCAGGCGGAACAGGCTCCCCATGCTGGCCCGCACGGTCCGGGGATCGAACAGATCCACGCAGGGGCGGATCAGCGCCACGTCCTCGATCCCGAAGCCCAGCGCCGTGCGCAGGATGGTTCCCACATTGCCGCTGTCCCCCGGCTCGTGCAGAAGGACCTGGGGCTTTTCCGGATCCAGCGCATCCTCCCGTTTTTCGAACACCGCCGCGGCGTAGCAGTTTTCCTTGCCGCTGATCCGGGAAAGCACCCGCTCCGCCGTCTCCACCCGGATCCGGTGCTCCTCCGCCAGGGCGATCAGCCGGTCCGCCCCCTCCCGGCCATGCGCCGCCGGGTGAATCAGCAGCCGCCGCACCTGCTCCGGCCGGTATTTCAGGCATTCCATGCTGGGGAAAATCCCCGGGGCATAGCTGTAATCCAGGTCCGATTTATATCCGCTTAAGGATGGCATCCTTCATCCTCCTTCTCAAAAAAACAGGCGGCTTATTCCGCCTGTTTCCTTCCCGCGTTCGCTTTATCGCCGGTCCTTCAGGCGGTTCTTTTCGTCCCCGCCGGCCCGGTCGGCCGCCTCCTGGTTCCCCTCCAGAATGTGCTTCACCATCGTCATCCGGAAGCCCGCGTCGATAAAGTCACAGTGCTTGCAGAAGGGGTAGCTCTGCCGACCGTCGGCAATGGCCTCCCGCACCGCCCGCATCTTCGGGCTGTTCCAGCATTCCTTCAGGGGGGTGGTGGTCAGGTCTCCGAAGTCCGTCACCTCAAAGTTGTCGCAGCAGCAGAGCCCGACCTTTCCGTTGGGCATGATCCACATGTCGGTAAAGGGCAGGAGGCAGGTCTCCTCGACCACCTTTTCGGTGGCCTGCTTGTTGGGGGCGGAGCCCGCCCGGTTGGTCAGCACCTCCTGCAGATACCGCATCTGGATCACGATATCGATGTCCTCGAATTCGTCCGGGTGCTCCTTCGCGTAATCGTAAATCTGCTGAATGTTCCGATGCAGCTTGAACTCGTTGGCGTAATTGTTGATGATCAGCTGATCCAGGTAGGGCTGCAGAGCCTTGAGCTTTTCCATGTTCAGAATCAGCCCGTTGGTGGACATGAAGATGAAGCAGTCCGGCAGTTTTTCCCGGGCATATTTGTGCAGCTCCACGATCCGCTTGTCCAGCAGCGGCTCGTTGTTGCCGTAAAGCGTCAGGTGGCCTTTATACCCCCAGTCCGCCAGCTGGTCGATGATGGATTTGTACAGATCCAGATCCATCAGCCGGAAGGGGCGCTTTTCCGCGTAAATATTGGCCGTGCAGAAGGCGCAGGTGGAATTGCACCGGTTGATGGTCTCGATATTGACCACGTTGGGCATGGGCGCTTCCTTCTGGCTCAGAAAATAGGATGTGTAGCGCTTCTGGGTCTTTCCCCGGGTGATAAACTGAAGCTTCAGATACGCCTCGCTGGACAGGGCCGGAAACTTCACCCGGGCCCAGAAGCCGAATTTCCCCAGAAAGCTGCTGATGCGAATGGCCATAAATAAGGAATCTCCTTTCGTTGCGCGGAAAGCCGGATCAGGACTTCCCCACCTCGTGGTACTCCTGCTCCGTATTCACGTTCCAGATATTGTCCCGGCTGCGCTCCCCGGAGAGGATGTTCTTCACGGTCTCAAAGGAGGTGCACATGCTGTGGTCGATGTTGTTGTAGCGGTGCTGCCCGTTGCGGCCCACGCAGTACAGGTTCTCAATGGTATTCAGGTAAGCCCGCAGCTCGTCGATCTGGTCGTAGGTGTCGAAATAGGCGGGATACGCTTTTTTGACCCGCTCCACATGGAAGTCGATGACCTCGTCCTCCCGGTCGATCAGCCCCAGCTGGACCATCTCCCGGATGCCCATCTCGCCGAAGGCCTGATCCGTCATGGACCACATTTCGTCCCCTTCGTTGCAGAAGTACTCCAGCCCCATCCAGACCGTATGCTCCAGGTCCTTCACCATATAGGGGGACCAGTTGTTGTAAATCTGGAAGCGGCCCATCTGCACATGCCGGTCGTGGACATACACCCAGTTATCCGGGACGATGTTGCCCACCGTCTTCGTCTTTGTTTTATTCTCCAGCTTCAGCCGGGGAATCAGCACCCCCACCGTCATGTAATCCCGGTAGGGCAGCCCGTGGGCGATGGCCCGGATCCCGTCGGGAACGTCGTTCATCCCCTCCACCAGATCCCGCAGGGGCATGGAGGAAATGACGCAGTCCGCCGGAAGGATTTCTTCCTTCCCACCCTGGCTGATCCGCACCCCGGTGATCCGGTTCCCGTTTTTCTCCATCCCGACCGCCCGGGTCTCCAGCAGCACCCTGCCGCCCATTTTTTCCACTTCGGCGGCCGTGATTTCCCACAGCTGGCCGGGGCCAAGCTTCGGATAGGAGAATTCCTCGATCAGAGAGGTTTCCACCTTCCGGTTCCGGACATGGAACATCTTGCCGAAGATGTCCTTCAGGATGGCCCGGATGCTCAGGCCCTTCACCCGCTGGGCGCCCCAGGACGGGTCAATTTCGCTGGGATGCCGGCCCCACAGGTTCTCCGTATAGTGCTCGAAGAACATGGAGTACAGCTTTTTCCCGAAGCGGTTGATGTAAAAATCCTCCAGGGACTTTTCCTCCCGCTTGTAAAACACGGTTTTCAGGTAGGAAAAGCCCACCAGGATGGTGGTCCCGAAGCCCATGTTCCGGATGGTGTCGAATTTCAGGGTGATGGGATAGTCAAAGAACTTTTCCTTGAAGAAGATCCGGCTCAGCCGGTTCCGCCGGAGCATGACCCGGTCCGTCTTCTCGGGATCGGGCCCGCCGGGCTTCGTCTGGGACGTGCGGCCCAGCGCCCGGTCGTCCCAGGGGAGCGCGCCCTGAACGGGCAGCATGTTCTCCCACCAGTCGTTGACCTCCGGCACCTTGGAAAAAAACCGGTGCCCGCCCATATCCATGCGGTTCCCGTTATAGTTCACCGTCCGGGAGATGCCGCCCACCTGGACGCCCTCCTCCAGCACGGTCACTTCGTATTCATCCGACTGTTTCAGCAGCTCGTAGGCCGCCGTCAGCCCCGCGGGGCCCGCTCCGATGACCAGCGCTTTCTTCATGCTTTCGATGCGGGACAAACCCGCGCCTCCTGTATTGTAACGAATTTGAAACTGTTCAGTCCCGCAAGCGCAGCGCTGAGGTGTTTCCCTCCGGGGGCCTTGAGTCTCGCCGGTTCTTAGCGATTGACAAGCCGTATGGCGCAGACAGAGCTTAGAACCGCTGCGTAAGCGAACGGAGCCGAGAGGCGTCCCCCGGAGGGGAATACCTCAGAAAGCGGAGCGACTGAATAGCCACCCATGTTTTAGTTTATCCCCCACTCCCTCGTTTGTCAAGGAAAGCGCGAAGGCGCGGCGGGAACGGCGCCCTCCCCCAGGGCGTCCCGCTTCAGAATCTCCACGATCTTCCGCGTCGGGGTCTGCCCGTCCGCTCCCTGATATGCCCGGGCGCATTCCGCCCGGACCTCCCGCAGCGGATCCTCCCCCCGGCGGATCATGTCCAGCGCGTCCCGGACCTCTTCCCAGCTGTTCGTCCAGTACATTCCAGGCCGCAGGATCTCCGTCACGCTGTCGTTCACCCCGTTGCTGGCGCAGTAAATGATGGGCTTCCCCGTAAAATAGGCGTCAATAATCATGGAGGACGGGTCGGTGATCAGCACGTCCGCCGTGAAGAGCTGGGGATAGAAATTCTCCGCTTCGTCCAGGTGGAAAGGGCCCCGGGCATATTCCCGCCGCAGCGCCGCCTCCTGCTCCTCCGTCATTTCCCCGGTGCTCCGCCATTCCTTAAAGGCCTGGGGATGGGGCCGGAGCATGAGCTCGGTTCCTTCCCTCTCCCGGCACCAGGCGGTCAGCCCCTCCCGGTAGCTGAAGAAATGACAGTTGCCCTCGTGGGTGGTCCACCGGGGCATCCACAGGATTTTAAAGCTCTCCGGGCTGTTCCACAGGTCGCATCGGTCCGCCCGGTGCTTTTCCAGCCCCTCCAGGCGGGGATGCCCCGTCACCTCCACCCGGCACAGATGGGGCCCGCCCTTTTCCAGCCGGCCCCGGATGAACGCCGCGTCCGCCTCGTTCTGGGAGAAGTAGAAGGACAGGTCGTGAAAAAAGTCCACCGGCGTACAGGCTTCCGTCCGGGCGTCCAGATCCACCATAACGTAATACGTCAGATAACAGACCTTCGCGTAATCGGAGACCGCCAGGCTCATATATTCATCCGGCCGCGCCACGTTATACGGCTGCTGAAAGAAAACATAGTCCGGCCTGAGGGTCCTAAGATCCAGCCAGCGCTTCTTTTCCGCATCATATCCGGGGATGCCGCCCAGGGGCGCGAAATAGGCCTCCGCCCCTTCCGAGGTGTAAACGCTGTTCAGATATCCCCTTCCCTTCACCGGGCTGCGCAGCGGAATCGCCACGATCTGCACGTGAAAGAGCGGGTCCGCCTTCAGCGCCTCATACACGCTCCGGAGCGAAGCCCAGATGGACGGCCGGTGGCAGATGAAGAGCACGTTCACCTTCTCCCCCGCCGCCCGCTTCCGGGCCAGCCGCTCGTCGATCTCCTCCCGCGCCCGCAGGAGGCGCTCATATTCCCGCTTCTGGTATCCTTTCAAAAGGCCCGCCTTCCGCAGGGCCTCCCAGATGTAGGGCACCCGGATCAGTCTTTCCCAACCTCGCATCATCATTCTCCCAGAGCTCCGCATTCTGAGGTATTCCTAAAAATTAAAATAGATAAACGGATTGTGGGCCCCCATCAGCAGCGCGCCGACGCTGACCAGGAACAGGGCCATCTGAACGGCCCAGGAAACCGCTTCCACGGCCGCCGCCCGGGGCCCCTCCGCTCCGCCGGCTCCCTTTTCCTTCAGCCGGGCGAAGAGCGGGGTGGCGCAGAGAAGCCCCGCCAGCATGACGATCCGGTAATCCCGAAGGCAGACCGTCAGCGCGTTGTCCGTCAGGCCCGCGCCGCCCAGGCCGAACATGGTTCCCAGGTAAGCCCCGGCCTGGGAAAGGCTTTCCGCGCGGAACAGGACCCATCCCAGCAGCACCGCCAGGAGCGTAAAGGCCCTGTACAGCGCCTTCGCGGCGCCGTGCCCCGGCTCCGCCAGCTTCCGGGGAACGCCCGTAAGCTTTTCCGCCGTAATCAGAATGCCGTACATCACGCCCCAGAGGATGAAGGTCCATTCCGCGCCGTGCCAGATCCCGGTCAGCAGCCAGACCACCATCAGGTTCCGGACCAGCAGGCCCCTGGAGCTGACCCGGGAGCCTCCCAGGGGAATATACACATAATCCCGGAACCAGCTGCCCAGGGAAATATGCCATCTGCGCCAGAATTCCGTCACCGTCCGGGAGATGTAGGGATAGTCGAAGTTCTTTTCAAACCGGAAGCCCAGCATCCTTCCCAGTCCGATGGCCATCTCCGAATACCCGCCGAAATCAAAGTAAATCTGCAGCATATAGCACAGGGCGCCCAGCCAGGCCATGCCCGTGCTCAGCTCCGAAGCGCCGAAGGCCCGGTCCGCCACCTCCCCCAGCACATTGGCCAGCAGGATCTTTTTGTTGAATCCCCGAAGGAAGGTCAGTACCCCCTCCGCGAACCCGTCCACGGTGACCGTCCGGTGTTCGATCTGCTCCGCGACGGTGCTGTAGCGGACGATGGGCCCGGCAATCAGCTGCGGAAAGAGCGAGATATACAGGCCCAGATAGGCGGGATTCTTCTGGGCCGGAGTTCCGCGGTACACATCGATCACATAGCTCAGGGCCTGGAAGGTGAAAAAGGAGATGCCGATGGGCAGGAGGATGGATGTTTGCGGGATCAGGGGAACCAGCCCCGGAAACCAGCCCCGCAGGGTCCGGGTCACAAAGTTCAGATATTTGAACACAAACAGCAGTCCCAGATTTCCGGCAACATCCGCCGCCAGCAGGGCCTTTTTTCGTCCTTTCCGTTCCCCGCAGCCGGCGATCAGCAGGGCCAGGACATAGTTGAACGCAATGGAGCCCATCATCACGAAGACGAAGGAAGGCTCCCCCCAGGCGTAGAACAGCAGGCTGCAGGCCAGCAGCCAGTAGTTCTTCGCTTTCCCCGGCAGCAGCAGGTTCACCCCCATCACCGTCGGCAAAAATACGAACACGAACTCCATGCTCGAAAAAAGCATTATTTTCGTTCCTCCCCGTTGGGCCGCTTCGCCTTACGGCGCCGCCTCAAACGTCTGAATCCGGATCCCCCGGTAACCCAGCTCCAGGCCCTCCGCGTCCGGGCTGATTCCGGCATAGAACCGGAGCTGGTAATTCCCCTCGGCCCCGCCGCTTTCTGGGATCTGGAAGCCCCAGCGGTATCCGAAGGCTCTGCCGTATTCGATGTCGAAAATCGTCAGGTCCAGCCGGCTGTCCCCGTCATACAGCGCGACCATGGCGCCCTCCGGAGCGCCGTTGCGCACTTCGATGTCCTCCAGCGTCAGCTGATAGCTCTTTCCGCTTTCCAGCGCCGCGGGCAGAATCGTATAGTCCGTCTCCCCCGACACCACCGCCGTCAGGTCGCCCCATTCCGCTTCCCCCACCGGGACCAGCTCCCGGTCCAGGCCGAAATCCTGGAAGTATCCGTTGGCCAGCGTGCCCGGATAGTTCATCATGAGGACCAGATCCGGCGGATTCAGCCTTACATAGTCCATTTCGCTCATGGCTCCGTATTCCCGGGGATCCAGCACCTCCACGGACGTAAACTCCGTGCTCAGGAAGCACTCCACCGGCAGCATGAAGCTGTCCCGGTAGATGAGCAGATTCAGTTGGTTTTCCGCCCGCTGATTGCGGTGCAGCGTCAGCGGGTATCCGCCCCCCAGGTATCGCTGGTAATGATCCATCCGCATATAGTCGGACGTCTGCAGGAACCACTCCCGGATATTCGCCTTCCGGAAATCTCCTTTATAGGCCCAGATTCCCGTGGAATAGCGGGCCATCTCGGTTTCAAACGCCGGCAGGTAATAGTCCAGGTCGTCCACCCCGGCGTAAAGGGGCCCCACCCGCTTGCCGTGGCTGCCCAGCCACCAGTCGGGGAGGACCGTTTTTTCCCAGAGGGAGCCGTCCGCGAAGGTCGTTTTTGTGTCCGGGAAACGGGCCCGGATCGCCTCCATGATCTGCTGATAGGCGTAGAAGGCTCCTTCCGCGTTCCAGTGATGGTCGGTCCGGTAAAAATATGTTTCGATCTGTTCCCTGGTCCGGCTCATGGTTTCCCGCAGATCCAGGACGGGGACATTCCGTTCCCGGAGCATCCGGACCGCTTCGTCGCCGATGTCGTTGGTCCAGTCCGTCACCCCGGGCGGCAGCAGGTTTTCGTCCACCGGCTCCTTGTACGGAGCCAGGATGAACAGGAACGGGATCCCTCTGCGCTCCAGGAAACGGTGAAGATGGCTGACATTGTCCGCGAACGGGCTCACATCCGGCATCTCCTCAATCACCGCCGTCAGCATCCCGTTGGTCATGGTCTGAATCTTGTTATATTCCGTCCGCCCCTCCGCCCGGGCAAAGCCGCCGTTGAGCGTCAGCAGTTCGTCCTTCCCCCGCAGGCGGTCCCCCAGCAGATTCGCCTGCAGGTCCCGTTTCATCGTCTGAAAGCTGCCGCCGCGCAGAAAAGCCGCCGCCGGCTCCATGATCAGCGTCCGGTTCAAAAACGTTATGGCGGCAACCGTCAGGCAAAAGACCGCGCACCCGATGATCCGCTCCACCTGTTTCCCCGTATATCTGAAACGCATCTCCCGTTTCCTCTTTTCCCGTTTCGCACTTAAAACTTTATAACCAGGATATCCCGAATCATCTGAACCGATCCGTCCGCCGGATAGGAGGGCATGGCCTGCACCTCCGGCCACGCCGCCGGATCCTCCCCCCAGTACCAGTTTCCTTCAAAGCCGCACCACGCCCGCATGAAGAATTCCTTGAACAGGTGGATGTATTCGGTGGTATTGTGTCCGTACAGGTTCAGCTGGATAAAGTCCATTTCCGGCAGGTCGTAGATGGTGGGATCCAGGTTCGACCAGTCGTTGACGAAGCAGATTTCCGTCTCCGGCGTATATCCCGGAGCGGATTTGATCCGGGTGATCACCGTCGTATAATAGCTCATGGCCTCGGATTGCTGAAGGGTATCCTTCAGGTAGCACTGATGGTCGAAGCGGGCGTACATGAGCCCCGTCGCGGCCAGCCCCAAAGCGGCCAGCAGGGACACCGCCCGCCGGCCCCGGAAGGGCCTGGTTTCCAGGTCGTCCAGCTGGGCGATCAGCAGCACGAAGGGCATCGCCCCGCCGAAAACCATCAGCCCGTGCACTTCTTCGCTCATGACATAGATCATGTTGCTTCCCAGCGGAAAAAGCGCCAGCAGCAGCGTCAGAAGCACCGCTTTCAGCCCGCTGCGGCGGCCCGTGCGGACGATCCGGAAAAGCGCCAGCAGGATGTTCGCCGCCAGCACGATCCCGTGGACCGTGTAAAGGGATCCGGGATACATATCCTCGGCCACATTCCGCGGCGGCCGGAAAAACAGCGCGTACGCCTTTGCGCATCTGTCCAGGAACGTGGAAAGAGACATCACGCCCATCCGGTCGATCCCCTGATAGGAGGACAGCTGCAGGTTGAATTTCCACAGGAAAAACCGGTTCGCGGCAAAGTAGACGGCCATGACGCCGGCCACGCAAAGGATCTGGATCCCCACCCGCTTCAGGAGGGCCCCGTTCTTTTCATCCGCTTCAAGGGTCATGAAATCATAGATCAGGATCACCGACAGCAGAACCGGCAGGAACGCCTGATACACCCCGACGGACGCCCCGCCCAGCCCCGCTGCCACCGCCTTGGCCCACCAGGGCGTCTCCCGGCAGATCAGCCAGGCGGCCAAAACCGCCATCAACAGGCCGATCATGTAGGGATGGCTGGTGAACATATAGGAAAAGAGCGCGGCCATGGTGGGAAAGGCCACCAGCAGGCAGCCCAGCAGCGCGCAGTAGACCGGATTGCGGATCTTCAGCAGATCCGTCAGGATCGCGCAAACCGCCCCCACGCAAAGGATGGACACGATCCCGTTGTACAGCGGGAGGCTGGTGTTCCCCGTCCCGAAGAACAGCCCTTCCAGCCAGCTGAGCAGGTGCAGCATCCACCGGCCGGAGGTAATAGTGGCTCCGAAGCCGAACAGGTTGGCGATATCATCCTGATGGGACAGCTTGTTGAACAGCCCCGTTCCGTGGGCAAAGAGGCCGAAAAGCAGCGCGCCCAGCAGGGCCGCCCACATCTGCGGGGCTTTGCGAGGATGAAGGTCCCCCCACCGGAAAGAACGCTCCTGCCTCATGAACCCGGTTCCTCCTTCCCGCGGCCGGCCCCGGTCCTCAGGGCTTCATAGCCCTTCACCAGCTGGTCCGCCGTATACTTCAGCAGCACCGCCAGGACCAGGGCGGCGGTAAAGACCGTCAGGGAATAGACCACCCCCGTGCTTTCCGGGGAATGGAACAGCATCGGTTCATGATTGTACAGGCTTTCGTACAGCAGGTAAATCTCCATGGAGTAGGAGCCCATCAGCATGACGGTTTTCGAGAGGAATCCACGCTTTGGGAAGCGGGAAAAGAACCACCCGTGGCTCAGGGCGATGCACAAAACCAGCAGGAGATAGGCGTAAAACTTGTAAAAGGACGGAAACCAACCCGGACGGTCGTTGATCAGGATGATCAGCAGGATGCCCACCGCCGCGGAAAGCGGCGGAACCCAGCCCGGCACCTTCTGATGCCGCAGGCAGAGCTTGCCGGCATACGCGCCCAGCACAAAGGCCGGAATCCGGCCCAGGAACAGATGCCCCCGCATAAAGAAATAGGTCTCCGCCGCATGGCTGAGAAAAACGCAGAGCGCCACCGAACCCAGCATGATTGCCGCGGCGCCCCAGAGGCCCCGTTTGCCCCGGATCGCCCGGTGCAGCAGGGGGAACAGCAGATAAAAGACCACCGTCGCGGAAAAATACCAGAAATTTCCCCGTTCGAGGGTCGGTGTCAGGAACCCGTATAAGAAGACATAACCCAGCCAGTTGGCCGTATCCTCGACCTCCATCAGCCCGTATGTCAGCACCGTAACGATCAGGATCGTCGGAAGGATTCGCTTGAAGCGCCGCTGGTAAAAGATTCTGACCGGGTGCTCCGCCTTCTTTTCCAGCAGGCGGGTATAGGAAAAATACAGGCCCAGGCCGGAAAGGAAGAAGAACAGATCCACCGCGCAGTTGCCGATGGCTTCCACCCGGGTGACCAGGCCCAGCAGCCGCGTCCGGTTCAGGATCACGGAATCAAACAGGTTCAGGTATTTGCTGTGATACAGCGTCACCCACAGGCAGGCCAGCCCCATCAGGTAGGGCCGGGCGGCGGAAATGTCATACAGATCGAAAGGCTGGGTTCCCTTTTTCTTCAGATGATTCATCGCGCCCCCCTAAAACTTCACGACCACCACCGAGTCGTTCACAATCTGAACAGACCCGTCCGCAGGATAGGACGGCATCGCCTGAACCTCCGGCAGGGACTCCAGATCGTTTCCCCAATGCCAGACGAAATCCGCGCCGCACCAGATCTTGACAAACTCCTCCCGGGTTTCTCCGTGAATGTACTCCCGGGAATTGTGCCAATAAGGATTCAGGCGGATAAAATCCAGTTCGTCAATATTGTACAGCGTCGGATCCCGCGACTCATCCGCGTTGGTAAAATAGACCTCCAGATCCGGGCGGTATCCGGGCAGGGACTTGATCCTCGTCACGACCGTGGTGAAATAGCTGATGGCTTCCTGCTGATGCAGCGTATCCTTCAGATAGCATTGATTGTCATACCGGGCATACATCAGGGCCATCGCCGCCAGCGCGCAGGCGGCCGCCCCGGAAACGGCCCGGTTCAGGCGGACAGCGCGGAAATCCAGCCGGTCAAACAGCCAGATAAAGAGCAGCACCTGCATGACCTGACCGTAGACCATCAGGCCATGCACATTCTCCGCCATCACGAAGATCATATTGCACCCCAGGGGAAGCAGCGCAAACAGGATGGCCAGCAGCGCCCCGCGGCCGGCATGGCGCCGGCCGGTCCGGACGATCAGCCGGAGAGCCAGCGCGCCGTCGGCGGCCAGCATGAGGAAATACAGCGGCCGGAGCGATCCCGGATACATATTCCGGAAAACGTATTGCTCCTGGGACGGATTGAAAAAGTCACGGTAGGCCGCCGCGATGCGTTCCAGCATCATCGGGACCGTCATCCGGCCCATCTCATCGATGCCCTGATAGCCGGACAGCTCCACCTGGTATTTGTTCAGGAAGAAGCGGTTCCCCGCCGCGTAAAGGAGCATCACGCCCGCCGTGCACAGAATCTGAATGCCCACATGCGTCCAGAAACGCCGCCCGGTTCCTTCTTCCGTTTCCTCGGAGAGGATCCGGATATCATCCAGCAGCAGGATGGTCACAAACACCGGCAGATAGGCCTGGTAGATCCCGACGGACACCCCGCCCAGGCCAACGCCGATCGCCTTCGCCCACCAGGGCGTCTTCGCGCAGATCAGATACGCGCCCGCCGTCATCATCAGAAGGCCGATCATGTACGGGTGGCTGGTAAACATGTAGGCAAACAGCGACGTCACCACGGGGAAGGCGACCATCACGCAGCCCCACAGCCCGCAGAATACGCGATTCCGGATCTTCATCAGATGCGCCGTCAGCCCGGCCACGGCCCCGATGCAAAGGATGGAAACCATCCCGTTATACAGCGGAAGGCTGGTATTCGGCGTCCCGAAAAACGCGCCTTCAAGCCATTGAAACACCAGCAGGGCCCACCGGCCCGAGCTGAGGGTGGTCCCCAGGTCGAAGAGGCTGGCCGCGTCGTCATGGTGGGAAAACTTGTTCAGCAGCCCCGTCCCATGAGCGAACAGCCCGAAAAGGACCGCGCTGAAAAAGGCAATCCGCACCTGCGGCGGAATTTTCCGCAGCGCGGTCATCACAGGATTCTGGTTCTCCTTCTGTTCCATCGGTGTATCTTTCTCCCGTATTTTTCACTCAGAATAACCGGGGATTGTGATCGCTCGCATAGACGCTGACACTGTCCAGTTCCATCAGCGGGGTAAACTCCGCCAGGATGTGTTCCGGAACCAGCTGCTTTTCCCGGTCAAACACCAGCATCGTGGGGCCGGTGAAATCCTCATTCTCGTCATAGGTGGTATAATCCCCCCAGTGAATATACCATCCGCCGCTGTCCGGCAGCGCTTTGTAAATCCGGTTGGTATCGCAGGCCCTCATCGCCCGGCTGACCACCGTCAGGTCGTCCCCCCAGAAGTAGACGATCCCCGCCTGCTGGGATTCGGCCAGGGACTGAATTTCATCGATCTGCCACTCGTCGTTGGTGGTCGTCAGGTAGTTCACGTCCGAGTGCCCGTCCACCATCAGAATGGATACGGCCATAAACAGGGTCAGCATCCCGGTGGATACTTTGCTTTCGTCCAACCCGTCGAAGAACAGGGCGGCCACCAGCGCCAGCGCGAAGAAGGTCGTCACCAGATACCGTTCCTCAAAAAAGCTGGCGCCGTACTGCACGTCAAAGAGGGCAAACACCAGGAAATTCACCAGCACCAGATTGATCAGGAACAGGGCGCTGCCATCCTGCTCCTTCAGGTTCTTGACGGTGCGGCGGCAGACGGTCACCAGCGCGATCATCATCATGATAAAAAGGCCCAGAGCAAACATTCGCAGCAAGCCGGTGGTGGACATCACATGATGATCCCCCGTGACCGGCAGCGCCTGCATCAGTTTCATGAGCCCCTGCGCCACGGCGCCGATATTCGTCCAGAGCTTTTCCAGCGTGGTCCAGGAGCGGGTGCTGTCCATCGCCTCAAACCGGATCACCGTCAGCGCCAGGATTTTTCCGACGACCACCAGCACGCAGCAGGCATAGGCAAACAGGCTCTCCCTGCGGATCAGCTGTTTCCAGTCGTTGCGAATCATCGCCATCTCGATTTCATACGCGAGATAGGGCACGAACGCGATCACGATCAGATACACGCCGCTGGAGCAGCCGGAAAGGAGGCAGGCCGGGAACAGGAGCCACCCGACAGCGCCCCACTTCCCCTTCTGCGTCATATTCAGGAACGCGTATATGATCATCAGCACGAACAGAACCCGCATGCTGTAATAGGACGCGTTGGACAGGACGCAGCTGAAATAGCCCAGATCGTTGTTCCGCGAAAAGCCGGAGGTCAGATAGGGGCAGATCACCAGGTTCCAGGCGATGAACCGCCCGGTTGTCCGAACATTCAGCCTGGCCAGTATCTTCCAGACAAACGCGAGCAGCACGACCACCATCAATTGGTTCACAATCCCGAAGGACAGCAGGATATTCCCCGAAAGGCCGTACAGCAGGGAGGCGAAGGGCAGAAGGTTGTCCAGGCTCAGATCCGTCGTTTCGTCCCAGTTAGGGCTGAAAAACGCCTTTTCGTCCCACATCAGGGCCGCCCGCAGATAATTCCATGAAGAATCGTACCCTGTATGATTCCGCATCTGCGTCAGATTAAAATAGCACAGCATGGCAAACTGGCACACAAAAATCACGATCAGCAGCCACGTAACGGCGCTAAGCTTTTTCTTTCGACGATCTCCCGCCGGCTGTACCGCCGCGATCCCGGGTAATTGCTTCATCCGACCGGCCATCCTTCCTCCACGTTTAACAGACCGATTATATATGAGCCGCCGTGGAAAAGCAACCTCGCCGCCCCGAAAAAGCAAAATTCGCGAAAGGGACAGAGGATTGACGGAACGACCGGGCGCATAGTAAAATAGGGCCGCTGCGGGCCGGCCCGGACGGGTTTTGGGCCGTACACCGGTATCCCATCGGATCAACAGACGCTGACCGGCGTTGATACAGGAAAAAACGGAAAGGAGACCGGGTGTGAAAAAAAGAAGCGGATGGGTTTTGAACACCCTGCTCTACGGATTATGGCTGCTGTTCATTCTGGGGGCGGCCCTTTACGCGGATTTCTATGACGCGGAGCTGCACCGGCTGACCGGACGGATGTGGATGCTGGTGCTGCTGGTGGCGCTGGGCGCGCCTTTCCTGCTGAAAAAAGTCCGGGATTGGGTTCCCGGATCCATCGGATGGGGCAGCCGGCTTTCCCCCCTGGCTTTCCGGGGCATCTGCCTGGCCTGTTCCCTGCTGGTATTGGGGTTCTGCTTTCTGGCGGTCTGCCCCGGGGGCTTTGACGGGGATCCCGTGAAGCAGCTGCGCCAGGCCGTCAGCGGGCAGTATAACGATTTTTTCCCGGCGCTGCATACCCTGATCGCCTTCCGGCTCCCCCTGGCGCTGACCGGCGGGTGGTATCCCTCCGTGATCCTGTTTCAGATTCTGCTGTTTTCCCTGGCGCTGACCTGGGTCTGCGACACGGTGCGGATCGCGTCGGACGCGTTCCGGGGATTTATCGCTCTGGCGGTCATCCTGCTCAATCCCATTACCCAGTCCTATCTGATGTACGGATACAAGGATGAAACCTTCGGCATCTGCGCCATGGCGCTGGTCTGCATGAACGCCCGGATCCTCTTTTCCCGGGGAGCCTGGCTGAAAAAGCCGCTGCATCTGGCGCTGTTTTCCGTCATGCTGGCGGTCACCTCCATCATCCGGCATAACGGGTTCCTGTTTGCGATCCCCTGCCTGCTGGGAGCGGCGCTGTGCGTCAGCCCGAAGCGGACCCTGGCGGCGGCCGGAGCGGCGGTGGCCGTCTTTATCGGAATCAAGGGGCCGCTGTATTCCGCCCTGGGGGTGGAAAAAGCGGAGGACCGCAGTTCCCAGACCATGGGGCTTCCCATGGCGGTCATCGGCGGGCCCGTCACCTACCGGCCCGAAAAGCTGGAATCCGACGTGCTGGATTTTGCCTACGGCGTGGCGCCGGAGGAGGTTTGGCAGGAGAAGTATACCTGGGGCGTGTTCAACTGGGTGGACTGGGACGAGCGCAGCAACCATGAGGCCCTGGCGGAAGCGGGGATGGGCGGGGCCCTGAAAATCATGCTCCGCGCCTTCGCGGAGGCTCCCAAGGAAAGCCTGAAGGCCCTGATCGAAACCACGAAAATCGCCTACACCGTCGTGCCGGATCAGCTGGCGGACGGCGCGGTCTATCTGGCCGGGGAGGATCTGGGCCTGACGGATCAGGGCATTCCCTGGATGCGGAGCGTCATGGACGGGTACCGCAGGATGATGTATATCATCGCCCCTCACAGCTTTTTGCACAGCGGCGTTACGCTGCTGATCCTGCTGACGGTGATCCTGGGGCGCTGGCCCCTGAACCGGAAAGAGAGCTGGCTGCGAATCCTGCCGGTGCTCAGCGTTTTCTGCTACAATCTGGTCACCATGCTGGTGCTTTTTTCCTGGTGGGACGGGGCCCGGTTCTTTCACTATTCTCTGTGGGTTCTGCCGGTACTGCTGGTCATGCTGACCCGGAATGGGCCCTCCGAGGCGGTTGAGGAGGCAAAAGGTGCGTAATAAAGGATCGGCCGCGGCCGTCGTCCGGGCGGTTCTCCCCCGCGTCGCCATTTTCGCCTTTGGGGCGGCGGCGGCTTACGAAGCGCTCTATGTTTCCTCCCTGGGGAGAATCAACGCGCATATGGAGGAGCCGGCCGGGCTAGCCGGAACGCTGTCAGGCCTGGCGGCGTCCCTGGGAAGGAACGGCATCGCGGATATGCTCAGCCGCCTGACGGATCCGGACTTTCTGCTGGCGTTTTTGCTGCTGGCGGCCACCTGCTTCTTCGGCGAAATCTGCCTTCCGGGAAGGAAGAGGGCCGTCCTGCGGGAAAAAGCGTTCAAGCTGCTGCCCCCGGCGCTGATCCTCTTTACGCTGCTCTGGGTTTTTTTCCGGCTGAACACCACCAGCCTTTTCGCGTGGAGTCACTATATCCGGGGCAACGAAGGATATCCCCTTTTCGGGTCCGCCCGCATCACGCGGCGGGACGAATTTGCCATCTGGACGCCCATGGCCCTTTCCCAGGAAGCGCTGGGATGGCCCGGGATCAATCCCCTCATGGGCAACGGGACGGATGTCACCTGGCTCAGCATGGGCGGCTTGCCCGCCTGGAACGCGGCGCTGGTGTTTAAACCGTTATACTGGGGCTTTCTGCTGCTGGGTTCCGAGCGGGGGCTCAGTCTGCTGACCGGCTGCCGGGTGGTGCTGCTGTTCGCCGTTTCGTACATGACCGCCCTGCGCTGTACCGACGGCCGCCGGGGCATGAGCCTCGCGGCGGGCGCGCTGATGGCGCTCTCGCCCATGGTGCAATGGTTCGTCAGCCAGAGCATCGCCGAGGTGCTGATCTTTGCCCAGGGAATGGTGCTGGCGGTGGACGCCCTGCTGAAAAGCGACCGCGCCCGGTCCCGGATCCTGTACGGGGTGCTGACGGGATGGCTGCTGGGCTGCTTTGTCATGGTCGGGTATCCCGCGTGGCTGATTCCGGCCATGTATCTCGTGCTTGCGGGGTGGATCTATCTGTTCACCCGCCCGGCGGTCGCCCAGCGCGGGCGGAAGCTGGGCTGCCTGCTGCTTGGCCTGCTCCCGGCCCTGGCCATGCTGGGGGTGGTAATTTACGGAAGCTGGGACACGCTGCAGGCGATCCGTCATTCCGCCTATCCCGGCAGCCGGCTGATCACCGGTGGGCTGGCCGACAGCGGGGAAATTACCGGGAACCTGTGGAACCCTGCCTTCAAGATTGATCTGGCGGCCCTTTTCTTCCCCCTGAGCCAAATGGAGCTGACCACCTCCAATCCGGTGGACGCTTCCGTTTTTCTGACCTTCGCGCCGGCCGGGTTGGTGCTGAGCGTCTATCATCAGATCCGGGACAAAAAGGCGGATCCCCTCGCGCTGATGGTCACCGGCATCCTGGGTCTTTTCTGGCTGTTCACCTTTGTCCCGCTGCCCGCCTGGCTCTGCAGGCTGACCCTGCTTTCCCAGTGCAGCCGGCCGGTGTTCCCGATTCAGCTGTGCGAAATTTTCCTGCTGATCCGTTTCCGCGCCAGGGGCGGCATCCGGAATCCCTGGATCGCGGCCGGGGCCGCCGTCGCCAGCGCCGCTTTGAACCTGGGAAGCATCCTTTATGATCGCAGCGCCTGTCCCACCGCGGCGCAGCTGCTGATCATGGCGGCCCTGTATCTGCTGATTTTCTTCCTGCTGTATATGGATGTGCGGCAGACAGGAAAGCGGATGCTGGTGTTCTTTCTCTGCTGTGTCATGCTGCTGGCGGGGGGATTTGTCAATCCCGTGCAGCAGGGGCTGGACATGCTCGACGATTTTGAGCTGATCCATACGCTGAAATCCATTCCCGATGAGCCGGGGGATCTCTACGCCCTGGAAGGGGGATTTCCCTCCTCCGACGCGCCGCTGCTGGCCGGAAAGCACTGTATCAATACGGATCAGCCCTACGCGGACCTGGACCGTTGGAAAGCCATCGATCCGGAGGGTAAGCATACGGACATTTACAACCGTCTGTGCCACGTGGCCGTGACCCTGGCGGAGCCGGGGGAAGAAACCGAATTCCGGGAGGAAGGCAATTACATCCTCCTGAAACTGACGCGGGAGGATCTCTCCGCCCTGGGGGTCAATTATCTGATCACCCTGCGGGAGGAGATGGAAAACGCGACCCTCGTCGCCCGGAGCGACGCGGACGGGCTCAATATCTGGAAGCTGGAGTAAGGTTCGGAGCGCCCGGAAAACGGTCCAGTGGACCGTTTTCAGCGGAGAACGGGCGGCAGCCCAGAGGAGCCGCGAGGCGTCCCCCGGAGGGGAATACCTCGGAAAGCGGAGCAACTGAAAAGCTGCGAGTAAGGAGAAAAAATGGTTCGGAATCGTACACTGGGGCGGTTGGTTCGATCTTTGGACGGGAAAGCGGAACAATGGAACGGGATACGGCTGTCCCCCTCCTTCCTGTCCGCGTTCATGGGGGCGCTGGCTTTCGGCCTCCTGGGCCAGGGGATGGGCCTGTTTAACAAATTCTCCTGGCACGATGATATTTTTTCCCTCTTCATGACCGGCACCGCCATTGAGCTGGGGCGGTGGATGCTGCACGTGATGGCGGAAGCAGAACGGTGGTTCTACGGCAACGGCTATTTCAGCCTGCCCGTCGTCAATGGGGTGATCTCCCTCCTGTGCGTCGGGCTTTCCGCCGGGCTGATGACGGACTTTTTCCGGATCCGCTCCCGGTGGCTCAGCCTGCTGCTGGGCGGCGTCATGGCGGTTTTCCCGGTCGTCACTTCCCTGTTCGGCTTCATGTATACCGTCCACTACTATATGATCGCCCTGCTGATGGTCACGGGGGGCAGCATCCTTTTCTGCGGGGTCGGCCCCTGGTGGAAAAAAGGGATCGGCGTGCTGCTGTGCGGATGCGGAATCGGAACCTATCAGGCCTTTATTCCCATCATGCTGATGATCGTCCTGACGGATCAGATTCTGTTCCTGGCCCGGCGGGAAGAGGACCTTCGCGCGTGGGGAAAACGGGTTCTGATCCGGGCGGCCTGCGTCGCCGGCGCCATGGGCGTCTATTTCGCCGGAAGCGAGCTTTTCCTGCGGATCAAAGGGGCGGAGCTGGACAGTTACCTGGGCATCAGCCAGATGGGCGAGGGCGGGTTGAGTGTCTACCTGGCGCGGGTGCTGTTGGCGTACCGGGAGTTTTTCCTTCCCAGCCGGAACACCCTCTGGGATATGTACCCCCAGGCGCTTCTGAACGTATACCGGCTGATGCTGTGCCTGGACGCGGCGCTGGCCGCGGTCTGGGTGGCGCGGACGTGGAAAAAGGGCCCGGCGCGGGCGCTGCTGCTGGCGGCCGCCTTTGCGCTGGTCCCCCTGGGATGCAATTTCGTGTTCGTGATGTCCGACACGGTGCACAGCCTGATGGTCTACGGCCAGGTCATGCAAATGGTTCTGCTGGTCTGCCTGGCGGACGGCGCGGAGCTTCCCTCCCTGTTTTGCCGAAAGGCCCTGTCCGGCGCGGCGGCCCTGCTGCTGGCCCTCAGCGCCGTGATGTACATCCGCTACGATAACCAATGCTACCTGAAGACCGCTTTCCAGCAGCAGGAGGCCATTTCCTGGAACACCACCCTGGTCACCCGCATTGAGTCCGCGGAAGGGTTCCGGGACGAGCTGCCCGTCGCCTTTGTCAACCGCCGGGAAATGGCGGATCAGAACCTCTATAACCTGACCGAGCTGGATTTCCTGACCTTGGGAACCTACGATACCGATATTCGGGGGTATCTGAACGACTGGGCCTGGTCGGAATTCCTGGCCCGCTGGTGCGGCTTCCGGCCCCAAACCGTGGATCCGGAGCAGGTCAAAAACTGGCCGGAGGTGCAGGCCATGCCCTCCTACCCGGACGACGGGGCCATTCAGATCATCCGGGATGTCATTGTAGTAAAGTTTTCAGAGAGCTGAGCCCACGCGGAAACGGCCGGAGGACATGGTTTAGTCCTCCGGCCGTTCTGTCAGCATCCTGTATTCTATATCCCGCCCCGGCGCCAGAAACGCCTTCCGGTCGTCCGGGCCGTATTCCTCGGACAGCTCCTCCGGCAGGCACCCTCCCGGATGGGTCAGAACCTCCAGGCGGGCGTCTTTCTTCCGGACATATGCTTTCATCTTCGGCATCATCAGACGGACCCGTTTCAAATCCATTTCTCCGGTCAGGGCCAGGCCAAAGACGTAACCGGTCGGGATATGCGCCGCCCCCAGCTTTTTGCGGACGGAGTGGCTCAATACCCGAAGAATCAGGTTCTTCGTCAGGTTCACGGGGGAAATCGTCCCTGTCACCCCGGGGGTGGAAAGAAACATCAGCAGCGGTTCCGAGGAACAGCGGATGAACCGCACCCTTTCCCGCAGGCCCATGCGCTCCAGCGCGTCCATCAGCGCCGCGAACACCAGGGGAATCATATGGGTATGCACGTGGCCGTCGATCCGCAGAGGGAGCGGCTCCCCTTCCTCCGTCTCCAGATCCTCCGTCCGCCGAAGGAAGGCGCCGATCTGGGCTTCAATCTCGGCGGAAAGCAGCTCCCGCAGGCGCTTCCGCCTGCGGCCCGGCACCATGCCGGAGGCCAGCAGTCCCACCCAGGAATTCCGGATGATCTGCCCCTCTTTTTCGGCGCAGAGCCAGTATCCGTCAATCAGGTTGATATGAACCGACAGCAGCGGTTTCCGGGGGAAACGGGTCCAGTCTGCTCGGAGAAGATCCATACAGGCTTCATAGCAGCCCATGTTTGTGATCACGCTGAAGCTGTCGATCCGGCCGGACCGCGCCAGCGAGAGGATGCGCTTCGAATTCTCGATGGATGCCGCATAGTCGTCCGCATGAAAATCTATTCCGTACATTTCTCCCCCATAAAGCCCCCTTCCGGGGCCGTGATTCAGGATTCCTCTTCCGGGGTATTCGGGCGCGGGATCACCGCGGGCCGGCCGGGAACAGGCATGCCTCTGACCGGATGGATGGCTTCTCCCCAAACCGCTTCGGGCAAATTCAGCCGCCGGCCGGCTTCCTATTTCCGGGCAAAGGGCAGCTTGCTCCAGTAATCCCCGATGATCTGCTGAAAATAGGCCAGCTGTTCCGCCGGGGAATACAGATCGAAGTTCTTTTCCGCCTCGATCAGCAGGTGAACCCACGCCCGCTCGATCCCCCGGGGATGGCGGACGGTGACCAGATCCACCGGTTCCGCCGTTCCTTCCGCGTACAGGGCCAGCTCCGCGGACTGCCCCACCGCGCAGGAAACCGCGAAGGTATCCGCGCCATCCTGCCGGATGTCAGCCTTTCCGCTGAGCGCCTTCAGGGTATAGCTTTTCGGATGATCCCCCCGGAAGGCCGCCCGGGAATCGTAAACGGTAAAGACTTCTTCCGCGTCCGTCAGCCAGTAGTCGTATACGAAATCCCCGTTCCGGTCCTGCAGCTTAAACATCTCCGGCACCGCTTCCGCGGGATCGTACGCCCGGTAGGCTTCCACCTCGCAAAGCCCGGGCCGCTCGCCTTCCGCGTCCAGGATCTGAACCGTAAAACCGGTGATCCGCTTTTCCGCAAACCGGACCCAGGTTCCGCTGCCGTTGACGGCCAGCGGGCCGCACTCGATTTCGCTGCCGTCGGAGAACAGCAGCCTGACCCGGGTGATATTGTCCGTCAGGGTGGGATGATCGTACAGGCAGATGCTGTCCACCGCCGTTTCCCTGCCGAAGGCAAAGGCCGCCGTCTTTTCCGGATCGGCCGCTTCCGGCGCCCACAGGTTGTCAAAGGGCAGCCGCTCCTTATCGTAAATGTTCTGGGAATCCGTCAGCTTGAAATCATTCAGCATGCTTCCGTCCCCGGAGCTGACGGACACATCCGCCCCGTACAGCATCCCCGCCGTATGCCGGATCCAGAACACCTTGTCCCCGTTGATGATCCAGGGCAGGCTGTCGAAGGCCTGATACAGAAACTCCTGGGACGCGTGGGCGTGCATGGCTTTATAGAGGCTGCTCGCCCGCAGCGTCCGGGACAGGCTGCATTCCGCGACGGGGAAGCGAATCCGATCCTTCCACAGGTAGATGTTGTTTTCCCCCATGTATACCACCGTCTCGCCCCTGGCGTCGGTAAAGGTGCTGCCCGGATAGGGATAGTGCCGCGACCAAGGCACCGTCGAAATGATGTTGTCCGCGTAAAAGTCATCCGCGCCCCAATAGGCGGTGGAATAGGCGAAGCCTTTAAAGACGGTGGGGACATACGTGTTTTCTTCCCCGGCGAGGATCTCCCCCATCGCCTCCTCGAACAGCAGCGAGAGGGCCCGGTGATCATGATGAGAATCGTAATCCAGGCAGAAGACCACATCCGGCCGCAGGTCCAGCAGCAGATCCCGGATATCGTTTTTCATATGATTGCGGGTATAGGGCGAAACCCTGTAGGGTTCAAAGCCGTAGGCGCCGTAGGTCTGGGAATATCCGGCGTTGGAAACGAAGGGCTCGTCCTCCGGCAGATTGTACATATGGATCCCGTCCTCGTTGACGCAGCCGTCCCCATAGCCAAGGAAGATCAGATGATCCCGGTCGACCCCCATGGCGGCGGCCGCGTTCACGGCCTCCCGAAGCCGCTCCTCGGCCTTGACCGCCCAATCGCCGTTGGTTGAAAACAGGATGTACACATCGGACGCATCCCCGAATACCTCGTAAAGGCCCCCGCAAAGGTTAATCTCGTCATCCTGATGCGGCACCATGACCAGAATCTTCTGTCCCTTATACATATTCCGGTCCATCCCATGTTCGCGGTACCCCGCGGTATGCACCCCATGCACAACGCACGCGTAAAGGGCGTAGGGGATCAGAAGAAGCAGAAAAACCGTCACGGCGGCCGCACGGCTCCTGATCAGCCTGCGCCGGGTGCAGAAGAGCGCGCAGGGAACGGCAAAGCAAAGCAGCGCCGCGATGGCCTGGAACATGAAACGGGAAAACCGAAAGCTCAGGCAGATCCATACCGCAAGCACCGGGATCCCCCATCGGATCACGCCCATGCCGATTTTCTTTTCCCGGCCGCTCATCTTTTTCCTCCTTGTATTATTTGCTTTTCCACACGCCGGAATAACGATTTGGTCGCTGCGCTTGCAGGACTGAACAGTCACCCGTCGGCTTTCCTTTCTCCCGAACCGGTCACTCGATTCGGGCGGAAATGATCTCCGAAATCAGATATCTGGGCCTGTTCTTCATTTCCTCATAGATCCGGGCCAGATAGTAGCCGATAATGCCCAGGCTGATCATCAGCAGGCTGCCGATCAGGAGGATCAGCAGAATCACGGTCGTAAAGCCCTCCACCGCCGTCCCGGAGAAGTAGCGCGCCAGCGTTTGGATTCCGATCACGATGGCCAGCAGCAGCGTCACAACCCCCAGGACGGTCACCAGCTGCATGGGAGCGGATGAAAAGGACGAAATGTTCCGAAGCGCGTAGCCCGCCAGGCTGAAAGGGTTCCATTTGGAGGTGCCGGCCTCCCGGTCCTGCACGTCAAACTCCACCGATGTGGTTTTAAACCCCACCCAGGAAGAGAGGGCCCTGAAAAAGGCATTTTTCTCCGGCAGGGACAGGATGGCGTCCACCGCCTTGCGGTCCATGAGCTTGAAATCCGACGCCCGGGACATATCGATCCTGGTGGCGGCGCTCATCATCTTGTAGAACGTACCGGCCATGAAGCGGTGGGCTTTGCTTTCCGTCCCCCGGCTGCGCTTCACCCCTTCCACGACCTCGTATCCTTCCTGCCACTTGTGCAGCATTTCCACCACCGTCGCCGGAGGGTGCTGCAGGTCGCAGTCCATCACCACGCAGCAGTCGCCCTTCGCGCAGGCCAGCCCCGCCATGATCGCCGCTTCCTTGCCGAAGTTGCGGGAGAAGCTGACCCCGGTCACATGCGGATCCTCCGCCGATACCTCCCGGATCCGGTTCCAGGTTTCGTCCTTCGAACCGTCGTTCACGAAAACAAGCTCCCAGGTCACGCCCTCCGGCGCCAGCACGGCGGCAAGCCGCTCCGCCGCCCGGCGGATGTTTTCCTCTTCGTTGTAGGCGGGCAGGATCACGGAAATCGTTGGCATCGGTAAGAACCTTCTTTCCTTGAAAGATCGGGGGAAACCTGTTTTCAACGGCCGATGTGCGGACGGAACCGCAAAGCAGTCATCCGCGGCCGGAAAAGCAGAAACTAAACGCCGTTCCGGGAGGAGGGGCGAAATCCCTCCCGCAGCGTACGGACAACCAGCCGCAGCAGCACGGACAGCACCAGCGCGGCCGCGAAGACGGTCAGGGCATAGACGATTCCCGCGGGGTCGACCGAGCGGAAGAGCGGCGGATCCATCACATAAAGATTCTCATAGAGCAAATAGATCTCCAGGGAACAGGTTCCGACCGCGCATACGCATTTCCACAGAAAGCCCTTCCGTTTCAGGAGGCTGCACAGCAAGCCGGCCGTCAGGACCAGCGCCAGGGTCAGCCCCGCGTAGGCGTACCGCCGGAGTTCGCTGGCGCCTGAAGGGATCATCGGAATCAGGAACAATCCTCCGACCAGCAGCGGAACGCCCAGCCAGGGAATCCAGCGGGGAATCCGCTTATGGTTCCGGCACCAGGGGGCGAACTGCACCCCCAGCAGGAACACCGGGATCCGGGTCAGCATGATTTCCGCCCGGGCAAACCAGACCGGGAACAGCCGGGACGCCGCAAAGGTCAGGATCAAGGACAGCAGGATCGCTCCAACGATTCCGGCAGCCCCTCCTTTCCGTTGAATCAGGTCGATCAGAGGATACAGCAGATAGAGGACCGACAGCAGGGCGAAATACCAGTATCCCAGCTCCGCCTGGGCCTGAGAGAAGGAGCCGATCAGGAATACCTTCCCCAGCCATTCCGAAAGGCTGGCGGTCCCCGACAGGCCGTAATACAGGATGGATACGATCAGCACCGGCGGCAGGATCCTTGCAAAGCGTCGGGCATAAAAGCGCCGGATAGGATGCTGCGTCTGCGCCTCCCGCAGGGAGGTCATGGAATAATACAGCCCCAGCCCGGAGAGAAAGAGAAAAACGTCCACCCCGCAGTTGCCCAGCTCCCGAAGCCGGTTCAGCACCCCGGCCAGACGCAGCTGACTCAGCAGGGGGGAGTCCAGAAAGCGCAGGTGATAGGAGTGAAACAGCGCCACCCACAGGGTCGCCAGCCCCAGAAGGTGGGACCGGGCCTGCGAAATCTCGTTCAGGTCAAAGCCCGACTCCCTTTCCATCCCGGTTCTCCCTCCTTTCCGGTTCACCTGACGGTTTTATTCCGTAAACGCCTTTGCCATCTCCGCCTTCAGCACGTCCTCGGGCAGGTTGGGATACAGGTTCTCGTAGCTGGGCATGCCAAAGGTTCCGTCGGGCCTGGCGACCGACTTCAGCCGGGGCTCCACCTCCAGATTCTTGCTGACGAATACCTCGCAGACCGTGGGTCCCTCCGCGGCCAGCGTCTCCCGCACGGCATTCTCCAGCATCGCCGGTTCCCGGCAGGACAGATACTTCAGCCCATAGGCCTTCGTCACTTTTTCCATGTCCGGGATCGGCACCCCGTCGGACGCGTCCGTCCCGAAGGGCGGATTGATATTGTAGCCCCCCTGGCTCATGCGGACAAACTGATATCCGTCATTGGAAACCAGGAAGATCTTCACCGGAATCCGGTACGCCGCCAGGGTCGCAAACTCCTGGATGTTCATCTGCAGCGCGCCGTCCCCCACGAAGCAAAGGACCTGCCCCCTGCCCCGGTTGCCTTCCGCCAGCCCCAGGGATGTCGCCCAGTATCCCATGGCGGAAAGGCCGCCGGAAATCAGCACCCGCTGCTTTCCCCTGACCCGCCAGGCCTGGGCCACGATGCTGCAGGAGGATCCGGTGTCCGCGATGGCGATATCCTCATCCCCCGCCAGCCGGGTCACCGTATCCACCAGCTGATAGGAATTGATCACGTCCCCCTGAAAATACTTTTCCTGCACAACGGGATAGCGCGACAGCCAGTCCCGGCATACGGACACCCAGCGGCCGTGGCTGCCCCGGAGTTCCGGTTTCGCCGCCAGCAGCGCTTCCGCCTTGGCCAGGAAGTCCTTCAGGTCCCCGCGGATGTTTTCGTCGATCTTCACGCCGTACTGGACCAGCTCCGCCGGGTCCACCTCCACGAGGATTTTTTTCGCCTGTTTCGCGAAATCCGCCACGTTGTACCCCGTGGTATTGGGGGCCAGACGGCTGCCCAGCACCAGCAGCACATCGCAAGTCTGAAGGGCGAAATGGGCGGAGCGGAAGCCGTGGTTGCCGCAGCGCCCCACATAATACGGATTGTCCGTTTCGATGGTATCGATGCCCATGCGGGCGTTGGTCACCGGCGCGTCGATAGCCGGGAGCAGTTTCCGGAACAGATCCGTCATCCCGGACAGCCGCACCCCCTGCCCCGCCAGGATCAGGGGCCGCTTCGCGTTCCTCAGGGCGGTCAGGACGCCTTCCACCGTCTCCGCGGGAATCTCCGGCTCCGCCGGCGGCGTCCACACCGGAGGGAACGCGCAGGGGCAGGCCGAGGACTGGATGTCGATAGGCACATGCACGCATACGGGACCCGGCCGGCCGTTTTCCGCCAGGTAGAAGGCCTCCGCCAGGACCTCCCCCGTCTTAGCCGGATCTGTCAGCGTATAGACCTTCTTGGTCACCGGCTCCATGATCCGGTGGGTTTTTACATCCTGCGTGCCGTACTGGCGAAGATCGTGTTCCCCCTCGAAAGCCACATGCCGGCTGTTTGAATCCCCGGTAAAGAGCACCACGGGAGAGGAATCCACATAGGCCTGGGCCATGCCGGTGACCGTATTGGTCAATGCCGGCCCGTTGGTCACGAAGGCCACCCCCGCCTTTCCGGACATTCTGGCATATCCGTCCGCGCCCATGACCGCCGCCTGCTCATGATTCACAAAGGTGAATTTCAGCTTCGACGACTGCCCCAGCGCTTTGCAGATCCACAGGGCGGCCCCTCCCACGATCACATAGGCGTGTTCTGTCCCCCTGTACTCCACATACCGGACGATGTATTCCGCAACGTTCATTTCGTTTCCTCCTCCAGGTTGAACTTGTCCATCACCGCCACCAGCGCCCGGAAGATCATCAGGTCCTCCATGGAGGTAATCTTGAAGTTCAGATCCGACCCCCGGGAGAACCAGACGGTATATCCGCACTCGATCAGCAGCGTGCAGGTGGCCACCGATCCGGTGATCCCCTTTTCCGCGGCCTCCTGATGCAGCGCCATCATATCCTTCAGGGGCATGGTGTGCGGAGTCTGGGTCCGGTACAGAATCTCCCGGTCGATCGAGATGCAGGACTTGATCTTGTCGTCCGTCTGCAGCATGGCTTCCTTGGTATCGATGGCCGCGATGGCGTTTCCGTGTTCCCGGCAGACCCGTATATTCTCGGTAATCACCCGCTGGGGCAGATAAGGGCGGCTGCCGTCATGGATCATGACCAGGTCCGTGGGGCTGCATTCCCTGTTCACCACCTCCAGCACCTTCTCGATGGATTCCTGCCCGGTGGCGCCGCCTTTGACGATCCCCTTCAGCTTGGTAATATGGAACTGCCTGGCATACAGCTCCATGAAGCCCTCCCAGCCTTCCAGGATGGCGACGTAGATGGCGTCGATCTCCGGATGCCGCTGGAAGCACTCCAGGGTATAGATGATAATCGGCTTGTCGTTCACATTCAGAAACTGCTTGGGCACGATCTGCTTCGTCCGCGTCCCGGTGCCCGCCGCCGTAATAATCGCCACGTTCATTCCGCCGCCTGCCTCCCGCTTTCAGCTGTCTCCGGGGCCGCCTGCCCGGCCCTGTTTTCCGTCTCCCGCCGCCGGCGGATGGCCTCCGCCTGGGCTGTATCCGTCACCTGCCGCTGCAGGGCGGAAATCCGCTGATCCATGAGGAACAGCTTGATAATCAGCAGAAAGATCACAATCAGGAACACGAGATTCGCCGCGCTCATCACCCCGATGAATCGGGCCAGGGCGGATACCGCGTTGGGCAGCAGCCCCATCACCACCAGGATCAGGCTGAATACCAGCCAGAACACCGAATCCTCCGTCCGCATCCGGCTCTTCCGGACCCGGCGAAGCACATACAGCGCCGTCATGATCGAACCGGCGATCAGCAGCGCCCGCATAGCCGTGGACATGGCCTATCCTCCCTGTCTGTTCGTGTTCTTATGCCTCGGCCCGCCGGCGTCAGGCCGGCCGCCCGGTTTGCTCCCGCCAGGGTTCTTTCTTCAGAACCCACTGGAGCACGAAGATGTTCATCCCCATCTGAACCATATAGCGAATGGACTTCCCCAGGCTGAGGTAGCTGACCCCCGCTTCCCGTTCCCGCACGGAAACAGGGACCTCCCCCGTTTTCGCCCCGCAGCGGATCAGGAAAGCAACCGTGTCCGGCTCCGGCCGGGCCGTCGGGGCGTACGCCATATGCTCCATCACCCGCCTGCCGTACACCCGCATGCCGCAGGTGGGATCGGTCAGCCGCCGTCCCGTGGTCAGGCGGACAGCTTCCTCAATCAGGGCGTTCCCCGCCATTCGCAGGCTTCGGGGCCTCTTTTCGGTCAGGAACCGGGACCCCAGAACCAGGTCCAGATTCTCTTTTTCCATCTTTTCCATCATCGGCCGGATGAACGCCGGATCGTGCTGCCCGTCGGCGTCCAGCTGCATCACGGCGTCGTATCCTTCCTCGTAGGCGTACCGGACCCCCGTCTGAAAGGCGCCGGTCAGCCCCAGATTGGTGGGCAGATCCAGCAAAGGATACCCCTTCGCCCGGCAGATGTCCGCGGTCCGATCCCCGGAGCCGTCGTTCACCACCACAAAATCCACTTCCGGCGCTTTGAGCCGCAGCTCCCGCACCGTGGAAGGCAGACTTGCTTCTTCATTGTAAGCCGGAATCACCACCAGCAGCCGCAAACCTTCCGCCCTCCTTCACATTCAAACCCACGATATTTTACTATGCAAGGGCCTTTCCGTCAATCCCGCCGCCGGCGGTTGACAAGAAACGCCGCCGGCGGTTGACAAGAAACGGGAATCCCGGTAAACTTGAGGCGTTGCCCGGCCGGATCTCCGGCCGGGGAAAGGAGCAAAATGAAGAAGTTGTTAAACCGGCGAAGCCTGATCCGCGCCGCTGTCCTGGTGGTGGCCGCCCTGGCCCTGGCCGCGGGGCTGGAATGGGTCATGCAGCGCACGCTGCCCCCGATCTTTACCGACGCGGAGGTGGATATCTCTTCCGATCCGACCCTGATCCAGCGGGGGGTCACCTATACGCACCCCTCCGGGCGGTCCGCCCTCGTGGAGGAGTGGCACAGGACCCGGTTTATCGCAACCTTTCTTCTGCAGCTGGGCATCCTGATCCTGTTTTTCCCCCTCGGGGTGGGCAAAAAGATGGGGGCGGCGGTGAAAAAATCGCTGTCCGGCCTGAAGCAGACGCTGACGGCGGAAAAGCCCCGAAACCTGAAGCTGCTGCTCTGCTTTGTGCTGACCTTCCTGGCGGTGTATTTCATCGGCCGGGCCTGGGTGATGGATGTGTATCACCGGGATCACTGGATCGCCCGGGCCGTCTGTCTCTGGAGCGCCGCCGGCGCGGCCTGCCTGACCACCTTCCGCCGCACGCTGGGCAAAAAGCCTGAAGTCTTCTTCCTGATCCTGACCCTGATCGCCGGGGGGCTGATGGCCTTCTTCCTGCCGGCGGCCACCGGGGTCAGCCTGGACGACGGATATCATTATCAGCACGCCATGAACTATTCCACCCTGGGGCGGGTCCGCTTTACGCAGGCGGAATGGGACGCCATGCAGGAGGATAATCAGAAGAATTACGAAATGGATCAATGGGCGTCCTTCCACGCGGCGGAGGACGCCAAATACGCCCAGGGCGCGGTCTACGTCACCGGCGGATTTCATCTGAGCATCAAGGAATACTGGCTCGCCGCTTCCGGTCTGGGCCTTTTCCTGGGCCGGGCGCTGGGGCTGCCCTTCTGGGTGACCTGGGGGCTTGGCCGCTTCTTCGGCCTGCTGGCCTACGCGCTGATCGGCTATGTGGCTCTCCGGCGGCTGAAAAGCGGAAAAATGATTGCGGCGATGGTTCTGATGATGCCCGGAAGCGTGTTCCTGGCCGCCAATTACAGCTATGATCCCGGGGTCATCGTCGGCATAACCCTCAGCTGCTGCTACTGGGCCGCCCAGTGGCAGGAACCCAAAAAGATCCTGAAAAACGGGGACGTTGCCATCATGATGGCGGGAATGCTGATCGCCTGCTATGCCAAAGCCATCTATTTCCCCCTCTTTCTGCTGTTCCTTTTCCTGCCGAAAAGCAAATTCCGCGGGCTCAAGCACCGGCGCGCGTACACCGCCGTTGTGCTGCTGTCCATGGTGATCGTGATGCTGTATATCCTTCTGCCGCTGGGGAAAAGCGGCGGCCAGGGGGACACCCGGGCCGAAGGAGATGTGAACACCTTCGGCCAGATCCGGTTTATCCTCACTCACCCCCTGCAGTACGCGGAATACCTGTGGCACTTCCTGCGGGAGTATCTGGGCGCCGGCGGGCTGGACGCCATGGTCACTTCCTACGGCTATCAGGGAGGTGGGCGAAACGGTACGCTGATCCTTCTGCTGATGGTGACCGCCGCCCTGACGGATTATCGGGAAGAGGGGACCCAGCCGGCCGCGGGGGTTCGGGTCTTCGGGGAAATCCTGCTCTTCGGGGCCCTGGTGCTGATGATTACCTCCATGTACGTCTGGTTCACCGCCGTGGGCAGCCCGGAATTCAGGGGCATGCAGCCCCGGTACATGATTCCCTATGTGTATCCCGCCCTGGCGCTGGTGGGCTCCGGCCGCATGCGGAACCGGCGGAATCCCGCCCTGCATAACGGCGTCCTTTTTGCGGGGATGACGTTTGCCATTGTTTCCGGGTTCCTGTATAACTGCGTGGAATATTATCACTGAGAAGGCGTCTCCTGATGAGTGAAGGGAGTCAGGCATAGATGAAGCACGATCGAATCCATGTGACCCTGATGATGCACGGGCTGTTTCTGGTCTATTCCCTGACCACGGTGATCAGCAAGAAAATCGGCGGTGCGGCGCCTCTGAGCGCCCCGTTTCTGGTCGGTTTGGGGCTGATCTTCCTCTGCCTGGGGATTTACGCGCTGGGATGGCAGAAAGTGCTCCAGGCGATGCCGCTGTCCAGGGCCTTTGCCCATAAGGCGGTGGTGGTGATCTGGGGGCTCTTCTGGGGGTGGGTTCTTTTTGGGGAGACCCTGACCCCCGCGAAAATCGCCGGCGCGGCGGTGATCATCTGCGGCGTGCTGCTTTTTGCCTTCGATGAAAAGGACAGCGGCGGGCGGAAAGAAGGCGGCGCGCATGGATAAGGTTTTTCTTTATTCCCTGCTGATCCTGATCAGCACGCTGATCAGCGCGATTTCCCAGGTGCTTTTGAAAAAGGCCGCCCTGATTCACTATGACACCTGGTACCGCGGATACCTGAATCTGCGGGTCATATCCGCCTATGCCATCTTCTTCCTGGCGACCCTGATGACGGTAATCGCCTACCGGGTGGTGGATGTATCCTCCGGAACGCTGCTGGAAACCTCCAGCTATATCTTCGTTTTTGCGTTTGATGTGCTTTTCTTTCACGAAAAGATGACCGGGCGAAAGCTGCTGGGAGCCGCTCTGATCCTGATCGGAATCGCCATGACGGTGCTTCTGTAAACGTAACTGTTCCGTCCTGCAAGCGCAGCGCTGAGGTGTTTCACTCCGGGTGCCTTGAGTCTCGCCGGTTCTTAGCGATTGGCTAACGAAGCGACCGTCTGCCCAGTGGGCAGTTCGCTGAAGGCGAAAGGAAGCTGAGTTAGTTAGCGCGAAAGGGAGTTCAGAGCCCGCCCCAAGGGCTCTGAACGACCATTGAGCGAACGGAGAGCCGAATGGCGCAGACAGAGCTTAGAACCGCTGCGTAAGCGAACGGAGGCGCGAGCCGTCACACGGAGGGGAATACCTCAGAAAGCGGAGCGACTGAATAGTTACGTATGAACAAATAAACAAAAAAACTGTACAACCGTGTTCTTATCATTTGTGATTCATCCGGTTTTTTCGATCATTGCTCCAGCGCTGCAGGCCGGTATAAACAAAGAACGGGAAGTAGCGCACCCGATTCAGCAGCCGCGCTCCGGGGGTCAGCTTCTCCCACCGGGCCAGGGCCATATAATAATCGAGCCCCAGCCGCTTCAGGCGGTTGTAGATCCCCTGCAGCGCACCGTAGCGGTGATCATAGGGAAAGATATATCCCTCATAGATGGTGTACATATCCCGCATAAACATCTCGCTGTAATGCCCGGTGCTGCTGACCCCGCTGAGCCGGTACAGAACGGTCACCTCGTCCAGATAGACGAACCTGACCCCCTTTCGGGTCAGCTCCAGCCAGAAGGGATAATCCTCGATCAGGCGGACCGATTCCGGATACAGGCCGTATTCCTCATACAGCTTCCGGGTTTTCAGCGCGCAGGCGCCGGGCAGGAAATTCCGGGCAAAAAGGCGGTTGCGGGTCTGCTCCACGGTATAGGACCTAAGCCGCGCATAATCCGATTCGCAGGAAAGCAGATGATCCACATATTCCCCGTCGGGAGTGATCCCCCGCACGCGGCCAAAGCAAACGTTTTCCCCGCTGTCGGCGAGGTACTGAATCATATGGCTGAGGGCCGATTCATGGGCCAGGGTATCCTCGGAGGCCAGAGCCAGCAGATACTCCCCGTGGGACGCCCGGATGGCGTCATTGCTGTTCTTCACCGTGCCGCCGTTTGTTTCATGGGGCACCCAGATCACATCCCGGATCCGGGGCGTTCTGTGCGATCCGATATAGGCGTCCAGCGCGGGCTGCTTTTCCCGATAGTCCCGGGAAGCGTCATCCGCGATCACCAGTTCGATGTCCGGATAATCCTGGCGAAAAACGCTGTCCAGCGTATCGTAGAGCCCGTCCAGATTGTTGTAGCTCAGGATCAGAATGCTTGCCAGTTTCATGGGAAGGAGATCTCCTTTTCCGGCTTGTCCGCATTTGAAAAAAGAACGCCGCCCCGCAGTTCCTCCACGGCTGGCAGGTCCTCATGGCTGGGGATCCCCCGCCGGTTCCAATACGCCCTGCTGCGGAAGCCGGTATTCAGCATCCAGGGCATCACCCCGGTGTCCCGTGTGCTCTCATAATCCGCTTCCGTGTCTCCCACCAGGAGGGCCGGCCCCCGGTCTCCCAGGGATTTCAGCACCTGCCCTTTCGCTTCGCCCGCGTTCATCGGAGAGACGATGAACAGATCCTCCGGCCCGAGCCAGGGAAACCTGGCCTGGACCATCCGTTTGATCCACTCCTGATTCTGCCGGGCGGAAAGAACGATCACCCGACAGCCTGCCGCACGGTAGGTCTCCACTACCGCGCAGCGCTTCTCCATCCATTTGTCCAGCCGAAGATACGCTTCCTCCTCGATCCGCGCGGCCCACTCCCGGCTGATGCGTTCCCGCTCCTCCGGCGTGACGGGATACCGTTCCCGCAAAAAATCGCGGGTGCTCCGTCCCTCCCGCTTAAAGGTCAGGTACTCCTCGTCGGCAGGGGGCAGCTCCCGCTCCCGCAAAAGATCGTTCAGCACGGCCAGATGCCGCGGCGCACTGTCAATCAGCGTTCCGTCCAGGTCACAGATGATCAGCATGATACACTTTTTCCTCGTAATACCGGGTGACGACGGACTGCCACCGCACGTCCCGGTTCAGCGTTCCTTCGAAGGGTTTTCCTTCCGCAAAGGACAGCCAGGAATCCAGATAGCCCTCACAGACCGCCAGGGTGGCCGCCCCGCAGCCGGAAAACCGGGGATTGACCTCCACGAACCAGTACCGGCCCCCTTCATCCCGGATAAACTGCAGATTGGAAAAACCGGGAATCGGATACGCCTCCAGAATTTTCTCCGCCAGGGCGATGAGGCCGGTCTCTTTTTCCACCAGCACCTTGGTCGCCACGCCGCTCTTGACCTCCAGCCTTTTCCGGGGCACCAGATAGGCCGGTTTCCCAAAGGGGTCGCAGAGGGCGTCCACCGTATATTCCTCACCGGATACATAGGTTTGGAGCAGGTTTTCCTTCAGGTCGGATTCTGGGCACGGCTCCCCCGGGGCCAGGATCGTGACGCCCTTGCTTCCCACGGAGATTCTCTTTTTCAGCACCCGGGGCCGGGAGGGATCGTCCCTGTCCAGCCGCGCGGGCACCGGGATCCCGATCCTCTCCATCGCCCGGCAGGAATCGATTTTGTCATGGAACAGACGAATGACCGGAGCCTCCGCCAGCAGCATGCCGCAGGGAATTTGTTCCCTTTTATCCGCCAGGAATACCACTTCTTCGTCATGGACGGGAATCAACAGATCCGCCCCAAACCGCCGGATCGCGCCCAGCAGCGCGGGGAAAAACCCCGGATCCGCCGCCGGCGGGATTTGCGCAAACGCGTCCGCCATCATGCTGCCGGCGGTATAGCCGTAGGGATTCAGATCCGTTCCCGCCACGGAAATCCCCTTCCTTTTCAGGAACCGGATCAGATTGACACTGGTGGCCGTTCCCACGGAGGTAATCAGAATGGTCATGGGTTTTCATCCTTCCTTTCAGAATTTCACCACCAATACATCATTGATGACCTGGATGGAACCGGCTTCGGGATAGTGGGGCATGGCAAGCACCTCCGGCAGATCGGAAAGCTCCGGCCCCCAATACGGCTGGGGATAATAGCCGCACCACCGCTCCATAAAAAGGTCCCAGGAATAGGCGTTCAGATATTCCGTCAGGTTATCCCCATAGGGGTTCAGCTCGATGAAATCCAGTTCATCCATATGGTAGATGGAGGGGCTTTCGATTTCCCCCGCGTTCAGGAAAGCCACCGGACGGTCCGGATGGTAATCCGGGGTGGATTGAATCCGGGTAATCAGGGTGCTGAAGAAGGAGATGGCCTCCTGCTGTTCAAAGGTTGCCCGCATATAGCACTGGTTGTCGAACCGGCAGTACATGACGCCCGTCAGGCCCAGCATGACCGCGGCCGCCGCCGACAGCATTTTCCGCGGCCGCGGGGCCTGAATCTCGACCCGGTCCAGCAGCCAGATCAGCAGCGCGAACTGCATGACCTGTCCGTAGGTCATGAGCCCATGCACCCCTTCGCACATGACGAATATAAAATTGCAGCCCAGGGGAAACAGCAGCAGGAGCAGAAAGAGCAGCGCCGCTTTGGCCCGGAGCCCGCTCATCCAGGTTTTCAGGATCAGGCGGACGCCCAGCGCTGCGTCAATCCCCAGCATCAGCAGATACACATAATGCAGATGCATGGGGTACATATCGTAGCTGACATTCCGGGCGGGGATGAAAAACTCCCTGTATCCGTCCAGCGCCCGCTGGAGATAGACGCTCAGAGAGGTGGAGGTCACCTGGTTGACGCCCTTGTAATCGCTCAGCTCCATCTGGAACTTATTCAGGAAAAAGCGGTTGGCGGCGGCATAAAAAACCATGACCCCGGCCACAAACACGATCTGCAGCGCCACCTGCCGGAAGAACGCCGGCAGGGATTCTTCCCGCTCGGAAAGGCGGCGCATGTCATGCAGAAGGATGATCGTCAGCAGCATGGGGAGGAAGGCCTGGTAGGTCCCCACGGAACAGCCCCCCAGGACGATGGCCGGCAGTTTGGCCCACCAGGGAAGATCCCGGCAGATGAGCCACCCGGCCGCAACCATCATCAGCATCGCCAGCATATAGTAGGGCATGGTATAGTTGAAGCCAAAGTACGCCGTCATCACCGGGAAGACCACCATCAGCCCGCCCAACGCCGCGCAAAGGCCCCTGCGGCGGATGGACAGCAGATCCGCCAGCAGCATCGCCGCCCCGGCCACACAGAGGATGGAGAAGAATCCGTTCATGATGGGCAGGCTGTAATGCCCGTCCCCGAAGAGCATGATCTCCAGCACGCCCATAACGTGCAGCATCCAGCGGCCGGAGGTCAGGGTGGTCCCCACCCCGAAAAGAGCCAGGATATCATCATGATAGGACAGCTTGTTGAACAGCCCGGTCCCGTGGGCAATCACACCGGAGAGCAGCGCGCAGATCAGAATCGCCCGGCCGCGGGCCTTATTCTCCGCCCAAAGGGGGGAAAGGGCTTTCGATGCTTTTTCAGGAGCCATGAATTCATTTTCCTTTCCGGATCAGCCGGGTTCCCGGCGGTGTTCGGGGATGCGCAGCCGCTTTTTCAGCCTTCCCAGAAGCGCATTCAGCCCCATCAGGGACACGGCGGCGTGCATGATCATCATCAGAAACAGGGACGGATAAAAATACCGGAAGTCGAAGGCAGGGGTATCCAGCAGGTACGCCAGATAATAGAAAACGGCCATCCAGAAAGTGAACGAGTAGGTTTCCCGCAGGGGATGTTTCCGGATCCGCAGAACGACCACCGTCAGCAGGGACAGCAGGAAGGAGACCCAGGGCCTGAGGACATAGAAGCCCAGCAGATCGCATAGCCTGATAAAGGAATCATGAAAGGCGTGCCGCTGGGGGGAATCATTGAAGCCGTACTCCGCCATCCGGTCCCAGCGATTATAGTCATATTCCGAATAGTCCAGCTCCATGCTGATTCCCATGGTCTTTTTGATAAAATCCCCCTTCAGCCGCAGAAAAGCCCCCGGCTCCCGGAAAAACAGCTCCGCGTATTTTCTGGCCGCCGTCACGGTGGCTCCCGGAGCGGACATTTTCCGGATTCCCAGGGCGTCGCCCCACATAAAGTTGCCGGCGGTATCCTCGGTACTGGTCTCCAGCGCCAGCCGGGTGCTCCCTTCCCCGCCGATCTCATCCAGGTAATTCTGATACTCCGGCTGTTTTTCCTCCGGCAGCCGCTGGATGACGGAAAGCATTTCCCACACCAGCCCGGAGGAGGCGGTCGAATAAGAATGGATATCAAAAACCCGGGAAGGCACCGCCGTGAACACGATGCCCCCCATCAGGGCCAGGAGCATCGGCCATCTGCGGACAGACCCCCGGGGCGTCCGGAACAGCTGGAAAACCAGCACCGGCAGCACCGTCAGGGCGTTGGTGCGGTATCCGAAGGCGACGAAAGACGCAAAGAACACCAGAAAAAGCTCCAGCGCCCTGTCCCCCCTGCTTTTTTCCGCCCCCGCCCGCAGAAACAGCAGCATCAGGCAGACCAGCCCCGCGGCGCAGCCGACTCCCGCCTCATAATAGACCGCCATGCCGTAAATCAGAGGACTCAGGCCGAAAAGGACCATCTGGATCCGGGGACAAACCGGGTTCAGCTCCCGGATCAGAAGGAACGCCGCAGCAAAAAAGGCAAACGCCTGCGCAAAGGTGTATAATCCCACATGGCCGGTCAGCCCCTGGCTGAAGGCCATAAAAAAAGAGGGAATGACCGTAAAGGCGTTATCTGTATTCAAGGGGAAGCGATGCCCTGTCAGGGTTTTGATCACGGCGTTGAGTACGGCTCCGCCGGTGGTCACCCGGACGTAGGAGTCGGAATACCAGATCCCGGGATAGGAAATAAAGGTGGCCAGCAGGGCCAGTACGGCGCTCCACAGAAAGAGCCCCCGGTGCGCGGCGGCACGGCTGCCAAAATACCCGCGGGAGGAAAGCGCCCGCCAGCGGCTGCCGCCCGCGGATGTTTGTTGTCCTGCCATTCCTTCCGGCTCCCTTCTTTTTCTTCGGCTTCCCGATCCGACCGCGGCCGGCCGGGATGAACAGTTTATTTTACAATAGAAAAAGACGCTCCGTCAATCCCCGGAGCGTCTCGCTTTTTGCCGGAGCCACCGCTTTTCATCCGCCGTCAGTCCGATCAGCCAGAGCAGGATCCCATACAGCAGCGCATAGCCGGCCGCCAGCGCCAGCAGGGTGCCCCAGCCGTGAACCGGAATGTTCCGGATCAGGAGCCGGCAGATTCCGCACAGGCCCGCTGCCGGCAGGGTCCAGCGCAGAAGGGTTTTCCAGAAGGTCACCACATTCAGGCCGATGCGGAAATGGTAATACAGATTCATGAAGACTCCGTGCCCCGCCAGGACCGCCAGAAGCGTCCCCAGGCTGGTGCCCGTCACCCCCCAGCGGCGGATCAGCAGCACGCTGATCCCCACGTTGGCGCAGGCCACCAGGAAGTAGATCACCGACCGGGGGCGGTGCATGTTTCTCGCGTTTTGGATGGTCACGCCCAGGGTCTGGACCGATGGGATGTAGGACGCCAGCATCAGAATCACCGCCGCGGGATAGGAGGTTTCGTACTCCGGACCCGCCCACAGCGCGATAAAAGGCTTCCCCAGCAGGATAAATCCCGTCAGCACCAGCAGGAGAATCGTGTTGTTGTACCGGCCGATGCGGGTAAATATGGCCGTCATTCTGTCCGGATCCGCTCCCTCCACGGCGGCGCGGTTCGCCTCCGGGATAAACATCTCCGGCACCACCCAGGAGTAAAAGGTGTAATAGGTCTTCAGTTCAAAGGCCACGCTGTATACGGCCACCGCCCCAGTGCCCATCATCCTCCCCAGCAGGAACTTGTCCACATTGGTATTCAGTTGATCCACCACGTCGCTGAGAAAGATGAAGAAGGTGAAGGTGAAGAGGCTGGCAAACAGCGTTTTGTCAAACCGCCCGAACAAAAAACGCATGCGCAGTTTTCGCAGGGCATACGTCATGTTCAGGGTCAGCCGCAGCACGGTGAGGCCCAGGGTCACGCTGACCACGCCCACCGAACCCTTCCCCATGTACAGCAGAGGCAGGCTCAGCAGGGGAATCAGCACATTCAGCAGGATGGTCACGGACTGTTTGAACACAAAGCGTTCGTTGGCGGCAATGTAGACCGTAAAGGCGGTGTTGGGGAAGGAGACCGCCAGGTTGGCCACCAGCAGGATCATCAGGATCCGGGCGGTGGCGTAGTCCGCCTCCGTCAGGCGGCTGCCGAGCAGGTGGATATTCCGGATCATAAACGCTCCCGCGATCACGCACAGCAGGGCAATAAACAAAAACACCCGCAGGAACATGCCGTTCAGCCGGGCGATTCCGTCCTCGCTGCCCTGGGCCTTCTCCCGGGAATAGAAACTGATATACGCCCCGCTGAACCCGAAGTTCATCAGGTTCAGGTAGTTCACCACCGACTGCACCAGCTGATACAGGCCGTATTCGCTCTGGCCCAGGATCCGGATCATCAGCGGGGTATACACCAGATTCACCAGCAGGGCCGTGGCCTGGGCCACGAGCGAGAGCATGACCCCCCGGCGGATTTGCCTGTTCATGATTTCTTTCCTCCCCCGAAGACCTGGGTCAGCGCGTACAGCACCCGGGGCGGGCTTTCCAGGCAGGCGGATCGTACAAACGCCCGGATCTTTCTGTGCCAGGCCGCGTCCTGTTCCGGGTAATTGAGCAGCCGGATCCCTTCCTCAAAATCCGCCCGGCGGCAGATATTCAGATAGGTTTCGAAGCGTTCCGGCCGAATCTGATCCCGCAGCTTCCTTCGCAGCAGCCAGGCCATGATCACCGCTGTGGCATACCGGGCCGTCAGGTCTTTTTCCCACGTTTTCCCCATGACGGCCAGAGCGGTTCCCATTCCGGCCACGTTCAGGGCCGCCCGTTCGGAGGGATTGATGCTGTGATACAGGCTGGCGTCCTCCTGCCGGTAGGCATAGACCGGGCGGTGAATCCGAACCATCTTTCCCGCCGCCAGCGCGTTCAGAATGATTTCGTTATCATCAAAGAAGTTCAGCCGCTCCAGCAGCGCCAGATTCTCCGGGGTATGAACGCTCCGCCGGTAGACGCAGGCTCCGGCGTGGGTATACTGCCAGCGCAGATACTTTTTCCGGTGCTCGAACACCGGCGTATGGCTGCCGGAATGCTTGGCCTTCAAAGGCTCCCCTTCCCGCCAGGTCCAGGTGTCAAAGCCCACCACCGTCACCTCGGGATGCGCCTCCAGAACGCTGATCGCCTCCGGGATAAAGTCCGTTTCCGAATAAAAGTCGTCTCCGTCGATGATGCAATAGCAGTCCCCGGTCGCATGCCGAACCAGGTTCAGCCGGTTCGCCCCCGCCCGCTCCACCGCCGTATAGGTCTTTTCCGGATCCCGGGGCATCACAAACAGCCGGATATGCTCCGGATCCCGATGGACATATTCCTGTTCCAATTCAATGCTGCCGTCGGTGGAGCCGTCATCCCCGATGAGAATTTCCCAGTCTTCCGGTTTCTCCAGGGCCAGGAGGCTTCCCATGCTCTGGGGAATACAGCGTTTTTGCTGGTAATAGGTCACGAGGAAGGAGATTTTCAATCCGTCCGCCTCCTCCGTTCAGTGCCTGTTCAGGACGCTTGCCACATGCAGCACCTGCTCTTCGGTCATTCCGGGGTACAAAGGCAGGCTCAGCTCCGTCGCTGCCAGCATTTCCGCCGCCGGAAAATCCCCCTGACGATACCCCAGCTCCCGATAGGCTTCCTGCAGATGAATCGGAATCGGATAGTGGATCAGCGTCTGGATTCCCTCCTCCGCCAGCTCCGTCCGCAGGCGCTCCCGGTCGTCGCAAAGCACCGGAAAAATATGGTATCCGTTCCCGGGGTCTTTTTTTAACAGGCGAATCCGGGGATTCCTGATCTCCCCTGCATAGAGGGCAGCCAGCCGTCTCCGCTCCGCCGTCCAGGCGTCCAGATGGGGCAGCTTGACCCGCAGCAGCGCCGCCTGCAGCTCGTCCAGCCGGGAGTTGACCCCCTGGGCCTCGTGGCGGTATTTTTTTTCCGAGCCGTAATTGCCGAGCATGCGAACCCGCCGGGCCAGCTCCGGGTCATCGGTCACCACCGCGCCCGCGTCCCCCATCGCGCCCAGATTCTTCCCCGGGTAAAAGGAAAAACCCGCCCCGCCGCCGAAGCTTCCGGCTTTTTTTCCGTTCCGGACCGCGCCGTGGGCCTGGGCGGCATCTTCCAGAAGGAAAAGCCCGTGCTCCCCTGCCAGCTTTTCAAAGCCTTCCATCTCCGCTATCCGGCCATAGAGATGCACGACCATGATGGCCTTCGTCCGGGACGTAATATGCTTCGCCGCCTCCGCCGGCGTTATCAGGGCGGTTTCCGGGTCCGGATCTACCAGCACCGGCGTCGCCCCCACATAGGAAATCGCCAGCACGCTGGCAATAAAGGTATTGGCCGGAACCAGCACCTCGTCGCCCTCCCCGATCTTCGCCGCCAGCAGAATCAGGCGCAGCGCGTCCAGCCCGTTTCCCACGCCCACACAGTATTTCGTTCCGCAATAGGCCGCGAAGGCCTGTTCGAAAGCCTCGTCTTCTTCCCCGCCGATGAACCATTCCCGATCCATCACCCGTTTCCAGGCGGCGTCCAGCTCCGCCCGCAGGGGATCGTGCATCTTTCCGAAGTCCGTATAGGGCACCCGCATCCCGCTCATGCTTCTTCCTCCCCGCGTTCCCGGATCCCGGCCAGAAAAGCGTCATAATCCCGGATATAATCCGATTCATCGTAAAGCTGATCCGCCAGAACCATGAGCACGGCGTCTTCCGAGAAATCCGTCATCACGCGCCAGATCATGGAAGACAGGTACAGCCCTTTGTTTGGCCGGTCCAGCATGACCTCTGCCTTTTCCTTCCCGTTATCCAGAATGATTTTGCACTGTCCCCGGACACAGACCAATACCTGCTTCAGGGTTTTGTGGGCATGATATCCCCGGCTGACCCCCGGCTGGGTATTGTACATAAAATAGCAGCGCCGCAGGGTAAAGGGGATGTTTTTATTTTCCTCCAGAGAGATCAAAATCCCACGTTCATCCCCATGTTCCGCAAATTCAAAGGTTGTAATTTCCACCTTCTCACCCTTTCTGGCGAATATTTACTCCCCGTTTCCCACTTTCTTTTGAAAAACCAGCAGTTTGCTCAGCACGTAGTTGGCAATGATAATGATGAACTGGGCAACGAGCTTCACCGCCTTGTCCGGCAGCCCCAGCACGGAGACCCCCAGCCCCATGATGATCATCTCCATCCCCAGGGTCGTCAGCCGGGAAAGCACAAATTTCCCCGCTTCCTTCAGCCGGTTCTGTTCCCTGCTGCGGAAGACAAACCGCCGGTTGGTAAAATAGGCGAACGCCACCGCGCAAATCCAGGAAATCACGTTGGCCGCCTGCAGCTGCAAAGGCTGCTTCGGATCCAGCACGGTATTGACGCTCAGCCAGTAGGTCGCCAGGCTCACCGCCGTGGTCAGCCCGCCGACAATCAGATAGTTGATCTGCTCCCGGTATTTCAGATACAGCTCTTTTCCTTTGTTCCAGATTCCGGTCAACGGACAGACCCCCTTTCCCGATTCTTCTTTATTCGCCCAACAGCAGGTTCACAACCCCCAGATTCTCCATGTCATCCATGATGGTCTGGCAAGCGGAGGTGGGGATGCCCACCAGGAAGCGCAGGATTCCGGTCAGCATGGGTCTGAGCATTCCCGGCAGATAGTCCCGAATGGTTCCGTCATTCGCCTCCAGCAGATCCAGGGCGCCCTGCAGGTCCAGCAGCGTAAATTCCTTGATGGTGGCGTCCGCCGCCAGGGGAGTCATGTCCCCTTCGATGGTCAGCATCACCGCTCCGGGCTCGTAATCAACGGTGGGCTTCCGCACTTCCGCCCGTACATGCCCGTTGTCCTCCGTGGCCAGGTAAACGGAAAATCCGATATTGGGCAGCAGTCCGCCTGTCAGGCTGACCCCGAAGAGAGACTGGGCATTCACAGGCCAGGTCTCCGGAAAGGAAGTATAGGAAGCTTCCAGGTTCAGAAGATCCTCCTGCATCCCGTCGGTGTTCAGCAGCTGGAATCTGACCCTGCCGGACTGCCGGTTCTCCTCATGAATGGTTTCCAGATAGAACACCGGCTGATATCCGCACTGCATTCTCGGCAGATTCAGATCCATGATCCTTCGCGTATCGGTGTTCGTTTCCCGGTAAAAATCCCCGCTGGCGGCTCGCCAGATCTCCGTATCCCCCTCCCGGAGGACATGAATCTCCTGTTCCTGCGCAACGGTTTTTTCAAAGTACACCGGAGCCTCAGTCACCACGCCGCGGAAGGCCTCCTCCATGTCGGAATCCTTTGTCAGGGCGCTCTCCAGAATCTGCAAAGGGTCATAGTTGTCCAGCCGGTAGTTCCAGCAATCCCAAAGGAAATGCACGGCTTCTTTGGAGATCACTCCGTTCTCATCCATGCTCTCCACCATCCCGTTCCAGTCCCGGATCGGGAGCGCCAGATGAAAAAGCCACGTATACGGCAGCAGGAGCGCCGGATATTGCAGCGGGATCCCCAGATGCTCGGACATTTTGGAGCAGAAATTCAGAAGGGACTGATTCGCCAGCGCCACCGAACAGTTGTCCCCGAACAAAGACGAATCCAGATACATCAGATCCTGCACCCCGTGCACCCGCAGGGTAATGGGTTCCGCCCGGGAATCCACCGGAATGACGGAAAGAGACAGGTCGAACACATCGCTCTCCAGAGACTGGGCATAGGTGCCGTGAAAACGCAGGGCGTTCAGCAGCTCCGCGTATCCCTTTGCCTTCTCCCCCAGCTCTCCGGACAGATTTTCCGGATGCAGGCGAAGGATAAAGTCAAACTTCATTCCGCCCGCGGGCTCGTCCTTCGGGGGATCCCAATCCTCAAACCGGTCCCCCTCCGCTTCCTGATCGGCGTCGCCTTCCGCAAAGGCCGTCAGCAGCCCTGAAAGCACGCACAGCGCCAACAGCAGCGCAATCAGTTTTCTCATCTTCCTTCGTTCCTTCCCGTTCATTCTGTTCCGGCCGGTCTCCTCAGTAGCGCAGTTTTCCCTCGGCCACCGCCGCCAGGTGCGCCCCGTAGGGGCTCTTTCCGTATCGGGCCGCGGACGCCAGCAGGTGATCCCTGTCAATCCAGCCGTTCTTGTAAGCGATTTCTTCCGGGGCAGAGATCACCACGCTCTGCCTTTTTTGCACCATGCGAACGAAATCGGCCGCGTCCACGAGGCTGTCCATGGTGCCTGTGTCCAGCCAGGCATATCCCCGGCCCAGCAGCTGTACGTCCAGGGCTCCCTGTTTCAGGTACAGGTCATTCAGGGTCGTAATTTCCAGTTCTCCCCGGGCGGAAGGCTTCACTTCATGGGCCAGACCGCTGACTCCCCGGGGATAAAAATACAGCCCGGTAATGCAGTAATTGCTCTTCGGGTGCTTCGGCTTTTCCTCCACCGATATCACACGTCCGCTTTCATCGAATTCCACGATTCCAAACCGCTCGGGGTCGGTCACATAGTAGCCGAAGATGGTGGCCCGGCCGTTTTCCGCGTTGGCCGCCGCCTGGCGCAGCGTTTTCCCGAAGCCGTTGCCGTAAAAGATATTGTCCCCCAGGACCATGGCGCAGGGCTCCTCCCCGATAAACTCCTCTCCCAGCAGGAAGGCCTGCGCCAGCCCATCCGGCGAGGGCTGTACCTTGTAGCTCAAAGAGAGGCCAAACTGGCTTCCGTCCCCCAGAAGCTGTTCAAACCGGGGGGTATCCACCGGCGTAGAGATAATCAGAATATCCCGGATCCCCGCCAGCATCAGGGTGGACAGGGGGTAATAGATCATCGGCTTGTCATACACCGGAAGCAGCTGCTTGCTGGTCACCATGGTCAGCGGATACAGCCGGGTGCCCGCGCCTCCGGCCAGAATAATGCCTTTCATGCTTCTCTCTCCTCGCTCATCGCGCTTTCGAAATCCGATCCGCGGCCGCCCGGCCGGGGCTTTGCTGTCCCCGCCCGCCTTCCGGGATCCTGCTGCCCCCTGCGGGGCATGCCTTCCCTTGTTACCGTTCCTTATTTACGTTCCCATTTCCTGGCCCACCGGTTCAGCAGGTTCGATTTCAGCACCGCCCGCTTCGTGAAGAAGTTCCAGAACATGACGATCACCGTCGTGATGCAGACGTTCAGCATATACATGGTGATGTCCTTCCCCAGGAGGGTAAACAGAACCTGCTCCTCCCCCAGGAGCCTGCCCAGCAGCAGCATCAGCAGCTCGTTCCAGGCCAGACCGATCAGGCTCGTCACCAGAAAGCCGATTTTGGTCAGGGGGCCGTTTTCCCCCGTCCCGGGCCAGATCCACAGGACGCTGAGGATATAGTTCGCCGCGATGGCCACCAACTCCGCCAGCAGCACGGAGAGCCAGGTATCATGCCCGAAGCCGAACTTCAGGGCCACCGAGCACACCAGCTTGATCCCGAAGCAGACGCCCCCGGCGATCAGGAATTTTACAACTTCCCCCAGGGGAGATTCCTTCTTGTTCGACATGCTTTCGCCTCCCTCCTGCGGCGCGTTTTTGCCGCAGGATTCTGACTTGCTGTCCCCCGCTACGCGCGGGACAGGCTTTGTCTCTATGAGCATCCGGTCATCGCGGCCGGTCCGCCCGGATGACGATCCCCTTTTTCATGAACCGCCCGCCGCCGGAAATGGTTCATGCGCATCGCTGATGATCCGTCCTTACCGATTCCCGTACATTTTTTCGTAATAGTGCTGGTATTCGCCGCTGATGATGTCCTCCCACCAGTCCCGATGCTCCAGGTACCAGCGGATGGTCTTTTTAATCCCGTCCTCAAACTTCGTCTCCGGCAGCCAGCCCAGCTCCCGATGGATTTTGGTGGGATCGATGGCATATCGCATGTCGTGGCCTTTCCGGTCGGTCACATAGGTAATGAGGCTTTCCGGCTTGCCCAGCTCTTTGCAGATCAGCTTTACAATGTCGATATTGGCCATTTCGTTATGGCCGCCCACGTTGTAGACTTCCCCTTCCCGGCCCTTGTGAATGATCAGGTCGATGGCGCGGCAGTGGTCTTCCACATACAGCCAGTCCCGGACGTTCTTCCCTTCCCCGTATACCGGCAGGGGCTTGTCATTCAGGGCGTTGGCAATCATCAGAGGAATCAGCTTCTCCGGAAAATGATAGGGGCCGTAGTTATTGGAACAGCGGCTGATGGTACAGGGCAGGCCGTAGGTACGGTGGTAAGCCATCACCAGGAGATCCGCCGAGGCCTTGCTGGAGGAATACGGGGAGGACGTATGAATGGGGGTTTCCTCCGTAAAGAGCAGATCCGGCCGGTCCAGGGGCAGATCTCCGTACACCTCGTCGGTGCTGACCTGATGATACCGACGGATGCCGTACTTGCGGCAGGCGTCCATCAGGGTCGCCGTCCCCAGAATATTGGTCTGCAGGAAGATACCCGGATCCTCGATCGAACGGTCCACATGACTTTCCGCCGCGAAGTTGACCACCATATCCGGCTTTTCTTCTTCAAAAAGCCGGTATACTGCCTCCCGATCGCAGATGTCCGCCTTTACAAAGCGGAAATTCGGCTTGTCCATGATGCTCCTGAGGGTGGACAGGTTGCCTGCGTAGGTCAGCTTGTCCAGACAGATCAGGCGGTATCCCGGATGGGCTTCCAGCATGTGGAACAGAAAATTGCTTCCGATAAATCCGGCGCCGCCGGTCACGATAATGGTCATCTGACGGAATCCTCCTTTGGTCTTCCTTCGTTTCTTTGACTTGTTGCAACTATTCAGTTGCTCCGCTAGCCGGACTGAACAGTTACGGCTTGTTCGGCTCAGCCTGACCTGCCCGAACAAGTCAGTATATCATATGACTGGCATCCACGCAAATCCTGCCTGAAATCTATCTTTTTTGCTTCGTCCCGCTGATGAATTGCTTCTTCTTTCTCTGCCCTCATTTTTTCAATCTCTTTTCTCATGAGAGCCTTCTCTTTCTCACATTCGACCCGTACATCCTCAGCCATCTGCATCCAGTAGCGAACAA
>JAFWES010000061.1 GCA_017512805.1 Clostridia bacterium
GAAATCCAGGAACCGCCGCTGGCGCTGTACCAGAAGGGAGAGCGGATCAGCGTGCCGAGGTTGAGTATTCCCAGCAGCCGGTCCATGACGCCGTACATCATGAGATTGACCGGGTTGGTCGTGTCAGCTTTTTCCGGATCATATTGACGATGATCAGCAGTACGCCCAGCGTCAGAAAGCCTCCGGCCGGCGCCGTCAGCAGGCTCATGGGCCTGTACCCCTCGCCCATCACGTTGATACCGAACAGGGTTCCGGAGCCGAAGATTTCCCGCACCGAAGCCAGAACCGTAATGGCGGCTGTGAATCCCAGCCCCATGCCCAGCCCGTCGCCCAGGGCAAGGATCGGCCCGTTTTTGAAGGCGAAGGCTTCCGCCCGGGCGAAGATGATGCAGTTCACCACGATCAGGGGAATGTACAGCCCCAGGGTCGCGCTCAGATCCGGCAGATACGCCTTCAGTGCCATCTCAACCATCGTGACGAAGCTGGCAATCACCACGATGAATGCCGGAATCCGGATCTTTTCGGAGATCAGGTTCCGCAGCAGGGAAATGAACAGATTGGAGCAAACCAGGACCACCGTGGTGCTCAGCCCCATGCCGATGGCGTTGCTGGCCGCGGTGGTCACGGCCAGGGTCGGGCACATACCCACCATCAGCACGAAGGTCGGGTTTTCAAACAGCAGGCCGTTGAGCAGGGCCCCGAAAAAGGTATTTTTCTTCTCAGCCACGGGCTTTTTTCACCTCCCCGAACAGTCTCCCCGCGGTAAAGCGGTCAATCAGCGGTGTCATGACATTCATGAACAGGATGGCGAAGCTGCAGCCCTCCACATAAGAGGCGTAGGAGCGGATCACAAACAGCAGGACGCCGCACCCGATCCCGTAAATCACCCGGCCCAGCCCACTCATGGGGCAGGTCACATAATCCGTCGCCATGAAGAAGGCGCCCAACAGCAGCCCGCCGCTGAGAACCTGCATCAGGGCCACGTCAAATCCGTCCTGAATCAGGTACGCGATGAACGCCGCGCCGATGAAGGTCACCGGAATACGCCAGTCCACAATGCCCCGGACGATCAGATACACGCCGCCCAGGATAATGGCTATTTTACAGGTTTCCCCCAGAACACCGCCGCAGTTTCCGATCAGCAGATCCATCACGGAAACGCTCTCCCCCGCCGCGATCTGCACCAGAGGGGTGCCGCTGGTGGTGGCATCGGTCATGAAGCGGGTCGTGGGATAATGGCTCATGATGGAAGACCAGGATACAAACAGAATGGCTCTCGCCGTCAGGGCAGGGTTCATGAAATTGCCGCCGAGGCCGCCGAAGAGCTGTTTGACCAGCACGATCGCCAGGAATCCGCCGATCAGCGGAATCCACAGCGGCGCGTCAGCCGGAATGTTATAGGCCAGCAGCAGGCCCGTGACCACCGCGCTCCAGTCTCCGATTAATACTTTCTGATGCGTAATCCGTTGGAACAGATATTCGCTGACCACACAGCTCAATACAGAAGTCACCATGATCGCCAACGCGTTCCATCCGAAAAGCACGATCCCCGCGATCCCTGCCGGCGCCAGGGCCAGACAGACCTCCTGCATGATGGATCTGGTACTCCGGGCAGAGCGCAGATGGGGAGAGGAAGTAACCATCAGATGCTTCGTCATGGGTATCAGGCACCCTCCTTTCCCTCGGCCGCCGCGGCGGCTTCCTTCGCCTTCCGGGCAGCTTCTTCCGCGGCCTTCTTCGCCTTTTCGTTCTGCTGCTTCCGGCGAATGGCCGCCTTCGCCGTCCTCATGCTCTGCGTCAGGCTTCGTTTCGCCGGACAGACGTAGGTGCAGCACCCACACTCAATGCAGTTCATGACGCCGATCTTCTCCGCGTCTTCCAGCCGGTCATGCCGCTGGAAGGCGTCAATCCGGCTGGGGAACAGTTTCATCGGGCAGGCGAAGCGGCAGCTGCCGCACTTGATGCAGGGACTCTCGTCCGGCTCCTTGGCCGCGTTGGCCAGCGCCACCAGCCCGCTGCACCCTTTGGTCACCGGAATATCAAACCGGGCAATGGCCATGCCCATCATGGGGCCACCGTAAATAAACTGCTTCACGTGGGGCTGCAGCCCGCCGCAGGCGTCAATCAGGTGACTAATGGGCGTCCCGATCCGCACCAGGAAGTTCGCCGGATTGTTCACCAGGCCGCCGACCGTGGTAATCCGTTCCACCAGCGGGCGCCCCTCGCGAATGGCCCGATCGATGGCGTACACCGTTCCCACATTGCAAACCACCACCCCTACGTCCAGGGGGAGGCCGCCGTTGGGCACCTGACGCCGGGTCAGGGCGTAAACCAGCTGTTTTTCACCGCCCTGGGGATAGCGGACCGGCAGACCCACGACCTTGATCTCGCTGCCCGAGCGCGCAGCTTCCGCCTGCAGGATCTCGATCGCGTCCTTCTTATTGTTTTCAATGCCGATCAGCGCCTCGTCCACCTCCAGCGCCAGCATCATGAGCCGCACGCCGTCGATGATCTCGGCCGCTTTTTCAAGCATCAGCCGATGGTCCGCCGTCAGGAAGGGTTCACATTCCGCCCCGTTCAGGATCAGTTTCTCGATCTTCTTGCCGCCGCTGGGGCTCAGCTTGACCGCGGTCGGGAAAGTCGCCCCGCCGAGGCCGACAATTCCTGCTTCGCGGACAATTTGCCGCAGCTCGTCAGCCGTCAGGTTTTCCGGATGATCGCTCGGATGCAGCTCCACCCATTCATCGGCGTAATCGTTGTCAATGATCACCGCGGGCACCATGGTCCCATTGGCCAGCATCGCGTCCTGCAC
>JAFWES010000062.1 GCA_017512805.1 Clostridia bacterium
AAAGGCGCTGTCAGCATGGATGATTCCGGACGGGCGAAGAAGTATACTCCGCTGATTACCCGAGAGGAAGCATCCGCGGAGGAAACCCATAAGCTTCTGAACCATGTATTCAGGGGGAAGGCTTCTTTGCTGGTCAATCAACTGGTAGACAACGGTCACCTTTCTGCAGAGGATCTGCAGGAAATCCTGAATGCCCTGCATAATGCAGGAGGTAAAAACAAATGCTCCCGTTGATACTGACAACGATTGAGAACAATGACGACAGGGCCCTTATGGAGGAGCTTTATCTTCGATATCATCATTTGATGTACGCGCAGGCGCTCAGGGTTCTGAATAACAGCTATGCTGCTGAGGACGCAGTAAGCGATGCAATTGAAGCCCTCATCAAAAAAATATCTCTCCTGAGGAATATGGATTGTAACAAACGCAAGGCGTATGCCGTCATTACTGTCAGGCACATGGCGATCAACCTTTATCGTCGGCACAGCCGCGAGACAGTGTTGGAGGATGAATTTCTGGAATTAATCCCCTCGAATAGCCGCGTAGAGGATCATGTGCTGGAAGCCGCCGGCGTGGAAGAAATCAAGGAGGCAATCTATCAGCTGAGCGAGAACGACCGAGACATTTTGATGATGAGATTTTTTCGGGAGATGAGCGATGCGGAAATCAGCAAAGAGCTTGGAATCCTGCCGGCGACAGCCCGGGTGCGGACGAGCCGGGCAAGAAAGCATCTGATCAAGCTGCTGGAAAGAAGGGAGGCGGGATTATGAAGCAGGAAGATAAATTGAAAGAAGCTTTTTCCAGCGTTGCGATGGAGCAAACGGAGCAGCTGGAGAAGAGCCTGACTTACGAAGAACGGAGAAAATCGGAAGCTCTGTACAAACACCATCACGATACCGCCCTCCGCCTAATTCGGAAACAAAAGGTTTCCATCGTGAAATGGGTATCTGGAATAGCAGCAGTTGCCGCAGCTGTCCTTCTAATCGTTTGGGGAGTGAACCGGCCTGCTCCGGATATCATAACGCCAGCAACAGCGCCTGTCAGCACTGTGGTGTCCGCTTACACGAATGAACCACTGCAGACGGAAACAGCGACGCCTGCAGTGCAGACTGTAGAACCCACACCCCATATACCAGAGCTGAAAGCACATCTGGTTAGTTTTCCAGAGGGTATGAGATATGCTGTATATACCGGCCCGGGAGAACGTTATGAACGGGCAAATCATAATAAAGCAGTTGTTTCAACCAATGACTGGATTGAAGTCTTCGGCGTGGAAAACGGGTTCGCCATGATTCAATACGCCATTACATCTACGCAGCGCCGAGTCGGATATATTGATGCGGCTGCGTTACCGACGCATGCATCTGTAACGGCTTTGGAATTTAGCTATCTTCCTGCTGTTATCACACATGAGACAGATCTGACAGATGATCCCTTTGGAGAGAAAACGCCGCTGCATATACTTCCGGCCAGCACGGAGGCCAAGTGGCTGGCAACATTGGATGACTGGGTATATCTGGAATGGTACGGAGGAGACCAGCCTGTACGCGGTTTTGTTCCTGCAGCTGCGGTTCGTCTGAAAAGTGCCGAATAAAAATTTCGCGTGCACTGTAACACCTGCCTCCTCAGGAACGTCATATTGTGTTGACAAGGCAAAAATGATGTCTGACTGTCATCGTGAAAGGCCTGAACCAATGATAAAATGTGGAGGAATCGGATCATGAGAAAGTTCTGTGGTTTTCTGTTGGTTCTTACAGCCGTGTTGTTCATGGCTTGTGCGGCGCTGGCGGAGGATGGTTCCCTTCAGGGGCTCTCTCCTCGAATCGTGCAGATTCTTGCAGATCAGGGATTGGAAAACTGCGCGGAGGATTATATCCGTTTTAGCTGGACTGAATCACCGAAGGGAGTTTATTTGGATCATACGTTTGTCCTGATCAGCAAAGATGGAATACATCATGAGGTCTACCACTTTACGAACGATCAGTCGGATGAAAACGCGGATCAAGGCTGGAAACTGAAAGCACGCTATGACAGCCTGGCACCTCAGGGAAAAGGGATCGTGGCTTTTCGGAGGCATAATGCTTCTGACCGAACGGGAGCAGATATCAGTCTGTATAAGGATGACCAGGGCTTCCTAATTTATCGCATTGATCCGAATCATGAAGAATACTGGATGCAGGGAATCAATGTTCATGTGATAAACTGCCAGTTCCAGGTGGTATCTTGGTTTGACCGGAGCAAAGCGACAACAACAGAAGCATATATCAGAAATGGGAAGATCGTATTCTATGATTGGGATGCGGATAAGAAGCTCGGCGATGTGAATCTGTATACAAGCTTTGGGCTGAACACATCGTTCAGCTCCCTCCCCAAATCATATAAGGAAGCAAAAGCAACCTTCTCCGACCCGCCAGCGATCCCCGGAGGTACATTGACAGCGGAAAGAATCAAGTTTTCGTCCAACAAAAAGTATGCTGTCTATTCCGGCCCCGGTGAAAACTATCTCCGCGGCGGCAATGGAAAAGCCTCTGTTTCCACCAATGACTGGATTCAGGTTTTCGGAAAAGAAAATGGCTGGATTATGATCCAGTACGATATTACCAGCGACCATATGAGAATTGGCTGGATCCGTGAAGACGCGCTGCCTAAGAAAACAAGCGTCAGTGATCTGAGCTTTGGAAATCACAAAGCGCGTACTGCTGTTCAATGTACCATCACAGATGATCCGCTGTTTTCTATGACTGCCATCGCGAATATCTCAGCAGATGCGGAGGTGAGATGGCTGGCGACGATGGGCAGCTGGACTTACGTAGAATACAACACTGGCACACAATCCATCCGTGGCTTCATTCGTTCTGATAATTTGACTTCGTTAACAGAGGAACAGGTCAGAAGTCTGGCGCAATCCGCACTTCTTGCAACGGGGCCGATCGCTGAAGGCAAAGCTGTGACGGCAGATACCTTGAAGAGCTATCGCATTTCCTGCAGCTATGATGCAGCATCCGGGCAATGGAGCGTACGCTTTGATTCCGGAAGAGACTACGGTTATACTGTCATCGTAGAGGACAAGTCCGGCATGGCATGGCTGGCTGAATCAGATAATGGATAAACGACTCATTGCCAGAATACAGTGCCTTACAGATAAGTAGAAGAGGTAATCGTAACATGGTTCGAAGAATCTGGTTGCCGTTTTTTATCGCATGGATGCTCCTGATTGTTCCGACCGCGCTTGCAGCAAATGAAGCGGAGGATTTCGAACAATTCATGAATGAACGATATGTGAACAAAGGATGGTCTGCGGAAAGCGTGACCCAGTGGGGAGACGCCGCAGCAGCGGTTCTGTATCAGGGAGATAAGGGACTATTGGTGGTGCGTAAAGGAGAGCATCTGATAGAGAATACAGATGCAGTACTGTCCTCCGGGTATACCGTTCACATGGATACCGAGGATCTTCTGTACCTTACGGTTGCCGATGGCAAAGAGACCACCACATATGATTTCTATTATGTTCATAATCGCTGGCTGTTGGGTGGCATTCGATATACAGGTCAGGGCCCTTCTGAAAGGGATATCCCTATCATCGAGGAAATTCTGCTGAATATGTTGGATGATGAAATCAGCACTGATTACCTGTTGGAAGATGAAAACGAGAATATACTCTGGCGGGAAACCACCCCTCCGCTTCCGGATGTGCTGACGGAGGATGAACTGGATCTGGCGAACTGGAGCCCCTTTACTTGCCCCGTGTACTGCACCGGATATATGGACAGGGATCTAGGAGATTCTTCTGACATCGTCAGGAAACGGTTGTTTGACAGGATGAAGACCGGTACCTTCTTTGCGGATGATGCCTACGTGAATGGACTGATCAACCGGGACACCTTGCAATTCATTGCTGATAAGCCCAACGGAAGCCGCGTGCTGCTGTGTGGCAGCTTTGCAGAAGATACAGGCTGGCAATTTGTTGAAAGCAGCCCCTTGCCTGCCGGTACAACTATGGGAGTCGAAAACTTCACAAGTAATCTGTATTTCCCCACCATTTATGGAGGTCCCTCTGTACAACGATTTGCTGACGGAATCTGGGGAGTCAGTTCCATGATCTCCTCCCCGGGAGAACTCTATTTCATGGGGCAAAACTGGATTTCTCTGGACGGGAATCCAGTGTGGAGTGAATACAGTTGCTATGGAGAACACCCATGGAGCGACATCACCGCCATAGACTGGAACAGCATTCCGCTGACTGCGGCGGAAGCGCAAGGACAATTGGATCTCGGCAGTTGGGCAACACCCAATAGCAGCAATCCTGAAGACCGTCTGCATTTGCGGGAGAAGGCTGAAAAAGGAAGTCGTTCCTTGGGCAAATTCTATAATGGGGCCCCAGTAAAAGTGCTGAAAAGGGGCCAGGAATGGACGAAAGTTCAGATTGGTCCCATGACAGGCTACATGATGACGAAATATCTTGCTTTCGGTAGTGATATGAAGAAAGTGAAGCTTGCTGTTCCTTACAAGGACACGCTTCATCTGACTATCGCAGTGACCTGGCTTACAGCAGAAGGAAACACGCACACGCAGATACTGCCCGGCGAACGAATTCCATCTCATATTCTGATCGGTATCCATGAAGATCTATGGTTTTTCTGGGAATACATGAGCAACAGTTTTGGGCAGATCCAAGACAGTGATCTATGGGACGGAAACGGCTGAAAATGATAAGAATCATATGATAACGCCCTGCTGCACTTCCTTTACATGTCGAGAGTGTGCAGCAGGGCGCTTCTTGCTGAACAGAACATGAATCGCAGACAAATTCGTTAAGCCATGAGAAAACCCTCGAAAGCTTTTCTGCCTCCGAGGGTTGGTGGTGGAGCTAAGGGGATTCGAACCCCTGGCCTCTACAATGCGAATGTAGCGCGCTACCAACTGTGCTATAGCCCCTTATTTGGTAACTTTTCCGACCATATTTTACATCTTGTCGGATTTCGATGTCTCCGGGGCGGGAGTGCACAAGTGGTAGTTCGTTCTACCAACTGTGCTAATGCCCCGTATGGGTTCCCGGAGGTTTTCCGGGGGAGTTTCCCGCGTTTTACGTCTGCGGGTCTGGAGACGAACCTGCGTCACATGCCTCGAAGGCTGTGCGCAAGCATCATCCGTTCCTTGCGGAACGGGGAGTATATTAGCACATTTCAGGGGAAAATGCAAGCATTTTTTTGAAATAATACCGACAGCATTTTTTCAAAATCTACCGAAAAAAACGGCCGCCGGTCAGATCGGCGGCCGTGATGATTCCTTATGCCTTTTCCCGCTTCACCGGCTGGCCGTATTTGGCCTTCATTTCCTGTTTGCGGTTCCTGCGGCAGTTGCTGCAGTAATTCGGATAATGTTCCAAGGTGTTGGGAAAGGTGAAAACCTTGCCGCAGTTCCGGCAGGTCCGCTTGATCTTTCTGGGTTCCCCGGCCCGCTGCTTCTCTTCTTTCTCTCGGGCGAAACGCTGCTTGCACTCCTTGCAGTAATTGGGAATATGCTCCCAGGAAGGATCGACGGTAAAGGTCTTTCCGCATTCCTTACACTGCTTTTTGATCTTCTCCGGCTTGGCCGCAGCGGCGGAACCCGCGCCGCCCGGGGCGGATGCCCGCGGTTGGGGGGATCTAGCCGGCGCCGGAGCTTTTACCGGCGAAGCCGGTTCCTGTTTTCTGGAGAAAAACGCTTTGATTTTGTCAATCAGGCTCATCTGTTCCCTTTCCTTCTTGCGTCATTATTGTACGTGCACCGTTTTTCATCGATCGGCGAGGAGCCGGGGCCCTTCGGCCCCGCGGCAAAGACGAAACGGCGGTACGTTTCCTGCGGCGGTCTTGCGCGCTTTGTTCCGGGATCAGTAAATCGTATCGATATCCCCCGTGATACCGTACTGTTTCCGGAAGGTTTCCAGGTCTCCCTCATCCCGAAGCAGCATCACGTCTATAAATTTTCCCGTCGCCTTTTCCCTGAAACCCGCGGTCTTTTCCCCGGTACAGATGCTGCTGCGAATCGCCGGGGTCATCTTTTCCGCGTCGTAGGATGCCTGCTGTTCCTTTTTCCGGAAAAGGCCCATGATATTCCTCCCCTTTTACCGCGTCCGCGCAGCTGACGCCGTTCGCTTCCGCTGTTTCATTCAGATGGCTGCTTTGCTGATGGGTCCTCTTCGCCCGGCGGACCCATCCGCGCCCGGTCGAAAGCTATTGTACCAGATTCCTGTCATGACCGCAAGCAAAAAACGCCCGGGCTTTTCGCTTCCGGGCGTGCGATGCGGTGGGCTTATCCCTTCGGCCGGGACATGGCCACTGTATCATCCTCTGTTTCCTCGGTCGTATTCATCATGCTGGCGATATTCTCCTCCAGCGTCAGGTTGTCCAGCCCGCTGGCCGGGATTTCGAAACGATCGCCACCAGTCGTCTTGATGATCATCTTTTTCAGGAAATCCTGGGGGGATTTCGCGGCAATGATGGCGTCTCCCAGAGCTTCAATCAGCCCGCTTTCCGCCAGCGAGGTCAGGAACCCCTTCTTGGATTCACCCATCATAAACGCGATCAGGCCGGACATATCCACCCAGCGGTTATGAATCCACAGGGCCGCATTCATCTGCTTCACATGGGAGGAGTTGTCCTCAAAGGTGATGTAGGTCAGGTAAGGAATGGTGTACCCCGGAGTGCTGACCATCCGGATGGTCCTGCCATCCTCCCCCGCGGCGCCCATGTCCGAGTAGAAGGTCTCCCGGATCAGGCTTCCCAGCCAGCGGTAAAGGTCTTCCCGGTCCTCTTCCGTGACGATCAGGTCCTGCAAATTCCCTTCGGAGAGCAGATCCCCCAGGAACTCCTCCGGAGACAAATCACTCCCCTGTCCAGCGATTTTCAGGCCGATTCCTGCCAGGTTCGTCACGACCTTCGGCAGATCCTCCGTATCACCCAGGGCGATTTTCAGCGCCACTTCCGCCATCCGGTTCCTCAGGCCATCCAGATTCAGGGTCGCCACCCACATGCTCCAGTTTCCGTCCGTGAAGATTTCGCTGTCGGGCAGCTTCAGGGTCAGGATCGTCTGATCCGCCTTCGCCGTCTCCGGCGCATCGGTCTGCCCCAGGCGGGTCGCTGCCATGGCTTCCTCCAGGGAGGCCGCGTAGGCGCTCATTCCCATGTGTTCCAGCACAAAGGGCAGGATCACCGTCAGCTGGCTGTAGTCCGTCCCGGGGGTCATGGCGCAGTCCGCCGCGAACCAGAAGGCCCTGGCCTCCTGCAGGCTCATTCCTCCCTTTTCACACAGCATCCAGGCGACCCGGTTCAGCAGCGAGGAATTGGTATGGACCCCGCCCTGATCGTTCACGGCCGTGGGGGTGGTCACGTGGTCATCGTAATACAGATCCCAGGTGTGCTCCGGCTGACCGTAGCGGTGGGGGTCGCTCATGCTGCGAACCGTCTCCTTCGCGTTCTCCCCGATCTTCCAGGTTTCATCCTCGGTGGCCCCGCTCATCATCTCGCAGATATTGCCCTGGATATCGCTGATGGCCTCGTTGATGGCTCCCCGGTCGTTCATGTAGTCATTGTAGGTCATGGTGGTCTGGGTGACGCAGTGGGTGAACTCATGGGCCAGCACGTCCAGGCACTGGGCCAGGTCGTTGGCCCGGCTGGAAAGGAAGATCTGCCATCCGTAGTACTGCCCGGCAAACGCCGCGTTATCCACCGGCCGATGCTCGCGGTCGCAGAAATTGTTCAGGATCAGGATGGGGGTGCCCAGTCCGTCCGCGCCGATCCACCCGATGTCCCTGTAGTAATCATAGGCCCGGCAGTAGTTATACAGGCTCAGCAGCGCTTTCTGCTCCCATTCCCGGTTGTCCTCGCTGGAGAGCATGTCCACCCGTCCCTCGTTGTACAGGAATTCCCAGCAGTCGGCTACGGCGATCCTGCGCTCGATGTTCCCCAGGTAGTACGTCCCCGTCCGGGTATCCCGCATCAGCGTCACGGCGATTTCCTTCTCCGTTCCGTCCGACAGATCCACATCGCCCGTGTAGTCCACCGGTTCCATAAATTTGAAGGCGTATTCCGCCGGATACCCCGTCTGGCTGGCTTTATCCCCCGGAAGAATGGCCGGCATGCTGTACAGGTATTCCCCCTGCATGGTCACATAATGGGCCAGGTAGGGCATTTCCGTCTGATTGTCCGGATTCGTGGTGTACACCGCCCATACGAAGCGGCTGTTCTCGTCCATCGTCTCCGCTTCCACATCCAGCTCCAGGGCGACCGGCAGGATGATCCTCTGCGTCTTCCCGGGAACCAGTTCCGTCCCGGCTTTTACTTTCCTATGCTTCAGGGTCAGTTCCTCCGCCGCCTCCGCCGTGATCCCTTCCGCCGCCGCGCTGTCCGGCAGGCCGGTGATCAGGCTGGCCGTCAGCCCCAGCATCCGGTCCTCCGCGTCGGTGATCACTTTGACCGCCCCGCCCAGGACCGTGGTATCCCCCTCCATCTGCTGGAAAATGTAGTACCGGTTTCCCGCAGGATCCGTGATCTCCCGCCAGGGCTCCAGCTCCGTCCCCTGCTCGCCGCCCATAAGCCGGATCATGGATCTGACCACCTTTCCGGCGTCATCCATATCCCTGACCGGGCCCTTCGCGCAGGTGCCTTCCACAAAGACCGCCCGGCCGCCCCGGGTGTGAATCTTCGCCGTGCCCCTGTTTAAAATCTGAATGTCCGTTTCCGTCAGCTGTTCTACCCCGTCGATCCGGAAAACCGGCTGTCCCGTCTCCTTCCCCGCGTCCATCGCGGTGTTTACCGTTCCCGCGCCCGCGGGCTCCGCCAGTCCGGCGCCGCCCAGCATCACGGCCGCCAGCATCGTCGCGATCCATTTTTTCATAAATTCATCTTCTCTTTCATTCGTATTCCGCAGGGCACCGCGGGTTTCTGTTTCCGCCCCGGTGTTGCTCCCTGCATCCATTGATACGGATGAAAAACGGACCCGGCAGCTGTATTATTTCCCGGGCCCTCTCTGCCCTCTCTCAGGTTTCCGGGCCGAACCGGCTTATAAATTCCTCCTCGGAGAGGATCGGAATGCCCAGCTCCGCGGCCTTCTTATTCTTCGAGGACCCGGAATCGGGCTCATTGGTCACCAGGAACGCGGTTTTCTTTGATACGCTCCCCGCGACCTTGCCTCCCTGGCTTTCCACATAGGCTTTAAAGGCGTCCCGGTTGGCAAAGCGGTTCACCTCCCCGGTAATGACAAAGGTCAGCCCCGCGCACCCGCCTTCCTTCTTTTCGGCGGCCGCTTCCCCGGGGATCTCCATCAGGCCCCGGAGTTCGTCAAACACCTGCCGGTTTTCCGCTTCGCCATACCATTCATAGATCGCTCCGTTCCGCTCCGGTCCGATCCCGTCCACCTGAGCGAAAGAGGTCCCCGCCTCCAGCTCCCCCGCCAGGCCCGGCCACCCGTAAGCGCCCACCAGCTTTTTGGCCGCGTCCGGCCCGATCTGGGGAATGCACAGCGCCGTCAGGAAATGAACCGCGTCCGTATGAGTGCGGCTTCTTTCGATGGCCGCCATCAGATTTTCCCGGGATTTCCGGCCAAAGCCCTCCATGGCTTCAATGGCCTCCCCGTGGGCCTCCAGCCGGAACAGATCCGGGAAGGTGCGGACAAAGCCCGCCGCAATGAACTCCCGCAGGGTTTCGATGCTCATCCCGTCGATATCCGCGCCGGTTTTCCCCGCGAAGCGGGCAAATTTCTTCAGATGCTTGGCCGGGCAGCGGGGATTGTCGCACTTGAGGGTTTTCGCCCCGCTGGCCCCCTCGGCGACCGACGTTTCCGCCCCGCAGGCCGGGCACCTGTCCGGGACCGTATAGCGCCCCGCGGCTTTCCGCACGCCCACCACCTTGGGGATAATCTTGTTGGCTTTGATCACGGTGATCTCCGTCTCCCCTTCCGCCCCGATGCCCAGGCGGTCCATTTCGCTCAGATTCACCAGGGAGGCCCGGGTGACGGTGGTTCCTTCCAGCTGAACCGGATCAAAGATCGCCACCGGGGTAATGGTGGTGGCGCCGCAGCTCCATTCCACTTTCCGCAGGACCGTTTCCGCCGTCTCGTCCTGCCACTTGAAGGCGTATCCCGCCCGGGTGGCATGATGCCCCGTGACGCTGCCCGTGGCGGCATAGGCCGTATCGTCATAGCAGATGACCAGGCCGTCCGCCGGCAGCGGCATACGGCCCTCCTCCACCCGTTTCGTCCAGCGCTGAACCACCTCGGCCAGCCCCGCCGCGTCCGTCCGCTCCCGCTCCACGGTAGTGAAGCCCAGGCTGTCCAGATAATCCATCCGCTCCCCCCAGGAAACGATTTCCCGGTCCGCGTGCACCAGCGTGAAGGCATGGAACACCACCCGGCGGGCCTTGACTTCCTCCAGCCGTTTCTCATCCAGCCCCAGGGTGCCGCTGGCCAGATTGCGGGGATTGGCGTATTTCTCATCCGGATCGGCGATGGCTTCGTTGATCCGTTCAAAGTCCGGATAGCTGATGACCGCCTCCCCCCGAACCACCAGATGCCCCCGCTCTGGAATGGCCGCAGGAATCCCCCCGATCGCGTCCCGCATGAAGGTGATATTGGTGCCGACGGCGCCGTTTCCCCGGGTCAGGATTTTCGTCAGCCTGCCTCCGTCATAGGTCACGACCAGGGTCAGCCCGTCCAGCTTCCAGCTGAGCCACACCGGCCGCTCCCCCGCCCATTCCATCAGTTCGCTGATCTGCTTGGTCTTCGCCAGGGAAAGGGCGGGATATTCATGGGGTTCCTTGCTCCCGGCGATGTTATCCTCCTGGGAGGCGCCGACCCGCTGGGTGGGGCTGTCCGGCAGAACGATTCCGGTTTCGCCCTCCAGCCGCTCCAGTTCATCAAACAGGGCGTCCCATTCATAATTGCTCATCACCTCATCGCGCCCGCCGTAATAGGCTTCCGAGGCGGCGTTCAGCCGGCGGATGAGTTCCCGCATCTTCTCCACGGTTCCGGTCTCGTGCTCCTGTTCCATCGTCTTTCCTTCCGATCCTGTATTACTTCCCCGCTATTTTATCACATCGGAACCGGGACTTCAATTGCCGGGCGCCAGGCGGCGCAGGGCGGCATCCCCCACCCCGCTTCCGGTGGCTGCAGGTTACTACTCAACCTCGCTCTCGGGGTATTCCTTCCCGGGGGCTGCCGAACGTTTTTCCCCTCCGCCCGTTGAAAGAAGGCTTCCTTCCCGGTATAATAACGCGGATGGGACGTTTCGGCCCCTCGGGCGTGCGGGGGATCAAACGGTTTCGGGCGGGACGGTTTTAAACTTCTGAAAGGAGAACGGCGGAAGATGGAAAAGCTGCGGTGCGCGGTGGAGCGGATCACCTTCCGGAATGAGCAGAACGGGTACTCCGTCATCAAATGCCGGGCCAAAGGGTATTCCGATCTGGTCACCGTGGTGGGAGCCATGCCGGATGTTCACGTGGGCGCCATCCTTTCCCTGACCGGGGAATGGAAAATTGACCCCCGGTACGGCCGGCAGTTCGCGCTGGAATCCTATGAGGAAACCCTTCCCGCCATGGTATACGGCATCGAAAAATACCTGGGCTCCGGCCTGGTCAAGGGGGTCGGCCCCAAATTCGCCAAGCGCATCGTCCAGACGTTCGGAGCGGAGACCCTGAACGTGATCGAGGAACGCCCGGACGACCTGATCCGCGTGCCCGGAATCGGGCAGGTCCGGGTGGACCGGATCAAAAAGTCTTGGGTGGAACAGAAGGAAATCAAAAACATCATGCTCTTCCTGCAGGGGCATGACGTGAGCACCGCGCACGCCACCCGGATTTATAAGCAGTACGGCCCGGAGAGCATCGATGTGGTCCGCGAAAACCCCTACCGGCTGGCCGATGACATCTGGGGGATCGGCTTTAAGACCGCCGACACCATCGCAGGCAAGCTGGGCTTTGAGAAAACCTCCCCCATCCGCCTGCGGTCCGGTCTCCTCTATACGCTCAACAAGCTGGCGGAGGAAGGGCATTGCTTCGCCATCCGGGATCAGCTGCTGGACACCGGGGCCCGGCTGCTGGAGGTCGGCGGGGACGCGCTCAGCCGCGTCCTGGACGAAATGATCCAGACGGAGGACCTGATCGTCTCCAACCTGCCGGATTCCGAGGATTTCGCCATCTATCTGCCTCCCTTCTATTATTCCGAAGTGGGGGTGGAATCCCGGCTGAAGCGGATTCTGGCCGCGCCGGCGGACAGGCCCGCGGGCGAAAGCACCCAGATGGAGGCGGGCATCGAATATGACGAGGTTCAGCTGCGGGCCATCGACACCGCCCGAAAGAGCAAGATCATGATTCTCACCGGCGGCCCGGGGACCGGCAAAAGCACCACCACCATGGGCATCATCCGGGCCTTCGCGGGCTTGAGGATTCTCCTGGCCGCCCCCACCGGGCGGGCGGCCAAGCGGCTCTCCGAGGTCACGGGCATGGAGGCCCGGACCATTCACCGGCTGCTGGAGTTCAAGCCGCCCGAGGGCTACAAGCGCAGCGAGGAATCCCCCCTGGAGGGGGACGTACTCATCGTGGACGAATGCTCCATGGTGGATGTGATGCTGATGTACTCCCTCCTGCGGGCCATGCCCGACGGCATGCGGCTGATTCTGGTGGGCGACGTGGATCAGCTGCCCTCCGTGGGCGCCGGGAACGTGCTGCGGGATCTGATCTCCAGCGGGGTGTTCCCGGTGGTCACACTGACCAAAATATTTCGCCAGGCGGCCTCCAGCCGGATCATCACCAACGCGCATAAAATCAACCGCGGGGAATACCCGGATCTGTCCAATGCCGCGGGCACCGACTTTTTCTTCCAGAACTGCGAAGACCCGGATCAGGCGGCGGGGATCGTCGTAAACCTGGTGCAGAACCGGCTGCCGAAATTCTATCAGGCGGAGCCCCGGTCCATCCAGGTTCTGACCCCCATGCAGCGGGGTCCTGTGGGGGCGGCAAACCTGAATCAGGTTCTGCAGGCGGCGGTCAATCCCCCGGCGCCGGCGAAGCCCGGCGGCGCCCCGGCGGAGCTGCGCCGGGGCGGATACACCTTCCGCCCCGGGGACAAGGTCATGCAGATCCGCAACAATTACGATAAGGAAGTATTTAACGGGGATATCGGCACGATTCAGTCCATCGACATGGACGATAAAGCCCTGATCATCCGTTTTGACGACCGGGACGTAGACTATGATGTCACCGAGCTGGACGAGGTCGTCCTGGCGTACGCCACCACTGTTCACAAGGCCCAGGGGGCCGAGTATCCCATCGTAGTCATGCCGGTGATGATGACCCATTTCACCATGCTCCAGCGGAATCTCCTCTACACCGGGGTCACCCGGGCCAAAAAGGCCCTGGTCCTGGTGGGGCAGAAAAAGGCGGTCGCCTGCTGCGTCCGGAACCTGACCGTGGACAAGCGGAACACCCTGCTGGCGGAGCGCCTGTCCGGGAAGGTCAGCGGCCGGGCCGTCGAGGGGCTCCCGCCCTATTCCGGAAGCACGGACCGGTTCGTCTGTTTTGATGTGGAAACGCCCAACCGGCAGAACGACCGCATGAGCGCCATCGGCATCAGCGTGGTGGAAGGCGGCCGGATCACGGACAGCTTTTTCAGCTATGTGAATCCGGAGCAGCCCTTCGATTATTTTAATACCCAGCTCACCGGCATCAGCGAGGCGACCGTGAAGGACGCCCCCACCTTCAGGGCTCTGTGGCCGCGGATCAAGCCCCTGATGGGCAGCGGCATTCTGGTGGCCCACAACGCCCCCTTCGATCTGATGGTGCTGAAAAAATGCCTCACCGGATACGGCATTGCGTGGAAGCACGCGGTCCCCTATACCGATACGGTCCGGATCGGCCGGGACGTGGTTCCGGGGATCGGCCACAAGCTGAATGAAATGTGCGCCTTCTACGAAATCGATCTGAATCATCACCAGGCGGACAGCGACAGCGGCGCCTGCGCCCAGATCCTGTGCCGCTATCTGACGGACGGAGTCAAGGTGGCGGATTACGTGAAATACTTCCGCATGAAATAGAAGAAACGGATACCCGATGCGCGGGAACACAAAGCGACGGCCCTTTTGGATTTTTAAAAAACAATGCAAATACAAAAAACCTCTTGCCAAAGCAGGGGGGATTATGCTATCTTACGCTAAACCGTTGAAGAAGAGTGAGTACTTTCCCGGGTTATCCTTCACAGAGAGCCGTCGGCGGTGGAAAGGCGGTAAGGGTCGGAAAAGGAATGGACTTCTGAGGGCAAGCAGAAAAGGGGCTCTCCCGGAGGGCGCGCCTGAGTATGTGAGACGGAGCTGACCCTCCGTAATCAAAGGTTCGCGTATGAAGTACGTGATTCCGGGTTCCGTACGATGTACGCGGCAAGTGGGCGCGAAAGCGTCAAGCCGGGTGGCACCGCAGGTATGATGATTCAGACCTGTCCCAGCAAATCTCTGGGGCAGGTCTTTTCTGTCCCCGAAAGCGGAAAAGGGCGGACGGAAAGTCCCCCGGGAAACGCGGGCCGGTTCATCCGTCCCGGAAAACGAGACAGGGCGGACAAAAAGTCCCCCGAGAAGAAAGGAAGGATTCATGATGTCGGAAAAGAGAGTGCTGAAGAACGAGGAGACCAAAGGGTTTTCCGTGCAGGACCTGATCATCGTGGCGGTGCTTCTGGCGGCCGGCGCGGTGCTGAAAATGTTCGTGGGGAGCGTGGTGAATTTCTTCGGCATGAAGCCAAACTTCACCATCGCGTCCTACTGCCTGGCCATTCTGCTGGTTCGGCCGAAGCTTCCCGGCTGCGCGATCATCGGGCTTCTGGCCGGGGCCATCTGTCAGTTCCTTCCGGGAACCCCGTGGCTGAATCTGATCTCAGAGCTGCTGGGAGCGGTGACCATGTTCTTCATGATGAAGGTGCCCTTTAAAGTGAAAAACACGGATCTGAATCCGCTGCTGGCGACCTTCGTCTCCACCGTCGTTTCCGGAGCCACGTATACGGTCTGCCTGTTTGTGCTGATGCACATGGAGACCAGCGGACTGGTCGCTTATATTCCCATCGTGCTGGGAACCGCGGCCATCGGAAGCGTGCTGGTTCAGCTGCTGTATCTGCCGCTGAAAAAGGTGCTGAACCGCTGACACAACCGAGGGGAAATGAGGGAGAAAACGCCATGATCTGCATTCAGGATTTGTCCTTTACCTATAAAAACGGGACGGAACCGGCGCTGCGCGAGGTGAGCCTGACGCTGCCGGACGGGGATTTTCTCGGCGTCATCGGCCCGGCGGGAGCGGGAAAGACCACGCTGACCCGGGCGATCGCCGGCATGATCCCGCATCACTACACGGGCGACTATTACGGCAGCGTGACCGTGAACGGCCTGGATACCGTGGAGACTCCGCTGGATCAAATCTCCCGCCTGGTAGGGACGGTGTTTCAGGATGTGGAAAGCCAGATCATTTCCCCGGTTGTGGAGGATGAGATGCTGTACGGGCTGGAAAACTTCGGCGTGCCCCGGGCGGAGATCCCGCGGCGGCTGGAGGAGGCGCTGGGCATGGTGGGCATCGCGGACCTCCGGGAGCGGAGCATTGCCTCCCTCTCCGGAGGGCAGCGGCAGAAAGTAGCCATCGCGTCCATCCTGGCGCTCAAGCCGCAGATTCTGGTGCTGGACGAGCCCACCGGAGAGCTGGATCCCCGCAGCAGCCGGCAGATTTTTACCCTGCTGCGAAAGCTGAATGAAGAGCAGGGGATCACGGTGATCATCGTCGAGCAGAAGATCATGCTCCTGTGCGAGTTCGCGCGGCACCTGGCCGTGCTCAACGAGGGACGCGTGATGCGGCAGGGGGAAGTCCGGGAGGTCCTGGCCCACGCGGAGGATCTGGAGGCGGCCGGGGTGAACTGCCCCCGGGTAACCACATACAGCCGTGCGCTTTCGGCCCGGCTGGGCGAAAGGCAGCCTGTCTGCGTGGATCTGGACGAGGCGGAGGCCCTGACAAGGAGGCTGATGAAATGATCACGCTGGAGCATGTCAGTTTTTCATACGCGAACGGGCAGCCCTCGGTGAAGGATGTATCCTTTCATCTGCCGAAGGGAGAATTCGCTGCGATTCTGGGGCCCAACGGCGCCGGCAAAACCACCACGGTACGCCTGGTGGACGGGCTGCTGCAGCCCGCGGAAGGAAGGGTCATGATCGACGGGTCGGACCTGCGGGAAAGCCGGGTCAGCGACCGGGCCCGGAAAGTGGGATTCCTGTTCCAGAATCCGGACCGGCAGATCTGCAAAAACACGGTGCGCGAGGAAATCCTCTTCGGGCTGCGGACGGTGCGCCCGGATCTGAGCGAGGAAGCCCTTCAGGCCCGGGCGGAGGAAACGCTGGCGGATTTCTCCTTCACCGGAAAGGAAGAGCCCTTTTCCCTCAGCCGGGGACAGCGGCAGCGGGTCGCCCTGGCTTCCATCCTGGCGGTGGAGCCCGAGGTACTGATCCTGGATGAGCCGACCACCGGCCTGGATTACCGGGAATGCTGCCACATCATGGATCGGATCCGGAAAATGAACGAGGAAAAGCAGGTCACGATCCTGATGGTATGCCACGATATGGAAGTCGTGCTGGATTACGCCCGGCAGGCGCTGGTGATGGCCGATGGAAGGCTGCTGGCCTGCGGGCCGATCCGGGACATCTTCCGGGACACGGCGCTGATGGAACAGGCTTCCGTCCTTCCGCCGCAGATGATAGGGCTGGGACTGCGGCTGGGAGGAACATTCCTGGAAGCGGATACGCCGGACGCCATGGCGGACGCGTTGATCGCCTCACTCCGGAAGGGAGGGACGGAGAAATGAACAACCTGTTCGAATATGTGCCGGGGAATTCCTTCATTCACCGGCTGAATCCCATCACGAAGCTCCTTCTGACGGTGGTCATCTGCGTGGCGGCCTTCGTGACGGACCGGCTGCCGGTCCTGCTGGGGCTGCTGGCGGTAAATCTGCTTTTCGGCCTCATCGCCGGGGTAGCGGGTCGAACCTGGAATATTCTGCGGGGCCTGCTGAAGATCGCGGTCTTCCTGTTCCTGCTGCAGGCGCTGCTCTATCGAGGCGGAAACCCGGTTTTCTGGATCATTACGGATCAGGGGCTGCTGACCGCGGGAAAGGTGGTGCTGCGCCTGGTGGTGGTATGCATGCCGCTGACGCTGGCGCTGGCGGTGACGCGGATCAGCGATCTGACCAACGCGCTGACGCAGGTGCTGCATGTACCCTATCCCTATGCGTTTACCCTGGCCGCCACGATCCGCTTCATTCCGCAGTTTGTGGAGGAAATGAACGGGATCATGGAGGCCCAGACCGCCCGGGGTATCCCCTTCGACACGGCCCGGGGGCTGAAGAAGTTTTCCATGATCGTGCCCCTGTGCGCGCCGCTGCTGATCTCCTCCGTGCGGAAGACGGACCAGACAGCCGCGGCGGCGGAGGTGCGCGGCTTCCGCCTGCGGACCCGGGATTCGGCTTATAAGCGGTATCCCTTTTCCGCCGGGGACTTCGCGGTGTTCGCCTGCTGTGCGGCGATCCTTGCCGGTGCTATACTCCTGTGAGCGTTTCTTTTTCTTTTCTTCTCCGGTCGGAAGGGATTTTTCCTGTCCGCATGGAATAAAAACGGGTGACTGTTCTGAGCACTTGCCGATTATGAAAAAGAGAATGCTATGTCACTGACCATTTTGTGCCCTCCGACGATCCCACCCAGGTCGCGAACCATGCCGGTTCCGTAAACGGGGGAAAGGATTCATAAGCAAACAGCCCCGGCCTTCTGCCATCCCTGTGGCGAAGGCCGGGGCTGTTTCATGATGTTTCAGCGTTTCCGAAGCCCGAAGGCGACGGCCGCGCAAACCGCGCCCGCCGCCGCCAGAGCGATTCCGACGGCCGGGGAGGCCAGGAGCGATTCCGGCAGCTTGTCCAGGAACTTGTCGCGCATCCAGTAAAAATACAGCTGCACCGCTCCGGCGCTCAGGAGCGTCAGCCCCGCCAGCTGCAGGATCACCTGCCCGTTGATCTTCATCTTCTCCGCGCCGGATCCGGTCATCCCCAGGCGGGAGAGCGCCGGCACAGCCGCCCCCAGGAACAGGATCAGCAGCACCGATTCAAAGGGGAAGAGCATCAGGTTTTTCACGATCCGGGGCAGGTCAAACCAGGCGTACCCCTTCCCCATCGCTACCCTGTAGTACAGCACCATGATCGGGGTCTGCAGGATGATGTTGACGAAAAAATTGACGCAGAACCGGGACAGGATTACCCGCCCGGGGGTCAGCTTCGCCCGGTACAGCACCAGCGCGAACACCAGGCCTCCCGCCGCCTCCGTGAGGATGAACCCGGGAAAATAGACCCCGGAGGGCGCGATCAGGTATCCCAGGGTATCCGACAACACGCCGCTGAAGGCCGCCAGCACGGGCCCGCAGACCATGGCGCCCAGCGCCGTGACAAAAAACTGCACGTTGATGTTCAGGGACGGGCCAATCGGAATTTTCACCGTTTTCAGCGCCAGCCGCAGGGCCAGCATCAGCGCGGCGAATACCAGCATCCGTACGTCCCTGATCTCCCGGCAGGCATCCCGCCAGTAGGCCCGGGAAAAGGGATGGGAATACAGCGTCTTCGATCTTCCGGACATTCAAAAAACCTCCTTTCAGAGCAATCCCTTGCTGCATAAGGAGGTTTACAAAGACTTCCTCTTTATGGAAATCAGCGGGTGCGGGCCCGTAACCGCGGCGTCTGCCTTCGTCCTCCGTTCAACTCCCCGTTCCGGAAGCACTTCACGCTGCGGGCCCTACTCTGACGCCGGCATTATACTCCCTGGTCCGGCTATTTGCAAGTCCCTGCTCCGCCTCGCTCTCGGGGTATTCCGTCCCGGGGGACGCCTCTCATTGTTTTTTCCCTGTATTCCGCTCCCGGAGGCTTGCGTTCGGAGCCGACGGGTGATAGAATACCCGCAGATTTCAGGCGCGGGTGCGCCGGAAAGGAGTCGGGACATGCGCAGCGGCCGTACCTTCGGGTTTGCTTTTACCTTTACCTTTTTTACGCTGATGGCGGGGTAAGGGTATTTTGCCGCACTGTTTTTTCCCGGCAAAAGGGAGTTTACAGGGTCCGCAGAAATACCTGCGGGCCCTGTTTTTATGACGGATCGCCGGGGTTTGGAAAAAGGCTGGCGCAAAAGGGTTGGCGTAAACGGCCCGCCGCGCGGCGGCCGCGACAAAGGAAGGAGTTTCGAAAGCATGATTATCTCTCTGAAACGGGATGTCCGCCGGGAGGACCGGGAGCATCTGCTCTCCTGGCTGGAAACCCAGGGGGTCTCCGCCCAGATCGTGGAAGGCCAGTACCAAACGGTGATCGGACTGGTGGGCGATACCGCCCACATCAATATGGATCTCATCTCCGGGATGGACATCGTGGAGAGCGTCATGCGCATCTCCGAGCCCTACAAAAAAGCCAACCGGAAGTTTCACCCTGACGATTCCGTCATCCGGATCCGGGAGGGCGTAGCCTTCGGCGGCGGCGAGTTTGAAATCATCGCCGGACCCTGCTCCGTGGAATCTGACGCCCAGATGGAAACCATCGCCCAGGCCGTGAAGGCCAGCGGGGCCGGGGTGCTGCGGGGCGGCGCCTTCAAGCCCCGGACCTCCCCCTACGACTTTCAGGGGCTGCACGAGGAGGGCATGCGCATCCTGAAGGAAGTCCGCCGCCGCACGGGCATGCCCATCATTACGGAAATCATGAACATCATCCACCTGCCCCTGTTCGAGGAGGTGGACATCATCCAGGTCGGCGCCCGCAATATGCAGAACTTCGACCTGCTCAAGGAGCTGGGCAGGATCGACAAGCCCATTCTCCTGAAGCGGGGGCTGGCCAACAGCCTGAAGGAGCTGCTCATGAGCGCCGAGTACATCATGGCCGGCGGCAATGAGCGGGTGATCCTCTGCGAGCGGGGAGTCCGCACCTTCGAAACCGCCACCCGCAACACGCTGGATCTTTCCGCGGTGGCGGTGCTGCACGATCTGACCCATCTGCCCGTGGTGGTGGATCCCAGCCATGCCACCGGGGTGGCCCGCTACGTGAAGCCCATGGCTCTGGCCGCGGCGGCCGCCGGAGCGGACGGGCTGATGGTCGAGGTTCATAACGACCCGCCCCGGGCCCTGTGTGACGGGCCCCAGTCCCTGACGCCGGAGCAGTTTGACGATGTGGCCCGGGCGGTTCGGAAGGTACGGGCCGCCCTGGTTCCGGACGCGGAGGGCTGAACCATGAAAAGCATTGAGGTGCGCACCGGCGTCCCATACCGGGTGCTGATCGGGAACGGTCTGCTGCGGGAAGCGGGGGCCCGGTGCCCGGAGGTGCTCCGGGGCCGGCATGTCATGATCGTTTCGGATGAACGGGTGGCTCCCCTGTATCTGGCGGAGGTGTCCGAAGGCTTTGAAAAAGCCGGTTTCCGGGTTTCCTCCTTCGTCTTTCCTGAAGGGGAAGGCGCCAAGCGCCTCTCCACCGTGGAGCGCCTGCTGGACGAAGCGGACGCCGCCGGCCTGACCCGCTCCGACGCCTTTGTCTCCCTGGGCGGAGGAGTGGTCTGCGATCTGACGGGGCTGGCCGCCGCCCTTTACCTGCGGGGGGTGGATTTCATCCAGATTCCCACCACCCTGCTGGCCATGGCGGACGCCTCCGTGGGCGGCAAAACCGCCGTCAATCTGCGGGGGGGAAAGAACCTTTGCGGCGCGTTTCACCAGCCCCGGCTGGTGCTGTGCGACCCCGCCGCGCTGGCGACGCTGGCCCCCGCGGTGTACGCCGAGGGCATGGCGGAGGTCATCAAGCACGGGGCCCTGGGCGGCGGGACAGTGTTGGACCTGCTGCGGAGTGGGGCATCCATGGAGGATCTGATCGCGGAAAACGTCCGGATCAAGAGCGATATCGTCGCCCGGGATGAGCATGAGCAGCATCTCCGGCAGCTGCTGAACCTGGGTCACACCTTCGGCCATGCGGTGGAAAAGCTCTCCGGCTTCTCCATTTATCACGGGGAGGGGGTCAGCATCGGCATGATGATCGCGTCCTGGGCCGCCGTCAGCGCCGGACAGTGTCCCAGGGAAGTGTGTCAGGAATTGCGGGATCTTCTTCAGGAGCAGCGGCTCCCGGTCAGCACCCGGTATACCGCCCGGGAAATCGCCGCCGCCGCCATGAACGACAAAAAGCGCCGGGGGGACCGGATCACCGTCGTGCTGCCCCAGGCCCGGGGAAGCTGCCGGCTGGTCACCCTCCCTGCGGCCGAGCTGGAAAGCCTGATTGCCCCCTGCGACGGAGTAATGACCGGCATCACGGAACGGAGCGTGTAAGACATATGACAGGAATCATCGAACCGGGTTCCCTGAGCGGAACGCTGGAGGGGATCATGCCCTCCAAATCCCAGGCCCACCGTCTGCTGATCTGCGCCGCGCTGGCGGATCAGCCTACCCGCGTGCTGCGGGTGCCGCCCTCCCGTGACGCGGAAGCCACCTGCCGCTGCCTGCGGGCCCTTGGCGCGGAACTGAAGGCCGACGGCGAAGCCCTTACGGTCCATCCCGTCAGCGGCACCAGGCGGGAAAAAGCGCTTCTGGATTGCGAAGAAAGCGGATCCACCCTGCGGTTCCTGCTCCCGGTGGCCGCGGCCCTGGAAGCGGACTGCGCCTTTACCGGCCGGGGAAAGCTCTCTCAGCGGCCCCTGGAACCGCTGTATTCGGAGCTGGCCGCCCATGGGGCCGTGCTTTCGCCAGAGGGCTCCTTCCCCCTGCGCTGCGGAGGAACGCTGCGGCCGGGGACATACCGTCTGGCTGGGAACGTCTCCTCCCAGTTTATCAGCGGCCTGATGCTGGCGCTGCCCCTGCTGGAGGGGGAAAGCGAGATCCGGATCACCGGCCCCCTGGAGTCCGCTCCCTATGTGGACATGACCCTGCAGGCCCTCCGGCTCTTCGGCGTCCGCTGGCAGCGGGAGGCGTCCGCGGCCCCGGACGAGTCCCTGGTATTCCGTCTGCCCGGCGGTCAGCGCTATCGTTCCCCCGGGGAGGTCGCTGTGGAAGCGGACTGGTCCGGCGCCGCCTTCTTCCTGGCGGCAGGCGCCCTGAGCGGGGAGGGAATCCGTTTGCGTGGATTGAATCCGGACTCCGCCCAGGGGGATCGGGAGATCCTTCCCCTGCTCCGGGCCTTCGGCGCGCAGGTTCAATCGGATTTCTCGTCCGTGCTGTGCCGCTTTGCCCCGCTGCGGGGCATCGACATCGACGCCGCGGACATCCCGGATCTGGTGCCGGTGCTCGCGGCGGTCGCCGCTCATGCCCGGGGCGACACCCGCATTCGCAGCATCCGCCGGCTCCGCCTGAAGGAATCGGACCGGGTGGCCTCCGTCCTGGCCATGATCCGCGGCCTGGGCGGCCAGGTGGACGCCGGGGAAAACGAAATGATCATCCGCGGGCGGGGCGGTCTTCCCGGCGGCCGGGTGGACGCTTTCCGGGATCACCGGATCGTCATGGCCGCCGCCGTCGCCGCCTCCCGGGCCGACGGGTCCTCCGAAATATCCGGCATCGAGGCGGCAGATAAATCCTGGCCCGGCTTCTTTGACCGGTGGCAGGAACTGGGCGGACAGTTTTCCTGCGTCCCCTGATTTTTAGAAAGCGGAGCGAGTGTTGTATAGCTGCAGAGGAGGAAACATTTCATGCGATTTCAGGGAAAGAAGCTGACCGTTCAGGTCTTCGGCCAGTCCCACGGGGAAGCCATCGGCGCAGTCATTGACGGGCTCCCCGCCGGCGTCCGGGTGGATCAGGAGCGGCTAAATGCCTTGATGCGCCGCCGGGCGCCGGGGCAGGGCGCCCATACCACCGCCCGCAGGGAGCCAGATATCCCGGAGTTCGTCAGCGGGCTGGCGGACGGAATATCCTGCGGCGCGCCGGTGACGGTCCTGATCCGGAACCGGGACGCCCGCAGCGGTGATTACGCTTCCCTGCGGGATATTCCCCGCCCCTCCCATGCCGACTGGCCCGCCTTCGTCAAATACGGCCCGGCCCATGACGGGCGGGGCGGCGGCGTCTTTTCCGGCCGGCTGACCGCTCCGCTGTGCGCCGCCGGCGCCATCGCCCTGCAAATGCTGGCGGACAGGCAGGTCTTCGTAGGCGCTCATATCGCCGAAATCGCCGGCATCCCGGACGATCCGTTCGATCCCGTCGGCCTGAAGCCGGAGGATCTGGCGGCCCCCGGGCAAAAGAGCTTCCCCGTCTGTTCTGACGGAGCCGGCGCCGAAATGCTTTCCGCCATCGAAGACGCCCGCAGGGACGGGGATTCCGTCGGCGGGGTGGTGGAATGCGCTTCGCTGGGCCTTCCCGTCGGGCTGGGCGGACCCCTCTTCGAAGGGCTGGAAAGCGCGCTGGCCTCGGCCCTCTTCGCCATTCCCGCCGTCCGGGGCGTCAGCTTCGGGAAGGGCTTCGAAGCCGCCCGCATGCGCGGCTCCGCCCACAACGATCCCCTTCTTGTGGCGGACGGGAGGATCGTCACCTCCACCAACCGGGCGGGCGGCCTCCAGGGCGGCATGACCAACGGCATGCCCCTGCTGGTCAACGTGGCCTTCAAACCCACCCCCTCCATCGCCCTGCCCCAGCGCAGCGTCAGCCTTTCCCGCATGCAGCCCGCGGAGCTAATCATCTCCGGCCGCCACGATCCCTGCGTAGTCCCCCGGGCCGTGCCCGTGGTGGAGAGCATGGTCGCCCTGGTGCTGCTGGATCAGCTGCTGTAACTTCCTATTGTTTTGACCACAGAAAGGAGCCGGACCCATGAACCGGATCGAAGAACTTCGGAAAGAAATCGACACCATCGACAGCGGTATCGTGGACCTGTACCGCCGCCGCATGGACGTGGCCCATTCCATCGGCCAGTACAAACGGGAGCACGGGATTCCCGTCAGCGATCCCGGCCGGGAGCGGGCGCTGCTGAACCGGCTGGGCGAAGCCGCCGGCCCGGAGCATGAATATGGGGTGCGGGCGCTGTTCAACCTGCTCCTGTCCCAGAGCCGGGCCTCCCAGCTGCTGGATCAGCGCCCCGTCAGCCCGCTGGGGGAGAGCATCCGCGGCGCCCTGCGCGATACGCCCCCTCTCTTTCCGCCCAAAGCCGTCGTGGCCTGCCAGGGGCTGGAAGGCGCCTATTCCCAGATCGCCTGCGAAAAGTTGTTCTCCGCCCCCTCCATCATGTACTTCCGCCAGTTCGACCACGTCTTCGACGCAGTGGATTCCGGCCTCTGCCGGTACGGGATTCTTCCCATCGAAAACAGCCTGGCCGGATCCGTCTCCAGCGTCTATGATTCCATGCGCCGGCACCGCTTCTTCATCGTCCGGTCCGTGCGGGTGAAGATCGACCATACCCTGCTGGCCCTGCCCGGCGCCGCCATGGAGGACATCCGGGAGGTTTATTCCCATCAGCAGGCCATCATGCAGTGCTCCCGCTTCCTGGCGGATCACCCGTCCTGGCAGGTTCATGTCTGCGAAAACACCGCCATGGCCGCCCGCACGGTGGCGGAAAGCGGCCGCAAGGATATCGCCGCCATCTCCTCCGTGGCCTGCGCCGCCCTCTACGGGCTGAACTGTGTCGCCCGGGATATCCAGAACAATCCCAATAACCATACCCGTTTTATCTGTATCGCCCGGCAGCCGGAGATCTATCCCGGCGCCGACCATACCAGCCTCATGCTCTCCCTGCCGGATAAGCCCGGCTCCCTCTACGAGCTGCTGGGCCGGTTCAGCGCGCAGGGCATCAACCTGACCCGGCTGGAAAGCAGGCCCATTCCGGGACAGGATTTCGAGTTCATGTTCTATTTTGAATTTGAATCCTCCGTCTATTCCCCCCAGTTCACCCGGCTGATGGAGGAGCTGTCCGCCACCCTGGAGCAGTTCAGCTATCTGGGCAGCTATTCGGAAATCGTCTGATGGGGAGCGGGGAGGGAATCTGATGATGAATGCCGTTTCATCCGACGAACGCTTCGGTCTCCTGGGGGAAACGCTGTCCCACAGCTTTTCGCCGGAGATTCACCGGGCGCTCTGCGGCTACGATTACGAGCTGCTGCCCATGGCCCCCGACCAGGTGCCGGAGTTCCTGCGCCGCAGGCCTTTCCGGGGGATCAACGTCACCATTCCCTACAAGCAGGCCGTGATTCCCTGTCTGGACGCCCTGTCCGACCGGGCCCGGGCCCTCGGGGCGGTGAACACCATCGTGAAAGGCCCGGACGGCCGCCTGACGGGATACAATACCGACTACGCCGGCTTCATGGCCATGCTGAACCGGATGAATCCGGATCTTCGGGGCCGGAAATGTCTGGTGCTGGGCAGCGGCGGCGCCAGCCACACGGCGGTGGCCTGCCTGCGGGAAAAAGGCGCCGGGGAGGTGGTGGTCATCTCCCGCCGGGGCCCGGATCACTATGGGAACCTTTCCCGCCACCGGGACGCATATCTGCTGGTCAACGCCACCCCCGTGGGCATGTATCCGCATAACGGAGATCAGCCCGTCAGCCTGGAGGCCTTTCCCTCCCTGGGCGGCGTGCTGGACCTGATCTACAACCCCGCCCAGACCGCCCTGCTCCTGGAGGCCCGGCGCCGGGGAATCCCCGGAATGAACGGCCTGCTGATGCTGGTCGCCCAGGCCCGGGAAGCCGCGCAGCTCTTCACGGGGCGCGATATTCCGCTCTCCGAGGTGGACCGGGTGACCGCCCTGCTGGAGGCTCAGTCCCGGAACCTGATCCTCATCGGCATGCCCGGCTCCGGAAAGAGCACCGTCGGCCGGCTCCTGGCCGAGCGGACCGGCCGGGCCTGGCTGGATACGGACGCCATGATCGAGGAGGCCGCGGGCGGCGTCTCCTGCGGGGACCTGATCCGCGCGGAAGGGGAAGCGGCCTTCCGGCAAAAAGAAACCGCCGCCCTGCGGGACGCCGGAAAGCAAAGCGGGCGCGTCATCTCCGTCGGAGGCGGCGCGGTGACCCGCCCGGAAAACCTGGACCTTCTGCGGCAGAACGGCTGGCTGATTCACCTGGACCGCCCCCTGGGCGCCCTGTCCCTGGAGGGGGACCGGCCCCTGTCCGCGGATCGGGACGCCCTGGCGAAACGTTACGCCGAACGCAGGCCCCTCTACGAAGCCTGGCGGGACCTGGCGGTCTCCGCGCCCACCCCCGGGGAAGCCGCGGAACAGATCCTGGCCTGGCTGAACAAAAGAAAACCATAACGATTCAGTCGCTCCGCTTTCTGAGGTATTCCCCTCCGGGGGACGCCTCAGCGCGGAGCTTGCTGAACGGAACAGTTACAATAGATCAGGAGAAACGCCATGAAAATTCTTGTTCTCAACGGGCCCAACCTGAATATGCTGGGCATCCGGGAGCCCGCCATTTACGGCAGCGGCACCTATGACAGCCTCTGCGGCATGATTTTGCGCCGGGCCGATGAACTGCATGTGGAGGTTGCCTTCTTCCAGTCCAACAGCGAGGGCGATCTGGTCACCCGCATCCAGCAGGCCTACGGCCGGGAGGACGCCATCATCATCAACCCCGCCGCCTACACCCATACCAGCATCGCCATCCTGGACGCGCTCAAAGCCGTGGGGCTCCCCGCCGCCGAGGTGCATATCAGCGATGTCAACCAGCGGGAGCCCTTCCGCCGGATCTCCTATGCCGGCATGGCCTGTGAGCTGCATTACATCGGCATGGGCTTTGACGGCTACCTCCGCGCCCTGGAGGACCTGGCGGCGAAATACGGCTGAGAGCCCGGAAGGGTGCCCCTTACCGGATCAGATTCAGCACCTTCTTCCGGACGGCGAAATCGGCCCGGTTCATGGAAAAGATTTCCCCGTCCACATTCAGGCGCATGTTTTCCCCTTCCATGTGAACTTCCTCCGCCAGAAGGTGCCGGGTGACCCGAAAATGCAGAATTCTCCCCATCATCAGCCCGGGCAGGTACAGGGGGATCTTTCGCCGGGGAACGTTCTTCACCAGAACCACATCCAGTTTCCCGTCCTCCGGATCCGCCGCCGGGCAAATGGGAATGCCTCCGCCGATATACCGCCCGTTAGCCACGGAGCAGATGAGGTACTCCCCTTCTTCCTTTTGTCCGTCGATCTCCAGCTTCAGGCGCACCGGCCTGTAATGGGCGATGGCCTTCAGCAGTCCCAGGAAATAGGGCAGCAGCCCCCGGTAGCGCTGCTTCAGGCTTTCGGCAAAGTCCAGCACGGTGACATCGAAGCCCGTCCCGCAAACGTTCAGAAAGCTTCCTTCCCCCAGCCGCCCCATGTCCACCGGGGCGGCTGTTCCTGTCAGCGCTGCATTCAGCGCTTCCATGGGATCCTTCGGTATTTTGGCCGTCTTGATGAAATCGTTCCCCGTCCCGGCGGGGATCACCGCCATGGGTTTTCCCGTGCCCATGACGCCGCTGGCCACCTCAAAGGCCGTGCCGTCCCCTCCGACAGAAATCACTGCCCGAACCGTCTCATCCGCCGCCAGCCGCCGGGCCAGCTCCGTCCCGTGTCCGGGGGCTTCCGTCCGGAACACCCGGTACGGCTGGTTCCGCCGCTTCATTTCGGCTTCGATCTTTTCCATGGTTTCCACCGCGAAGCCGCTGCCCGCGATGGGATTGAGAATAAAAGCGTATGCGTCCGTCTCCGATTTCATGCTGCCCGACCTTTCCACTGTGTCTTTCCATGCCGCCTGATCCCGCTATGCCGTGATCATACGGGATGGTTCCCTTTGACCCTACCAGTCTCCTCTGTTTATGACAGCTCCTGCTTCGCGTGGCTGCCCCTTTCGTCACAAGTCACCCGAATCTTCTGGGGGATGCTCTCGTCCAGCTTGTCCACATGGGAAATGATCCCCACCAGCCGGTTCCCGGCGGACAGCTGATTGAGCACCTCCATCGCCTTGTCCAGCACATCCGGGCTCAGCGTCCCAAACCCCTCGTCGATAAACAGCGCGTCGAGCTTCTTCCCTCCCGCGTGGTTCTGCACCGCGTCGGAAAGCCCCAGCGCCAGCGACAGGGAGGCGTAAAACCCTTCCCCGCCGGACAGCAGGGAGGAGGGGCGGACCCGGCCGGTGGCCGTATCCAGCACCTCGATTTCCAGCCCCGCCTTGGCGTTCTTCCGGTCGGTATCCTTCTTATGCACCAGCTCGTACCGGCCGCCGCTCATAATATTGATCCGCCGGTTGGCCATTTCCAGGATGTCCCGGAAAACCGCCCCCATGACGTAACGGTCGAAGCTGATCTTTCCGCCGTCCCCCGCCGACCCCAGGGCCAGCGTGCCCAGGGCATTCAGCCGCTGCCAGGCCCCGTCCGTCAAGGACAGGGCCTGTTTGGTTTCCCTGGCCCGATCCAGAATCCGCCGGTGCGCGCTGAGCGCGGCGTTTCCGGCGTTATATTCGCTGTCCGCCAGCGCCTGCTCCGCTTTCCGGGCGTTGATCTGATCCCCCAATTCCTTCAGATCCGTCTTCCGCTTTCCCTCGGTCTTCTCCTCCAGGGAGGCGATCAGTGCCTTCGTATTCCGCCAGTCCAGCACGAAGTCGTGGATCGTCTGATTCTGCTGCTGCAGCCACTGTTCCCCGTCCGCCCTTCCGATGGGTTCCAAGGCGGCCAGGGCGTCCTTTTCCTCCGGAAAGCCGTGCTCCGCCAGTGCCTTTTTCAGCGCCTCCTCCGCCAGGGCCAGCGCTTCCCGCAGCGAGGGAATCTCATTCCGCTTCCCTTCCAGGCTGCCCTTCGTCCTGTTCAGGGCGGCCCGGGCGTCCGTTTCCGCTTTCTCGTGGGCCCGGATGTCCCTCTGAAGGGCCTCCTGCTCCCGTTCCCAGGCCGCGATCTGCTGTTCCGTTTCCTCGGCGGAGGCGAGCTTCAGCGTCCGCCTCATGGCTTCCGCCGCGCTTTGCGCCGCGGCAAAAGCCGCGTGCTGGCGGCTCTCCTCCGCTTTCAGCTCCTCGATCTGCCGTGCAACCCGCTCCAGGTTTTCCCGGTTCTCCGCCTGAGCGCGAAGCGCGCCGTCCCGTTCCGCCCGCTTGTTCCGGGCGTCCCGCAGGGCGGCCGCCGCTTCCCGGCTCCGCTCCCGGAGCCTCCGCTCCTCCGCTTCCAGGAAAGCCTCCGAGGAAAGGCTTTCCCAGGCGCAGTCCGGAAACAGCGGAAACGCCTTCATCAGCAGCTCATGTCGGTTCCTTTCCAGGCCGGCCCGCTTCTCCTGAACCGCCGCGTCCTGCCCTTTACGGGATGCTTCCGCCTGTTCCGCCGCCTTTTTCGCTGCTTCCACCTTTTTCTCGTCCGGGGTGTTTTCCGCCATCCGGGCCAGATGGGTTTCGTCTCCCCGGCGGTGAAGCGCGCCGCAAACCGGACAGGCCGCCTCTCCCTCTGCGTCGATCCGCTGCCGCAGCGTTTCCGCCAGCAGTCCTGCCTGCCCGGCGATGAACCGCCTATAGAGGTCGTGATGCCTGTTTTCCGCCTCCAGGGCCTTGCGGGACAGCTCCGCCAGACGGATTTCGTCCGCCCGCAGCCCCGCCTCCTCCGCCTTCAGCGCCCGCGCGCGCTCGGCGACGCCGCCCTTTCCGGTCAGCGCCTCCACGGCCTTGCGGGCCTCCTCCTCCTGTTTGGCCCGCTCCTCCGTCAGGTGATCGATGTCCTTGAGCGCCTCCAGCACTTCCGCGATTCCGTCCTGCTCCTCCTTCAGCGCCCGCGCCCGCTGTTCCGAAGCTTCCCGGTCCGCTCCGGCCTTCCGCTCCGCCAGCGCCGCGGCATCCCGCGCCCGGACCTTCTCCTCCATTTCCCGGTATCTGGGCAGCTGCTCCCGCAGCGCGTGAATATCCTGTCCCAGCGCTTCGGTCCGGGCTTTTGCCTCCGCGTCCCCGGCGGCGGCGGCCAGGGCGTTTTCCAGCTCCCGCTCGCAGGCCTGCATCATTGCCTCCAGCCGCCGCAGTTCCTCTGCTCCCTTTCGAAGCGCGTCCTCCGCTTTTGTCCGGGCGTCCATCCCGGGCTTCACCGCGCGCAGCGCCGCGGCCGCCGTTTCCGTCCTTTGTTTCAGGGCTTTGATTTCCCCTTCCCGGGAGGTCAGGAGCGCCATTCTTTCCCGCTGTTTGTCCAGCTCCTCCAGATCCCGGTTCACCAGGGCCGCTTCCCCGTGCCGCTTGTTCAGCTTCGCCAGAAGCTCCAGGGCCGCTTCCTTCCGCTTTCCCAGCTCCGCGAGCCGCTCCTCATCCTCCCGGACCAGCCGGGCCAGGCGGTCCAGAAAGTCCGGGCTTTCCGGATGATAGTTCACCTGCTCCTCCTCGGGAAAGCCCTCCCGAATCAAGGCCGTCAGCTTCTCCTGGTTTTCCCTGCGCCGCTCCTGCAGCATCGCCCTGGCTCCGCCGATCAGGTTCTGATACCGGGTGAAGGCGCTGTTGTCGAACAGCCTGCCCAGGATCTCGTTTTTCTTTTCGCTGTTGGCCTTCAAAAACTCCCGGAATTCCCCCTGCGCCAGCATGATGATCTTCCGGAACTGCTCCACGTCCATCCCCAGCAGCTCGCTGCAGCGGGCGTTGACCTTCTCCTGCCCCCTGACGGTCAGGCCGTCCGGCTCCGTCAGCACCGCGTCCTGCTTCGGATCCCCGTATTCCTCCGCTGTTCCGCGCTTCCGGGTGAAATGGATTGTCCGCTCCACCGTATATGCTTTGCCGTTTTGCTCAAAGCGGAGCCTGACCAGGGTATCCTCCCCCAGGCTGACCCGGTCGCAATGCATCCGCAGGGGATCTCGTTCCCCGCCGCTGGTCTTCCCGTACAGGGCAAAGGCCAGGGCGTCGAAGATCATGGTCTTTCCCGCCCCTGTTTCCCCGGAAATCAGAAAAAGACCCTGGCGGAAGTCCCCGAAACGGATCACCGTTTTTTCCGCGTAGGATCCGAAGGCGGTCATCTCCAGCGTAACGGGCTTCATTCCCGGCTCACCTCCTGCCCCAGAACGAAATCCAGAATTTTTTTGAATTCCCTCTCTCCCGGCTCCTCCCCGGCGGCCGCGGCGCTTCGGGTCATTTCACCGATGAGCGCCATCAGCTCCAGATCCTTTTCCTCCGCCTCAACGCCGTTGTTCCTGTCCCGGTAAAAGTCCGCGAACAGCGCCTCCGCCGGACGCTCCCGCATGTCGCGGGTCCGGGTGAACACCGCGTCCCCCGTGAAGCTTTGAAAGTCGCTGGTCAGTTCCATCAGGGTGCTGCCGTGCGCCCGGGCCGTTTCGTGCAGATAGTCGGAGATCTCCGGCGTGATCCGCCGGTCCGTCAGGACAATCTTCAGATATTCATTCTCGCGGGGGTGATAGGCCGCCTGGGCCTGAATGTCCGCGTAGGAGCCCCGGATCTCCCGCATCCGGTGCAGGGGTTCGATCTCCTGGCGCTCAATATCAACCTTCTCGCCCTTCGCCCCCAGGGTCACCAGCAGCGGACCCTTCGCCGGCTGTTTCGTTTCGTTAAAGTGATAGGCCAGGGGCGATCCGGCGTACCGCACCGTTTCCCGCCCCACGGAATAGGAGGAGTGGATGTGCCCCAGCGCCACATAATCGAACCCGTCGAAGGCGGTATAATCCACCTGGCCTACGCCGCCCACCGTGGATTCCGACCCGCCCCGCTCCGCTTCAGCCCCACCAAACGTGACATTCTGATGCGCGATGATGACGTTGCGCCCGGAAAAATCCACCGGCTGCGCCGCCAGGAGCCTGCGCACGGCCGTATCGTAATCCCGGATCTCCTCATCCTCCAGCGCCTGTGCCGCCGCGGCCGGATAGACGTAGGGCATCAGCCAGAAGGTCACCGGCCCGTATTCATCCCTCAGCGTCACCCGCACCAGCTCCGCCGACTGCTCCAGGGGGCGGGAAATGTAGACCTGCCTGGCCTCCAGCAGCGGGCTTAAAAAGGACAGGTGATACACGGAGTCATGGTTCCCGGCGGTCAGGAGAATGGGAATCCCCATGCCGGCCAGCTCCGTCACCATTCGGCTCAGCAGCTGGGCCGCCCGCCCCGGGGGAAGACTCCGGTCATACACGTCCCCCGCCACCAGGACGGCGTCCGGCTTCGTTTCCCGGGCCCGTTCCAGGAACCGCTCCACCCAGACCTGCTGATCCCCGCTGTCGATCAGGGAGGTGCCGTAGATGCTCTTCCCCAGGTGCAGATCCGCCAGATGCAGAAATCTCATGCCTCTTTCTCCTCCGTGGCTGTCACTTCCCGCCCCCTGCCTGCACGGCCGTCAGGACGACGGTATTCACGATATCCTCCACGCTGCACCCCCGGCTCAGGTCATTGCAGGGGGCCGCCAGCCCCTGAAGCACCGCGAAGCACTCCGCCCCGCCGATCCGCTGGGTGATCTTGTATCCGATGTTCCCGCTCTGCAGATCCGGAAAGATCAGGACATTGGCCCGTCCGGCCACCGGGCTGCCCGGCGCCTTGCTCCGGCCCACTTCGGGCACCAGCGCGGCGTCGAACTGCATTTCCCCGTCCAGGATCAGGTCCGGCGCCATCCGGTGAGCGATCTCCGTCGCCTGCCGCACCTTGTCCACCAGTTCGTGCCGTGCGCTCCCCTTTGTGGAAAAGGAGAGCATGGCCACCCGGGGCTCCTCGATGCCGCAGAGCACCCGGGCGGTCTCCGCCGCGGAAACAGCAATCTGCGCCAGCTCGTCGGCGGTGGGGTTGGGCACCACGACGCAGTCCGCGTAAACCAGCAGGCCGTTCTCCCCCAGGTCCCGGTTGGGGCAGCTCATCAGAAAGCTGGAGGAAACGATCCGGATCCCCGGCCGGGTCTTAATGATCTGCAGCGCCGGCCGCAGCATGTCCCCGGTGGTGTGCTCCGCCCCGGAGACCAGCCCGTCCGCGTCCCCGCATTTGACCATCAGGATCCCGTAATACATGGGATCGAGGGCCAGCTTCTCCGCCTCTTCCCGGGTCAGGCCCTTGCTCTTTCGCAGCTCGTAGAGCGTATCGGCGTACGCGGCCCGCCGGACGCTGGACGCCGGATCAACCGTCTCGATCCCGTCCAGGTCCGTGCCGGTTTCCTTCGCCGTCTCCCGGATCCGCTCCGGGTTCCCGATCAGGATGGGCTCCGCCAGCCCCTCCCGCCAGATCCGGGCGGCCGCCTGGACGGTGCGCTTCTCCTCCCCCTCCGGCAGGGCAATGCGTTTCCGGTTCCGCCGGGCCTTCTCCCTCGCCAGCTCCATCATGCTCATCGCTTCATTCTCCTTTCCGAAAGGGCCCTTCCGCCCCCTGTTTCCTCGCTTTACAGATCAATCCCACCGAACCCCTGCCAGACGGGCTTTCCGCTGTAGGTCAGGGCCTCCGTCTCTCCCCGCAGCACCTTCAGCGTGGACAGCGCCAGGGCTTCCTGCTCCATTTCGCCCGGATAGACGCAGATCGGCGCGATCCATTCGCACCGCGCCCGGATTTTTTCCGTGATATCGTCAAAGCGCATCAGCCCCCCGGTCAGCAGGATGGCGTCCACCTGGCCGCAAAGCACCGCGCTCATCTCGCCGATGCTCTTGCAGACCTGATAGATCATCGTATCCCAGACCAGGGTGGCCTTCCGGTCCCCCTGCTGCACCAGGCCGTGAACGGTATCGGAATTGGACGTGCCGAACAGGCTGACGAAGCCCCCGGCCCGGGAGCACATCCGGCGCACTTCCTCCGGGGAGTGATCCTGCAGATAATCCAGCAGCGCCAGCACCGGCACATGCCCGATCCGGGTGGGCGCAAAGGGCCCTTCCCCGTCGGCGCCCATGGTTCCGTCCACCATCTTCCCGTGCTCGTGGGCCCCCACGGTGACGCCCCCGTCGATATGCGCCACGATAAACCGGCAATCCTCATACCGCTTGCCGATGACCTCGGCGTGATGCTCCGCGACGGCTCTCTGGTTCAGATAATGGGAGTGGCCGGAGCGGTAAATGCCCTTGATTCCCGTCAGGCGGGCCAGCTCCCCGTATTCATCCACATTGGTGGGGTTCAGCGTGTAGGCCGGGCGGGGGTAATCCTGAATGAACCGCCAGGCCAGCATGACGCCCAGCTTGGCCGCATGCTCGCTGCCACCCACGGCGTTCACCGTATCCTCGTAAAGCCTCCGGTCGATCTTCGTCACGCCGCTGGGCTGGGTATGGGCGCTGCCGCCCCGGCCCACCACCACGTCGATCTCCTCCGGTTCCACCCCTTTCTCCCGGAGCATCTCCAGCATCACCTGATACCGGAACGGCACCTGATCGTTCACGTGCGGATACTGCAGCAGCACCGGCGCGTCATGAAACCGGCTCGTTTCGAACAGATGCCGATCGTTTTCGAACACGCTGATCTTCGTGGACGTGGAGCCCGGATTGATGATCAGCATTCTGAATACCTTGTCCATCCTGTTTTCCTCCCGAAACCGCGTATTCCCGTTCCACTGGCGGATGACCGCCCGGCCCGCGGACTTTCCGTGCATTATACCATGCCCTCCCCCTCCCGTAAACTGCAGACCTCAGATTTACCGGATTGTATTTTTTTTGTTTTCCCCTGTCTTTTCCTGAGGAAGCGACTTATAATGTTCAGTATATTTTCGGAGGCAGTTTCGGATCGAGCGGAAAGAAGCGGTCCTCCGGCCGGGGAATCCCGGCGCCCAATGGGAAAACAGGAGTTATGCGTATGAGTTCCAAGATGCTTTTCTACGTTCTGAAGCGGGTCCTGCTGGCGCTGCTGACCATCTGGATCGTCATTACGGTGACGTTCTTTGTGATGCACGCGGTGCCCGGCGGTCCCTTTGTGGGGGAGAAGGCCATCTCCAAGGAGGCCCAGGCGGCCCTGGAAGCCAAATACGGGCTCGACAAGCCTCTGATGACCCAGTATGTGACCTACCTGCGGGATATCGTGACCCGGTTTGATTTCGGGCCCTCCCTGAAGCAGCGGGGCCGTCAGGTGGTGGCCATCATCGCGGACGGGATGAAGACCTCCGCCCGCCTGGGCGTCATCGCGGCCCTCATCGCCACGGTGACGGGCATCGTGCTGGGCGCCGTGGCCGCGATCCGGCGCAACACCGTGCTGGACAAGGTGATCATGGTCATCACCACCGCGTTTGTGTCCATGCCTTCCTTTATTATGGGCACGCTGCTGCTGATCATCTTTTCCGTCCATCTGGGGCTGCTCCCGGCCAACGGCGCCGCCCAGGGCGGGCTGATTCTGCCGGTGATCACCCTGTCCCTGTATCCCATGAGCTACATTACCCGGCTGACCCGCTCCTCCATGCTGGACGTGCTGGGGCAGGATTACATCCGGACGGCCCGGGCCAAGGGCGTATCCCGGGCGAAGATCATCTTCGGGCACGCCATGAAAAACTCCCTGATCCCGGTGATCACCTATGTGGGCCCCATGCTGGCCTACATCGTGACGGGGTCCATGGTGGTGGAGCAGATCTTTGCCGTGCCGGGCATCGGGCGGCAGTTCATCTCCAGCATCATCAACCGTGACTATACCATGATCATGGGGACCACCATTATCCTCGCTTCCCTGATCGTGATCATGAACCTGGTAAGCGACATTCTGTACAAAATCGTCGATCCCCGGATCGAATTTGAATGAGGGAGGGCTGAGAGAGATGCTGAATGCCAACAAACCCTTCAGCCTGCACCTGGATCCGAAGCTGTTTGAGCCGGCGACGGAGGAGGAAAAGGCCTATATTTCCCGGATGCGCCCCTCCAGCACCTTCTTCCGGGACGGATGCAAGAGGCTGCTGAAGAACAAGGTGGCCACGGTGAGCATGATCCTGATCCTGCTGATTACCCTGGCGGTCATCATCCTGCCCATGGTCTGGCCCTATTCCTATGAAAGCATGCTGGGCGTCCGCCCGGGCAAGCCGGTGGACAGCTCCTACAACAACCTGGCGCCCTTTACCTGGGGCAAGACGGAGCTGAAGCGGATGGAGGAAGGGGAAAAGCTCTTCCCCCACATCTTCGGGACCGACGGGCACGGCCGGGATTACTTTATCCGGGTGGTATACGGGGCCCGCATCTCCCTGGCGGTGGGCTTCTTCGCCAGCATCATCGTGCTGCTGATCGGGATGGTGATCGGGTCCGTCGCCGGGTATTGCGGCGGCAAGGTGGACATCATCATCATGCGGATTGTGGACATTATTTATTCCCTGCCGGACATGCTGGTGATCATCCTGCTGGCGGTGGTGCTGGGAAAGACCCTGAACGTGGAGGGGACGATTCTGGAAAAGATCGGCTCCAACGTGATTTCCATGTTCATCGTCTTCGGCCTGCTGTACTGGGTCAGCATGGCCCGGCTGATCCGGGGGCAGATTCTGTCCCTGCGGGAGCAGGAATATGTGCTGTCCTCCCAGGCCACCGGCGCGAAGGGCGGATGGATCATCCGCAAGCACCTGCTGCCCAACTGCATCTCCGTGATCATCATCTCCACGGCGCTGCAGATTCCCAACGCGATTTTTACCGAAAGCTTCCTTTCCTTCATGGGCCTGGGCGTCAATGCCCCGATGCCCTCCCTGGGGTCCCTGGCCTCCGAGGCGCTCAACGGCATCACGAGCTATACCTACCGTCTGGTGATTCCGGCGGTGGTTATCTGCCTGATCGTGCTTTCGCTGAACCTCTTCGGGGACGGGCTGCGCGACGCCTTTGACCCGAAGCTGAACGCCTGACGGGCCGGAAGGAAAGATGAATGAAAGGGCAGGATACCATGTCAGAGAACAGAGAACAGGGCGCTTCCGCGAAGCAGCCCCTGCTGGAAGTAAAGGATCTGCACACCTCCTTCTTTACGGACGCGGGTGAGGTGAAGGCCGTGGACGGGGTTTCCTTCCGGCTGGACCGGGGCAAGGTCCTGGGCATTGTGGGGGAATCCGGATCCGGTAAATCGGTGACGGCTTATTCGGTGATGCAGATTCTGGCGCCCACGGGGAAGATCGTCCGGGGCAGCGTAAAGCTGGACGGGCAGGAGCTGGTTGGCGCGGATGAGAAGACCCTGCGGAGCGTCCGGGGGAACCGGATTTCCATCATTTTCCAGGATCCCATGACCTCCCTGAATCCCACCTATACCATCGGGCATCAGCTGGTGGAGGCTATCACCCTGCATACCAGCCGGAAGCGGAAGGAAGCGAAGGACCGGGCCCTGGAGATGCTGCGGCTGGTGAATGTCAACGAGCCGGAGAAGCGGCTGAAGCAGTATCCCTTTGAGCTCTCCGGCGGTATGCGCCAGCGGGTCATGATCGCCATGGCCCTGGCCTGCGAGCCGGATATCCTGATCGCCGACGAGCCCACCACGGCCCTGGACGTGACCATCCAGGCCCAGATTCTGGAGCTGATGGCGGATCTGCAGAAGAAGCTGGGCATGGCCATCATCATGATCACCCATGACCTGGGCGTGGTCGCCCAGATGTGCGACGAGGTGATCGTGATGTACGCGGGCTCCATCTGCGAGCGGGGCACCGCGGACGCGATCTTCTACCATCCAGCCCATGAGTACACCAAGGGGCTGATGCGGTCCATCCCCCGGGACGATGACAACGGGGAACGGCTTCAGCCCATTTCCGGAACCCCCATCGACCTGCTGAACATGCCCGCCGGCTGCCCCTTCGCCCCCCGGTGCGACCGGGCCCTGAAGATCTGCCTGACGCGGCGGGCCGAAGAGATGTGGGTCGGCGAGGATCATATCAGCAGCTGCTGGATGAACGTGAAGGATCTGGCGGCGCAGGGCGTCATCACCCTGGAAGGAGACGGAGAGCATGAGTGAGCACGGAACGCTGCTGGAGGTTCAGGACCTGAAGCAGTATTTTGACATCAACATGGGCTTCTTCCGCTCCAGGCCCCTGAAGGCGGTGGACGGGGTTTCCTTCTCCATCCGGAAAGGGGAAACCCTGGGCCTGGTGGGAGAATCCGGCTGCGGCAAGACCACGGTGGGGCGCTCCATCCTGCACCTGTATCAGCCCACCGGCGGAAAGGTGATCTATGACGGGAAGGAAATCGGAGACCGGGCGAGCCTGAAGGAATTCCGCAAAAAGGCCACCATGGTTTTTCAGGATCCCTATTCCTCGCTGAACCCCCGCATGACGGTGTCCGACATCGTGGCCGAACCCCTGGATGTGCACGGCCTTTGCAAGAACAAGGCGGAGCGGAACGACCGGGTGCTGGAGCTGCTGGGGTATGTGGGGCTCAACAGCGAGCACGCTTCCCGCTACGCCCATGAGTTTTCCGGCGGCCAGCGCCAGCGCATCGGCATCGCCCGGGCCCTGGCGGTGAATCCGGAATTCATCGTATGCGACGAGCCGGTCTCCGCCCTGGATGTATCCATCCAGGCCCAGGTGATCAATATGTTTGACGAACTGCAGGAGCAGCTGGGCCTGACTTATCTGTTCATCGCCCATGACCTGCTGGTGGTGCGGCATATTTCCGACCGAATCGCCGTGATGTATCTGGGCAAGATGGTCGAACTGGCGGACGCAGAGGAAATCTACAGGCGTCCCCTGCACCCCTATTCCCGTTCCCTTCTGAGCGCGGTGCCCCTGCCGGATCCGAAAAAGGCCCGGGCCAACAAGCGCATCATGCTCTCCGGGGATATCCCCAGCCCGCTGAACGCCCCCTCCGGCTGCCCCTTCCGCACCCGCTGCCCCCATGCGTCGGACGTCTGCGCGGGGAGCATGCCGGAATTCAAAGAGGTGGAGACAGGGCATTTCGTCGCCTGCCACCGGCTGGCGGAGATCGGCTGATCCGATTCATTCATGCGGGAAACCGTATGATGAAATAAATCTTTTTTAAGGAGGAACCCCATGAAAAAGTTTGCTGCGTTGCTGCTGGCAGTGGTCATGACCCTGTCCTGCGCGGTGGCGGCTTCCGCGGAAGACGCCAAGACCTCGATGAATGTCTGCATCGCTTCTGAGCCGGATACCCTGGATCCCGCTCTGAACTCCGCTGTGGACGGCGCGACCATGATCGCCCATCTGTTCACGGGTCTGTCTACCTGGGCCCAGGATGAAAACGGCGCCCTGGAGATCATCCCGGCCTGCGCCACCGAGCTGCCCGCCGCCGTGATCAACGAGGACGGCACCGCCACCTATACCTACACCCTGGTGGACGGCCTGAAGTGGTCCGACGGCCAGGATCTGACCGCGAAGGATTTTGAGTACGCCTGGAAGCGCGCCTCTTCTACGGAGCTGGGCGCCGACTACGGCTACATGTTCGAGGTCGTCAAGGGCTATCCGGATGAGCTGGCCGTGGAAGCCACCGACGACAAGACCCTGGTGGTGACGCTGAACAACGATGTGTCCTACTGGAATGAACTGCTGGCCTTCCCGAGCTTCCTGCCCGTGCGGGAGGACGTGGTGGCCAACGAAGCCTGGGCCACCGATCCGGCGACCTATGTTTCCAACGGCGCCTATTCCATGACCAAGTGGGAACATAACTCCGTGATCACCCTGACCAAGAACGACAACTATTTCCTGGCCGACACCATCAAGATGGATGAAATCAACTTCTATCTGTCCGATGATGAAAACAACATGCTGGCCAACTATCAGAACGGCGACTGGGTGATGATCGACAGCGTGCCCAACGCGGAAATCGACGCCCTGAAGGCCCAGTATCCGGATGAATTCGTGGTCGGCTCCCAGATGGGAACCTATTACGTATCCTGGAATGTGAACGCCAACATCCTGCCCGAAGGCTGCGAGCTGACCGGCGAGGAAGCCGAGAAGGCGGAAGAGGAAATCCGCTTCGCCATCGGCCTGCTGTTTGACCGCAACTACATCGTGACCGAGATCGGCAAGGCCGGACAGCAGCCCGCGTCCTCCTTCGTCGCCCTGGGTATGACCGATGCGGACGGCAAGACGCAGTTCTATGAGAACGCCGGCCCCTCCGATGAGTACGCGGGATACTGGAACGTCTCCGAGGACGCCTATGAAGCGAACTGGGAGAGCGCCATCGAAACCCTGAAGAAGTACTACACCTTCGACGAAGCCACCGGTATGTTCACCAACTTCCCCACCATCGAGTATCTGTACAATACCAACGACGGCCACAAGCTGATCGGCGAGTATCTGCAGAGCGTGGTCAGCGGCGTGGGCATCACGATGAACCTGGTCAACCAGGAGTGGAACACTTTCCTGAACACCCGGAAGAACGGCGACTACACCGTGGCCCGCAACGGCTGGCTGGCGGACTATAACGATCCCATCTCCTTCCTGGATATGTGGGTTTCCGCCTCCGGCAACAACGACTCCCAGTTCGGCAAGGGCGAGCACGCGGATCTGAAGATGTTCAACATGGATCTGACCCCCTACGGTGTGGACGTGAAGGTGGAGAACGGCACCTGGGCCGAGACCTATGACGCCGCCATCACCGCCGTCAAGACCTGCGGCGACAAGGATGCCCGCTATGCCATGATGCATGCCGCCGAGGATCTGCTGATGAGCACCGGCGCCATCACCCCCCTGTATTACTACACCGACATCTACATGGTGAAGAGCAACGTGAAGGGCTTCTTCGCCAACCCGCTGGGATACAAGTACTTCATGTACTGCACCGTGGAATAATTCCAAAAGGAGACAGGGGACGGTTCTCTGTCTCCTTTTTATCCCGGCAAAAACAGCCGGAGCGCCATGCGCTCCGGTGTCAGAGACAGGGGACGGTTCTCTGTCTCCTCCATCCTGAAAAAACAGCCGGAGCGCCATGTGCTCCGGCTGTACCTATTCAGTCGCTCCGCTTTCTGAGGTATTTCCCTCCGAGGGAGACAGGGGACGGTTCTCTGTCTCCTTTTTATCCCGACAAATACAGCCGGAGGGGGAGACAGGGGTGACGGTCGGCTCCCGCCCCCCAGCGAATCCGTTTCAGTGCTGGGACGCCAAAGCGATTTCCTTGTAATGCTTCTTTCCGGCTTTGCCTGTACTGCTCTGTTTCCGTTTCCATGAAAAATACCGAAGGGCGCAGGATGTTCCCGCCAGCACCCAGGTGACGCCGGCGGTGATCCAGATGGACCATACGCCCGCGGCGGTGAAGCGCAGCAGCAGGAACGGCAGCCCCACCCGGCCGACGATCTCCACCGCGCCGTTCACAAAGGAAAAGAACGCGTCGCCTACGCCGTTGAGCACCCCGCGGACCGCGTATATGACCCCCAGGAAGGCATAGAACAGGCTTGTGATCCTCAGGGCCCTTCCGCCCAGGGCGATCACATCCGCCTCCCGCACGAACATCCCCACCAGGGATTCGCCAAACAGCTGCATAACCAGGGTCATCACGCAGGCCACGGCAACCGTGGCCAGCAGCCCGTCCCTCAGCCCGCGCTGAATCCGTTCCGTTTCCCCGGCGCCTTTGTTCTGCCCCGCGTAGGTGGACAGGGCCATACCCATGGAGCCAAAGGGCTGCTGCACCAGCTGCTCCAGCCGGTTGGTGGCCGTATACGCCGCCATGGCCGTTGCGCCAAAGGAATTGACCACCGACTGCAGCGCCGTGGTGGAAACGGCGATCAGGCTCCACTGCAGCGCCAGGGGCAGGCCAAGGCGGATCGCACTTTTGGTGATGTCCCGGTCAAAAGCCAGGGAGTTCCGGGTGACGCGGAAATACGGATTGCGACGGAACGCGTACCACAGCGAACCCACCCCGGCCAGCAGCTGGCTGAGCATGGTGGCCAGCGCGGCGCCGAAGACGCCCAGGCCGAAGGAACCCACAAACAGAAGATCCAGCACGACGTTGATCAGGCAGGCCAGCACCAGGAAGTACAGCGGCGTGCGGGAATCCCCCAGGGCCCGCTGCATGGACGAGGCGTAATTGTAAATGGCAATCAGCGGAACGGAAACCGTCGTCATCCGCATATAGGTGATGGCGTCCGGCAGGATCTCCCGGGGCGTTCCCATCCAGGACAGCACGGTGGGAACCATCAGAAAGGAAATGACGGCCGTCACCAGGGAGGACGCCAACGTGAGATAGGCCGAGTTGGTAATGGCCCGGCGGACTTTCAGATCCTCCCGCGCACCGAAAAGCTGCGCCGTCACGATGCCGCATCCTCCGCTGATCCCGTTGAAAATGGAAAAGAACAGGAACGAGATCGATCCCGTGGCGCCGACCGCCGCCAGCGCGTCCGCGCCAAGCAGCCGCCCCACGATCATGGAATCCGCCAGGTTATACGCCTGCTGGAACAGATTGCCGATGAGCAGGGGCAGCGCAAAGACGGACAGCAGCGCCAGAGGCCTGCCCTCCGTCATGTTCAGGGTCATTTTGCTCCGCATGTGTTTGAACCTCAGTTTTGACCTTTTCGGCCCGTCCCTGATCGGAACGGGCCGGAAAGGATGCTACTCCGCATTCAGTCCGCGTTCAGCTCCGCCCAGGCGGTCTGAAGCTTTTCGATGATGTTCAGATGCTGGGGGCAGGCCGCCTCGCAGGCGCCGCAGCCGATGCACTTGTCGGCGCCGTTTCCCTTCTCTTTGATCTGGCGCAGGTCCCAGTTTCCTTTGGGATCGGTCTCGTACAGGGACACGTTGTTCCAGACGGAGAAGATGCCGGGAATATTGACCCCGTTGGGGCAGGGCATGCAGTACCGGCATCCGGTGCAGCCGATTTTGGTGCGGCTCAGGTAAGCCTTCCGCACGTCCTCCATCAGCTTCAGTTCCGCTTCGCTCATGATATTCGGTTCCACCGTGTCAAAAACGCGCAGATTGTCGTCGATCTGCTCCTGTTCGTTGCAGCCGGACAGCACCACCGAAACCTCGGGATGATTGCAAAGCCAGCGGAACGCCCACTCCACGGGTGAACGCTTCACCGGGAAGGCGTCGTAGAGCGCCTGCACATTGGCGGGGGCCTTGGACAGCCGTCCGCCCAGCAGCCCTTCCATGATCACCACCGGGATGCCCTTTTTCCCGGCCAGCTCCAGCCCCTTTGTGCCCGCCTGATTGTGGATATCCATGTAGTTATACTGGATCTGCACCATATCCCAGTCCCAGTCATTCAGGATATATTCAAAATCCTCATAGGGCCCGTGGAAGGAAAAGCACTTGTACCGGATCTTCCCGGCCTTTTTCATGTCGTCAAAAAACGCCGGCGCGCCGATGGACTTGAAGTATTCCCATTTTTCCTTGTTGATGCCGTGCATCAGATAAAAATCGATGTATTCCGTCTGCAGCTTTTTCAGCTCGCTCTCCAGCAGGGCTTCCATTTCCGCCCGGTTGTGCACATACTCCATGGGCATCTTGGTGGCGATGGTCACCCGCTCCCGGTATCCGTCCTGCAGGGCCTTGCCCAGAACGATCTCCGATGTCTTGTCCAGATAGACATAAGCGGTATCCAGATAGGTCACGCCCCCGTCAATGGCACGGCGGATGAGCGAAATGGCCTTTTCTTCGTTAATCACGCTGTCGCCGGAGGCTTCGCCGTTAAAACGCATGCAGCCCAGGCCGAAGGCCGAGGCCTGGATACCCAGCTTTCCCATCGTACGGTACTTCATGTGACAATCATCTCCTCATTCTTTTGATCAGGCCGGGGTCAGGTGCTTTGAGCCTCCGCGGCGCAGGACTGAACCGGTGTTCACGGTTCCGCCTTCCTGCCCGAATCCAATGGTTATTCTATCAAAGATGCCTCCCCCATCTCCTTCCATTTTTTGACGTCCTTCGCCCATTTTTTGCAATCCTTCGCTCTCGGCGAAAAGAATTGACTTCCTGCTTATTCTTTGGTTTAATGAAAGACGGGAAGGGGTTTCCCTGAAATCTCCGTCGGGGGTGCGGCATGGATTATAACCAGTATGAGAATTTCGGTTTCGACCGCATCAGCGCCTTCAACCTTGCGACCGGCGTCAAAAGCCGCAGCTATCATGCGCACTGGCATTCCTACGGCGAAATCGTTATGGTCGGGTCCGGAAAGAATAATGTGTTCAAAGTCAATCAACATACCTATATTCTCGAGGAGGGAGACTATCTGCTGGTCTGGCCGATGGAAGTGCACGAGTTCATCGACGCGGACAGGGAAAAATCGCTGATCATCCAGTTCAGCAACGCCTTTATGAATTCGCTGTTTGATTTGCAGCGGATCATGCATTTCTACAGGAATCTGCATGTGCTTGGCGTTCATTCCCATCCGCAGCTTGTTTCCGGCCTGCAGGTGATTTCGGATAAAATGAAATCCATCTTTCTTTCCGCCGCGCCCAACCGCGAGCTGCGCTGCTGCATGCTGCTGATGGAATTCATGCAGACCCTGGATGATCATCGGGAGGAATTTGCCTCCGAAATCAAAAACGGGGATCCCTACAGCTATACGGATACCGCCACCCATCGCATGATCATGGTTACGGATTATATCAAGAATAATCTGACAGCGGACGATCTGTCCCAGAGCGCCATGGCCAGGCTCGCCGGCGTCAATAAGGATTACTTTTCCCGGATCTTTCACAGCATCACGGGGATGAACTATACTAAATGGCTTAATACCGTGCGGCTGGAGAAAGCGACGGAACTCCTGGCGGATCCCGACATGTCGCTCACGGAGGTGGCGATGTATTCCGGGTTTCAAAGCATTTCCAGCTTTAACCGGGTATTCCGGGAGGACAAGGGCATGTCTCCCCGGGAATACCGGATGCTGTTTACCCCCTCCGATTCAGAGTAACCCCGCCTGTTGTCCTTGAATGGAATCCAAGGCCCCTTCCGGGAGCCGGATCCGAAAGCAGCGAAGGCTTTCCCGGGGGACGCGGAAGAGGATGAAACGGTTGAAATAAGGTATCATTTCACATACAATCAAGATGGATTCCCGCTTCGCGACGAGGAAAGGAGATTCCCATGGCGCAGAAACGAGAGATGGATATGCTTCAGGGCCCGCTGATGGGCAAACTGATTCTCTTCGCCCTCCCCATCGCGGCCAGCGGCCTGCTGCAGCAGCTGTTCAACTCGGCGGACACCGCCGTGGTGGGCCGCTTCGCGGGCAGCGATTCCCTGGCGGCTGTCGGCGGAAACGGGTCCATCATCTTTCTGCTGATCGGTTTGTTTATCGGGCTCTCCGTGGGAGCGAACGTGCTCATGGCCAGCTTCACGGGCCAGAAGGACGAGGAGGGCATGACCCGGACGCTGCACACCTCCGTGCTCTTCGCCATTCTTTGCGGCCTGGTGCTGACGCTGGCGGGGCTGTTCCTGGCGCCGGTGGCCCACGCGCTGCTGGGAACCGGAGAGGAAGGCAGTTATCTGCGGTCCCAGGCGGAAGCCTATTTCCGCATCTATTTCCTCGGGGTGCCCTTCATCCTCCTGTACAATTTCGAGGCCGCCATTCTTCGCAGCAAGGGGGATACCCGGCGTCCGCTGATCGTGCTGGCCATTTCCGGGGTGCTGAATGTGGCGCTGAACCTGCTTCTGGTCTGCGTCTTCCACATGGCGGCCGAGGGGGTGGCCATCGCCACGACGGTTTCCAATATCTTCAACAGCCTGGCTCTCTGGCGGATCCTGCTCCGTGAGGAGGGCGGATACCGCCTGTCCCCGCGGCAGCTGCGGATTCACGGTCCCACCCTGCGGAAAATCATTGGCATCGGCCTTCCCGCGGGGGTCCAGAGCAGTATGTTCTCCATTTCCAACGTGATTGTCCAGTCCTCGATCAACGCCCTGGGCGCCAGCGTCATCGCGGGCACCACGGTGGGCCTGAACGCGGAGTTCTACAGTTACCAGGTGCTCAACGGCTTCAGCCAGGCGGCAACCACCTTCGTCAGCCAGAATTACGCCGTCCGGAATCTGCCCCGGGTCCGGAAGATTGTTCGCTGCTGCCTGGTGTGCGGCGGGCTCAGCACCCTGGCCGTGGCCGGGCTCATGGTCTTCTTCCGGGAGGCAATCGTGAGCATTTTCACGACGGATCCCGTGGTCGCGGCCCTCGCCGGGGACCGGATGCTCCGGGTGGGCATGTTTCAGTTTCTCAACGGCATGGGCGAAATCCTGTCCGGCAGCATGCGCGGCATGAGGCGGGCGACCATCCCGGCCATCATCAGCATCCTCTCCATCTGCGGGGTCCGGCTGCTGTGGATTTTCTTCATCTATCCCCTGAATCCCGTCTATGAGCGCCTGATCGTCGCTTATCCCCTCAGCTGGCTGGTCAGCTTCTGCGCCATGACGGTAGCATACATTCTGGTCCTCCGCCACACGTCTGCTTAACAACAACGACAGCGATCGCCGTTCTTTTCTGACAGAAAAAAACTCCGGCCGGAAGAGGCCGGAGGCAAAGGCAAATGGCGTCATTTCGTCCGTTCCAGATATTCCTCATAGTTGCACAGGTAATCGGACACGGTGCCGTCGTTATGGATTTCCAGGATACGGTCCGCGATGGTGGAAATGAACTGATGATCCTGGCTGGTAAAAATCACGTTTCCGGGGAAGTTGATGAGGCCGTTGTTCACCGCCGTGATGCTTTCCAGATCCAGGTGGTTTGTGGGCTGATCCAACATCAGGAAGTTGGCCCCGCTGAGCATCATCCGGCTCAGCATGCACCGCACCCGCTCCCCGCCGGACAGAACGCTGACCGGCTTGTATACATCGTCCCCGCTGAAGAGCATCCGCCCCAAAAATCCCCGCATATAGGTCTCCAACTGCTCCGGCGAATACTGGGCGAACCACTGCATCATATTCAGGTCGCATCCGTCGAAGAAGGGGCTGTTGTCCTTCGGGAAATAGCTGGTAGAAATGGTGACGCCCCACTTGATATTCCCGCTGTCGGGCTGAATCTCCTCCGCCAGGATGCGGAACAGCGCCGTGGCGGCCTGCTCGTTCCCCACCAGGGCGATCTTCTGCCCCCGGGTCACCAGGAAGCTGACGTTTTTGAGCAGCTGCACCCCGTCCTGGCTGTAATTCAGGTCGGTCACACTCAGGATATCCTTTCCCGCCTCCCGGTCCGGGGTAAAAGCGACCCAGGGATACCGGCGGCTGGAAGCGGGCATCTGCTCCAGGCTCAGCTGATCCAGCAGCTTCCGGCGGCTGGTGGCCTGCCGGGCCTTGCTCTTGTTGCTGGAGAACCGCTGGATGAAGGCCTGCAGCTCCCGCATCTTGTCTTCCCGGCGCTTCTTCTGGTCGTTCATCAGGCTCTGCATCATCTTGCTGGATTCGTACCAGAAGTCGTAGTTGCCGACGTAGAGCTTGACCTGATTGTAGTCGATGTCCACGATGTGGGTGCAGATGTTGTTCAGAAACCACCGGTCGTGGGATACGACGATCAGCGTCCCAGGGAACTCCATCAGGAAATCCTCCAGCCAGGCCACGGACCGGTTATCCAGGTTGTTGGTAGGCTCGTCCAGCAGCAGGATATCCGGATTGCCGAAGAGCGCCTGGGCCAGCAGCACCTTGAACTTCTCCCCTGCCTGCAGGTCCCCCATCAGGGCGGTATGCTCCTCCGCCGGGATGCCCAGCCCGGTCAGCAGGGTCGCGGCGTCGCTCTCCGCGTTCCATCCGTCCATCTCGGCGAATTCGCCTTCCAGCTCCGCGGCCTTCTCCCCGTCCGCCTCGCTGAAGTCCGGCTTGGCGTAGAGCGCGTCCTTTTCCTTCATGATGTCATACAGGCGCTGGTTCCCCATGATCACCGTATCCATCACCGGATACGCGTCATACATGAACTGGTCCTGCTTCAGGGTGCTGAGCCGCTCGTTAGGCGGGATGGATACGGACCCGGTGGTGGGCTCCAGCTCTCCGCTGAGAATCTTCAGAAAGGTGGATTTGCCTGCGCCGTTGGCGCCGATGATGCCGTAGCAGTTGCCCGGCCGAAATTTCAGATCCGCTCCGGAAAAAAGCTTCTGCCCGCCGAAGGTAAGGGATACGTTGGTAACTGTAACCATCTCTGTCTCCTGTACTTTTCTGTATCTGTTTTTCTTTTATCTTCTGTCCGTCAGCCCATGCCCCGCAACCTCCATCGGCGCGCAGCCCCCTCGGGGCGGCCCTTGTTTCGGTTGAGGCTTTCACCTTTCTTTCGCCTTCGGCGAACGCTCCACCGGGGCGACGGTACGCTCAGGCCTGCGCCAGGCGGACCAGCGCGTTGGCATAGATCTTCATGGCCAGCATCAGGCTGTCGATGCTTTCGTATTCGTTCGCCAGGTGAGCCAGCTCCTCCTCCCCGGGGAACACTGCCCCGAAAGCCACCCCCTGCTTCAGCACCTTGGCGTAGGTGCCCCCGCCCGTGGACATGGCCTCGCCCTTCAGCCCGGATTCCTCTTCGTAGGCCGCCAGCAGGGCGGTGACCAGCTCGCTTTCCGCCGGCACATGATGCGGGGGCTTCTGCGTGGTCACGGTGACCTGAATCCCCGGCAGATGCGCCTTTGCCTCCCGGATCAGCTTTTCCTGATCCGCCTCGACGGGGCAGCGGAAGTCCAGCGTGCCGAACCACTCCCCGTCCCGAAGCCGCAGGATGCCCATATTGTTGGTCAGCCTGCCGGATACCCTGTCCTCACAGGCGCAGCCCAGGCTTTTCCCGTCGCTCTCCAGGCCCACGGCGTCCGCCAGCACGGCGATGCCGCCCTTCGCGCCCAGGGCCTTCATCAGCTTCAGCATCATCCCGATGGCGCTGCGCTTTCCTTCCGGATACGCGCTGTGCCCGGAGATTCCGGTGGCGGTCACCCACACGCCCGCCTCCGTCACCTCCGCCGCGTAGGGGAGCCCGGTGTCGGCCGCGTAGGCCCGGACCTTTTCCGCCAGGTCTTCCCCGCCCTCCAGCAGGGCCCTGCTTTCCCCGGCGATCACGTTGGGCCGCTCTCCGGTAGCCATCTCCAGCACTCTGAGCCCATTCTCCGCCGCCGGGAAGCGGATCTCAAAGTGCAGCATTCCCTTCTCCGTATTGATCAGCGGGAAAGACGCATCTGGGCTGAACCCCATTTCCGGCATCTCCGCGTAGGCCGCGTAATAGGTCATGCACTCCCAGTCGCATTCCTCGTCCCCGCCCAGGATCAGGCGGATGCTCCGCTTCAGGGGAATGCCCGCTTCCTTGATGGCCTTCATAGCGTATAGGGCCGCCAGGCTGGGGCCTTTGTCGTCATTGGTCCCCCGGCCGTACATCCTTCCGTTCTCAATTTCCGCACCGAAGGGCGGCCAGGTCCATCCGTCCCCCACCGGCACCACGTCCAGATGCCCCAGCACGGCGATCTTTTCGTCCGCGCCGCCCAGGGTCATGTCCAGCGCATAGCCATCGAAGGTCCGGACATCGAACCCCATCTTCCGGCCGGTCTCCGCCGCCAGGTCCATCATTTTTCCGACCCCGGTGCCGAAGGGCGCTCCTTCAGCCGGTTCTCCCTTGACGGAGGGCACCCGCACCCATTCCTGCAGGGTTTTCACAAAATCGTCCCGATAGCTTTCCAGCAGTTCATTCAGCTTCTGATCCACGGTATCACCTCTGTTTCTTTTAATCAAACGAATTCCGATAGTCCCGGCTCTTCTTTTTCGGCGCGTCCGGGTCGATATACTCGATATCCAGCCTCTGAAAGGGAATGCTTTCAAAAAACGCGTCCGCCGTGAAGCGGGTCATCCCGAATTCCGTCCATTCCCTCTGATTCTTTTCCAGCCAGACCGGCTCAGGCAGATCCAGAGTATGACAGGCCTCCAGCAGCGCCTCCCGGGGATCCTCCCGGCTGCAGGCCACCGTCGTCTGCCGGTCAATCCGATGGTTTTGAATCGTCTTCACCCAAAGTCCTTCCGCCATCCGGCTCCCCCCTTCCAAAGCACATTCGATTATCTCATGACTGCGGCTTAGGCGCAAGTCCGTTTTTCACGGCTTCCGCCGTCTGGCGGGTCATGCCTTTGACCGCCGCGATGTCCTCCACGGGGGCCTCCCGCAGCGCCTTCAGGCTGCCGAAGGCCTTCAGCAGCGCCTTGCGGCGCGCCGGCCCAATGCCCGGGATGTCCTCCAGCTGGCTGTGGGTAAAAGCCTTCGCCCGCAGCACCCGGTGATGGATGATGCCGAAGCGGTGGGCTTCGTTCCGGATCCGCTGCACCAGCTGCAGCTCCGGCGTATGATGATCCAGCCGGATGGGCTCCTCTGCCTCCGGCAGCCAGATCTCCTCCTCCTTCTCCGCCAGGCCGAAGATCGTCGGCGGCGAAAGGCTTAATTCCCGAAAGGCGTCCAGGGCGAAGCGCACCTGCTGGGGGCCGCCGTCGATCAGGATCAGATCCGGCAGGTCGGTAAACTTCCCGTCGGTCATGCCCTCCTCCTTCTCCCGAAGGGCGTGGGCATACCGTCGGCCCAGAACTTCCTTCATCGACGCGAAATCGTTGGCCCCCTCCACGGTCTTGATCCGGAACCGCCGATACTCCTTTTTGGCCGGAACGCCATCGATGAAGACCACCATGGAAGCCACGCTCTGCTGTCCCTGGGTATTGGAGATATCGTATCCCTCAATCCGCCTCGGAAAGCGGTCCATACCCAGAATCCGGCCCAGCTCCTCCGCCGCCCCGACGGTGCGCTCCTCCTGAATCGTCCGCCTGGCGTTGCGCTTTTTCAGGGCGTCCTCGGCGTTCTTTACCGCCAGCAATACCAAGTCGTGCTTTTCTCCCCGCCGGGGAATCCGCAGGCTGACCGCGCTGCCTTTTTTCTCCCGCAGCCAGCTTTCCAGCTGACCCTCCATACCCTCGGGCAGGATCTGGCACAGAATGTTCCGGGGGATCAGCGCCGCTTCTTCGTAATACTGGGTCAGGAACCCGGCGATCACGTCCCCCGGTTCTTCCCCGCCCTCCCGGGCCAGCAGGAAATGATCCCCCCCGATCATCCGCCCGCCCCGGACGTACAGCACCTGGATCATGGCATCCAGCCCGTCCTGGCTGATGGCAATCAGATCCTGCTCGCTGCCATCGGTCCGCAGCGCGATTTGCCGCTCCATCAGGCCCTGGACGTCCTTCATCTTGTCCCGGATCTGGGCCGCCCGTTCATACCGCATGGCCGCAGCGGCCTCTTCCATCTCTTTTTTCAGCTGATCCGCCACCGGCCTGTAATCCCCTTCCAGGAAGTGGATCACCCCGTTCATCATCCCGTGATAGGCTTCCTCGGTACATTTCCCCGCGCAGGGAGCGAGGCATTTATGGATATCGTAGTTGACGCAGGGCCGCTTCGGGCTCTTTGCGGGCAGCGCCTGCCTGCAGGTCCGGATCGGGAACACCCCGCGCACCGCCTCGATCACCTGCTTCACCGCGCTGGCCCCGATATACGGGCCAAAATACCGGGCCCCGTCCTTCTCCTGCTTTCTCGTCAGCTCCAGCCGGGGGAAGGGATCCTTCATGTTGACCTTCAGATAGGGATAGTGCTTATCGTCCTTCAGCAGGATATTATAGTAGGGCCTGTGCAGCTTGATCAGATTGCATTCCAGAATCAGCGCCTCTAAATTGGTCTCGCACAGCAGGATCTCAAAATCGTCGATGTGGCTGATCATGGCAGCCACCTTCGGCGTATGAGCGGTGTCCCGGAAATAGCTGCGAACCCGGTTCTTCAGGTTCACCGCTTTCCCCACATAGATGATGGTCCCCTCCGCGTCCTTCATCAGATAGCAGCCGGGGGAATCCGGCAGCATTCGGATCTTTTCCTCTAATTTCTCTCCCCAGTCAATCAACGCCGGCTCTCCTCCTCGCTAAACCAGGTTTAGCTTCTGACCGTCTGCCACGGACGCTTCTATTGCAGCCGCGCCCCCATTGCGGGTGGGCAAAACAGGTCTCTATTGTTCCAGGGCACTGATGTCCACCTGGAGGGCGTTAAGGCTGTTCTGCAGGTTGGTCTGATATTCCCCCGTGTCCATCCCGGTGGTCAGGAAAGCCAGATAATGATCGATTTCGGACTGCAGGGAGGCAATCCTGTCCTCCTGTATCAGCCGCCCGCCGGCGCCTTCCTGCCCGATACTGATTTCGTTGATCACCCCGATGGTGTATACATTGCTCCGGATCTGCGCCAGAATCGCCGCGGAGTTCGCTCCCGCGTTCCGGCTCAGGGACGTGGTCAGCCGCACGGCCGTGGCAATCTCGTTCTGCATCCGCTGGATATAAAGCTGCCTGCCGGCTTCCCTGCTGCGCACCGCCGGCAGGGCGACTGCCGTCATGGCCGCCAGCCCCGCCGCCAGAATCAGGATCAGAATATTTCTGATCCGGTTCCGCCGCACCTGGCTCACGGAAACGGCCGCCTGGTTCACCTGTGAATATCTGCGGTACATGTCGTTCCCTCCTTGGAAGAGAGTATATCACATGCCTGCGGAAAACGCAAAAACGGGGCGGGAGCCGACCGTCGCCCCTGTGGGGCGTTCGCAGAAGGCGAAAGGAAGGTGACCGCCTCAACTGAAACAAGCGCAGCCGCTGCCCCAAAGCGGCTGTGCGCCGATTGAGGTTCGGAGAACCCTGAAAACGGTCCAGTGGACCGTTTTCAGCGGAGAACGGGCAGCAGCCCCGTGCAGGCGGAGCGCCCGGAGAACGGGCGGCAGCCCCGTGCAGGCGAGCCGTCCCCGAAACGAACCGCCCCTGAACGAAGCGCCCCGGGAGCAGGGTTATCCGCATGAAAAAACCGAACCGCCTGAACGGTTCGGTTTTGAATCAGCCCTGCTTCTGCTTATGCTTCGGATTTTCGCAGATGACCATGACCCGGCCCTTCCGCTTGATGATCTTGCACTTTTCGCAGATCGGCTTCACGCTCGGACGAACTTTCATCTTCTTTTCCTCCTGTGTTTCAATTCTTGCTGCGCCAGGTGATCCGGCCTCTGGTCAGATCATAGGGCGAAAGTTCAATCGTTACCTTGTCCCCGGGATAAATCCGGATGAAATTCATCCGCATCTTTCCGGAGATATGCGCCAGAATCTGGTGGCCGTTCTGAAGCTCCACCTGAAACATGGCATTGGGCAGGGCCTCTACAACCTTGCCTTCCATCTCGATCACGTCGCTCTTGGACAATCTCAGCCCTCCTTGCACAGCGAACGTTTTACCGTGAATCCGTTTGCCTCCAGCGCCCTGCGAAGATCGCTGTCCTGGACGAGCCCGCCTTCCGGCCGGATCTCATCCCAGTTTACCATAATCGGCTTCACATGTAAATGTTTTGTTTTCTTTTTTTTCGGGCGCTCCAGGCGGTGAACCAGCCCATCCGCCACCGTCACCGTATCCTCTCCGATCCGGTCCAGGATCAGGAATGCCCTGCCCTTGTCCCGGCCCTGGGTACTGATGACTATCCTTCCCCGTTCCAGGGAAAGCGGTCTTTTCATAACGCGCCCTCCGTCTCTGCGCCCGCCAAGTGGGATACCCGGGGGAATCCCTTTTCGTTCAGCGGCGTGTGTTCCCAGCTGAATCCCGGCAGCGTCAGAATATCCGGCAATCCCTCTTCGTTGATGGCAATGGTGTGCTCATAATGGGAACAGAGCTTTCCGTCCCTGGTACGCGCGGTCCATCCGTCCGGATCGGTATTGATGTGCCAGTCGCCCTGAGCGATCATGGGCTCCACCGCGATGGTCATCCCCTTGCGCAGCCGAAAGCCGCGCCCGGGCTCCCCGTCATTGGGAACGGAGGGATCCTCGTGCATCTCCCGGCCGATTCCGTGCCCTGTATAGGCTTGGATGGGGGCATAGCCCAGGGCCCGCACATAGCTGGCCACGGCATGTCCCACATCGCCCAGCCGATTCCCGGCCACGCATTGCCGGATTCCCTGCCAGAAGCTTTCCTCCGTGGCGATGATCAGGCGCATCGCCTCCTCGCTGATCTGCCCGACGCCCACGGTGAAGGCGGAATCCGCCTGCCATCCGTCCAGCTTCAGCGTGCAGTCCACGGTGATGATGTCCCCCTCCCGGAGAACGCGCCTGTCGCTGGGAATGCCGTGCACCACCTCATCGTTGACGCTGGCGCAGATGCTGCAGGGATACCCCTCATATCCTTTTTCGGAGGGAATCGCCCCTCCCTTCCGGATCAGCTGCTCCGCCAGCACATCCAGATCCGCGGTGGTCACGCCCGGTTTAATGGCTCTTCGAACTTGCTGCTCCACCTCGTAGAGCAGCTTTCCGGCCGAACGCATTTTTTCGATCTGAGCCGGGTTTTTCAGCATGATCATGCCTTCGCTCCCAGCGCTTCCAGGATCGCCGCCCGGGTATTATCCATTCCCTGGGCGCCGTCGATCTTCTTCAGCAGGCCCTTCTTTTCGTAATAGCCGATCAGAGGAGCCGTCTGATCATGATAAACCGTCAGCCGGTTCAGCACGGTTTCCGCCTTGTCGTCGTTCCGCTGCACCAGCGGTTCTCCGCACTTCGGGCACTTGTCCGCGTATCCTTCGCGGCTGATATGATCGGTGTAACCGCAGGTCAGGCAGACCCGACGGCCGCTGAGCCTGTTTACCAGCACCTCGTCGGCCACGTCCAATTCGATCACGCAGTCGATGGTGGCGAAGGTATCCAGCGCTTCCGCCTGCGGCACCGTCCGGGGGAATCCGTCCAGGATATAGCCGCCCCGGCAGTCCTCCATGGCCAGCCGTTCCTTCACGATATCGATGATCACTTCATCCGGCACCAGCTGTCCGGCGTCGATGTAGCTCTTCGCCTTCCTGCCGGTCTCCGTGCCTTCCTTCATGGCGCGGCGCAGAATATCGCCCGTGGAAATCTGGGGGATTTTCAGCGCCTCACAGATCTTCTGGGCCTGCGTGCCTTTTCCCGCACCGGGAGGTCCGAGGAAAATAATGTTCATCCTTCCGATCTCCTTTCAGGTTTTATGGGAAAGGGGCGGGGTCTTCCCCGCCCCTTCCGGTTCTTACATAAAGCCAACGTTGTCCATATCCATATCGATACCGCGGATGCTCATCTCGCCCTGCAGCGTCCGGATGGTCTCCAGGCTGACGCTCACGGCGATCAGGATGGAGCTGGCGGCGAAGGGTACGCTGACGCCCGCCAGCCGGAGCAGCAGCGTAGGCACCGCGCTCAGGACTGCCAGGAACAGCGCCGCAAACAGGTTCAGCCTGCTCACAATGTTCGCCAGATACTGCCGGATGTTCTTGCCCCTCTGCCCGGGGATGACCGCGCCCTGCTGCTGCAGCTGGTCAGCCTGCTGTTTGGGATCAAAGCTGATGGAGCTGTAGAAGAAGGTGAAGGCGATGATCAGCAGCGCGCTGATGATCATGTACCACACGGATCCGGTGTACATGGTGGTCGCCCACCACCGGGTGAACCATCCGTTCATGTTCGGGTCGATCAGCTGGGCGATCGTGCCCGGGAACGCCAGGAAGCTGTAGGCGAAGATCAGGGGCAGCACGCCCACGGAAACCACCTTCAGGCTCATATGGGTGCTCTGGCCGCCATAAACCCTGCGGCCCTTCACCTGCTTGGCGATCTGCAGCGGAATCCGCCGCTCGCCCAGTTCCACGAAGGTGACGATCACGGTCATCAGGATGGTGGTCACGATGATCACGATCAGGTTGATCCAACCGGAGGTGGTGCCGGACGCGGTAGCGGTGGTAAACCCGGAAACGATGCCGTTAAACAGGTTCGAGATGATACCGACAAAGATCAGCAGGCTGATCCCGTTGCCGATGCCCTTCTCGGTAATCCGCTCGCCGATCCACATGGCCAGGGCGGTACCGCCGGCCATGGTGACGCCCACCAGGATGGCGTTCAGGGCGCCGGGCTTCATGTAGTTCAGCCCGCGCACCAGGCCGATAGCCTGCAGAGCAGCCAGGCCCACCGTGACATACCGGGTGATCTTGTTGATCTTCTGCCGGCCGTCCTCTTCCTTGCTCAGCCGCTCCAGCGCCGGGATGGCAATGGTCAGCAGCTGCATAATAATGCTGGCGTTGATGTAGGGGGTAATACCCATCGCCATCAGCGTCATCTGGCTGAAGTTGTTACCGGTCATCATGTTGACCAGCTCCAGCAGCGGCAGGTTCGAGGTTCCTGAGGAGCTCATGACCCGGGCGGCGTCCACGCCGGGGGCCGGAATGACGCCCACCAGCCGGTACAGAACCAGCATCAGGAACGTATAGATGATCTTTTTCCGAATCTCGGCGATTTTCCACATCTTACGGATGTTTTCAATCATTTCAGATCACCTCGGCTTTCCCACCGACGGCCTCGATCTTCTCCTTGGCTCCAGCCGTGAATTTCTGTGCCTGAACGGTCAGCTTCTTGGTCAGATCTCCGTTCCCGAGGATCTTCACACCGTCCAGTGTTTTCCGGATGATGCCCGCATCCAGCAGCATATCCGTCGTCACAGTGCTTCCATCCTCGAAAATCTCCAGCCGTTCCACGTTCACTTCAGCATACTCAGTGCCAAAGATATTGTTGAATCCGCGCTTCGGGACCCGGCGGTACAGAGGCATCTGGCCGCCTTCGAATCCGGGCCGCTTGCCGCCGCCGCTGCGGGCCTTGGCGCCCTTGTGACCCTTACCGGAGGTCTTGCCCAGACCGGAACCGGTACCCCGGCCCAGCCGCTTCTGAGCGGTGGTGGACCCTTCCGCGGGATGCAGTTCATGCAGTTTCATGGGGTATTCCTCCTTTACTCGTCAACTTCCTCGACCTTCACCATGTGCTTCACGGCAAAGATCTTGCCGCGGATTGCGGCGTCATCGGGCTGAATGACGGTCTGGCCCACCTTGTGCAGACCCAGCGCTTCGACATTCGCCTTATGCTTCGGAAGGCTGGCGATGGGAGATTTCACCAGAGTAATCTTCAGTTTCATCTCAATCGTCCTCCTTATCCGATGATCTCTTCCACGGTC
>JAFWES010000063.1 GCA_017512805.1 Clostridia bacterium
CATAAATGAAAGGTAGGTATTTCACAAATGGCCAGACAGATTTTCATTGTGGACGCCCTCGTGGTGGACCAGAACGGGACGTGCAACCACATCGACGGTTACCCCAAACCGTTCGACAGCAACAACTACCAGGGCGACGTCGACAAGGCGAAAAGAAGGGCCGAGGGCGACATGAGCAAGGCCTGGAGCGACATGTGCAAGATCGACACACGGCAAATCCAAACGGTCACCCTAACCACGGTGAACGGTTTTCAGCTGGAGAAGAAGAGCATGGGGCAGTTCCCGGCAGAAGACCCGGAACCGGAACCGGCAGCGGCTGAGTAATCAGCCGGCATAAGCCCGGCTGTGGGCCTGCTGCAGGTCGGATTTATCCATGTGCGTGTAGATCATCGTGGTTTCGGGCTTCGCGTGGCCCAGGAGGGCCTGCATGTTCTGAATCGGCATCCCGGCGCGGATGCCCGCCGTGGCCATCGTGTGGCGCAGAATATGCGGCGTGCATTTCGCTCCGATCGGCTCCCGGGCGCAGATCTTCCGGATCAGTGCCTGGACGCCCCGGGCGGACATGAAATCGCCGGTATCACGCCGACGATCCGGGGCGAAGAGGGACTGCAGGCCAGGCTTCCGGTTTTCGAGGTATTTCCTCAGATGGAACTCGCAGCGGGGCGAGAAGAACACGGTCCGGGCCTTATCGCCCTTGCCGTGGCGGATCAGCACGGAGCGCTCCGCCCAGCTGATGTCAGCCAGGGCGACAGCCGCGCACTCAGAGACCCGGCAGCCGGTCGAGTACAGGAACTCAACCAGCGCCCGCTCCTTTTGCGTGCGACAGTTGTCCCGAAGCTGCTCCATCTGGATCGGCGTCAGGGCGACGCGGGGCTTTTCCTGGTATTTGATTTTCGGGATTTTTGAAACCGGGTTTTTAGCTATATAATCGTTATTCACCAGCCAGGAAAAGAAGGAGTTCAAGACCCGGCGGTAATTGTCCAGCGTGTTGTCCGTAACGCCGTGCTGTGATTTGCGGAAAGCAAGGTAAGCGCGAATGTCATTCGAGGTGACATCCTGGACGGGGCGCTGGACGAAAGCGAAAAAGTTGACCAGGTCGCGCTGGTAGCGGTAAACCGTTTTCGGAGAGGCACTTTCCAGCTCCTTCGCCCTAAGGAACCAGCAGACCGCCTGCGGCGGGCCTCCGTAGGGGATCAGATCCACCGTGCGGCGCTCGATGGCATAATCCGCCGCGACGGTATCGACAACGTGCAGGACGGAGCGGAGCTGATCCGGCGTAAGAATTGCGGCAAGCTGCCCGGCGAGGTCATTCCGGAAAAGTTCTGAAGAATCTGACATGAAAAACACATCCTTTCTCGATTGATTCCTGCGAGCGGATGTGTTAGAATCATCTCTGAGCGGATGCCCCATTCATCTGCTCGCCGCGCCTTCAGCGGGGTACCATCCCGCCGGGGCGCTTTTGTTATGCGTCTGTCAGCTCAATTATAATGCGAAAACGGAAAGATTGGAAGGGGAACAGATGAAATATTCCGCGGAGGCCTTCAGCCTGGCCGGTGATCAGTATCTCGGACGATCCTATGACGAAATGGACTGCCAGAAATTCATGGAGATCTGCATGCGGGACGTCGGACTGATGATGGATCTCGGCGGAAGCAATTCCTGGTACCGGGAAGTGAAGAAAAACGGCTGGGTCGGGACTCCGGAGGAGTGCATGAAGATCTTCGGCCAGATCCCGAAGGGGGCGCTGCTTTTCATCCGCGATGAAGTCGGGCCGAAAACGCCGAAAAAATTCCGGAACGACGGCATCGGGGATATTACCCATATCGGCATCAAAACCGGGCGGGGAGACGGAGCCATCCACAGCAGCCACAGCAAGGGCGGTGTAGTAACGTCCGTATTTAAGGACAAGACGATCAAAAACGGCGGATGGAACCGGGTGGGCCTGTATAACAGGTTCGATTACACGAAGTCCGTCAACTGGTTGCTGGATCACATGGGGATCGGGGAGGACCCTGACCAGAAAAAGGAGGAGGAGCCTATGACGGTAACGGTTTACGCTGGTAACGGGAAACCGGTCAATTTCAGAAAATCACCCAGCGAGTCCGGCGAACGGATCGACAAGATTCCGGTCGGAACAGAGGCGGAGCTGCTGGGCAGCCAGGGAGACTGGAGCATGATCCGGATTGACGGGAAAACCGGATGGATGAAAACAGAATTCCTGGTGGCTGACGATTCACAGATTCCCGACGAGCCGGATCCGGGCGGGCAGTCCGGGTCTGATCAGGTGGCTCTCTATTTTACGGTCGATGAACTTGCGCAGCTGCTGCCGGTGCTGGAGAAGACCGTTGAGCAAATCGTCAATAAAGTCGGGAGGGGCTAACAATGAACATTCTGCAGATTGTCGTTTCCGCGGTCGTTTCCGCGGTGGTAACCATTTCACTGGGGATGATCCTCAAACGTCCACTGGAAAAGCGGGCTGACGCAGCGGAGAAGCTTGCAGAGGAGAAGAAAAAGGAACAGGAGGCAATGATGACCGGAATGCAGGCGATGCTCCGGGACCGCCTGCTCCAGGCTTATCGGCACTATGAAAGCAAGGGATTTGCCGATTATGACGATCGAAGCAATGTCGAAAACATGTATAATGCCTATCACAACCTCGGGAAAAACGGCGTCATGGACGATATGCACCATAAGTTCATGCAACTGCCGGAACATTTATAAAGGAGGATGCCAAATGAAAAAACTGCTTTACTGCCTCATGCTGATCAGTGTCCTGATGCTGACCTGCACCGTCGCTGTGGCTGAAGGCGAGCTGCCCACAGAGCCATTTACATGGGCCTACCTGGCTACGATTGCCGGGGCTACCGTAGCCACCGTGCTGATCGTCCAGCTACTGAAGCTGCCGATGGATAGGGTGTGGAAGATCCCGACCAGGATCATTGTTTTCCTGATCGCGGCGATCGTCCTGCTACTGGCCACTTATTTTACACAGGGACTGACATGGGATAATGCGCTTCTGACACTGCTGAATGCCGTTATCGTAGCACTGGCCGCCATGGGCGCTTATGAGTTGAGTTTTGCGAAACTGGAGCATAAAGGATGATCATTTCCTAATGATAAACTGGCAGATAGGGTGTGGTGGTTCATCTCCACCACACGAGTGCCAGTTGAACAGGATTTGATAATCCTCTGCTGACACGGAAACCTTATAGACAGCTGCCTGCAGCAGGGATTTCTGCTGATCAGGCGGCTGTTTTTTTATGCCCGCGCAGGCAGTGATGGCGGCCACGGTGGCCGGGGCGTCGTAACGGGTCGCCGGACGCCGGAGGGAAGCGGCGCGGCCTGTCAGGGCATCACGGTCCTTTTCCAGCCGCCGGAGATCATCAGCCAGGGAAGCCGGGGCATCGGTGCCCTGGTCGGAGATGAAGGCGACGATCCGGGCGATGCGCTTGTTGATCTCCATGATCTGCTGATCAGTGGCAGCGGCTTCGGATGCGTTTTCCGCGTCGGCGGCGTCGGCATAGGAATTTGCAACGGCGCAGGCCATTCTGATGGCCTCGTCGCCCTCTGCAGCCGTTTGCTCCACCACGGAGAAGACGG
>JAFWES010000064.1 GCA_017512805.1 Clostridia bacterium
GCCGCTGACGAAAAACTACGCGCGGATGCTGAAGGATAAGGTGTTTATGACCTCCATGGGCAACACCTTCCTGTATCTGCTGATCCAGGTGCCGATCATGCTGGTGCTGGCGATCCTGCTGGCTCAGCTGCTGAACAATAAGGATCTGAAGTTCCGGGGGCTTTTCCGGACGCTGATCTTCCTTCCCTGCGCCACGGCGCTGGTCTCCTACGCCCTGATTTTCAAAACCCTCTTTGCCACGGAAGGTCTGGTCAACAGCTTCCTGCTCAATCTGGGCATTATTCAGGAAAAGATCAACTGGCTTGGCGAATCGGGGACTGCCAAGGCGGTCATCATCATTGCGCTGCTGTGGCGATGGACGGGCTACAACATGGTGTTCTTCCTGGCCGGGCTGCAGAATATCGAATATTCGGTCTATGAAGCCGCGAATATCGACGGCGCCAGCGGCTGGAAAACCTTCTGGCACATTACCGTGCCGCTGCTCCGTCCGGTGATCGTGATGACGGGCATCATGTCCATCAACGGCACCCTGCAGCTCTTCGATGAATCCGTCAACCTGACCAACGGCGGTCCCTCGAACACCACCATCACCATGTCCCATTATATTTACAACAATTCCCTGGGGCAGGGCGTTGCCAACTTCGGCTATGCCTCGGCACTGGCGTTCGTTGTATTTATTCTGGTCGCTGTGCTGGCCTTTATCAACATGAAGGTGGGTGATACACGTGACTGAGAAGGCACATGCGCATAAGGCTGCGGTTTCCCACATTCAGCGGAAGCTGATCCCCAGCTATATTTTCCTCACGATCATGTCCTTCATTTCCGTCTTTCCGCTCTACTGGATGTTCACCGCTGCCACCAACGCCTCTGTGGAGGTGGCGCAGGGGAAAATCTGGTTCGGAAACTATCTGGCGGAAAACTACAAAAACCTGCTGGAACAGCAGGATGTATGGCGCGCCATGGGGAATTCCTTCTTCTACGCCGCTGTGCAGACCGTAGCCAGCCTCTTTATCTGTTCCCTCGCCGGATACGGCTTTGAGCTGTATCACGACAAGGGAAAGGACCGTCTTTTCGCGGTGCTGCTGCTGGCCATGATGGTGCCTGGGGTGGCGACGCTGATTCCGCTGTTCACCATGGTTTCCCGGATGAAGCTGCTGAACACGGTCTGGGCGTTTATCCTTCCGGCCCTGTCCACGCCCTTCCTGATCATGATGTTCCGCCAGAACAGCCGGAATTTCCCCATCGATACGATGGAAGCGGCCCGGATTGACGGCCTGAGCGAAATCCGGATCTTCTTCCAGATGTATTTCCCGATGATGAAGTCCACCTACGCTGCGGCCGCGGTCATCACCTTCATGAACGCCTGGAACTCCTACATGTGGCCCAGGACCGTCCTGAAGGGGAACGACGTAATGACCATGCCCATGGTCATCGCGAATATGTCCAACGGGTACGCCGTGGATTACGGCATGCTGATGCTGGGGGTTCTCTTCTGCTCCCTGCCGACGATCATCGTATTCTTCGTCCTGCAGAAGCAGTTCGCCGAAGGGATCACCGGATCTGTCAAGTAATACGGCGCGCCAAACCGAATCCCGCAGGGATTCGTGCTGAGTGTCAAACTGGAAAGGCTCCCTTCCCCAGGCGGGGGAGGGAGCCTTTTGGCGCTATCTTTGAATCAGCGGTTCATCGACGCCAATCGGACAGATCAGGGCTGCGCATCCGGTTCGGCCTGCGCCAGACGATGGCTGAAGAGCCATTCCGCGTAATCCTGGTTTTCCAGCAGGGCCAGTTCCACATGATGAAAGCTGTAGGTGTTCTCCGAGCCCAGGACCGCGCCGGCGGCTTCCATTTCCGCATCCGAGTAAATCTTCAGCGTCACATCCCCTCCGGCAGCCCGCAGTTGCTCCGCAGCCTGCATGCCCACAGAGGAAGGGATGGTTTCGTCTTTTTCCGCCTGTGCAATATACAGCGGGACGGACACCATTTTGGGCAGGGACGCCATCCCTGTCCGGGAGTAGTTGAGGGCGGGGCACAGAGCCATCACAGCGGCGATCCGGTCCGGGTGCTGCTCCGCCATCTCGATGGCGGACATCCCGCCGAAGGAATTGCCCATCAGATAGATCCGATCAGGATCCGCGGTTCCGGCCTGAATCATCCCGTCGATCCAGCTCAGCACCTGGGTGAAGATCTTACTCCGGGTGCTGTCCCCGATATACATTCCGTCGTCAATGACCGGCGCGATCACCGTGCAGGGGCGGGAGGCCTGATGGGCAGGTTCCGCCCAGTCCACCGCAGTCCGATAGGTGAGGAGGTTTGCCGTGTCCCCGTATCCGTGGAAGACCACCACCACCGGCAGCGGTTCCACGGTTTCGGGCTGGTACACCTGGGCGTGAATCATTCGGTTTTCGGATTCCCACAAGGTAAAGAGATCCGCTGTTTCCGTAACGGTCTGCCCGATGTCCGCCAGTGTAAAGCCCAGCGCGGGATCCGCCTCGCAGGAAACGGTCAGGCGGCGCACGTAGAAATACTTATCCGGAAACGGGTCCGGAACCAGGCTCCAGCCATCCGCCTCCGGGATGACTTCCTTTACTCCGCAGGAGAAGGAATGGGTCGATGCCGTTCCCCAGGCGGCGGCATCGCCGGCGATGGAAAAGAACTCCGCTCCGATATCTTCGGACAGGTTCTGCCCCCGGACGGTGAACCGAAGGGGCATCTGGCCCCATTTGGTGACCTCTGTATAGGCGGTGATCTGCCTGCCGCTGGGCGAATCGGCTTCCGCCGGCCCGGCCGTCATCAGCCCTCCCGACAGCAGCAGCATGGACAGCATCAGCGTCGCGCGGCGCTTTCCCGGCGCCTTGTTTCGCTTTCCTTTGGCCATGGCCTGTTTCCTCCAGAGATGATTGATTCATGAAAAATGATTACTTCAGGCTTCTCGGCGCAAATCCGATCTTTTTTTGGACCTTGCGCAGCGTCTTTGTCGCCAGATAGCTGGCCTTTTCCGCACCTGACAGAAGGATATCCAGCAGATACTGTTTATCGGCGATGAGACGTTTGTATTCCGCCTGCAGAGGATCCAGCGCGGCAATCACGGCATCGGCGGTACGATTCTTCAGGTCGCCGTATCCCTGGCCGGCCATCTCCGCGCAGACGTCATCGATGCTTTCTCCGGTGAGGGCGGTCATAATGCTCAGAAGATTGCTGACCCCGGGCTTGGCTTCCGGATCGAAGCGGATGTCTCCATCAGAATCTGTGACGGCCCTGCGGATTTTGCGCCGGACGGTGTCGGCATCATCCAGCAGGGAAATGAAGCACTCTTCGGGGTCGCTTTTGCTCATTTTGCGGGTGGGATCCTGCAGGGACATGACCCGGGCGCCGACTTTTGTGATCAGCGGTTCGGGAACCACGAAGACGTCGCCGTAGACAGCGTTAAAGCGCTGGGCGATATCCCGGGTGATTTCCAGGTGCTGCTTCTGATCGGCGCCGACGGGAACGGCGTCGGTCTGATAAAGAAGGATATCCGCGGCCATAAGGACCGGGTAGGTGAAGAGGCCGGCGTTGATATTGTCGGCGTGTTTGGCGGATTTGTCCTTGAACTGGGTCATGCGCTGAAGCTCGCCCATGTAGGTGAAGCAGTTCAGGATCCAGGCCAGTTCCGCGTGGGCGGAAACATGACTCTGGCAGTAGATAATACATTTTTCAGGATCCAGGCCGCAGGCCAGGTAGATGGCGGCCAGTTCCAGACACCGGCGGCGCAGGTCGGCCGGGGTCTGGCGGACAGTGATGGCATGTTCATCGACGATACAATAGATACAGTCATAGGCATCCTGAAGTTCAGGAAAGTGGCGGAGGGCACCGATGTAATTGCCGATGGTCAGGGTGCCGCTGGGCTGAATTCCGGAAAAGATGCGTTTTTTTCTTTCGGTCTGCTGTTCCATGGGTGGTTTTGCTCCTTCTGTATTATTTGCGGCAGCCGTTCAGCCGGACCGGTTCAGCGCCGCGGAAGGGACGGGCCCTCTGCGCTCGCTGAAAGGGTTCCGGACGGAACAGGCTGCACTTTGCGTTTCTTCATGGGGGGAAAACCGTTCCTGACAGGGGAGGAGCGGCTTAAAGAACCTTCCGGATCGCCTGAAGCAGGTCCTCATAGGATTCGAAGGCGGGCAGTTCCGGATGGGCCTGCCGAATGGCTTCGGTGGAGCGGAAGAGGAAGCCGGCTTTGCTGGCCTGGATCATGGCCAGGTCGTTAAAGCTGTCGCCGGCGGCAATGGTTTCGAAGCCGATGGACTGGAGGGCTTTGACAGAGGAAAGCTTGGACTGTTCGCAGCGCATGCGGAACCCGGTCACCAACCCGTCCGGGGCCACCTCCAGTTCGTTGCAGAAAAGAGTGGGCCAGCCCAGCTTTTCCATCAGGGGCTTGGCAAACTGCGTAAAGGTATCGGAGAGAATCAAAACCTGGGTTTCGGCCCGGAGGGCGTCCAGAAATTCCCGGGCGCCGGGCATGGGATCGATTCCGGAGATCACAGCCTGGATCTCCTTCAGGCCAAGCCCGTGTTCCTTCAGGATATTCAGGCGGAAATTCATCAGCTTGTGATAATCCGGCTCGTCGCGGGTGGTGCGGCGAAGCTCCGGAATTCCGGACGCTTCGGAGAAGGCGATCCAGATTTCAGGAACAAGCACGCCTTCCAGGTCTAGACACACGATATTCATAAACAGGATGCTCCTTTCGTTTTCGGCGAACAGCCGCCCGCGGGGCAGCGTTCACAAACCGGGAACGATTATAATATAAATGAAAGGGAAGGTCAAACAGAATCTTTTCCCGCTGCGGTGGAAAAACAATTGACAGGGGGGGCGAACTATGATTAAATACCTTCTTGACTTGTTCATATTCCGGACGGAATAGGGCAGGGATCCGGGCTGATTCTGGGAACGGGAGGAAAAAGGGACATGCGCAAGCTGATTGAGTTCCAAAACATCGTAAAAAGCTTTGACGGGCAGGTGGTTCTCAAGGGGGTCAACCTGAACATCAACGAAAATGAATTCGTGACGCTGCTGGGACCTTCCGGATGCGGAAAAACAACGCTGCTGCGGATCCTGGGAGGCTTTCTGGAGCAGGATGAGGGCACGGTGATTTTTGACGGAAAATGCATCGATAACGTGCCGCCCTACAGGCGGGAAATCAACACGGTCTTCCAGCGCTATGCCCTGTTTCCTCATCTGAACGTGTACGAGAATATCGCCTTTGGCCTGCGGATCAAGAAGACAGGGGAGGACATCATTAATCAGAAGGTTACCAGGATGCTGAGCCTGGTGAATCTGGAGGGCTACGAGAAGCGGAAGGTGACAAAGCTTTCCGGCGGTCAGCAGCAGCGGGTGGCTATCGCCCGGGCCCTGGTCAACGAGCCCAATGTTCTGCTTCTGGATGAACCCCTGGGCGCCCTGGATCTGAAGCTGCGCAAGGAGATGCAGCGGGAACTGAAGCGGATTCAGCAGGAGGTGGGGATCACCTTCATTTACGTGACCCATGATCAGGAAGAAGCCCTGACCATGAGCGATAAGATTGTGGTCATGAACGCGGGGGAAATCGAGCAGATCGGGACGCCTCTGGAAATCTACAATGAACCGGCCAACGCCTATGTCGCCCGGTTCATCGGCGAGAGCAACATCGTGGACGGAACCATGAAGGCGGACTATAAGGTCCGCTTTGACGACAGGGTGTTTGAATGCATGGACAAGGGGTTCCGCAGCGATGAGCCGGTGGATGTGCTGATCCGGCCGGAGGATATCGATATCGTCCGGCCCCGGGACGGGATGATGCGGGGGGAAGTCAAGAGCGTCGTCTTCAAGGGGGTACACTACGAGCTGATGGTGGAGACCAAAACCGGTACCAGCAAGACCGTGCAGATGCATGTGGTGACCTCCCACGATCTGACCAATACTCAGGCGGGGGAGAAGATCAGCGCCAACGACTTCTATGTGGACAGCGACGACCTGGAGAACAAGGAAATGACGGACGCGGACTTCATCTCCATTGCCAATGCCCAGGCCTGGGGAGAGGACAACCGGGACATTTCGCTGACACGGGTGAGCCACGATATCCAGAAGGTGCCGGGCGTCTATCATATTACGTTCGGAACGGAAAAGGGCACGGAGGTCACGGTCAAGGTATACGTGGTGCATCCGGAGTATGTGGAGGACGCGCGGCACAACATCGGCATCAGCGCGTTGGATTTTTTCATTACCCCCGAGGAAATCCAGGAATCCATGGCGATCAGCACGGACCTGAAGACCTGGGCCAGCGCGGAGGCCTGGAACCTGCAGGACGATTCCTCCGTAGAGATTACGGATGTGAAATTCGATTTCAACCCGGCGGCGGTTTCCGAGGGATCCTATGAGATTACCTTCGCCACCCGCGGACAGGAATACAAGGTGGAAACCACCGCCCGGCATGAGGTAGGGGACCGGGTGGGCCTGGTTTTTGACCCGGAGGACATTCATGTCATGCATAAGGAAGTGACGGACGTATGAAATCCTTCTTTCGCATGAGCTACCCCTACATCCTTTGGATCGGGCTGTTTATCATCGCGCCGATGGTCATGATTCTGCTTTACGCGTTTACAAGATCCAGCGATGGGGCCATCACGTTCAAGTTCACCCTGGAGAATTTCGGACGGTTTCTCAGCGATCCGACCTTTCTGAAAGTGCTGTGGACCAGCCTGCGAATCGCTCTGATCACCACGGCGGTTTGCATCCTGATCGGCTACCCGGCGGCGCTGTTCATCGCGAACCTGCCGGAAAAAAGGCAGACGTTTCTGATCCTGCTGCTGACCCTGCCCATGTGGATCAACATGCTGCTGAAGACCTACGCCTGGCGCGGGATCCTGATGAACTTTGAAATCGAAAGCGAGATCAAGGTGTTCATCGGCATGGTCTATGACTTCCTTCCTTATATGATCATTCAGATCCACACGGCGATCGCCAAGCTGGATCGGGAACTGCTGACGGCGGCCTACGATCTGGGAGCCAATAAATGGCGGGCATTTCTGAAGGTCACTCTGCCCCTGAGCGTGCCGGGGATCATCAGTGGAATCACGCTGGTGTTTTTGCCGGCGGTTTCCAGCTTCGTTATCCCGAAGCTTCTGGGCGGCGGAAACTATGTGCTGATCGGAAACCTGATCGAAACGTACTTCCTGGTGGCGGGGGACTGGAACTTCGGCAGCGCCATTTCCCTGATCATGGCGTTGATTATCATCGCCAGCATGTATCTGACAAGAAAGCTGGATACCAGTGGGAAGGAGGAGTGAGAGATGAAAGCAAAGAAAAGAGGCTGGCGTTTCTTTACCTCCGGATACCTGATTCTGGTGCTGGCGTTCATTTACCTCCCGATCCTTTACGTGATGCTGTTTTCCTTCAATGACAGCAAGAGCATGATCTCCTTTTCCGGGTTCTCCCTGCGATGGTATGAGGACATGCTGGAGAACCGGGAAATGCTGGAAAGCATCAAGTATACGGTGATCGTGGCGCTGATCGCCACCGGGGTTTCTACCGTGGTGGGAACCGTCGCCGCCATCGGGCTGTCCAAGGCCCGGCCCCTGGTGCGGAATCTGATCCTGGAAATCAACAACCTGCCGGTGCTCAATCCGGACATCGTGACGGCCATCAGCCTGATGCTGCTGTTCCTGTCCGTGAAGATTCAGCGGAGCATCGTGACCCTGACCCTGGCGCACATTACCTTCTGTATTCCTTACGTGATCCTGTCGGTGATGCCGAAGCTGCGCCAGCTGGACGACAACGTGGCGGAAGCGGCCATGGATCTGGGGGCGACGCCGTGGGTGGCGCTGACCAGAGTGATCATTCCTCAGATTTACCCCGCGATTCTGTCCGGCGCACTGATTGCGTTCAGCATGAGCTTCGATGATTTTGTGATTTCCTTTTTTACCGCCGGGGTGGATGTGCAGAATATCAGCATGTATGTGTACAGCATGAAGCGGTTCAATCCCAGCGTCAACGCGCTGAGCACGCTGATCGTCATCGCGGTGACGCTCATTCTGGTGCTGGCCAACCTGATTCCCGCTCTCCGGGAGAGAAAAAATAAAAGGGAGGATACCTGAAGATGAAAAGAATCCTGATCTGCCTGGTCCTGTGCCTGTGCCTTCTGCCGCTGGGGGCAATGGCGGAATTCGACGCCGCTTCCCTGGCAGGGCAGACGCTGAATGTTTACAACTGGGGCGAGTATGTGGATATGGATGTGATCCGGGCCTTTGAGAAGGAATACAATGTCCGGGTGAACTACAAGACATTCGAAAGCAATGAGTACCTGTGGCTGCAGCTGAGCAGCGAGGACGCGTGGGATGTGATTGTCCCCAGCGACTATATGATCGAGCGGCTCATCAAAGCCGGAAAGCTTCAGCCGATTGACAAGACCATCGTGGATAACCTGGATCAGCTGGCGGAGGGCGTCCAGAACCTGAGCTTCGATCCGGATAATACCTATGCGGTGCCCTACTTCTGGCAGACGGTGGGCATCGTGTACGATACCACGAAAATCTCCGAGGAGGAGATGGAGGCACAGGGCTGGGAGGCGTTTCGGAATCCCGCCTACGCCGGACACGCGTATATGTACGACTCCAGCCGGGACGGGTTCATGATCGCGGAAAAGGCCCTGGGGTATTCGGCGAATACCACCGACGAGGCGGAGATCATGGCGGCGAACGAATGGCTGGAGGATATGCACAAAACGCTCAAGCCTTCCTACGTGACGGATGAGGTCATTGACAGCATGGCGGAAGGGCTGAAGTGGATGGCGCTGGTTTACAGCGGGGACGCGGCGTACATCCTGTCGGAAAACGAGGATATGGCCTATTGCGTACCCAGCCAGGGAACAAACGTTGCCATCGACGCGATGGTGATTCCCGCCAACGCGAAGAATCCTACGCTGGCCAACGTGTTTATCCGGTATATGACGGGCTATGAGGCCAGCCTGGCCAACTCCACGGAAGTGGGTTACGCGTCGGCCAACGCCGAGGCGCTGGCGGAGCTGAGCGGGCCCGGCGGCGAATATGAGGGAAATGAAGCCTACATTCCGCGGTCCGGATATGAAAAGGATGAAATCTATGTGGATCTGCCTTCGGAATGGCAGGCCAGGCAGCCCGATCTTTGGGAAAAGATCAAGATTCAGTAAAGAATGCGAGCCGCGGCAGACTGCCGTCGCCGGGGCCCGCTGAACCTGCGGAAGAGCATAAAATGACGCCCCCGGACCGGCGGACCAGCCGGTTTCGGGGGCAAGCGGCATAAAGGGGAAAAATGAGCAACGATATGATTCGCGTCCGGGGCGCCCGGGAGCATAACCTGAAAAATGTAGATGTGGATATTCCCAGGGACAAACTGACCGTGATTACCGGGCTTTCAGGCAGCGGAAAGAGCTCCCTGGCGTTCGATACCATTTACGCCGAAGGACAGCGGAGGTATGTGGAAAGCCTGTCCAGCTATGCCCGGCAGTTTTTGGGCCAGATGGACAAGCCGGACCTGGACAGCATCGACGGGCTGAGCCCAGCGATTTCCATTGATCAGAAGACCACCGGCAGGAATCCCCGTTCCACCGTGGGGACGGTGACGGAGGTTCATGATTACTTCCGGCTGCTGTGGGCCAGAACGGGAACGCCCCACTGTCCCAACTGCGGGCGGGTCATTCGCCGGCAGAGCGTGGACGAGATTGCCGACGCGGTGTCCAGGTATCCGGAAGGGACACGGCTGCAGGTCCTTTCGCCCGTGGTGCGGGCCCGGAAGGGTGAACACCGGGATATTCTGGAAAAAGCGGCCAAGAACGGGTATGCCCGGGTCCGTATCGACGGCAGCATGTACGAGCTGGACGACACGCCGCAGTTAAACAAGAAGCTGAAGCACAGCATCGAACTGGTGGTGGACCGGCTCATTGTCCGGGAAGGGAAGGAGTTCCGCCAGCGCCTGTCCGACGATATCGAAACCGCGGCCGGGCAGGGCGCGGGCCTGGTGATCATGAACAGGCTGGGAGAAGATCAACCGGGGGAGGAACTGTTCTCCATGAATTATGCCTGTCCGGACTGCGGGATTTCCATGGAGGAACTGACGCCCCGGATGTTCTCCTTCAACAGCCCTTTCGGCGCGTGTCCGGTTTGCGACGGCCTGGGGACGCAGATGGTGATGAGCGAGGACGCGATTTTTCCCGACGGAAAGCTGACCCTCCGGGAGGGAGGGCTGAACGCCATGGGATTCGGAGACCTGAGCGGAGGCATGGCGTCCCAGTACATGAAGGCCATGGGGAAGAAATACCATTTTTCCCTGGATACCCGGGTGGAGGACCTGGAACCGGAAGCCCGGCACGCGATTCTGTACGGTACGGGAGACGAGAAACTGACCATCGAATATGAAGGGGCCCGGGGGCTTTCCACCTACAGCGCATCCTTCGAGGGAATCATTCCCACCATGGAAAGGCGTTATCGGGAGACCAGCAGCGAGGGCATGCGGGAGGCTTATGAGGAGTACATGGCGGAGGAGGTCTGCCCGGCGTGCGGAGGGAAGCGGCTGAAGCCGGAATCCCGGGCGGTGACGGTCGGCGGAAAAAGCCTGCCGGAGGTTACCGATATGAGCATTGAGACCTGCAGGCAGTTTTTCCAAGATCTGCGGCTGGAGGGGAACAAAGCCGTCATCGGTGAAGGCATTCTGAAGGAAATCGACAGCCGGCTGAAGTTCCTGACAGATGTGGGGCTGGGATACCTGACGCTGGGCCGGGCCGCGGGAACCCTGTCGGGAGGCGAGGCGCAGCGGATCCGGCTGGCCACCCAGATCGGGTCGGCGCTGATGGGGGTGCTGTATGTACTGGATGAACCGTCCATCGGGCTGCATCAAAGGGATAACGCCAAGCTGATCGCCACCCTGAAAAAAATGCGGGATCTGGGCAACACGGTGCTGGTGGTGGAGCATGACGAGGAAACCATGTACGCGGCGGATCACATCGTGGACGTGGGCCCCGGGGCAGGACTCCACGGGGGGCGGATCATTGCGCAGGGAACGGTGGAGGAGATCAAGGCCTGCCCGGAGAGCCTGACCGGCCAGTATCTGAGCGGGGCCAGAAGCATCCCCGTCCCGAAAAAACGGCGGAAGCCTGCCGGACAGCTGAAAATCGTCGGGGCCGCGGAAAACAACCTGAAGGGCATTGACGTAAACATTCCGTTGGGGGTGTTTTGCTGTGTCACCGGGGTCAGCGGCAGCGGGAAAAGCTCCCTGGTGAACGAAATCCTGTATAAGCATCTGGCCAGGAAACTGAACCGGGCGAAAACCCGGGCGGGGCGCTTTGAGAAGATCGAAGGACTGGAAGCGCTGGATAAGATCATCATGATCGATCAGAGCCCCATCGGCCGGACGCCCCGGAGCAACCCGGCCACCTACACGGGAATGTTCGATCTGATCCGGAAGCTGTTCGCCCTCAGCCCCGACGCCAAAGCCAGGGGGTATAAGGAAAACCGGTTTTCCTTCAACGTGAAGGGCGGACGGTGCGAAGCCTGCCAGGGTGACGGGCTGCAGAAGATCGAAATGCATTTTCTGCCGGATCTGTATGTGCCCTGCGAGGTCTGCCATGGACAGCGCTATAACCGGGAGACGCTGGAGGTCACCTGGCAGGGGAAAAACATCTATGAAGTGCTGGACATGACGGTGGAAGAGGGGCTGGATTTCTTTGAGAATCATCCGCAGATCCGGCGGAAGCTGGAGACGCTGTCTGACGTGGGACTGGGCTACATGAAACTGGGGCAGAGTTCCACAACGCTGTCGGGAGGCGAAGCGCAGCGGGTGAAGCTGGCCACGGAGCTGAGCCGGAAAGCCACCGGGCGCACCATCTATCTGCTGGACGAGCCGACCACGGGACTGCATATGGCGGATGTGGACAGGCTGATCTCCGTGCTGAGGCGCCTGACGGACAGCGGAAACACGGTGCTGGTCATTGAGCATAACCTGGATGTTATCAAGGTGGCGGACTGGATTATCGATCTGGGACCGGAGGGCGGAGACGGCGGGGGAACGGTCATCGCGCAGGGAACCCCGGAGCAGGTGGCGGAAACCGCGGGCTCCTATACCGGAGAATACCTGAAACCGGTTCTGGCCAGGGGATAAAGACAGAAAAAATTTCCGGGCAAAGCGTTGACAATCCACGCTTCAGGTGCTATCATACCATAGTTGTCGCATTCCCGGGGTGGGGTGCGCCCTTTTAGAGGCGCGCTTTCCCGGAGGAGGAAAGGAGGTTCCGCGAAGATGGAACAGCTGCGGACGGCGAAGGCAAAGATTGCCGGAACCAAGCAGGTCACCCGGGCCCTGAAGGCAGGGAAGGCCGCCAGAGCGTATGTGGCGAACGACGCGGATACCTTCATCTTTCAGCAGATCATCCGCGCGGCGGAAGAAGCGAGGGTGCCCTGCGTGCGGGTCGACACCATGAAAGAACTGGGGATCGTCTGCGGGGTGGAAGTGCCCGCCGCGGCGGCCGCCGTTCTGAAGTAAGCGCCGGGGTCGGCGCGAATCCATTTTGCCTTCTGGGCCCTGAGGGTTGCGGGGCCTTGAGGATATTTTGCAGGAGGTGCTTCAATGCCCACTATTAATCAGCTGGTCCGTAAGGGACGTGAACGGGCGACGAAAAAGTCCACCGCTCCGATTCTGCAGGGTTGCCCGCAGAAGCGCGGCGTGTGTCTGAGTGTGAAAACCCAGACTCCCAAGAAGCCCAATTCCGCCCTGCGGAAGATCGCGAGAATCCGTCTGACGAACTCCATCGAGGGTACCTGCTACATCCCCGGTATCGGCCACAACCTGCAGGAACACAGCGTTGTACTGATCCGTGGCGGCCGTGTGCGGGATCTGCCCGGCGTTCGTTATCACATCATCCGCGGTGCGCTGGATACCGCCGGTGTGGCCAAGCGGATGCAGGCTCGGTCCCTGTATGGCGCCAAGCGCCCGAAGAAGTAAGAAAACCTGATGCCAACGCAGCCCGAAGCGGCTCAAGCCCGCCTCCTTTTGATCGGGAATCCTTTGGAACAGGGGCTTTCGGTTGAAAGGAAACAGGGGACTTGCCGTCCGGCCTGATCCGGCGCCGGGGTTTCGTGATGCTGACGCGAAACCGGAGGGAGAGCGCAGAAGGGAACTTACAACAGGAAAAGAATTTGAGGAGGGAAACCTATGCCCCGTCGCGGTTTTGTACCGAAACGTGAAGTGCTGCCGGATCCCGTATACGGGACCACGGTCGTTACCAAACTGATCAATCAGATCATGCTGGACGGGAAGCGCGGTATTGCGCAGAACGTCTGCTATACTGCTTTCAGCACCGTTGCCGAAAAGACCGGCAAGGATGCCAACGAAGTTTTCCAGGCTGCGTTGAACAATGTTTCTCCCCAGCTGGAAGTCAAGGCCCGCCGTGTGGGCGGCGCGACCTACCAGGTGCCTATGGAAATCCGGCCCGAGCGCCGGCAGACCCTGGCGCTGCGCTGGATCGTGGATTTTGCCCGGAAGCGCGGCGAGAAGACCATGGCGGAACGGCTGGCCGGCGAACTGATGGATGCCGCCAACAATACCGGCGCCGCCGTCAAGCGTAAGGAAGAAATGCACAGGATGGCCGAGGCCAACAAGGCATTTGCCCACTACCGCTGGTAAGTGGAGGGCTGATCGCGGGATCAGACCGACACTTTTTTCCCTTATTTGAAAGGAGCAACTGCCCAATATGCCTAGGAGTCACCCGCTCGAAAGAGTCCGCAACATCGGCATCATGGCTCACATCGATGCCGGA
>JAFWES010000003.1 GCA_017512805.1 Clostridia bacterium
AAGGAGGAAATACAGTCATGGACGGATATCAGGCGCTGGCCGAAGCAATCATCGCACAGGCGGCCATGGACTACCTGGAGGCGATGCGTGTGATTCGCGACTATCCGGACGCCAAGGGGCCATGAAGGAGATCCGGCGGATCGAACGGTTCATTCATTCTGCCTGGTTTGGCGTGCTGACAAAGGTCGACCCGGATTATCTGATCGGTCAGATGCGAGATGTAGAAAATGAGCGGCAGCGCTTCCCAATTTCCATCTGCGGTTAAGGAAGGGCCGCTCGAACACCTGAACTACTGCACAGATCATTCAGAACCCAAGGAAGGAAGGAATACGCGTATGGCAGCTATGGAAAATAGCGAGGTCATACCATTGGACAATTCTTTGGGCTTTGAGCCGGATGCGCTTTGGATAATCTCCACCTATCAGCGAATTCAACTGACACGCGAGTGGTCTGACGCGCCAGTCGCTGTTATATCCTTTCTTTTTCTGATATGATGGACTCATCAAAGAAAGGAGGGCTCTATCATGGAAATGGGAAAAGAAATCAGACGATTACGGGAAAACCGGGGCATTACACAGGAGGCTCTTGCGGAAGCGCTGAATGTAACAGCGCAGTCTGTCAGCAAATGGGAACGAGGTACCAGTATGCCGGATGTGCAGATGCTGCCGCAGATTGCTGTTTTCTTTGGCGTCACCATTGATCAGCTGTTTACGATGACGCCGGAGCAGCAGTTGGAGCGCATCGAAAACAGGATATACAGTCAGGGTCTGCTGGAAGCTGCGGAGGAACGTCAGCTGGAGCAGCAGCTCGCCGCTTTCTTAGAGCAGCCGGAGCTCTCCGGACAGGCGAACACCCTGCTGGCAAAGCTCTATAACCATCAGTCAGAGCAATACCGCCTGCTGGCCATCAAAACCGGCAAAGAGGCTGTGGAAAAGACAGGCGGAGACCGGGACGCGGTCAGCGAGCTTGCAAACGCCTGGGGAAGCTATATCTCCGATTGGAATGTTCGCAATCACCATGCCCTCATCGAATGGTTCAGCGATTACTGCCGCCGCAATCCCGGGAACCGCGCTGTCCTGATGTGGCTGCTGGATAATCTGATTGATGACCGGCGTCTTGCGGAAGCGCGTCAGTGGATGGAGAAGCTGGAGCATATGGACAATACCTTCCGCATACCCATGTACCGTTACATGATTGCACAGGCGGAGGGCAATAAGGAGGAAGCAGCCGTCCGCCTGAATGAGCTGGAAAACATGGAAAATCAGGAATGGTGCTGGGCCGTTACGCTGGGAGATATCTATACCCTGCGTCAGGATTATGACAAGGCGATTGCCTGGTACCGCAAAGGCCAGGATCTTCAGCCCTCGCCCAAATTTACCGACAGCGCAAACAGCATCGCGCATATTTACGAGATCCTTGGCAATGCCCCGAAAGCGATTGAGGCATATCGAGAGCAGATACGATTGCTGCGGGAAGAATGGGGTATCGTGAGCGGCGAGGAACTCGATGAAGTGGAACGCGCCATCCACCATTTACAGAAATGACCCCTGCTGAAGGAGCTTTTCACCCGATTTGAAGGAAAAGCAGCATTCATTCTGCCTGGTTTGTAAAAATCTTCAGAAGGATTTGGTATACAGTTCATACCCCACGGCATTCAGGTTGGCTGGCAGCGCCCGCAGGGATTTGCGGATCATTTCCCGGGTCTCCTCGTCCAATTCGTCATAGGGCACCAGCTCCGGCGTCAGCTTCAGCTCCCTGTCCATTTTGCCGGGCCGCCAGCCCTCCGCCTTCTTGTCCCGCATCCAGCGCTCATGCTCGATTTCTGCCAGCAGCTCCAGCGTGGGGCCGTACAGCTCGGAGATGGCGTCCGCCATGTTGGGCAGCACCGGCCGCAGCCCGACGCTGACCTGATAGGAAACCAGCCGTTCGCCCAGATAGCGGATCCGGGAGCGGTATCCTTCCCGGTAGAATTCGTCCAGCTGATCCCAGGGCGCCATTTCCGGCGCCTCCAGCTCCTTTTGGATTTCCGTCTCGGTCCGGTCGCTCAGGCGGATCTCGCTCTCATGCTGCTCCCGGAAATGCGCGTGGGCGATTTCCGCGTACTGTTCCACCACGTCCCCCATGATCTGCTCAAACTGCAGCTTCCGCCGGAAATCCTCCGCGTCCAGATGCAGGTTCAGCTGTTCCTCCATGGGCAGGCAGGAAGGGGTAAACCGTTTCACCCCGGACAGGCAGCTCATTCCCAGAATCAGCTCCATGCTCCGGGTGCCATGCCGGTATTCCGATACCCTCAGCATGGCGGACACCAGGCTCCGGGACATCCGCACCGTGTTGCCGTCCTCCCCCCGGATACCCGGGAAGCGGCGGAAAATCTGCTCCCGCAGCAGCATGCCCCTCCGGATGATGGCGCATCGGTCGGTATCGCTGGTGGGGTTGGGCCCCTTCACGTTCAGAATTCCCTTCAGGCGGCTGACGAAGTCCGTCCCCTTGACCAGGCGGAAAGCATCCTGTTCCTCCTTGGTCCGGGGCAGGAAACGGTTGAAGGAAGAGGCGGTCGCTCCGGCGAACACCAGCACCGCCCCGCTCACCTCGCACTTTTTCCCGTTCAGCGTGAATTCCCCATCCTGCATCAGGGCCAGGAAATACCGCAGCCAGCCCCGGGGCACCCCGTTCAGATCCGCGTCGAATTCGTCGATGAAAATCAGCGGGATCCGGTTGCTCTTCACCTGCAGTCCCTCCCGCAGGGCCTCGAAAAACTCGTTCGGCTCGTGATACTGGCTCAGGTTCATCCCCGCGACGGAAAACCTGCCGCTGCTCCCGGCGATCTGCTTGACCCCAAAGCTCTTTCCGCAGCCCGGCGCCCCAAACACGGCGATGGACAGGGGCTGCAGGTTCTCCCCGTTGTCCATATGGTCATACTGATAGATGTAATCGTCCAGAAGGGCCTTGACGGTATGATAGTTTTCGATTTCCTCCTTGTCGGCGGTGATCAGCTTTCCGTACCGGCAGAAGGGCACGTTTTTCGTCAGCACGTCCATCCCTTCGTATACGATTTTTTCCGCCGTCGACAGATACTGCCCCGGCTGGCTCTTGCAGTATTCATCCAGAATGGAGAACGGCGCGTTGCCGGAAACCAGCACCTTCAGGCTCCGCTCCGGAACCTGGACCCTGCAGACGTTTTTCTTCTTTTCTTCCGCCAGCAGCTTTTTCAGTATCTCCCGCGGGTTCGGGCTTTCCGGGCCTGCCAGCCCTTCCGCTTTCTCCGGCGTAAAAAGCAGGTCCCACCGGCCCTCGTGGCGGATCAGGGCCCCTTCCTCGTTCAGCAGGATCACCGTCTCCTGGCAGTTCCGCAGCGGGCGCGCAGAATCGTTGGTCGCCAGCTGAGTCATAAACTCATCTACGGTTCGTTCATAGGAGATCCCCCTGCTGATAGGGTAGTCCAGCATCCGCAGCTGCTCCATCATCAGCAGCGGGATTTGCTGGGTATGAAAATTTTCTTCAAATGTCTTTTCCGGATTGAAAAGATGATAATGTACTTCCTGTTTCATTTTTTTATCTGTTCCGTTCGGGCGCCTGCGTCGATTACGCCGTGACGGAACACAGTTCCGTCCGAAATCACGCCGGATCGCGCCGCGTTTCCGGATAAGCCTCCTCTTCAATTGTGCTTAGCTGTGATATTCTTTCGGCCTTACGGCCTGATCTGTTTCTTTCCGCTCGTCTATTTCCGGCGGATGGAAAAATCCGGAACGGCTGCCTTTCTATGGGCCCTTTCCCCGTTCCGGACACATATCCTATCACTTTTTTCGATTTTGTCAAATTTCCGCTTCCGGATGGATCCGTTCCCGGAGCAAACGGCTTTCTCCGTTTCCGTCTTCAGGTTTCTTCGGTCAGGCCGTTCCACAGCCGGTAATACAGCCCCCGCTTCGCCAGCAGTTCCTCGTGGGTGCCCTCCTCCTCGATATTCTGGTTTCCCAGCACAAGGATCCGGTCCGCGTGCTGCACGGTGGTCAGCCGGTGCGCAATGGTCAGGGTCGTCCGGCCCTCCGCCAGCCTCGCCAGGCTTCGGCTCACCAGGGTCTCGCTTTCATTGTCCAGGGCGGAGGTGGCCTCGTCCAGGATCAGAAGCTTCGGATTTTTCAGAAAAACCCGGGCGATGGACAGCCGCTGCTTCTGCCCCCCGGAAAGCTTGACGCCCCGTTCGCCAATATAGCTGTCATACCCGTCGGGAAGCCACTGAATAAAGGAATCCGCCCCGGCCTGCTTCGCCGCCTCGATGATTTCCGCGTCCGTGGCGCCGGGGCGGCCATAGGCGATGTTTTCCCGAACGGTGCCGCTGAAGAGATACACATCCTGCTGTACGATGCCGATCGCGCCCCGAAGGCTTTCCAGGGTTACGCCGCGGATGTCCTGCCCGTCAATGCGGATGACCCCGTCCGTCACATCATAGAACCGGGGAATCAGGTTGCAGATGGTGGTTTTGCCGCCGCCGGAGGGGCCGACCAGCGCCAGGTTCTCCCCCGCGCGGATATGGAGGTTCAGGTGGCGCAGCACCCGGTTATGGTCGTCGGGATATTCGAAGGACACATCCTCAAAATCGATCCGCCCCTCCCCCACCTTCAGGGGAACCGCGTCCGGCAGATTCTGAATATCCACCTTCGCGTCCATGATTTCATAGAAGCGCTCAATGCCGGTCATGCCCCGCTGGAACTGCTCCGCGAACTCCACGATTCGCCGGATGGTGGCGATCAGGGTGGAAACATACAGAATGTACGCCACCAGATCCCCTGGATTGATCTTCCCCTGAACCAGGAAAAGGCCGCCCGCCACGATGACCACCAGGTACATCAGCCCGTCAAACAGCCGGGTGGTCGTGCCGAAGGTTGCCATGGCGTAATACCATCTGGTCTTGATCTTCCGAAAGTCCTGATTGCCCGCGTCGAATTTCGCCGCCTCCGCCTCTTCGGCGGTAAATGCCTTGACGACCCGCTGGCCCAGCAGGCTGTCCTCGATGGCGGCGTTCAGCTCCCCGATCTGGAAGCGCTGCTCCTTCTGGGCCTTCCGCAGCCACAGGTTCAGCCGGGTGCAGACCACCAGCATGACCGGCAGGCAAGCAAAGACCAGCAGCGTCAGGGGCAGGGAGGTCTGACAGAGGATCACAAAGGAGGCCGCCAGCTTGATTCCCCCGATAAAAAACTCCTCCGGGCAGTGATGGGCGAACTCCGTCACGTCGAACAGGTCATTCGTGATCCGCCCCATAATCTGCCCGATTTTGGTATTGGCGTAAAAGGTGTCGCTCAGCTTCTGCAGATGGTCAAAAGCGTCCGTCCGCATATCCGTCTCGATATGAACACCCATGATGTGCCCCTGGGACTGCATATAAAAGTTCGCCCCTGCATCGATCAGGCGCAGCACCCCGTAGAGCGCCGCCATCCGGAGCACCATCCCCGACGTGAGCGGGGCCGCGGTCCCCAGCGCGGAATTCGTCAGCTGCCGCATGATCATCGGCAGCACGATGTCACAAAGCGTGGTCAGCGCCGCGAAAAACAGATCCAGGTACAGCAGCTTCCGATATTTCTTCAGATAAGGATAAAACCGCCGGATCAGCTCCCCGGATCCGTAGGTTCTTTTTCCCCTGTCCTTTCCTTTCTCTTTTGCCATTTTCTCTCCGTCTCACGGGATCTTCCCGTTCCTGTCGTTTTCCTTCCGGGCCGAACATAAAACCGTTTGTCAGTCTATCACAGAAAGCCTCCGCTTTCAACGCCCAGTTCTGTGACCAGAGCAACTTTGATACAAAGGAATATGAACAAGCCCTGTAAATCAAAGGGTTTCAGCACCCTGGCCATCTCCTTTCTGCTGGTCTGACAGTCGGCTCCATACCGCCGATTCTGGCTCGTTTCACTCCCCAACGTTACTCCCGGTTTCGTTGGGGAGTGTAGTTTCGTTGGTGAGTTCGGAGTTTCGTTGGAGAGTGGTTATTGGCGTTAGAGAATCGACTGTGCAATGAGACTATTAGAAATCCAGGTCTCGGATAATCTCTTCAACTTTTTGTGAATCGAGAGTCCCATGGCCATCAATAAACTCAGCCACCTTGCCGATCGCACAAGATTCTCCGTGAGCGAGGGCGTTCCGTAAATCGTGAAGAAGTTCGATCCGAGAGCGGGATGATCAACGACTTCGATCCGGAGAA
>JAFWES010000065.1 GCA_017512805.1 Clostridia bacterium
ATCTTCGCTGTCTCTCGCAGGCTCTTCCACTTCCTTCAGCTCCCCTCTCGGAAAACTAACCTCCATGGGTCCCCTGCGCCTTTCTTTCCTTGCGCGTTTCTCTCTCTTCTGTATCGTTTTCAAGGTTCGGTCCGCTCCCTCCCGTTCCCCTTTCAGGGGCTCTCGCGAGCGAGCTTGCATAGAATATCAAAAAGTTTTCATCCTGTCAACCCCTTTTTTGAAAAAATTTTGCTGTTTTTTTCTGCCATTTTTCTTTTTCCATATGTTGTGTATTTCTTCCTTTTATATATACACTCTGTGGACATTGTTATGGTTTAGCCCTGCAGGTAAAACGATCTTTTTATTTGTCCGCCTCGTCATACAGAGCCTCCAGCATTTCCGGGGTAACAGAGCCCACCCGGTTATACACAACCATACCTTTCCGATTCAGCACAATGGTTTGCGGAAGCGTTCCCGTTCCTCCGACAATCTTCGTCACCGTATCGTCGGTGTCCGTGGCAAAAGGCATTGCAAAGCTTCTGTCAGACAGGAAGTCCACCGGATCCATCGTCACCAGCCTCGGGTGAACGGCAATCATGGCGATATCGTCCCCATGGGCTTCATAGAGCTCACTGAAATAGGGCAGCTCCTGAATGCAGGGAGTGCAGTAGGTCGCCCAAAGATTGATGAAAACGATTTTTCCCCGCGTGTCCGCAAGGTGGAACGCTTCACCGTTGTAGCATTGAAGCATGAAGTCTTCCAGCCGCTGGCCAACCTCATGGCCGATCAGCCCGTCGTTTTCGAATCCGTCCCCGGCAGGTTCCTCCTCTGTCGCGGACATTTCTCTTTCAGCCGGTGCCTCTGTTCCTGCCAGAGTCACGTTTCCTTCCGCCAGATCTGTTCCGGTGGATGGAGCAAGCAACTCCTCTGCCTTTTGTGCCGGTTTGATATCATCTCTCACCGCGGGATCCAGGAAATTGAACCATATGAGGGCGAAACAAAGCAGGGCCAGCGCAGCGCCGCACAGAATCCGTCCCCATCGGCTTGGCCTTGCCGACGCCTCATGCCCCTCGCCCGCCCCGCTCTTCCCGGGATCCCTGAGAATCAACCTGCCCGCTCTGATCGAGATGGCTCCCTGGCTGCAAACTTCCATGCACTTTCCGCAGTGGATACACTCGTGATCGCCCACACGGTCCACATCCATGCCGCAGTGGCGCACACACGCTCCGCAGCGGTTGCATCGCTGCGCATCCACCTTCACGCCGATCAGGTTGAAGCGGCTGAACAGTCCGTAGATTGCCCCCAGTGGACAGATAAAGCGGCAAAACCCCCGATAGCAGAACACGCATATCAGACCGATGACCACCATGATGACAAATTTGCGGGTGAACAGGATGCCCAGCATGCTGTAGAAGGACGTGTTGGCCGGATTGGCCAGAAGGCCTATCCCTCCCTCAAGGGTGCCTGCCGGGCAAATGTACTTGCAAAAGGACGGCAGGGGGATCTGATACCTCAGGCCGTACCACAGGGGAACGGCGATCACGAATACCGCCAGAATGACATATTTCAGCCAAGACAACGTCCGGGTAAACCGGCTTTTTCTGATCTTCGGCGTGGGAATCTTATGAAGCAGCTCCTGCATCAGACCAAATGGACACAGCCAACCGCAAATCGTCCGTCCCAAAATCACGCCAAAAAGCAGCAGAATGCCCAACACGTACCACCCCGCCCGATGTCCAGTCGAGGCCAGCGCGTTCTGGACAGCGCCCAGCGGGCAGGCGCCTACCGCCCCCGGGCAGGAATAGCAGTTGAAGCCGGGCACACATGCGTACTTGGCATTGCCTGTGTAGATTTTGCCGTCAATGAACCCCTTGATATGTGCATTATGCAAAAGCGCCGAATACAATTGCACCAGGCGCCGCTTCGTCGGCCTGTGTGCCTGCCGCCAATTCGGCTTGAGTAACTCATCCAAGTCCAACACACTCCGTACAAATCGTAATTGCTTTATAAAGCACATCCAGCGCGCTGCCGTTGAACACCCCTGCGATGATCAGAACAACGGCCAGGATCGTCATCATCGCCCGCACGATGCCTGTCCGTTTCGAGGGGGTGTGCAAATGAACAGCAGGGGGCGCTGCCACATTTCCCGGATCCGCTTCATCCTTCACCCCCAGTATCACTCCCGCGATCAGCAGCCCCACCCCCGCGAAGAAAAGCGGCGCGATGGACGAGATTTTTTCGGCAACTGCCTCAGGCGTATAAATGCTCTCCGTAGGATGTTTCGCCTTGCGGGCCGCCCCTTCCCGATAGATCTCGATCGCCGAAACGGAGATAAGCGCCACCAGGGCAATACAGACCACCGCCTGCAGCACAAGATAAACCCTGCTTCTCTTCATCAAAATCTCCCTCTGCCATATCTGTTATGCCGAAAGGGGCTGTAAACCGTCTCTTTACAGCCCCTTGGAATGTATGTTGCTTCAAATAAATCTGTTTTTTCATACCTTCCAACGATTGGATAATAGAACCTCGCATCAGAATTGTCAATAGTGGAATACGATCCTCTGTATCCCCCTTCCAGGACAAGCGGCAGTATTTTACGCACCTATATGCCGCGTGTTCTTTCCTGACTTCTGTATACACTCTGTGGACTTTCTCCCGGATTGCTGATACAATATCCGGGAACCGCACTTGGGAGGTTGACTATGCAAAAGAATGAAGTAATGACACTCCGGGCGGATAATCTCGGAGCGGATTTAGAGGGAGTATGCCGCTGTGACGGAATGACCGTATTCGTGCCCGGACTGCTTCCGGGTGAGGAAGCTCCGGTCCGGATCGAAAAAGTCGAAAAGCGGTATGCTTTCGGACATATGGCAGGCGCCCCGGCCGCCCCCTCACCGAACCGTCAAAAGCCGGACTGTCCCGTCTATCCCCGGTGCGGCGGATGCAGCGCCCGGCACATTCGTTATTCCGCCACACTGGAAGCAAAACGGCAGCGTGTACAGGATTGCTTTGAGCGCATTGGGCATATTTCCCTCCAGGTTCCTCCCACACTCGGGATGGATGATCCCCTGGCTTACCGGAATAAAACCGCCCTGCCCGTTGGCGGAGACATCGACACACCCCTGCTTGGTTTTTTTGCCCCGCGCAGCCATCGCCTGGTTCCCACGCTGGTCTGCCCCAACGCTATGCCTCCCTCGGAAGCAATTCTTTCTTCCGTTCAGGCCTGGATGAAGTCCTGGCGAATTCAGCCCTATGACGAAGCCACCCAAAAGGGGCAGCTTCGCCACGTGGTTATCCGTGTTAATCGAAAGCACGAAGCCATGGTCACCCTCGTCTCCCGGACACGGAACCTGCCCCATACAGACGATCTCTTTGCGGCCATCTCCACCCTTGGCGCCGTCAGCCTATACCTTAATGTCAATCCACAAAACACCAACGTCATCTTTGGAGATGATTTCCGCCTTCTCCAAGGACAGGAAGTCCTCGAGGATACGCTTTGCGGCCTGACTTTCAGCCTTTCTCCGGCCGCCTTTTTCCAGGTCAATCCGATCCAGACGGAAGCGCTCTACGGGGAAGTGCTCCGCTTTGCCAAACTGCGGCCCGAGGATACGTTATTGGACGTTTACTGCGGAGCGGGAACCATCTCCCTGATGATGGCCAGGCACTGCAGCCAGGTCACCGGAATCGAAATTGTTCCCGCCGCGGTTTTGAACGCCCGGGAAAACGCCCGGCGGAACGACATCGTAAACGCTTCCTTTATAGAAGGAAAAGCGGAGGAGCTGTTGCCTCGGATGGTAAAGGACGGGCAGCGGCCCGATGTCATCGTGGTGGATCCGCCCCGCAAAGGGCTGGAGCCGGCTGTCATTGACGCCATCGCTGCCGCCTCGCCCTCCCGTCTCGTTTATGTCTCCTGCAATCCGGCTACCCTCGCCCGGGACGCCGCCCTGCTGCTTGGGAAGGGATATGAAATACAGCGTGTTCAGCCGGTCGATATGTTCCCCTTTACCTCTCACGTTGAGACGGTTTGCTTATTGTCCAAAATCAGATCTGCCCCCACATATCGACATTGATCTGGACATGACGGAGTTGGATGTGACCGCTGCAGAGACCAAGGCAACGTATGAGGAAATCAAGGCTTATGTCCTTGAGCATACCGGCTTGAAGGTCTCCTGCCTGTACATTGCCCAGGTGAAGGCAAAGCATGGGATCATCGAAAGGGACTGCTATAACAAAGCGAAGACAGAGGGCAATCGGGTGCCGAAATGCCCGCCGGAGAAGGAGAAAGCCATTGAGGAGGCGCTGAGGCATTTTCAAATGATCCCATGATGAATGAAAACTACTCAGGTGGAAATCTGCTGCAACGCCTTCTCTCTTCGCTTTCGGGAAGGCGTTTTTGCTTGCTTTACAACACCGTTACAACTTTTTTCTTCATTCAGTGATATACTTGAAAAGGTGATGAATATGGCAGCGATTTTGTTTGTGGATGATGAACCGGCGATCCGGGAGATGCTGGGCACGGTGCTGAAACTGGCAGGACACCTGCCGCTGGATGCCGCGGACGCTGAGGAAGCGCGGAGCGTCCTGCGGAGCCGCGGCGCAGATCTGGCGCTGGTGGACATCATGATGCCAGGGGAGGACGGCTTCTCTCTGGCTCAGGATCTGCTGAACGCGGAGATCCCGGTGCTCTTCCTCACAGCCCGGACGGCGGTGGCGGACCGGGTGAAGGGGCTTCGCATGGGGGCGGAGGACTACATCCTCAAGCCCTTCGAGCCGGAGGAGCTTTTGGCGCGCATCGACGTGATCCTACGCAGAACACAGCCCCAGGTCTTCACGGACGGCGGACTGACCGTGGATTACAGCGCCCGGTCCGTAACCCTGGACGGGGAGACCGTGCCGCTGACGGCCACGGAGTTTGACCTGCTGGCACTGCTGACCCGCAGCGCTGGTGCGGCTCTGAGCCGAGACAAGATCCTCTCCGTTGTCTGGGGCTGGGGCTTTGTCGGGGAAACCCGCACCGTGGATGTCCATGTGCAGCGGCTTCGGGCAAAGCTCGGTCCGGAGCGCATTGAGACTGTCTATAAATATGGCTACCGCTGGCAGGGAGGTGCGGCATGCAGAAAAGACTGATCGCGCTGATCCTGCTGGTCACCGTTCCCCTGCTCTTCGGCATCGCCTGGTTCATGAGCGAGCGCAGCTTCACCCTCTCCCTGAAGCGTGAGAAGACGCGCATCCAGGCCACTCAGGGCGTTGTCTTCCGGGACGTGCAGCAGACCATGCAGAGCCTGACCTATCTGGAGGCAGTGGCATATGCAAGGCAGTACACGCAGTACTACCGCGCGCAGGGCATCGACCTGATCTTCTGCTGGCGGAGCAATCCCATTGCAGATGCGCTGCTGCCCAACAGGTATTACGACAGCCTGATCTGCGACCAGCGGGCGGCCATGCTGGACACCGGCAGCCGGCCTCAGCGTTATGCGGTGGCAGAGCCGGTGAACAACAATCTGACCGTGATTCTCATGGGGGATGTCGGGGACATTTACGACCTGAAGGACAGCTTCCGCCGGATGGCCTTTGCCGTGGCGGGCGGAGCATCTGCCCTGCTGATTCTGCTTGCGCTGGTTCTGGCCGGCGTCCTGACCCGCCCGCTCCGGAAACTCACGGAAGCCGCCCGGGCCATGACGGCGCAAAGCAATGCCCCGGTTCCACTGCCCACCGGCCGCAAGGACGAGATCGGCGCCTTGGCCCGGGCGTTTTCCGAGATGCAAGGAGCCGTAGAAGCCCGGGAGACACGGCTGCGGGAGGAGAGCGAGGCCCGGCAGGCCCTGCTGGACGCCCTGGCCCACGAGATGCGCACCCCCTTGACCTCCCTGCTGGGGAATGCACGCCTTCTTCAGCGGGAACTGCCGCCGGAGGAGCGGAAACAGATTGCGGACAGCATGGCCAAGGAAATCCATCGCCTCACGGATATGGATCAGCAGCTGATGAAGCTGACATCGATGGGACATGAGCCGCCGGAGACCGAGCGTGTTTCCGTGCCGGAGCTGCTCCGGGAAACGGCAGAGCGGCTGCAGCCCCAGGCCGATGGAATTACGATCGCCGTGGAAGGCGCGGACAGCTCCATCACGGGAGACCGGGAACTGCTCTCCCTGCTGGCAGACAACCTGGCCGTCAACGCCATCCACGCCTCCTCCACCGGGATGACGGTGATCCTGCGGGCGGAGCCGAATGGATTCACGGTGCAGGACCAGGGCATCGGCATGAGCAAAGAGACCCTCCGCCATGCCTGCGAGCCCTTCTGGAAGGCAGACAAGGCGCGCACCCGCAGCCAGGGCGGAGCTGGTCTGGGGCTGGCGCTGTGTCGGCAGATCGCGGAGCTGCACGGCGGCAGTCTGACCTTCTCATCCTCGCCCGGCAAAGGCACCGCCGTTACCTTTACAACTCCGTTACATCCCGATGATGACTCCGTTACATACCCTGTGGCATGATACAGTTGCCAGCCGGAAAGCGCCGTCCGGAAGACGCGGAAGCAGCTGACAGACAGGAGGAGATTGAATGATCAGAAAGATTTGTACCCTGGCACTGTGCGCGGTCATGGTCCTGCCGCCTCTGGCAATGGCAGAAAACACAGTGGAAATCCTGCCCACCACACCGCCGATGCCACGGCCCGTGGTGGAGGCGAACCCCTACGGAGCGGATGACCTGACCGCCTACTATGAGGACTACGGCGACGAATACGCCCTGCCCGCCCTGACTGCATCCGAGCGGGAACGCCTGCTGGAGATCCAGCGGCGCTGGGAGAGCGGAGAGCGCCCGGAGAGCAGCATCCTGAACCTGACAGAGCGGGTTCACGTCAGTGTCATCCAGCTGCCGCCGGAGCAGTACGAGGGCGAGCCCTGCTTCCTTCTGCTGCCCAACCGTGATCTCACGGACGAGGAGCTGCTGCAAGTGGTGGATGCTTACGGGCAGCTGGGGATCACCCTGGATCCGGACGCGCTGTCCTGGCACAACTGCATGCGGGGCGGCGGTATTGAGGTGGGCATTCGCTCCTTCCGGGGCGACGAGAATGAGCGCCGCAGCGAGCTGACTGGCCTGTATACCCGTGCAGGCCTTCGCCCGGAGACACCCTTCACCGATCTGGTGATCGACGACGGCGTGGGCCGGGTCACCCTGGACGAGGAGGACTTCAACGGCCTGGAGGGGTTCCGCTTCCGTCCGGCGCGGCGGCTCACGGACGAGGAGCTGCTGCAGCTGATCGCCCTGGATCAGGGGGACATGACAGCTACGCCGGAGGAACTGTCCGGCTATGAGACCCAGCTGCGCCAGGAACTGCATTTGCTGCTGGGCATGCCCCTCTCCGCCCGGCGCGGCACCTACGAGGCGGTGGAACCCTTCGACAGCGGAAACGCATACGGCGACAGCCGCATGGCCTATTCCAGCAGTTTCACGGAAGTGGGCGGCACAGGCCGGAGATGGCGCGGCAGCATTGACGTGGCCACCGGCAGGCTGATCGAGGGCAGCGTCGACCTGGACGACCGTTATTACACGGATGGTCTCATGGTCTCGGACATCCGGATGGACCCGTGGGATGAGAAATGGGCTTCCATCGCCGTGGAAGCGGTGACAGCGCACAGCAATATGGAAGAAAGCGGGATCACGGAAATCCGGACCTGGAGCGAGACCAATCTGAATGAGCTTCAAGGTGTAGAAGTAAGGATCATGACCTCGGACGGCGGGGTATACCGTACGGAAATTTCCTATGTGCTGGAAGAGGTGATGATGCTCCGCTATAACGACGCCGTTTCCATCGCGGCGGAGGATGACTACTATGCTCATTTCATGGAGGAGGTGCCCGTCAATGAGTAAGCGGAATGTGCTGTTGATCCTGTGCGCCCTGCTGATGTCGCTGAGCCTTGGCGCCGCTGTGGCGGAGGAATCGCGTACCGTGGTCTGGCGCGTGACCGCCCCCGCGATCAACGCCGAGGCGCTTCAAACAGAGACCTTCGGCACAGACCTTTCGGCGGTTCAGGAAGAAAAGCGCGAGTATGATTCGTTATTCTGGTCCCTGACCGGAGAAGGCATCCCCTTTTGCGGCATCGACCACAACCGCGGCGCGGAAAACATGCAGGCACGGTTCGATATCTATCGCCACGCGGACGCAGGGGAAGAACGCACCTACTATTACAATCTGGACACATGGAACGCCATCCCGGAGGAGAGCGGCTTCGGTGCGCCCCGGGCGGCGGAAACCCTGGCAGAGGGGCAAAGCCTGCTGGCCCGCCTGGGGCTTGCGACAGAGAATGTTGCGCCCATGCCTGTATCCTTCAGCACCCTGGGCCGCATGGAGGGCACCACACCCTGCCGCAAGGCCGTGTACGCGCTGACGCTGGAGGGCCTGCCGGTCCGCTGGTCTGCTGAGCTTCTGCGGGATGACGTCCCGACCCGCCCGGCGATTCTCATCGATCCCTGCTATGTGACCGTCGTGTATTCCGACGAGGACGGTCTGCTGATGCTGGAGGGCAACTGGTGCAGCTTTGAGCCGCTGACTCGGGCATCGGAGGTTCTGCGTGCCGAAGACGCACTGCCGCTGTTCCGACAGGCCGGGCTGGTGAACACGGATGACGATTCGTCCGCGCTGGAGGAATGCTGGTTCCTCTCCGTGAACGGTCAGGAAGCAACCGCCACCTTGGCCTGGCGCGTGGGCAACAGCTACCTGAGCGCTGTGGACGGAACCTGGCTGCAGACGGAAAACTGAACCAATCTGACAAATCAAGCAAGGACCCAAAAACAGATCAACCAAATCCGCCGGAGCGCCGTACAGGACCTCCGGCGTTTTCTTTTACACTGCTTTTTCGGTCCGCATCTTTACCGGTATGGAAAAAACCTGTATGATTCTCTCTGACAAAATTCAAGTTTTCCCGCGCAGCCTCGTCTATATGGGTGAAGGAGGTGAGCAGCCGATGATTGCAGAACAGGGCCCGTCCTGCAACGCAGAGGAAACATTCAGCCGACTGGTGGCGGAGTATCAGAAGCCGCTGCTTCATATGTGCGCCATGATGCTCCGCGATGACGCTGCGGCGGAGGATGCCGTGCAGGAGACCTTCGTGAAGGCCTGGAGGGCGCTGCCGCAGTTCCGGGGCGAGTGCAGCGAGAAAACCTGGCTGATGCGGATCGCCATGAACACCTGCCGGGACATGACCCGTACCGCCTGGTTCCGCCACACCGACCGGCGGATCACGCTGGAGGAGCTGCCGCTGCCGGCACCGGTGGAGACATCCCGGGAGGATGACAGAGAGGAGCTGGCGCAGGCCATTTTGAAGCTGCCCCGGAAATACCGGGACGTGCTGCTGCTCTATTATTATCAAGACATGAATCAGGAAGAGGTGGCCCAGGCGCTGAACACCAGCCCCTCGACCGTATCCAAACGATTGAAGCACGCAAGAGACAAGCTGCGCACATTGCTGGAAAGGGGGCGGGAGCTATGAAGGATGAGCAGATCAGAGCACAGATCCATCAGGCAGTGGATGCCCACGCGGAGCATCTGCGCACCGACCCTTTCCTGGCGCAGCGGATCATGAATCAGGAAAGGACAGGTGAACCGGTCGTGAAGAAACGACTGTCGGTCGGCCTGGTGCTGGCCATTGTGTTGATGCTGGTCGCGGTGACTGCGCTCGCAGCTGGGATTATCTATAACTTGGGCTGGTACTACACCAATCGTGATAACTATCTAAGAGACAATAATCCAACCGTATATGAGGCCATCATGTCCAACGTCATAGAGAATCCTGAACAGGAACAGTCATCTAATAATCTGGTCGATGTTACCATTCAGGATGTTTCATGGTCTCCTGAAGTTAAAAAGCTGACAATCTCATTCAGGGCTTCGGTAAAGGATCCTGATCATTTTGAGATGCATGGAATGTGGGCGTTGGACACTGACGGAGCATATATCGGCGAAGGCGGATCAACGACCGTAACGGACGACAGCGAGGACAGGGCGATGCACTGGCTATGGAGATCGTTTGAAACAGAAGACTATGAGGGACCGTGCTATTATGGCCCGCCTTTTGAGATGATGGACGATGGAAGTAAAAGACTCCTCCTAATTGAACGAAACGGCATCACGCTGTTTGACGGAACCATACCCATGGACGTTTCCGGATCGATGGATATGTTCAGAACTCCGAAGGGCGATATCGTCTTTGTTGAGGAAATAGATCTGGAATGGCTCAGTGAAGATTACGATCAAAGAATGGCTGAATATGCAAATCAGAATCCGGACATGAAGGAATATGCAGAAAGCCGTGTGACGAATGCACAGGCCATACGTGAAAAACTGAAAGATGGAATGATTCCTGTCAGGCTGACATACTCTGTTGTCGAATACACAGAAGGGATGGATGATTTGGAACTGTACACAGGCGGAGAGCAAGGATATGTAGATTTTGTGATTCGCCCAAAACAAACAAAGCCATAACCTCAAAGAAAAGACGCCTGCGAGCTCATTGCCTCGCGGGCGTTTTTCCATCTGCCCCTATACCATGCAAACATCCTAATTCAAAAGGAAAAAAGCAGTAAGCTTCAAATGTGACTACGTCCACATATGTTTTTGACATCCGGATTCCACGGTGCAAGCTTTTCAAGGAATTCATCAGTGAAATTCCCCTCAGCTATGGGCAATCGTCTGAGAATGTATTCGATATATTTGAGCACGTCTAAATCATTTGCTTTTGCAGTTTCAACAATACTGTATCCATGTATCGGGGGCTTGCAGTAGTTCCAAACAACATGGACGTCGTTGACACTGTCGGGCAGAAGTCCTGTGGGATCCTGAAAGTCAAACAGGAGCATGAATTGCTCCCAGGCCAGCGCCGGCTCGCCGTGCGAGAGGGCGATGGCGTTAAAGCAGTGATCCCAGCTCCACACGCTGGTCATCCAATTCTTGGACATCAGCATAGCTTCGCGAGACAGGAAACCGTCGCTCCGCACCATACTCGACCATAGCAGATAGCCCGCCTGTGCAGCCGCCTCGGCATATTTCGACGGACAAACCGGCAGGCCGGATTGAAATGCCTGCAGGCTTTGGGCCATTACGGTCCGGCTCTCCTCAAAACGGTATGTCTTCCATCTGCCGTCCCATTCGGTTTCGATCTCCTTCCAGGCAAAGCAAAAGCCTTCCGCCCCGGAAAACCGAATCCGTGAGTAAATGGAAGAGCTTTCCTGCCATGCCTGATCCAGCGTCGCTTCACCCTGTTCGGCGCAGATGAGGTAACGGCAATTGTTCTTATAGCAGTTAGCCATGTGGAAAGCCCGGGTCCCCTCTGGAGAAGGAGTAAATGTAATCATAAGGCCCGTTCTCACAGAGGAAGACGACCGTCAGCGTAAGTCCGGCACTCGCCCTGAACACCATCGTGTCCGGATCATCAAAACAGATATCGAGTGCTTCTCCACCACATTTCAGAGACAGCGCCGCGTCCTGAAGCTCAGCGCTGAATGAGGCGGTTATTCCGCCGATTTCTGGGATCAGTCTGGCTACCAGGGGCGTACGTGCGGAACTGTGGATCGTGCGCAGGTATAAACCGAGGCAGTTTTGCAGACCGTTCCAGCCTGCAGGCAGCATCGAAATCGCCATCCAGGACCCACGGCAGCTGAAGGGCACTGTGGTGAGGTCCATCAACATAGGGATTCCGCCTTTCTGTCCTTGTTCGTAATGTATTTCGCCAATCGGACTGCAAACCTATTGATTTTGCCAAATTCCGATATATCGACATCTTCCATAAATCCCATTATAGGCCGAGCATGAGCTTGCACTCAAGCACACACCTGTTATTTTCGCCGCAAACGGAAAAACTCCTGTCAAAGCGACAGGAGCGAAGGGGTATGATCGGATCGTCAGATCTCAATGCCGTTGTGGAAGGTGAAGCGGATGCTGCCGTCGGTGCAAACCGTTGCATGATCCAACAGTTTTCTCCAGGTCTCCGGGTTAAATGCTGTCACCTTCTGCGTCAGGCCGCGTAAGGTGCCGATGAACTGCTGCGCTGCGCTCTTGGTGGAAATCAGAGTGGCGATCTGCCCGGCCACCTTGTCGTGCTCGGCCTTGACGCGATCGTACCGGCTGGCCAGTTCATCATACCGCTTCTGGTATTCCTTCTGGTCGAGGGCGACGTGCGCGTTTTCGTTGATTGCTGCCTGCACCATCTCTGCCAGCACGCACATTTCATCCCACAGGCGTTTCTTCTCTGCTTCAAGGGGCGTCGTATCGTACAGGATTTCCGCGCCTTCCGTCAGCCCGGCAATGATGTCATCGCGTTTGGAGATGAGTTTGTTCAGCGCGGCAACAAATCCCTGCTTCAGCTGCTCCTCGGTTACATGCGGTGTGGAACAGGGCTTGTCTCCGCCGTACTTCTGATTGCAGCGGTAAATGACCCGGCGATACTTTGCCTGATTGGAATGCCAGATCTTGGAGCCGTAGTAAGCGCCACATTCACCGCAGACGATGCGGGAGGCAAAAATGTCCACTCCGCTGTAGCGGCCTCCCTTGGCTTTCCGGCGCTCAAGCTCCAGCTGCACCAATTCAAAGGTCTCCGGCGGGATGATCGCCTCATGGTTGCCCTCCACGTAGTACTGCGGAAGGACACCCTTGTTGGGGATCTGCCGTTTGGTCAGAAAGTCCTCGGTGTAGAACTTCTGCATCAGGGCATCGCCTTTGTACTTTTCATTGCTCAGAATGCTTCTCACCGTGCCCTGATGCCACACCTCCTTGCCGCGAGGCGACGGAACACCGTTTTCCATCAGCCTGGCAGCAATGGCGTGTGGCGTTAGCCCTTCGAGGAACCAATCGTAGATATCCCGGACGGTTTTCGCCTGCTCCTCATCCACCAGAATCTCACCCTTGGGGCCGCGCTTGAAGCCCAGGGTGTGCTTGAAGGGAATGGCCACCTTGCCGTCGGCCATGCGCTTCCGCTGTCCCCAGGTGACGTTTTCGGAAATGCTCCGGCTTTCCTCCTGGGCCAGGCTGCTCATGATGGTGATCAGCAGTTCGCCCTTCCCATCGAACGTCCATATGTTTTCCTTCTCAAAGTAGCACTCGATGCCTTTTTCCTTCAACTGCCGGATGGTGGTCAGGCTGTCGACAGTGTTCCGGGCAAAGCGGCTGACGGACTTGGTGACGATGAGATCGATCTTCCCGGCCAGTGCATCAGCCACCATGGCCTTGAAGCCCTCGCGGTGCTTGGTGCTTGTGCCGGTGATGCCCTCGTCGGTGTACACCTTCAC
>JAFWES010000066.1 GCA_017512805.1 Clostridia bacterium
AGGGTCCGCCCCTTTATTGCGGCTAATGAATATAGTATCCGGTCAGAATCCGTTCATTCAGCCCCGGAGGCAGCACATCATGCAGCAGCACCGCCAGGCGCTGATCCGGTTTGGCGATCCTCTTCCGGAAGGGGATCGTTTTTCTGTCCAGCATCTTCGCCACCTTCCGGCCCAGCTTCGCGGGATCGCTTCCGCCGGCTTCATCCTGACGGATCTTTTCCGCGGCGCTTCTGAAGGCCGCCGCGTAGGGGCTGTCCTCCCCCATGGCCGCGGCCCTGAGTCTGGTTCGCTGGCCGCCTCCGCGATGATCCCCGGGTTCAATCAGGCAGACCTGAATTCCAAAGGGCCTGACCTCCATCTGCAGCCCCTCCGCGTATCCCTCGACCGCGTGCTTGCTGGCCGTATACGCATTCTGAAAGGGGATCCCCAGCAGCCCGTTGATGCTGCTGAACAGGACGATCTTTCCGGCCTTCTGCGCCCGCATCATCGGTAACACCTGCCGGTTCATCCGGATCATGCCAAAAAAGTTGGTCTCCATGACCCGCCGGTATTCCTCCACCGATGTTTCCTCCGCGCTCCCCAGGGTCAGAATCGCCGCGCACTGCACCAGCGCGTCCACCCGGGCCGAGATGCTTTTCGCCTCCCGGCAGAAGCGTTCCACGCTGTCCCCGTCCGTCACGTCCAGCGCCAGCCGGTGAGTCCCGTCCCCCTCCGGGGAGGCGCCCGAAAAGCTGCGGGCTCCGGCGATCACCGTCCACCCGGCATCCCGCAGCGCCTGCGCCGTGTACATCCCCAGTCCGCTGCTGGCCCCCGTGACCCAGGCGGTCCGCCCGTTTTCTTTCATCTTCCGCAGCCCCTTTTCATCTGTTCGTCCCGGCGTCATTTCACGGCCGCGTTCAGGGCATCATACATGGCGTCAAAGGACGTTTTGATCTCCCCCCGCTCCGTCAGGATTCCGGACCAGGTGCCGTTCAGCTTCCAGGTATATTCATTCCAGCTGTTGGGCGTCACGTCGTTCACGCCCCAGATGGTCACATTGGTCAGCACATTTTCCCCCAGCTCCCGGTTGATTCCACCCAGCATGGCGAACATCCGTCCATAGAAAGCCGCGTGCTCCGCTGCTTTCGTCTCGTCGTAATTCCGCAGGGCCATCTCCGTGATGTGCACCTTCATGCCCAGCTCCGCGAAGGCCAGGATGCTGGCCCGGGTGTTGGAAATCAGATCGTCGCTCAGGCAGCCGGACTGATTTCCGTATCCGCCCATATACCCCTGCATGCCGATGCCGTCAATCAGCTTCCGGTTTTGGCCGTTTTCATCCTGGGCGAAGGAATTGATCTGCTCCACCAGCGCTTTGGCCGCCGCCCGCTTGGCAGGATAGAGCATGTTGTAGTCATTGTAGAACAGCTGGATATCCGCCCCCAGGGCTTCCGCCGCGTTGCGGGCGTACAGGAAGGAGTACGCCACGTAATCCTCCCCCACATATTCGTAAAACAGATTGGGCTGACCGTTGCGGGTCGTCCTCAGCAGGGTCGGATCCCCGGGCCGGTAGTCGCCGGCGCCGTCCCCCATGGCTTCGTTGACCACATCCCAGCAGTAAATGACCCCGGGAAAGCTTTGCTCGAAATGGGTCATCACCTGGGTAATATAGCTTTCCATCCGGGCCAGAATCACCTCCCGGGAGGCGATCGGCCTGGCGGGATCATACTTCTCATGGAAAAACCATTCCGTCATGTAGGCGTCCCAGGTCAGCACATGGCCGCGGACGCCCACGCCATGGGCCTGCGCCCAGGAGATCATCTGATCCGCCAGGGCGTAGTTCATCCGGGGCATGCCGTCCTCACTGCGCTGGCTGGCCCGCTGATCCAGCAGCGAGTAGGCTTTGGTTTCATTGGTGCAGGTCGTGGAATTGAACTGATCCGCCAGAAAGGTCAGGTACTTCTGATCCTTCAGCTGGTTCGGGCTCAGGCAGATCCCTACCGAGAAGCCCGCCTCCCCGGCCAGCTCCTTCAGGGCGGGCCTGAAGTCCTCCAGCGCGCGGCCGCTGGGCTCGGCATGGGAAAGAACCGGCACGCAGCAAAGCATCAGGCTAAGCAATAAAAGGATTCCTCTCATCGTAACGTTTCTCCTTTTGTGTATGGTACTGTTCAGTCCAGAAAGCGGAGCGACTGAATCGTTACTTGTTCTTCAGGCGCTTGTCCGCCTTCCGGGCCAGCCAGGTGCCAAAGGTCTGCAGAATCTGCACCAGCACGATCAGGATCACCAGCGCCGCCAGCATCACCGCGTGATTGCTGCGCTGCTGCCCCTGGGAGATGGCCAGATTGCCCAGCCCCCCGCCGCCCACCGCGCCGCTCATGGCCGTGTAGCCCAGGATGGTGGTGATGGCGGTGGTAAAGGCAGTAATCAGGGAAGGAACGCTCTCCGGCAGCATGACATGGAAGACGATCTGCCAGGTGTTCGCCCCGGAGGACTGCGCCATTTCAATGATATTGGGGTTCAGTTCCCGCAGGGATCCCTCCACCAGCCGGGCCACGAAGGGGAAGGCGGCGATCACCAGGGGAACGATCACTCCCGCGTCCCCCACCGCGGACCCCAGCAGCAGCCGGGTGAAGGGCATCAGCAGAACAATCAGAATGATAAAGGGCGCCGAACGCAGGATGTTGATGATCCAGTTCAGCATCCCCATGAGCCACCGCGGCAGCGGCCGGATCCCCTTCTGGTCCCCCGTAACCAGAAGGACCCCCAGGGGAAGGCCGATCAGAATGGCCAGCAGGGTGGACATCAGCGTGATATACAGGGTGGACACGGTCGCGGACAGGAAGTCTTCCTGGATGATGACCCAGGCGTCCGCCATTTTCTTTTCACTGAAATACCTGGCAAAATACTGCTCCATGTTTCCGCTCCCCCCTTTACTGCGCTTCCGGCGATCCTTCCGGCTGGGAAGGATACCGGCTTTCCGCCTGGACGCTGACATCCGGCGTACTGCTCAGATACCGGATGGCCCGGGTCATTTCCTCCGGGCCGCCCGGAATGTTCAGAAGCATGGTTCCGTATACCTTTCCGTCCAGCGTCCGGGTGGACGCGGAAAGGATATTGGCCGGAATCCGGCATTCTATGGCCATGGAGGCCAGCAGCGGCCGGGTCGCCGCCTCCGCTCCCCGGAAAACCAGGCGGATCATCTGGTTATGCGCGGTCCCCAGGTTTTCGAATTCCTCGAAGGTGTCCGGATAAACCAGCCTTTTGGTCGCCGCCGCCTGGGGATCGGAAAAGACCCGGCTCACATCCCCTTCCTCCACGACGGTGCCGTTTTCGAGAATGGCCACCCGGTTGCAGATTTCCTGCACCACGCTCATCTGATGGGTAATGACGATGACGGTGATGCCCATTTCCCGGTTAATCGCCCGAATCAGGCCCAGGATATCATGGGTGGTTTTCGGATCCAGGGCAGAGGTGGCTTCGTCGCACAGGAGCACCTTCGGATCCGTGGCCAGGGCCCGGGCAATGGCGATGCGCTGCTGCTGGCCGCCGGAAAGCTGCGCCGGATAGGCCCTGGCCTTGTCCGGCATGCCCACGGTTTTCAGCAGCTCCTCCGCCCGCTTCAGGGCCTGCGCCCGGGGAACATGGCTGAGCTTCAGGGGCAGCATGATGTTCTGGATGCAGTTTCGCTGCATCAGGAGATTGAAGGACTGAAAAATCATGGTCACATGATGCCGCATCTCCTGCATATCCTTCTTCTTCAGGGCTCCCAGATCGGTTCCGTCCATCCGGACCGTCCCCTCCGTAGGCCGCTCCAGCATGTTAATGCAGCGAACCAGGGTGCTTTTGCCTGCGCCGCTCATGCCGATAATGCCATAAATATCCCCGTCCCGGATGGTCAGGTTCACATTCCGCAGGGCGTCAACCGTGCCTCCCGCGGTCACAAAGCTCTTGGATAGATTGCAGATCTCGATCATGCGGAGTCCTCCGTCCTCTGGCGATCCTCCCCGCCGGCGGGGTGAATCCTTCTCTCACAAAAGGACACCGGCGGAATGCTCAGCCGGTGTCGGAAAAAATCGGTCTGATCGGACGATTAATCTCCGGTCAGCATACTCAGGTCGCTGCTCTGGCCGCCATACAGCGCCATGGGCTCCACATGGATAGGGGCCACAATGGCAATGTGGGTGCCGTTCTCGGCGTTAAAGTTCTCCTGATAGGGGGTATGGGCGAAGAAGTTGGCATACACGTCCCCGGCTTCCACAAAGTCGTTGGGCGTCACGTAGTCGGTCACTTCCACCACTTCCAGTTCGATGCCCTTTTCCGCCAAAATGTCCCTGGCGATATTGGCGATGGCTTCATGGGGCACCGGAGTCACGGCCACGGATACCTTCGTCCCGTTCAGCGCGTCATAATCCACGGAGGCGTCATAGCCGTCGGTGGGATTTTCAATCACGGAGACCACCGATCCGTCAGCATAGGTTTCGGCGATGTAATCCACCACCTGCTGGGCGGTAAAGGCGGCGATCAGCGCCTTTGTCAGATCCGAATCCCGGTTCTCTTCCTTCACACACAGCACGTTGCTGTAGGGAGAATCCGCGCTCTCTATGGCCAGGCCTTCCTTCGCGGGATTCAGGCCGAAGTCCAGGGCATAGTTGTTATTGATGATAGCAAAGTCCACATCCTGCAGGTTGTTGGCCACGGTCGCCGCCTGCACGGGGATAAACTCGATCTCGGCCTTCGTGGACGTTACGTCCTTGGGCGTCGCCGTAATGCCGGCGGCCTCGTCCAGGGTCAGCGCCCCAATGGACTGGAGCAGCAGCAGCGCCCGGCCCTCGTTGGTCGCGTCATCGGGAATCGCGACGGTCACCGCCCCCGCGGAAGCCAGGGCCAGGGTCAGAACCATGGCCACGAGCAAAGCCATCCATTTTTTCATATTCGTCTCCTCCTTTTTCCCCCACCCGGACCCCCTTCTTCGCGGGGAATCTCTACCGTGGGAATATGTGCCATCTTACCACCTTCGCAGAGGTTTGTCCACAAAAAAATGCGGCCAAACTTCACTTCTTCAGCATCTTCAGCACCGTATCCGCCAGATCCCCGACCGTTTCGGCTTTCCGCAGCAGCAGCTTCACCGCTTCCTTCTCCACAAAGGTCATTCGATGATCCTGATTCTTGTCAAACCAGTCCACCAGCAGCTGGATATCTTCTTTTTCCATGTGTGTTTTCTCCTCATCGCGGCACGTTTAGGCCGCATTATTCTGACATCCTGTCCCCCTCCGCGCGGCGGACAAGCTTTGTCTCCCGAAAGGTTTTCCGTTCGTTTTTTAGCCTACAACGGGGTGACTTCAAAGGCCTCGCCCGGCTCCAGATCCAGGATCAGCAGCTCGCAGGGGTTATTGATCCGGGGCAGTCCTGCCCCGTTGCTCATCCCTCGGGAAATGATCATTCTTCCCCCCTCATGCACCCCGTGGGTCAGCTTCGGAAAAAGGCCCTGCCCCGGGGCATAGATTCCCCGGCCGAAGAACTGGAACTGCCCTCCGTGGGCATGTCCGCAGAGCGTCAGATCCACCTCCCGCCCCCTGACGTAATCCCGCCACATTTCGGGATGATGACACATCAGCAGACGGAATTCCGGCGCCCGCTCAAATTCCTTCATAAAGCGCAGATTCGCCTCCCCGTAGGGCTGGCTGGAAAGGCCGCCGATCCGGATGCCGCGGAAGAGCACGCTCCGGTCGTCCAGGAGGGTCACTTCGCTGTCGGCCACCCGGCGCATCCAGTCCGCCCGGAAGGCGCATTTCCGCTCATGGTTGCCCAGGGAATAGAACACCGGGGCGGCCTTCGGGGCCTCCTTCAGGAAACGGACCCCGTATTCATAGGTTTTCCGGTGCCGGTTGACCAGATCCCCGGGCACCAGCACGGCATCCGCGGCCCGAAAGTCCTCCATCACATCGTCAAAAGGCTCCGCGTGCAGGTCCGGCGCCACCGCCAGGGTGATTTTTCCCGGAATGCGGGGGGAACGCACCCTGTAGCGCACCCGGTTTCGCGATCTTCTCATGCGTTTTTTCTCCGTGTCCGGTCGGCCCAGGCCATCAGCAGCCCGCCCACGATCATCAGGAAGGCCGCCGCTCCGATGCTTTCCAGGGTCAGAATCCGCTCCAGCCGCAGATACAGCGCCTGCAGGGCCGCGGAAGCCTCCCCGATGGGTTCCCCCGGATTCAGCGCACGGATCAGTCCCAGGGACAGGAGCGTCAGCAGCCCGCATCCGCTGAGGGCTCCGCCGATGTACTGGCCCGCCAGCTGAATCCGGCGGCTCAGCAGCAGGGCAATCAGCCCCGCCAGCAGCAGGCTGACCGCCCCGCCCAGGAGCGGCAGCCTGCGAAGGATCTCCATGATCTCCGGAAGATCCACCCGGCCAGCGACCCGCTTCATGCCCCCCTGGATCAGCTCGTCCCGAAACATGACGGCGGATTTGCGCACCGCACGGTCCACCTGGGTTTCCACCCGTTCGACGGTGCTGTTGACCGTCATCTCCTCCAGGGACGCCATAAAGCCCTCGTCCTTTTCCAGAATCTCCTTCAGGTCGTAATGACAGGAGGGGGCGTCCCCCAGTTCCCCGGTGCCGGCGAAACCGGTCCACCAGGCAATCACCTGGCGGTTCAGATCTTCCACGCTTTCCCGGGAAACCGCCGCCGCCACCGGAGAGGGATCGAAGCCGTTTCGTTCCCCGATGGCCGCGATCTCCGCCGCGATGCGGGTCATCTGGCTGTCCACGGCCTCCTGGGCCAGGGCGACCCGCTCATACAGCCGGGGGGACGACACCGTCCACAGCCCGGCGGCCCCCATCAGCGTAACCCACAGGGCGGCGGTTAAAATCAGCGCCAGCGCCGCCGCGGGAATGTTCCATCCCCGGGCCGGCAGGTTTTTCTTCTTCGTTTCACTCATTTTGTCACCACCAGTTTGATCGCGACCTGAATCAGATTCCGCACCTGTTCGCCGTATCGGATCCACACGAATCCCAGCCCCGCCGCCACGGGCAGGGCCAGCAGGATCGGCGTCAGCCACATCAGGCTTCCCGCTTTTTTCTTCATGCGCGTTCTTTCCTCCTAATATCCGCTCTTGCGGGTCCGCTCCCGCCTGCGGTGACGCTTTTGCTGTGTATCGTCCTGCATGGGCGCCTCTCCCCGCAGTTCCAGCATCCGATCCCGCAGCTTCGCCGCCCGTTCGAATTCCATCTCTTTCGCGGCGGAAAGCATCTCTTCCTCGATCTGCCGGATCAGGGCGTCCCGCTCCTCCTCGGTCATGGGGGCGCTTGCGGTTTCCTCCACCTTCTTCGTAATCTCCAGGATATTGCGGATGGCGCTGCGAACCGTCTCCGGCGTGATCCCGTGCCGCAGGTTATACGCTTCCTGAATCGCCCGGCGGCGATTGGTTTCGGTCATGGCCTTTTCCATGCTCTCGGTCATGCTGTCCCCGTACAGGATCACCCGGCCGTCCACGTTCCGGGCCGCGCGGCCGATGGTCTGCACCAGGCTGGTCTCCGACCGCAGAAACCCTTCCTTATCGGCGTCCAGGATGGCCACCAGCGCTACCTCCGGCAGATCCAGCCCCTCCCGCAGCAGGTTGATCCCCACCAGCACGTCGTATTCTCCCAGGCGAAGATCCCTCAAAAGCTGCATCCGCTCGATGGTCAGGATATCGCTGTGCAGATAGCGGGCCTTGATCTCCAGATCCTTCAGGTACTCCGTCAGGCTTTCCGCCATCCGTTTGGTCAGCGCCGTCACCAGCACCCGCTGATGATTCGCCGTTACCTTGCGGATCTCCCCCACCAGGTCATCCACCTGGCCGGTGGCGGGCCGAAGGATCACCTTCGGATCCAGCAGCCCCGTCGGCCGGATCAGCTGCTCCACCACCTGCGCCGCCCTGCCCCGCTCGTAGGGGCCGGGGGTGGCGGACACGTAAATGGTCTGCCCGATGCGCGCCTCGAATTCCGGAAACAGCAGCGGCCGGTTGTCAAAGGCGGAAGGCAGGCGGAACCCGTAATCCACCAGGGTCTCCTTCCGGGCCCGGTCCCCGTTGTACATGGCCCGGATCTGGGGAATCGTCACATGGCTTTCGTCAATCAGGGTCAGAAACTCCCCCTGAAAATAGTCCAGCAGGGTGTAGGGCGCGTCCCCCGGCTTGCGGCCGTCGAAATAGCGGCTGTAGTTCTCTATGCCCTGGCAATACCCGATCTCCCGCATCATTTCGATATCGTATCGGGTGCGCTGGGCGATCCGCTGGGCCTCCAGCAGCCTGCCCTCGCTTTCGAAAAACCGGATCCGCTCCTCCAGATCCCGCTCAATGTCCCCGATGTGCGCCTCCAGGTTCGCCGGATCGGTGGCATAATGGGTCGCCGGAAAAAGGGCCGCGTGCTCCAGGGTGGACAGTACATGCCCGCTGACCGCGTCAATTTCACAAATCCGATCGATCTCATCGCCGAAGAGCTCGATGCGGATGGCCTTCTCGTGCTCCCCGGCGGGAATGATCTCGATGGTATCCCCCTTGACCCGGAAGGTTCCCCGGGCGAAGGCGATCTCGTTTCGCTCGTACTGAATGTCGATCAGGGACCGCACCAGCGCGCCGCGCTCGATGCGCATCCCCGGCCGCAGCGAAAGCATCATTCCCTCATATTCGCTGGGATCCCCCATGGAGTAGATGCAGCTGACGGAAGCGACGATGATCACATCCCTTCGCTCCCGCAGGGCCGCGGTGGCGCTGTGCCGCAGGCGGTCGATCTCGTCATTGATCGACGCGTCCTTTTCAATATAGGTATCGGAGGAGGCGATATAGGCCTCCGGCTGATAGTAATCGTAATAGCTGACGAAGTATTCCACCCGGCTGTCCGGGAAAAAGGCCTTCAGTTCGCTGCAAAGCTGAGCCGCCAGGGTTTTGTTATGGGCGATGACCAGGGTCGGCTTTTGCACCTGCTCGATCACCGAGGCCATGGTAAAGGTCTTGCCGCTGCCGGTGACCCCCAGCAGAATCTGGTCCTTCATTCCTTTCCGGACGCCCTCCGCCAGGGCCCGGATGGCCTCCGGCTGATCCCCGGAGGCGCTGTAGGGCGCCTTCAGTACAAATGTTCCTTCCATCCGTTCTGCCCTCCGGTTCATATTCGCCTGCCGGTTTCTCCGGAAAGCAACCTTTTGGGAACGATCCAGCCGCTCCGCGCGCCGAGGGAATCCCTCCTCGCTGCGCTTTCGGGGCTGAACAGCGCCTGTCTATTGTACCGCAGTTTTAAGCGCTGCGCAATCCTGTTTGTGATTCTTCGATCCGCCTGCTTACCAATCTTCGATCCGGGATATTTCCATCGCCGCGGGTTCCCTGCCCGCCGGATACTTCAGCCGCATCGTCATGCCGTCCTTCCCGGCCACCGTTCCGGGAAAAACAGCCTCCGCCGATATCAGGCCCTCCTCCGGCTCTTCCAGGCTGGTGCTGAAATGAGTCAGCACCAGCCTTTCCGCCCCTGCCTCCCGGGCAATCTCCGCCGCCTCCCGGAACAGCATATGGCGGTTTTTCCGGGCCATCGGTTCCTTCTCCTCCTCCGCGTACATGCCCTCCAGGATGGCCAGATCCACGCCGGCGGTATACTTGTACAGGGTTTCGCAGGGGCGGGTGTCCGTGGAAAAGACCAGGGAAATCCCCTTCCGGTCCGGGCCCAGCACCTGCTCCGGCTTCACGCTGTGCAGCCCTACCCGGACGCTTTCCCCCTCCTGCAGGGCCTTCCAGCTCTTCATGGGCACCTTCAGCGCTTTCGCCTTTTCGGGATCAAACGCCCCTTTCCGCGGCAGCTTCATGCGAAACCCGTAGCAGGGGATGCCGTGATCCACGGGGAAGGCCCGGATGTCCAGCCCGATCATTTCGAAGGTTCCTCCCCCCAGGGGCAGCTCATGCAGCCGGACCGGGAAGCTCAGCTTCGGGACGATCACGCACAGTCCCTCCACCACCCGTTTCAGCCCCGTCGGCCCGTAAATATCGAAGGGTTCTTCCTTTCCGGCTTTCTCCAGGCTCAGCAGAAGCCCCGCCAGCCCGGTCACATGATCCCCGTGAAAATGGGTCAGCGCCACGCCCTCCAGGCATCGGAACCCCCATCCCAGCCGCCGGATTCCCACCTGGGTGCCCTCCCCGCAGTCCACCAGCATGGCGCGCCCGTTCACCCGCACATACAGGGAGGAAAGGGCCCGGTCCGGCAGGGGGAGCGTGCCCCCGGTCCCCAGCAGACAAAGATCTATCATGGCTGTGTCTCCTCACATCATCGGGTTTGCGCGTCCGGCAGGGGGCCGTCCCCGTCCGTCAGCTTCCCGGGCTCGTTTTTCCTTTCCGGATACCATCGGATGATCAGGTCGAACATGCTCGGCGCGATATGCACGTAATTGGGCCGGAAATGGGCGTCATAGCCTTGCTGCTCATACAGCTCGATAAAGCGCTGCTGGTGCCTGGCCGGGTAGCTTCGAGCGGAGAACCGAACCTTGACTTCATACTGTCCCTGTTCCACCGCCGCCTCAATCTTCTGATTGATGATCCCGCAGTACCAGGTTTCCGCCAGAAAGTTCCGCTCCCTTCCGGCCACCCGGGTTCTGTTTTCCGCCTCTTCCCGGTTCACGCCTCTTCCCCCTCGGTTTTGGAATTTTTGAACCATTCAGCCGCTCCGCTTTCCGGATCGGTAAAACCCGGATCCGGTTCCGAAATACGCAAAGGCTCCGTTCCTCCGCTTGGGGAAAGGAACGGAGCCTCCGCTTCATGCATTCTGTCAATCAGTAGAACGTGGCCACCGGTTCCTCCGGCTCGATGGCCGGCTCTGCGCTGACCACATCGATCACCGGCGTTTTCCCGCTGAAAAGCCGGTTCCGCTGCAGGCGGATCTTCCCCCGCAGGGTGAACCAGGAGCCCTGCCGGGGCTTTTCGACCTTCCCGCGGTAGCAGGCCATCCCGGCGAACTGGGTATCCGCCGCGCAGCAGTTCATCAGCATCCGCCCCGCCACGAACACACTGTCCGGCAGCGGTTTTCCTCCCTGCGGGAAAAGCCCTTTGAATTCCACGGTCTTGCCGTCATACTTCTCCAGGTTCTCCATCAGGTCGCTGTAGAAATACGCGTAGTCCCGGTCCTCGATTTTGACCACCGGCGCGTTGATATCGAAGGGCAGCGGATCCACCTTTTCGTCCAGAACACTCCGCCCGTCCGGATACTCATAGAAGATGTTGCACCGCCGGTTGGCCTGGCGCACGATCTTGTGCAGCGCGTCCAGATCCGTATTCTCCCCGCACCGGTTGAACACGATGACGTCGCAGGTCTGCAGCTTGTCAAACACCAGGTTCCGCATATTGTTATTGTACACGGGATAGGTCGCCGCATCCGCGAAGTGAATCTCCTGGGCCACCATCCATCCCTCGGGGATCTCGTCATACAGCCGCTGCATGGGCCACATGCCGTTGTATTCGATGATCACCCGTTCGCACTGGGTTTCGTCGCTCATCCGCTGCAGGGCGGCTTCGTTGAACTCCTCTTCGTCCTCCATCGCCCGCAGATACACATTGTCCCCGCTGAAGGCGGAGAAGTCGTATTCCACTTCCCCGTCCTCACAGCGGATCAGCAGCGTCTTTTCGCCGCTGTTGAACCGTTTATCCTCCAGGGTGCTCTGGACAAAGGTACTCTTTCCCGCGTCCAGAAACCCGGTAAACAGATAAACCGGAATTTCTCTGCCTGCCATATTTTACACCCCAAACAATGTCTTCAGGTTGTCTTCCTGAATCTTCGATCCGATGACGCACAGCCGGCCGGTCACCTCCGCGCTCCCGTAGCGGATGTCCGTCTCGCCCGGCGTATAGTCAAAGTGAATCCAGCGGCCGTCGGCGGAAGGAACGATGCCCTTCGCCCGCAGCACCATGCCGTACGCCGCCTCATCCTGCAGCCGATCCAGCATTGCCCTCAGATCCGCCTCCGCGTACTGCTTCGGAGACTCCACGCCCCAGCTGGTAAACACCTCATCCGCGTCGTGGTGATGGTGATGATGATGGTGGTGAT
>JAFWES010000067.1 GCA_017512805.1 Clostridia bacterium
ATCGGTTCCTCGGAATACGGGGAAGGGTTTACGCTGGACGACGATCTGCCTAACAGCACCATCTATGGGGAAACCTGCGCAGCCATCGGCCTGGTCTTTTTCGCCCGGCGAATGCTCCGCCTGGAAGCCAGGGGAGAATACGCGGACACCATGGAGCGGGCCCTTTATAACGGCGTGATCAGCGGCATGCAGCTGGACGGGAAACGGTTCTTCTATGTCAATCCGCTGGAGGTGGATCCGGCCGCGTGTGAAGAGGATTACAATCTGCGCCATGTAAAGCCCCAGCGGCAGACATGGTTCGGCTGTGCCTGCTGTCCGCCCAATATCATCAGGCTGCTTTCTTCCCTGGAAAACTATGTGAGCGATTTTACGGGAGAAACCCTGTTCGTTCATCTATATGTGGGCGGGGAAATCAAGGAAGAGAGAATGACCCTTCGGGTCGAGACGCGCTATCCCTGGGAGGGGAACGTCAAGTTCACGGTTTGTGCCGCGGAAGGCGCGGAGCGGACCCTGGCCCTGCGCATTCCGGGCTGGTGCCGCGGCTGGCGTCTGGCGGTCAACGGCACGGAGGTTTCCCAGCGGCCGGTGAACGGTTATGTGTATCTGAAAAGGCAGTGGCAGGCCGGAGATCAGATCGATCTGAATCTGGATATGCCCGCGTTCCCGGTTCGGGCCCATCCCCGGGTGAAGGCGGACGCCGGCAAAGCCGCTCTGCAGCGGGGCCCGCTGGTCTACTGTCTGGAAGAAGCGGATAACGGGAAGCGCCTGCACGAGCTGCGGCACAAATGGCCCTTTGCTTCCACTGAAAAATGGGAACCCGATCTGCTGGGGGGCATCGTCTCGGTCACGTCCGAGGGACTTCGGGACCGGGAATCCGACTGGGGGAGCGGTCTGTACGGCGAAACCGCCGTCGGTCAGGATTCCGCTGCGCTGCGCTGGATTCCCTATTATGCCTGGGCCAACAGGGATCCGGGGGAAATGTGCGTCTGGGTCAGAACATGATGGCTGTTTTCTTCCCCGGAACCGGAACACCCCGAGAGCAAGGCTGCGTATTAACCAGACGCAATGCGGCTTCAAAAAAACAGTTGCTTTTGGACTGAAGATGTGATAATATTCCACCGATTACGCACCTTTCCCCTGCGATGGCTTGTGCCGCGGACGCGGTGGCGGATCGCAAAAGGGGAGAGGGTGGAAAGAACAAGGAGGGAATCCCAATGGCAGTCATTTCCATGAAACAGCTCCTGGAAGCCGGCGTGCATTTCGGTCATCAGACCCGCCGGTGGAACCCGAAGATGGCGCAGTACATCTTCACCGAACGCAACGGCATCTACATCATCGACCTGCAGAAGACCGTCCGCAAGGTGGACGAGGCCTATGCGTTCATCCGTGATGTGGCGATGGAAGGCAAAAGCGTTCTGTTCGTCGGGACCAAGAAGCAGGCCCAGGAATCCATCGAATCCGAAGCCAAGCGCTGCAACATGTTCTATGTCAACAACCGCTGGCTGGGCGGCATGCTGACCAACTTCCGCACCATCCGTACCCGGATCGACCGGCTGAACCAGATCGACAAGATGGAGCAGGCCGGCCAGTTCGAGGTGCTGCCCAAGAAGGAAGTGGCCAAGCTGCAGCACGAGCGGGAAAAGCTGGAAGCCAACCTGGGCGGCATCCGTGAAATGAAGAAGCTGCCCGGCGCGCTGTTCGTGGTGGATCCGCGCAAGGAGCATATTGCCGTGACCGAAGCCCGGATTCTGGGCATCCCGATCGTGGGCATCGTGGACACCAACTGCGATCCCGACGAAATCGATTACGTTATCCCCGGCAACGACGACGCCATCCGCGCGGTCAAGCTGATCGCCGGCAAGATGGCCGACGCCGTCCTGGAAGGCAAGCAGGGCGAACAGATGGAAGCGGACGCTGCCGAAGCGCCCGAAGAAGCGCCCGCCGAAGTGCCCGCGGAGTAATCCGGAACAGAAATAAGCCAACATACGGAAAGGAATGATATCAAATGGCAGCAGTAACGTCTGCAATGGTTAAAGAGCTGCGCGAACGCACCAGCGCCGGCATGATGGATTGCAAAAAAGCCCTCGTGGAGAGCGACGGCGACATGGAAAAGGCCATTGAGTGGCTGCGCGAAAAGGGACTGAGCCAGGCGGCCAAGAAGGCCAGCCGGATCGCGGCGGAAGGCGCCGTGTCCCAGTATGTCAGCGAGGACGGTTCCGTCGGCGCCCTGGTGGAAGTCAACTGCGAAACCGACTTCGTGGCCAACACCGATAATTTCAAGAACTTCGCCAACAGCGTGGCCAAGCACATCGCCCTGGCCAATCCCGCGGATGTGGACGCCATGATGGCCCAGAAGTTCGTGGATGACGAGAGCAAGACCATTTCCGACATGGTCAGCGACGCGACCGTCGCCATCGGCGAGAAGATCAGCATTCGCCGTTTTGAGCGGTATGAGACCGCCGGCGTCATCAGCACCTACATTCACCTGGGCGGCAAGGTTGGCGTCATGGTGGAAGTGGCCGCGGATGCCAACGGCAAGGCCAACGATGATGTGAAGACCTTCGCCCATGACCTGGCGCTGCAGATTGCGGCGGCCAAGCCCGAAGCGGTTCGCCGGGAGGAAGTCGACGTTGAGAAGCTGAACAAGGAGAAGGAAATTCTCCGGGCGCAGGCGCTGAACGAAGGCAAGCCCGAGAAGATCGTGGAGCGGATGGTGGAAGGCCGGATCGAAAAGTACTACAAGGAAGTGTGCCTGCTGGAGCAGCCCTTCGTGAAGGACGCGGACAAGACCATTAAGGCCCTGATGACGGAAGTCGCCAAGGCCGCCGGCGCGACGCTGGACGTGGTCAAGTTTGTCCGGTTCGAGCGGGGCGAAGGCATTGAGAAGCGGAAGGATGACCTGGCCGGGGAAATCGCCGCGATGATGAAGTAAAATCTGTTTTTTCAGGGAACCCGGAATCGGGTTCCCTTTTTTCGAAAAACGGAAGCGTCACGGATGCGTAGAACGCAGAGTTCGGAAAGCGCATTCATCGAGGCCGCAAAAAGAAGGAGGATACGGGACAATGGCGGTTTACAAGCGGGTATTGCTGAAACTGAGCGGGGAGGCCCTGAAGGCGGGGACGGAGCTGTTCGACTTTGACAAGGTCAACGGCGTGGCGAAAATCATCCGCCGGATGCATGAGATGGGGACGGAAATCGGCATCGTGATCGGGGCCGGGAACATCTGGCGCGGCCGCCAGGGCCCTTCCGCCAACATGGACGCGGTGACGGCGGATCAGATGGGCATGCTGGGGACGGTCATCAACTGCCTGTGCGTGGCGGACGCGCTGCGGCGGGAGGGGCTGGACGCCGTGGTGCAGAGCGCGGTGGATATGAACCGCTTCGCAGAACCGTTCAATGCCATGGCGGCCAGGCGGCACCTGAGCGAAGGCCGGGTGGTGCTCTTTGCCTGCGGGACCGGGAATCCCTTCTTTTCCACCGATTCCGGGGTGGCGCTGCGGGCCATCGAGATGGAGGTGGACGCCGTCCTGATGGCCAAGAATATCGACGGGGTTTATACGGCGGATCCCAACAAGGATCCTTCCGCGACCCTGATCCGGGATATTACGTACGCGGAGGCGCTGGCCCGGGGCCTGAAGGTGATGGACGCATCGGCGTTCGCCCTTTGCGCCGAGAATAAGGTGCCGATGGTTCGGGTCTTCGGGCTGGATGACCCGGAAAACCTGATTAAGGTTCTGGAAGGGAGCGACATGGGGACGTTTGTGCATCCCTGAGGAGGATCCCCCATGGAATCCCGGAAGCCTTGAAAAACCGTCCGTTCGTCATATTGACAAACGGACGGTTTCTGCGTTAAAATCTCAAATTGCTGCGGCGTCAGCGGAAGGAGGGATTGAATGCTGCCAGCCAGGGATACGGAGGCCTTCAGAGAGAGGCTCCATGAAGAGGTGGACAAGCGGCGGACCTTCGCCATTATTTCCCACCCGGACGCGGGGAAGACCACCCTGACGGAGAAGCTGCTGCTGTACGGAGGCGCCATTCGCAGCGCAGGCAGCGTCAAGGCCCGGAAGACCGATAAGCATGCCACCTCCGACTGGATGGAGATCGAAAAGCAGAGAGGGATCTCGGTGACTTCCTCGGCGATGCAGTTCGTGTATGACGGGTATCGGATCAACATTCTGGATACCCCCGGGCATCAGGATTTCTCGGAGGATACCTACCGGGTGCTGGTGGCGGCGGACGCGGCGGTCATGCTGCTGGACGCGGCCAGAGGCGTGGAAGCCCAGACCATCAAGCTTTTCAAAGTCTGCCGGATGCGGAACATTCCCATCTTTACCTTTGTGAACAAGATGGACCGGGCTGCCAAGGATCCCTTCGCGCTGATGGAGGAGCTGGAGCAAGTGCTGGGGATCCGCAGCTGTCCCCTGAACTGGCCTATCGGGGTGGATGGGGACTTTCAGGGCGTGTATCACAGGGATACCCGGACAGTGGAGCTTTATACCGGCGGGGACCACGGGAAAACCATGGTGGAGAAGACCGATATCGGCATCGATGATCCGGCGCTGGAAAAAGCCTTGGACCGGCATTACCGGGAGCGGCTGCGGGAGGAGATCGAGCTGCTGGACGAGGCGGGGGATCCTTTCGACCAGGAGAAGGTCCGGGCGGGAGAGCTGACCCCGATGTTCTTCGGCTCGGCGGTGACCAATTTCGGCGTCGAACCCTTTCTGGACCGCTTTCTCCAATTCACGCCGCCCCCCCTGGCCAGGGAAAGCGATCAGGGGATGATCGGGCCGGAGGAACCCTATTTTTCCGGATTCATTTTCAAAATTCAGGCGAACATGAACCCGGCGCACCGGGACCGGCTGGCCTTCATGCGGATTGTTTCCGGCGCGTTTGAAAAGGGCATGGAGGTGTGGCACAGCGGCACCGGAAAACCGGTGGCGCTCAAGCAGCCCCAACAGTTTATGGCGGATGAGCGGGAAGCGGTGGAGGAGGCCTGGGCCGGAGACATCATCGGGCTGTTTGACCCGGGTATATACCGGCTGGGGGATACGCTGAGCACCGGGCCGAAAATGCACTATGCCAATATCCCCGTGTTCGCGCCGGAATTTTTCAACCGGGTGCGGCCCCTGGACAGCATGAAACGCAAGCAGTTTCAGAAGGGGATCAATCAGCTGGCGGAAGAAGGCGCCATTCAGACCTTCCTGCGGACTGAAACGGGCAGGGAAGAGTTTATGGTCGGCGTGGTGGGAATGCTTCAGTTCGAAGTGCTGGAACACCGGCTGAAAACGGAATATCAGACGGAAATCGTCATGGAAGGGATGCCCTTCCGGTTCGTCCGGTGGGTGGCGGAGACGCCCAAGCCGGTGGAGGATCTGAAGCTGACGTCCACCTCCGGGCGGGCGAAGGACAGCCACGGGCGGGACGTCCTGCTGTTCGAGAATGAATGGAGCATCCGGCTGGCCTGCGAGAACAATCCGGGCCTGGCCCTGAAAGAGACGGCGGAAAGATAATCAAGAAGGAAGACCTCAGGAGGCATTTAACATTCATGGTTCGTGAAGACATTCGCAACATTGCCATCATCGCCCACGTGGACCACGGAAAGACTACCCTGGTGGATCAGATGCTCAAGCAGGGAGGCGTATACCGGGAAAACCAGCAGACCGTGGACCGGGTCATGGACTCCAACGATCTGGAGCGGGAGCGGGGCATTACCATCCTCAGCAAGAACACAGCGGTCCATTACGGGAAGACCAAGATCAATATTGTGGACACCCCCGGGCACGCGGATTTCGGCGGCGAGGTGGAACGGGTACTGAAGATGGTGGACGGGGTGCTTCTGCTGGTGGACAGCTTTGAGGGCCCCATGCCCCAGACTCGTTTCGTGCTGAAAAAGGCGCTTGAACTGAAGCTGAAGGTGCTGATCGTCATCAACAAGGTGGACCGGCCGGATGCGCGGTGCGACGAGGTGGTGGGGGAGATTCTGGATCTGCTCATCGACCTGGAGGCGGATGAAACCACGATCGAGAACCCCATTTTGTACGTATCCGCCCGGAAGGGAACCGCCACGCTGGATTTGGCCCAGCCGGGCACGGATCTGAAGCCTTTGTTTGACGCGATCCTCAACTATATTCCCGCGCCGGAGGGCGAGGCGGAAGGTCCGGCGCAGGTGCTGATTTCCACCATCGATTACAGCGAATATGTGGGCCGGATCGGCGTGGGCCGCATCACCCGGGGAACGTTCACCGAAGGGATGAACGTGGTTTACACCAATAAGGAAACCGGCAAAACCAGCCCGGTATGGCGGCTGGGGGGCCTGTTCCAGTACGATGGGCTGAAGCGGGTGAACGCCAGCGAAGTACGCATGGGGGATATCGTGGCGCTCTACGGCGCGGAGGACCTTTCCATCGGGGATACGGTGTGCGATCCGGCGGCGCCGGAAGGACTTCCCTTTGTCAAGATCAGTGAACCCACGGTGACGATGACCTTCAGCGTCAACGACAGCCCCTTCGCCGGACGGGAAGGACAGTATGTGACCAGCCGGCATCTTCGCGCGAGGCTGATGCGGGAGCTGCAGACGGACGTGAGCCTGCGGGTGAACGATACCCAAAGCACAGACTCCTTCGAGGTTTGCGGCCGGGGCGAGCTGCATCTGTCCATCCTGATTGAGAACATGCGCCGACAGGGATATGAGTTCGCCGTCAGCAAGCCCCAGGTAATCTTCAAGACGATTGACGGGGTCAAGTGCGAGCCTGTCGAGCGGCTGGTGGTGGATACGCCTCAGGCCAGCGCCGGGGCGGTGATCGAGAAGATCGGCCGCCGGCGGGGGACCCTGGAGCAGATGAGCGGCAGCGATCGGGTCCGGATGGAGTTCCTGGTTCCCAGCCGGGGGCTGTTCGGATACCGGAGCGAGTTTATGACGGACACCCGGGGCGAGGGCATCATGAGCTCCGTGTTCGAGCGCTATGAGCCGGTGAAGGGGGACATCCCGCACCGGAACGTCGGCGCGCTGATCTGTTTCGAGACAGGGGTGACCACCAGCTATGGGCTGTTTTACACCCAGGAGCGGGGATCCCTTTTCATCGGGGCGGGAGAGAATGTGTATGCGGGGCAGATCTGCGGCCAGAATGCGCGGCCGGGGGATCTGGTGGTCAACGTATGCAAGGCCAAGCATGTGACGAACATGCGCAACGCCTCCGCCTCAGAGGACGCCATGCGCCTGATCTCCGTGCATCCCCTGACGCTGGAGGAATGCCTGGAGTTTATCGACGACGACGAGCTGCTGGAGATCACGCCCCAGCATCTGCGGATGCGCAAACGCCAGCTGGATCATCAGCTGCGGGCCAAGGCAAGAAGTCATCAGGAACTATAATGAGAGCGGCTCGGCCATTAAGATGAACCTTGTACGGAGACCGTCGGACGAGACGAACAAGGGCCCCGAAGCTTCGGCTTCGGGGCCATGTTTGTGTTTTGGGCAGACGCTTCAGAATCAGTATCCCCAGGTGACTGCGGGGGTCCAGTAGCGCTGCTGATAATAGTCGGTGAAGCAGTAGGTGACCTTCAGGGGCTTATCATTGATGGCGGTATTGGCGATTTCCGTTTCCGCGCCCAGAGTCAGGGGCTCACCCAGGTAATAGGTATCCTGGAAATTCCCCTCGTAATCATAGTATTCGCAGAGGAACTGGAGCCGGTCGCCCTGCCCGATCTGAATCAGATTCTTGGCCTGAACCTCGGTTTCTCCACCGGCGTATACGGGCGAAGCGCCGGCAATATAGCCGTAGGGATGGTCGGTATCGAAGATCAGGATCAGATTGACGCGGATATCATTCAGCAGGGCGGGGATATAGCCGGAGATGGCATATTCGTCGCCGGCCTCCACGGTGTTCAGATAGTAATATGCCACAGGCTGGCCGTCGATGGAAAGCCAGGTGCCGTCGTAATCATCCACCAGGGCGTTGTCCTCGATGGTAAACTCCGCGTCCATCCCCATATCGATGTAGCCTTTACCGTCATCCACAAAGACGTTGCGGGCCAGGCTTTCCACCTGATCCCACTGGTCATCGGAAAGGGTGATCCGGTCTCCGGACCAGACCAGGGCGGAAACATCCAGATGATGGCTGGCCAGGTATTCCGCAGTTTGCTCCGCGGACAGGGAACGGCCGGAGAAGAGGCTGAAAAGATCCCCCGAGGAGGAAGAACCGCCGCCGAAGAGACTGCCCAGCAGATCCGTCATATCGGAGGAGGAAGAAGAAATACCGGAATAACCGGAGGGGGATCCGCCGTAGCCGCCCAAGAGGCTGTTCAGCAGGCTGGGCATGCCGATGGTGTCGGAATCGTAACCGGACATGGATGTACCGGCGGCCGCCTGACCGCTCAGCTCCAGAGAGGCGAATTCCTGAATGCAGCGGGTGTATTCCTCGTCCATGCCGATGGCCTGATAGGTGGAAACCATCTGGTTGACTTTGCCGGATCGCTTGTAGGGGAAGTAAATGCTCAGACCGTAGGCGTTGCTCATGGATCCGCCTGTGCGGTTGTACTTCACAGCCCCCTGCAGGGCTTTGGCCAGGTTTTTGCCTTCGGCGGTGCCCATGTTATTGGCGAAATGGACCAGGTCGATCTGATCAATGCGGGTGCTCTGGGCAAATTCCCGGGTTTTGCTGCGGGCGCTGGACACCGTTTTATATTCGTTGTTCTGGATGAGTTCGCTGGTATCCTTGCTGAAAGAGGTCAGCTCAGAGGGGACGGTGGCCTGCAGCTCCGCCAGATCCACCATCGAAAGCGTGGTAGCCTGGCCGCGGCATTGGCGGTTGCAGACCTCCACGAAATCGTCGGCGATTCGTTTGCCGATTTCCACGGTGGACATGCCCGGGTTCTTTCCCAGCTGGGTGAGCCAGTTGGTATAGTACCAGCCCACGCCGGGTTCGGTTTCCTCGCTGGCGATCATGTAGTCCGCGTACTGGCTGAGCATAATGCCGTTTTCCACGGTGGCCATCAGGCAGGCGTCAAAGCCGATAAAATCGAACTTCTGGCCGGCGTTTTTCAGGGCCGTATTGATCCCGGCCAGGGACATGGAACCGGAGGAAACGTACTTTTCGTCATAGCCGTAGCCGGAGACCGAGCCGCCGCCGTGATCCCAGAGGATCAGGCACATGCGGTTGGCGGGGAAGTTTTCCGCGCCGTAGCGGATGAACTGGGTCAGGGTGGCCGGATTTGTCATGGAGGCGGACCCCATATCCTTTTCCAGACAGTAGAGCTTGCCGTCCTGAATCTGGTAAATCTGGTTGACGGAGGAGGAAAGCACGTTGTTCCGCCAGCGTTTGCAGCCGCCGGTATAAACGATCAGATTGATATTCTTTCCCAGGGTGGCAGAGGCCATTTCCTTCAGATCGGAGGTGCCCATGCCGTTCTGGGATTCCAGATCCGTTCCGCAAAGGTAGACCAGGATGGTGACGATATCCTCATTGTTCCCCTTGATGACGGTGAACTTATCCCGGGCCTTTTTTGAGACGGAGGTATCCGGGGAGGAAGCGACGCTGGCGGAAAGGGAGGCGGGAACCGAGGAAGCCGAAGAGGAGGACGATCCGGAGGATCCCGAAGCGGTTCCGGCGCCGGAAGAGGAAGAACCGAAAGAGAAGAAGTTTCCGGCGCTGCCGTTCCCCGTCAACAGGGACAGGGGATCCCCGCCGAAATCATAGGCGGAGGAAGAGGTTGAACCCATAAAGGCGGACAAAAGATCCGTCAGGCCGGAGCCGGAGGAAGAACCGGTGGAACTTCCGACCAGAGAATCCAGCACAGAGGCGCCGGAAGAGGAAGAACCGGTGGAGCTTCCGACCAGGGAATCCAGCACTGAAGAGCCGGAAGAGGAAGAACCGGTCTGGGTGGAATAGGTCGACGTCCCGGCGGGCAGGGTAGTAGAACCCCCGTCTCCGCCGAGGAGGTTGCCAAACAGACCGCTGAGCCCTCCGCCACCGCCCAGCAGCACTACCGCGGCGATGATGATCAGGATCAGCTTGCCTCCGCCCCCGCCGCCGCTCCGGGTGGGACCAGAGGACCCGCCCGTACTCCCCGCGGGGCGGGAGGAACCCGTCTGCTGGGGACGCTGCTGCGTAAAGGGAACGCCCGTGGGGCGGGAAGAACCCGTCTGCTGGGGCCGCTGCTGGGTAAAGGGCGACCCGGTCTGGTTTCCGGCGGGACGGGAAGAACCCGTCTGTTGGGGCCGCTGCTGTGTAAAGGGCGAACCGGCCTGATTCCCGACGGGACGGGAAGAACCTGTCTGCTGGGGCCGCTGCTGGGTAAAGGGCGACCCGGTCGGGTTTCCGGCGGGACGGGAAGAACCCGTCTGCTGGGGCCGCTGCTGGGTAAACGGAGAACCGGCCTGATTCCCGACGGGACGGGAGGCGCC
>JAFWES010000068.1 GCA_017512805.1 Clostridia bacterium
GCGCAGCTCCGACGGGATTCGAACCCGTGTTTCCGCCTTGAGAGGGCGGCGTCCTAGGCCTCTAGACAACGGAGCCATAAAAAAAGCTGGGGAACTAGGATTCGAACCTAGACAATACGAGTCAGAGTCGTAGGTGCTGCCGTTACACCATTCCCCAACAGCAGCTCTTGGCTGCGGGTGTTATAATAGCACAGCTCCCCTCCGCTGTCAAGAGTGAATTTGAACTTTTTCTTCCTTTATGTCCTCCATCCCCCATTCACCGGAATCACGTTCCCGGTGATGTACCGGGCGCCGTCGCCGCATAGGAAGAAGATGACGTCGGCCACCTCCTCCGGGGTCCCCATTCTTCCCAAGGGAATTTCTTCCGACAGAGCGTCCTTCTCCGCTTTCGGAAGGTGGTCGTTCATTTCCGTATCAATGGCTCCGGGGGCCACGCAGTTGACTCTGACGCCGGCTCCCGCCGCCTCCAGGGCCGCGGCCTGGGTCAGCGCGATCACGGCCGCCTTGGAGGCGGAATAGACCGCTTCGCAGGATGCCCCGCGCTGGCCCCAGATGGAGGAAATTGTCACGATGCACCCGCTTCTGCGCCAGAACATGCCCGGAAGCGCCGCCCGCATGGCGGCAAACGGCCCGTAAACATTTGTTTCCATGACCCTTCGAAAGTCTTCATCCCCGGTATCCATGATCATCCCCACATGGGAGATCCCCGCGTTCAGAACCAGCACGTCCAGCACGCCGCCTTCCCCTTCGGCCTGACGGATGGCCGCTTCCGTATCCTCCCGGCATGCCGCATCCGCCCGCAGCGCTGTGGCCCCGGTTTCCGTGGCCAGGGCCCGGGCCTTCTCCTCCGAGTGAAGGTAGGTGAAATACACCCGGTCCCCCGCGGCGGCAAATTTCCGGACAACAGCGGCGCCGATCCCTCTGGATCCCCCGGTAATCAGGACGTTCCGCATGTCTCTCCTCCTTCCGAAAAAAACGGCAGGCGCCGAGAAGCGCCTGCCTTCCATTTGTTGATCTTAATCTTCGTCCGGCAGCTCCGGGAAAAGCTCTTTTCCGCAGTGGGGGCAGGGATGATCCTCCTCCAGGTCCAGATCCTCCGGATCCAGCTCGATCTCCGCCTGGCAGTGGGGGCAGGTATACGTCAGGGAGCCGCCCATGGCCTCGTCCTCCCCTTCGGTATCCTCCTCTTCGTCGCCGGCGTAGTCCTCGTCCTCATCGTCATAGAGATTCGCTTCCAGATCCGCCAGATCCTCGTCGATGCTTTCCACGTACTCGCTCAGTTCCTCATGGGATTCAGCCAGGGCCTCAAAGCTGTCCCCCACTTCGCCCAGCACTTCCAGAATCCCCTGAATCAGCCGGTGGCTTTCCTTTTCGGGATTCAGCTTCATTCCGTCCGCCAGCCCCTGCAGATAGGAAATCTTATCCGTCAGTTTACTCATGCGCGTCCTCCGCTCAGGCCCGCTTCAGGTATTCGCCGGTCCTGGTGTCGATCTGAATCTTGTCGCCGGTATTGATGAACAGCGGCACCTGCAGGGTGAAACCGGTCTCCAGGGTCGCGGGCTTGGAGGTATTGGAAGCCGTGTCACCCGCAAAGCCGGGCTCGGTATCGGTCACTTCCAGCACCACAAAATTGGGCGCTTCCACGGAGAAGGCCTTGCCCTTGAAGAACCGCATCGTCACATTGGTGCCTTCCTTGACGAAGGGGATGGCGTCCTCCACCTGATCGTGGGTCATGGGCAGCTGCTCATAGGTTTCCACGTCCATAAAGTAGTACAGATCCCCGTCATTATACACATACTGCATTTCCTTGGTCTCGATGATGGCCCGGGGCATTTTGTCCGTGGGGTTGAAGCTGCGCTCCACCACGGCACCGGTCATCACGTTCTTGATCTTGGTCCGCACAAAAGCGGCACCCTTGCCGGGTTTCACGTGCTGGAAGTCCACGATGTTCCACACGCCCCCGTCCCATTCAATCGTGATGCCCTTTTTGAAATCGCCAGCAGTAATCATCCTTGTTTCCTCCTCTTATTTAATAACCGTATCATTGTTCCCGTCGTTTCAACCCGGACTTACAGGACCACCAATTCCTTCCGGGCCGTGGTCAGCGGTTCAGAACCGTTTTCCTTGATCAGGCAGGTGTTTTCGATCCGAACCCCGCCCAGCTCCGGAATATAGATCCCGGGTTCCACGGTGATCACCATTCCGGCCTTCAGCGTATTATGGCAGGAAGGGCTCAGCCGGGGATTTTCGTGAATATCGATCCCGACGCAGTGCCCCAGCCCATGCCCGAAGCGCCCCGCGTATCCCTGGCTGTCGATATAATCCCGGGCCAGCCGGTCAATATCGTAACAATTCTTTCCGGGCGCCAGGGCCGCTTCGCACAGGCTTTGGGCCCGCAGCACCGTGTTGTATACCTTCCGCATCTCCGGCGAGGGCTCCCCCAGCGCCACCGTACGGGTCATGTCGCTGCAGTATCCGCCCACCCGGGCGCCGAAATCCATGGTGATCATGTCGCCGCGCCGCAGCTTCCGGCCGCCGGGAACCGCGTGAGGCAGGCTGCCGTTTTCCCCGCTGGCGATGATGGTATCGAAGGCCAGCGCTTCGGCCCCCAACCGGTACATGATATTTTCCAGCTCCAGCCGGAGCTCGGTTTCCGTCATGCCGACCCGGATCTTCCCCAGCACCGTCTCGAAGGCTTCGCTGGTGATGGCGGCCGCCTTCCGCATGGTGACAATCTCCGCAGGGGTTTTGATCTGCCTCAGCGTCTGAGGCGCTTTCCGCAGGGGGACAAATGAAATCTCCTCCCCCAGGGCCTCGCGGAGCTTCTCGAAATCGTCCACCGACAGATAGTTGCTTTCATAGCGGATTTCGTGAATCCCATCCTGTTCGCACAGCTCCGCCAGCCATTTTTCCCAGCTGTGATCGTGCTCCGTCCGGGCGATTTCGAACCCGGGGGCGGCCTTTTCCGCCGCTTCGACGTATCGGAAATCGGTGACGATGATGTTTCTTTCCGCCGTAAGATACAGCAGACCCTCCCCGCCGAACCCGTCGGTCAGGTAAAAAATGTTGGACGGATCATGGATCAGCACCGCCGTATTCGCGGGCAGGCGCAGCATATCCGCCAGTCTCTCCGTTGCAGTCATCCAAAAACTCGACCTTTCCGGGCATAAACCCGTAGCGCATTGTACCATACTTCACGCCGTTTGTAAAAGGATTTTTTTATTCCGAATAGATGACATTCGTCACATCGTTGGTGATGACAAAGAAGCTCTTGCCACGCTGCAGCTTCAATTCCTCCCCATTGCTGTCCACCAGCACCAGCCGTCCGTTGATGCTGTCCCGCACCCAGGCGCCCCGGACATATTTCCCGTTCTGGAAGATTTCCGCGCTGCCGGAGCCCACCATATGCTGGGTCAGATAGATGTAATTGTATTCATAGCTCAGCCGCGTCCGGATCACGATCACGTTGGCGAAAGAGATGACCTCTCCCGTGTCCCGGTCCGTATACAGGCCGCTGGAATTGGTCCGGGTATAGGCCTTCTTCTCCGCGTCGTACTTAAAGACGGCTCTGCTGGCGGAATTGGAAGCGCCCTTGGGATCCTCGCCCCGGTGCAGCACCCGCACGATGTTGGCGGTCTCTCCCTCGGTCCGCTCCTCGTCGGTAAACAGGAAGGGCCGGATATCGAAGCTGACCCCCTGCTTCTCCAGGTTCTGATGAATGTCCGCGATATGGCAGGACAGGTTATGGCCTCCCCCGCCGATGCCCTGGATCCGCTCCGAGAATCCGTTGCTGTTCAGCAGGTTGTACACCTTATGATTCTGGGACATCCGCAGTTCCGTCATCAGCCCCAGCAGATCCACCTGTCCGCTGGAAACGGCAGGAGGGCCGGCAAAGGCAAAGGCCGCGTCGAACATCAGCGCCGAAGGCACCATGGAGCTCCGCCCGCTGCGAACAGGCCCCGCCTGGGCGGGATACTCGTCGGCGAAGAGGGCCAGAAGCTTGGTGGCTCCGGCGCCCGCGTTGGGCACCTGGAACAGGATGTCCGCATACCGGACGCCCCAGTGAGGATAGGCGTCCTCCGCGTTATCCAGCACCATGACGATGGGCGTGACCGTATTCCCGGAGGCCTGCAGCCCCGTATACGGATTCTCTCCACTAACGGCGGCGCGGTTCTTTTCATAAGAGGATTTCAGGCGGATATCCGGGTTCAGGGTCCCCTGCAGCTGGACGGATTTGTCTTCAATGGCGCCCAGATCTTTCAGTTCCGCCGCGTGGAGGGTGATTCCCGGCTGATTTTTTTCCGCCGTCAGAATCCATTTGTCCTTTCCCACGATGAACTCATCGCTGGCCAGATAGGAGCCCAGAGGGCCAAAGGCCCCTTCCGTCCCGTACCAGGCGGACCCGGATGCGTACTGGACGATGTAAACGCCCTCGGCCACCTTCATGGTCACGTTTTTTCCGGGCTCGATGAAGGCCTCGCTCTGAATCACGCCGGTATCCGCGTCCCGCAGGATGGCATAGGTATACCGGCCGCTTTCCGGCACCTTGATCTGGACGCCACGTCCTTTCTTCTGGACGCTGGAGAGGATTCCCGTCTTGGGCATGGGCTGGCTGGCTTCCGCCGGCAGCGCCTTGTACCCTTCCGCCAGCTTCGCGTACCAAAGGTCCGGCGTATAGCGCTGATAGTACGCCCGGTACTCCTCCGGAACGTTCCCCGTCAGCAGATCGTCAATGTCCAGGGTCATCTTCAGGCTCGACAGCCGGCCTTTTTTGGATTTCAGCGCCGCCTCCGCAAGCCCGCTGCGCCAAAGGTAGGGCAGGCTGTCCTCCGAAGGACGCTGAGATGCGCTGACTTCGGCCAACTGTACGCTGACCTGGTCCAGCGCCTTATCCATCAGGGAAACAGGATCCACCGCGTCCCAGCTGAGGGTGATCTTGTGCGGGCCGTTCTTCTCGGCGGAAAACTTCCAGTTCCGCTGGGCGTACATCAGGGGAGCCCACTCGGACGCGTTTTCGCAGGTGAACAGGTCGCTGTGAGTCTGGATAAAGGAGGAAAACCCGCTGTCCCTGTCCGCGGCCATCAGGTCCGACGCGGA
>JAFWES010000069.1 GCA_017512805.1 Clostridia bacterium
ACACCGACCGCGACGCCGACGGCGACCCCGACCGCGACGCCTACGGCAACGCCGACCGCAACACCGACCGCGACGCCTACGGCGACCCCGACGGCGACGCCGACGGCGACCCCGACAGCGACCCCGACCGCAACGCCTACGGTAACCCCGACGGCGACCCCGACGGCGACCCCGACAGCGACCCCGACCGCGACGCCTACGGCAACGCCGACCGCAACACCGACCGCGACGCCGACGTCGACCCTGACGGCAGCGCCGACGTCGACCCCGACAGCGACCCCGACCGCAACGCCTACGGCAACGCCGACGGCGACGCCGACGGCGACCCCGACAGCGACCCCGACGCCGACCCCGATGCCGACGCCGACCCTTTCTCCGACGCCCACGCCCGTACCGACGGCGACCCCGCCCCTTTCTCCGGATTCCGGGGATGAGGAAACGACCTCGGATCCGGCTTCCGCATCCCTCCCTCAGGAGTCGGTGGAGCCTCAGTCCATCGACCTTCCCACCCTGGACTGGTCGAATGTCTCGGGCACTTCCGCTGTGCAGCTGAACGTCTTTACCGATCGGAATCACAACGGCAATCAGGGAAATGGAGAAGAAGGCATTGAAGGCGTCACGCTGCAGCTGGTGCTGGAGGATGAGGCGTCCGGCCGGCAGGTACTGGTGGGTTCCGGGGAAACGGACGCCAAGGGGCGGCTTTCCTTTGATCACCTTCCTGCCGGGACCTACAGGGTCCGCTCCTGGCTGTTCCTGGGATATGGCTACGGGGAAAAGAGCGCAAGGGTCAACTCTCTGAAGGATAATATTATGGCGCGGCAGAGCGCTCCGGAACAGGAGAGCGAACTTTTCCAGGTGGAGGAAGGAGCCACCTGGTCCGCCGGAATCGGTGCGGTTCCCGCAGCCACGCTGAGCGGATGCCTGTTCATTGATCAAAACGGGGACGGACTGCGGGACGAGGATGAGCCCGGCATCTCCGATCAGATGATCGAGATGGAAGGCCTCCACAGCGGCCTGATTTACCGGACCACAACGGACGCAAATGGGGAATATGTGTTCACGCAGCTGCGCACCGGAACCTACCAGATGAACATCGTTTTGCCGGAGACATACCGTTTTTCCCGGTACGCTCGTTCCGGGCCCACCGTCAAAGGACGCGCCAGAGCGGAAGGCAAAGAGGTTCTTGCCGCGGAGTACAGTTTTTCTGTCAATGACCGCCTGCGCGAAAATCAGGATATCGGAGTCTATGAGCCCGCGGACCTGGAAGGACTCTGTTTCCTGGATGGAAACGGGAACGGCCTGCCGGACAACGGGGAGCAGGGCTTCCCGGGGGTGACCTTTACCGTGACGTCCGATTTTACGGACAGAAAAGTGGGCGAGGCGGTTTCCGACGCCGACGGAAAGTGGCGGGTCGAAGATCTGATACCGGGCCTCTATACGGTTCAGGCGCATCTTCCCCGGGGAAACTATACCTTCTCTGTCACTGCGGAGGGGGAACAGGGGAACCGCTTCGAGAACACCGGAAAACGCCGCAGCGAAAGTTCCCCGACAGAGATTCCGGGCGGAGAAACGGTCACGGTCAATGCGGGTGTCGTGATGCTTTCTCCGTGATGGCGGCCCAAAGAAACAGAGCGTCGTGACGAAATGTCACGGCGCTTTTTTTGCGCGGTTCACCGTAACCGAGGGAAATGATCACGCGGAGCGTTCCCGGGAAAGGAGGGGGATCCCGGCCCATCCGCCCCGGTTTTGAAAAAAACATCGAAAAAACATGAACATTCGCGAGGGCAGACTTTCTCGACTTGTACGTTGGTACAATATACAACCTGTGAAATACGGATTAAATTGTCACTGTTCGGCCATCCGCGGCCGCAACCCCGAAGTCTGCCTAGGCGGAACAGAGAAGCGATCATGCTACCCGTGACGGGATCCGTTTGTTGTTTGGGAAATTGACAGGGAGAAAAGCCTCATGTTAAGATTAGGGTTAGAGACTGAGCACAGAGCTCCGACCTTCTTGATCCTCTTGAATGGTTTTGGACTTAACAGTGACCCGGACCGGTTTCCAAATGCTGAGGGGAGACAACGCTTGTCCCCCGCGCAGCGGGGGACAGCAAGTCAGAATTCCGCGGTAAAAATCCGCCGCGGTGAGGAGGAGAATAAACATGAAAAAAGCGACAATGATCCTGGATAAGGACTTTTCTATCGGGCGGGTGGATCCCCGCATGTACGGTTCCTTCATCGAACATCTGGGCCGCGCTGTTTATGGCGGTATTTATGAGCCCGGCCATCCGACCGCGGACGGGAACGGGTTCCGGCAGGATGTAATCGAGATGGTGAGGAAACTGGGCGTTCCGGTGGTCAGGTACCCCGGCGGGAACTTTGTTTCCGGCTTCAACTGGGATGATTCCGTCGGCCCCAGGGATCAGCGGCCGAAGAGGCTGGATCTGGCCTGGTTTACCACCGAAACCAACGAGGTCGGTCTTCACGAGTTCGCCGGCTGGGCGAAGAAGGCGAATGCGGAAGTGATGTACGCCGTGAACCTGGGCACCCGGGGCCCGGACGAAGCCCGGAACGTGGTGGAATACGCCAACCATCCCGGCGGCACCTACTGGTCCGACCTGCGGATCAAGAACGGCGCCAAGGACCCCTTCAACATCAAACTCTGGTGCCTGGGAAACGAAATGGACGGCCCCTGGCAGATGGGCCATAAGACGGCTTACGAATACGGCCGGACCGCCAATGAGGCCGCCAAGATCATGAAGTGGGTGGATCCCTCCATCGAGGTGGTGGCCTGCGGGTCCGCCGCTCACGATATGCCCACCTACGGCGCCTGGGAATACCAGATGCTGGACGAGTGCTACGATAACGTGGACTATGTTTCCCTCCACCGGTATTACGGCAATCCCACCAACGACACCCCTGGATTCCTGGCCCGCAGCATGGATCTGGACGACTTCATCAAGGAAGTTGTGGCGATCTGCGACGCGGTGGGCGGCAAAAAGCACAGCAAGAAGAAGCTGAACCTGAGCTTTGACGAGTGGAATGTCTGGTATCACTCCAGCCAGCAGGATCAGGAAGTCTGGAAGGCGGACAAGTGGGGACGGGCGCTGCCGCTGCTGGAAGACGTCTACAACTTCGAGGATGCCCTGCTGGTCGGCGCCATCCTGATCACCTTCCTGAAGAATGCGGACCGGGTGAAGGTGGCCTGCCTGGCGCAGCTGGTGAACGTGATCGCGCCCATCATGACCCGCAACGGCGGCGGCGTCTGGGCGCAGACGATCTATTGGCCCATGATGCACGCCTCCAGGTATGGCCGGGGCATCTCTCTGCGGCCCATCCTCCGTTCCCCGGTTTACGACTGCGCCGACTACGAGAAGGTTCCGCTGGTGGACGCTGCGGCAACCCTGGGCGACGACGGCAGCGTGACCATCTTCGCGGTGAACCGGGACATGAAGGACGATATCACCCTGGAATGTGATCTGCGCGCGTTCCCCGGCCTGGTTTCGGACGAGCATATCGTGCTGCACCATGACGATGTCAAGGCTGTCAACACCGAGGAAAAGCCGGATGAGGTCGCCCCCGCCAGGGGACGCAAGGCGAAGCTGGACGGCGGACGGATGACCGTGAAATTGCCGGCGCTGTCCTGGAACGTGATCCGTCTGATTCCTGAAAAATAAGCCGTGCGCCTCCGGAAGAACACGGAAGACGGACGTTCCAGAGCCGCTTCCAGCCCTCTCCTTTTTTCGGGGAGGGGGTTTTGAGTAAGCGGAATGTTCAGGACAGAAAGAAGAAAAGATCATGAGCAGGAAAAAAGAGCAGGATTACGCGGACGTCCTTCCGGATGAGGAACGGGAAGATGACACCCGTGAACAGACCGACAGGGGCGGAAGCCTCCGGACCGTCCGGAAGGACAGGGGCCTGATTTTGCTCCTCGCGATCATCGGAATCCTGGCGGTCCTCCTGGTTTGGTCCTGCCTGCAGCTGTTTCATCTGCCGCCGGCGGCAGACAAGGGGGGACGGACCGGCGGGGAATCGGGAACCGCCCTTCCGGCTGAGACGGAGGACGTACCGGCGCTGGCCGCGCCGGAGGACATGCTGCCGGACCGCTTGCGGCTGGGAGAGCTGATACCGGATGCCCGGATTCAGAATGAACAGGGAGAAGTCATTCAGATTATGGATCTGGCCGCTGAGAGTGAAAACGGGATCTGGATCTTCTTCTGGGCCAGCTGGTGTCCGGACTGTACGAAACAGTTCGGCATTCTGAAAGGAATGGAAAGCCTGGCGAAAGAATACGGCGTGACGCTGGTGATGACGGACAGGCTGGAAGCCGGGAAAGAAACCAGGGAAGCGGCCCTGGAAAAGCTGCGGGAATTCGGGTCGGAGAGCGCCTGCTGGTTCGATCCGGACCGGGAATGCTACGATTCCTTCGGCATGCATGAAATCCCGGGTTCCGTGATGGTGGACAGGCAGGGAAGGGTTACCGCCTTGTGCAGCGGGATCAAAACCGCCGGGGAATACAGGGGCCTGTTGGACTGCGCCCGAAACGGCCGGGACGCTGCCGGGAAGAACTATATGCTGACCCGCTTTTCCGCGGGAGACGGCGGAATTCGTACGTCCGACCTGCCGGGGCCGGAAGCGCCTTCCGGGACGGATGTACTCAGTGAAAGCCAGGGCCTGCTGATGATGTATGCCCTGGAGACGGAACAGAGGGATCTCTTTGACAGCGCCTGGCAGTATACCAGGACACGGATGATCCGCAACGGGCTGCCGGCCTGGTATGTGACCGAAGAGGGAGAGACCGCGGCGGTGAATGCCCTGACGGACGATCTGAGGATATGGTACGCGCTGCGCCGGGCCGGGGAAAAGTGGAACGGAGAATATGAGGAAGAGGCGGAGCAGCTGCGCGGCGCAATCCGGGATCAGTGCCTGAACGGGGAGAACGGGTATGTGGATTATACTGATCTGACCACCGGTACCCGGGCGGGAACCATCGCGCTGTGTTATCTGGATCCGGTGATCCTTCAGGAAATCGCGGGAGAGGATCCGCGGCTGGCGGCCGCCGCGGAAAAGGGCACGCGCCTGGTAACGGAGGGATTCATTTCGTCCGGCTTTCCGCTGTATTACGGCAGCTGGTCCTATGAAACCGGCCGGTACAGCGATGCGGCCATCCATACGGCGGAAGCCCTCTGCACCCTGTGGAACCTGAGCCGGGCGGGCCTCCTTCGGGAGGAATCCCTGAAGTGGCTCCGGGATCGGGTCGCGGAGGGAAATCTGGCCGCGCGCTATGAAGTCAGCGGGGAGAGGATTCGGGGATACGAATATCATTCCACGGCGGTCTATGGGCTGGCGGCACTGATTGCCATGGAAGCGGGAGACCGGGATCTGCGGGAGGAAGCGCTTCGGAGAATGGACCGTCTGCGGGTCTGGGACACGGAGAATCCAAAGTACGGGGCATATGCTCCGAAGAAAGGCGAGATCCGGGCTTTTGATCAGCTGATACCGCTGCTGGTGAATGGCCGCATGATGGGAGAGTGAAAGCGTGACGCGGGAGGAAGGGCGTCCTTCGAAACCCATGCGGTTTCGAATCCGGTCCCTGTGGAGGCGTCTGACCCGGGGCGTCCGGAAAGCGGTGGGCTGGTATAACCATCGGATGAAAAAGGTCTATTCGCCAACGGTGGCCGCCCTGACCGGTACGACCCTGGTGGCGGCGATCAGCCTCTTCCTGCTCTTCGGCCCCCGGTTTATCGGGGTGGCGGACGACGGATCCCTGACAGAGGTGATGCGCGGCGCCGGGCTGGGGTACCGGGCTCAGGATCTGGAAGACCCGGTGGGGGCTTATGCCCTCCGGTATCTTGTCCATTCCGGAAAGACCGACAGCGGCCTGTCCAGCCATCAGATGATGATTCAGGCGGCGATATGGATCGATGACCGAATCACGCACGACAACCTGCTGGATCTGCGCGTCCTCGGAGGACTCTATCTGCTGCTGTATCTGCCCGCGGTGTATCTGGTTCTGCGGGGACTGTGCTCCCGGGTTCGGACGGCCCTGGAAGCCACGGCGCTGACGCTGCTCGGCGCCATGGTGCTGGCGGACGGGGCGACGGTCAGTTACTTCAATACCCTGTATCCGGAAGCCATGTGGATCGTTTTTCTGACCTATATCCTGGGCCTTTGCCTGATGATGCCGAACCTGGGAGACGGGGGGCTGCAGGGCGCTTTCCTGGGGCTGACCCTCTGCGGCATCCTGCTGACCATGACGGAGAAGCACTGCGCGGTGGCCGGCGCTGTGCTGGCGCTGTTTTGCATCCGGCAGATCGCGATGGAGGGAGGGAATCACCGGATTTCCATTACGGCGCTGATCTGCGCCGCGGTGCTGGCGGTCACCTCGCTGCTGAGCGCGACGGAAGGGGTCAGCCGTTTTACGGAAACATCCAGGCTGCACGCCATGACCAACGGCGTCCTGCTGCGCTCCCGGGATCCGGCCAGGACGCTGGGGGAATTCGGCATCGACGAGCGATTTGAAACCGTGACGGACATGTCGGCTTACTCGGATTTCCCCTACGCGCTGGTCGGCAATCCGGAGATTCAGCGGGACTTTCTGCCCCGGTACGGGACCCTGGATGTGCTGGCTTTCTATTTGCGCAATCCCCTTGATTGGGCGGGCGTGATGGAGATCAGCACCCGGGCGGCCTTCCGGACAGCCCGCAGCTATGTGGGAAATTTCGAAAAGGCCGCGGGATTGGAGGAACGGGCCCGGAACGGCCTGTTTACGGATTACACGAATTTCCGGAGCAGCTCCATGCCCCAGACCCTGGGCTTTCTGCTGATTCTGGGCGCGATCTACCTGGGGCTGTTCCGGAAAAAAAAGAGCCAGGCGATTCAGGACCGAAAAGCGTTTCGGCCACGACAGCTGATGCTGGATACCTTTGCGCTGATGATGCTGATCGGGCTGGCGGAGATGACGGCGGTCGTCTGCCTGAGCGGAACCGCCGAACTGGAGAGATATGCCATGCTGTACAGCATTTGCATTGACGGGATGATTCTGCTGTTCCTGGCGGAGATTCTCCATCGGCTGAACATTCTGAGTGAGGAGTAAACCGTATGAACACAAATACGTCCAGCAGCCGGAAGGTGCTGCTTCAGGATCTGGGGGTTTTCCTGTTCATCATGTGCGTCCTGGCCGGCGCGCTGATTACCGCCCTGGCCGGGAAAGACCTGCTGTATCAGCATATCGTCCTGATGATGGGCATGATGGGGATCGCGCTGCTGGTGGTTTTGCGGGCGCAGACAGCCGGTACGGTGCTGACGGCGGTCAGCCTGCTGGCCTTTACGGTTTACAAGCTGTATGCCCGAATTGCCTTCCATAAGCCCATTGAGCTGACGGCTTATGCCTGGCCGCTGATCCTGCTGGGCGTATTGGGCGGCACAAACATGTTCATCTCGCTCTATGCGTCCATCGAGGGGATCAATGGGGTTCTGAACCGAAGGATTGACGAGCTGACGGTCATGGACCCCCTGACCGGGCTGGAAAACATGCGGAGCATGATCAGCTCCCTTCGACGGTATATGGCCTTCAGCGAAAGAAACGGCACGTCCATGGGCCTGATGATGATCCGGCTCCGGTACGCGGAGGAAATCCGGAAGGTGCTTTCCCGGCAGCAGTTCAATGACCTGCGGATCCTGCTGGGCAATGTGATTCAGGATGCGCTGCGGGTGGAGGATCGGGTGTATTCCCTGGATGACGCGGGATCGATGGGCATCATTTTCTTCAGCGCGGAGGCCGGGGCTCCGGTCGTGAAACAAAGGCTGATCAACGCGGTGGCCGGAAAGGATATGCTTCCCGGGCTGGTGGGGCAGAAGCTGGTGGTGGAGATCAGCGCGGTCTGGAAGATGTACAGGCCTGAGCTGAGCAAGGATGCGATGCGGTGGGTCAGCGAGGTGGAAAACGAATTTGCCTATGAAGTGTAACCGACGCCGGAGGCATCTCCGGAGGATCGGAATCGGAATGCTTCTGCTGATCCTGACAGTCCGCCCGTTACAGGCTGCCGGGCGGGCCGGAGCGGAAGACGCCGAAAACCGGGGGGAGATCCTGGTGATCTATCCGGAGGAGGCGGATCGGTCCGGGCAGGCGGACAGCCTCAGCGGGATCGCGGAAGCCCTGTTTTCTCTGCGATATACCGCGGATTTTGCGGAAGCGGGGACGGCTGCGGAGATCGTGAACCTGTACGAATGGGTGATCTGGTGCGATGTGACGGAATCGGACCGAATGAAGCCCTCCCTGCTCGAGCGGTATGACGGCGCCCTGATGGCGTTGGGACGGGGAACGCACCTGGCGGACCGGGGAGTCCGGACGGATCCGAAGCAGGAGGGTTTCCTCAGCGGCATGGCAGTCTATCGGTTTGATGAGACGGGAGAGAGCCGTTCTTCGGTCGTCATGCTGGATCCGGGATCCATGGAGGAGGCGGGAGAGTCGGACGGCCGGGTGGAAACGGCCGCGGGTCCGCTTTCCCTGGTCAGCGCCCGAGGGGATTTCCGGTATCTCCCGCTGGCGGATTACACGACGCCCTTTGCCAAGGCGCTGCTGATCCGGGAAATAGCCCGATGGAGATGGCCCTATGACAGCCGGATGAACGTTTATACCCAGTATGTCACATTGTCTCCGGTGTATCCCTTCGCGGATCTGCGCCGGCTGAAGGAGATGGTGGATCAGCTGGCGGAACGCAGGATGCCCTTCGTCATTTCCGTGATGCCGATTTACGAGCATGCGGATTATCCGGCGATGAAACGGTTCTGCGATATTCTTCGGTACGCCCAAACCAGCGGCGGCGCGGTCATCCTGCATGCGCCCCTCCTCCAGAACCGGACAGATCCGGAAGCGCTGGCGGAGCAGCTGACCACGGCGACAGTGAACTACCTGAATCAGGGCGTGTTTCCGGTGGCGCTGGAGATTCCGTCGGAATGGCTGTTTGAGGAGGAGCTGTCGGGGATTCTGGGCCGGTACAGAACCCTTTTCCTGTCGGAGATGGACGCGTTTGCCGGGCGCCGGCCGGGAGCGTATGGGCTGAAAGACCATATCATGCAGGGGCATCAGCAGATCGTGCCGGCGATTCGCCTGGACGAAACGGGCATCAGTCATCTGTCCACCCATGCGACCGCGGTCTATCTGGATCTGTCCGGAAAGGAAACGCAGGAACTGGAGGCCGTGATTGCCGCGGCCGCGGAGTCTCCCATTCCTCTCCAGAGCCTGTGGGATATGGAGGAAGCGGTTTATCTCAATGACGGGCACAACCTGTTGTGGGACCGGAATACGCTGACGGTGGACGGCGTTCAGCGGTTCAACCTCTACACGCCCTACGAAGAGGAGGATTTTGATTACAAGCGGGATGCATACTACCGTTTTGTGCGAAACCTGGCGGGACAGAACAACACGCTGATCGGCATCAGCGTCGGGGTACTGATTCTCTTTGTACTGCTGGGGCGGCTGTCCCGCAGGCAGATGCACCGACGCTTTCTGAAACCGAAAAAGGTGAAACCCGGAAAAGAGGAGGAAGATATTGTCATTCGCTGATATCGTATCCATCTACGCGATCGCGGCCATCTGGGGGATGATGCTCCTGAATGTGGCGCTGAGTATAGGGGGATTCATCTACATCTACCGGTGCAACGGGACGGACGGAAGCGTTCCGCTTCCGGAGGGACAGGAATATCCGATGGTTTCCGTTCTGGTACCGGCGCATAACGAGGCGCTGGTTCTGAAAAGAACCGTGCAGTCGCTGCTGAATTTTGACTATCCCCGGGACAGATATGAAATCATTGTGATCAACGACAACTCCACGGATGAGACCGAGGAGATCATGGCCGAGCTGGCGGCCGGGCACCCGGAAAACAGGCTGATGTGCATCAGCACGGATAAGGTGGTAGGGGGCACAGGAAAATCCAACGCCCTGAACATCGGCTTCTCGGTTGCTGTGGGCAGCGTGATCGCCATCTATGACGCGGATAATACCCCGGAACCGAAAGCCCTGCGCCTGCTGGTGGAAAACCTGATGGTGGACGACAGGCTTGGCGCGGTGATCGGAAAATTCCGAACCCGGAACCGGAATGCCTCCCTGCTTTCCCGGTTTGTGAACATTGAAACGCTTTCGCATCAGTGCATGAACCAGGCGGGACGGTATTTCTTCTTCAAACTCTGCACCATTCCGGGAACAAACTACGTGATTCGCCGCAGTATTATTGAGGAAATCGGCGGATGGGACGTAAACGCATTGAGCGAGGATACGGAAATCAGCTTTCGGATTTACCGGATGGGATATTATATCAAGCTGCTGCCACAGGCGGTGACCTGGGAGCAGGAACCGCACCTGCTGCCGGTCTGGTTTCGTCAGCGGGTCCGGTGGGCCAAGGGAAACCTGTACGTTATGGTCAAAAACTTCAAGTACACCTTTGACCGGAAAGCGGGCCCGATGCGCTTGGATACCCTGTATTACGCCCTGATCTACAGCGTGATGATCACTTCGCTGGTGGCGTCGGACTTCATTTTTCTGGGCGGAATCCTGGGTACGGTTCAGGTGAAACTGGGGGGCTTTTCCTCCGCCCTGTGGGGAATGGCGATTCTGGTTTTTATCTTCAACGTGATGCTGACGCTGTCGCTGGAGAGAAACGAGTTTACCATGGAGTCCGTGGGGCTGTCTGCGCTGATGCTCTTTTCATACGCGAAGCTGTGGGTGTTTGTCGTGCTCAAAGCTGCCTGGGACAGCATCCTGGACGTGATGTTCAAGCGTGAAGTGAAATGGGATAAAACGGTTCGATATGTGGAGACGGAACAGGATTCTGGATCTCCGAAAACCGTCTGATGAGGGAGAGAAGACAGCAATGGTGAATAAAAAATGGATCGAAGTTGTGATGGCGGCCGCGCTGCTGTTCACTGCGGCCGCGCCGACGGCCGTCCTGACAGCCGCGCCGGCAGCCGTGAGGACAGCCGTACAGACCGCCGAGCCGACGGCCACGCCGACAGCTGTACCGACGGCCACGCCGACAGCTGTACCGACAGCCGAGCCGACGGCGACACCCACGGCCGAACCGACAGCCACGCCCACGGCCGAACCGACGGCGACACCTACGGCGACGCCAACGGCAGAACCGACGGCCGCGCCCACGGCTGAGCCGACGGCGACACCGACGGCCACGCCGACCGCTGAGCCGACGGCGACACCGACGGCTGAGCCGACGGCCACGCCTACGGCCGAGCCGACGGCGACGCCCACGGAAGAACCGACGGCGACGCCCACGGAAGAACCGACGGCGACGCCCACGGAAGAACCGACGGCCGCGCCCACGGCTGAGCCGACGGCCACGCCCACGGCCGAACCGACAGCCGAGCCGACGGCTACGCCCACAGCCACGCCGACTGCGACACCCACCGCCGAACCGACAGCTACACCGACAGCTACACCGACGGCCGAGCCGACAGCCGAGCCGACGGCGACACCTACGGCCGAAGAGACGGCCACGCCCACGGCGTCGCCGACGGCGGTGCCGGAGATCGTTTCCCAGACACAGTATGTGCTCAGCAGCGATCCGGCCGCGGCGCAGGATCCGCAGGTTCTCAGGCCGGACACGCCGGAGACGGATTATGTCAAGGTCTTCCGATATTCGGAAAACATTGTGCTGAAGGGCATTTTTGAGAAAAACAGCTACTTTTTCGAGGTCCCGGATTACTGGGACACCCGGTACGTGCTGGCGCAGATCGAGTACACCGTCAGTCCGCTGATTGAGGATGTTCCGGCCTCCCTGACCTTCTTTATCAATGACCTGCCGATTGCTTCCTGCGCGGTCAGGTATCTCAACGGCGTGTCCCAGATTGCCTATGTGACGGTGCCGGTGGAGTACGTGAGGGAAGGCTATAACGAGTTTTCGATGACAGGCTATGTCCGGCTGTATGACGAGGACGGCTGTCTGGACGATTTCTCCGGAGCCAACTGGATTGCCATTTCCAGGAACTCCTTTATCGAGGCGGGGTACGGTCTCGGAGATGTCAGCGGCCTGAGATACTATCCCTATCCGCTGATCTCCACCATGGATGAAAACGGAGAACGGCTGACTGTGTATATTCCGGAGAACGCCCTTCCCGGGGAGCTGGAAGCAGCCTTCATGATGCGGGCCGCGCTGGGGAACGAGATCAGCGGGGATGACCGGATTCAGTTCAGAACCCTGAAAAATATCGGAACGGAAACGGATCACGCGGTGGTGATCGCCAGACAGGATCACCTGCCGCAGATTGCCCGGGATCATTTCCCGGAGGGAGTGAGCGCTTCCGGGGGCTGCCTGGTGTATGAATTCGGGGAAGGAGGACGGGTTTTCCTGGTGATCACCGCGGAGGATGGGGCGGATCTGCGGGAAGGCGCCGCCATGCTCATGGACGAGGATCGGGTCAGCCAGGAGAAAGGGCTGTCCGCCTTCGTGCCATCCGGCAGCATTCAGACCGTGATCACGAACCGGGCCCTGAGCGAGCTGGTCAGCAACGGGACAACGCTGAAGGGAATCACCGATCAGGACGGGATCGATTTTGTCGGCCCCTTCCGCCAGGAAGCTATTGTCTATCTTCCGCTTTCCGGCGGCTTTGTGCTGGGAGAGGGAGGCAAGATAGAACTGCTGATGCGCTACAGCGACAATCTGGATTTCGACCGCTCCCTGGTGACGGTATACTGGGGAGACATTCCGGTGGCCAGCCGGAAGCTGGACCGGGAAAAGGCCAACGCGGACACCTTTTCTTTCCTGATGCCCTCGGATGTGGTGGGAACCCACGCGGGGAGCATCAAAATTGCCTTTGATCTGGAAATCGACGAGCTGTACTGTACGAAGCGGGCGGACCAGATGCCCTGGGCCTATGTCAGCGGAGAATCCACGCTTCATCTGCCGGCGGGCGGCAACAGCCTGTACGACCTGAGCCTGCGGCCTTTCCCCTTCCAGGAGCTGGGGAGGTTTAACCACCTGGCGGTCGTGACGCCGGAAAAAATGACGGATCGGGAAGTGGCCCTTTTAGGCCGCCTGGCCGCGCTTTTCGGCGTGAATGCTTCTCCCTACGGCGAGCTGAAGGTCTGGTTTGATACGGAATATCCGGGAGAAACGGAAAACGCGAACGTCATCACCCTGGGGACATGGAAGGACAATCAGCTGATCCGCGCGCTGAACGACCGGCTGAGCTTCCGCTTCACGGAGGACGGCAGCCGGCTGGAGAACAACCGGCAGCTGCTGATGACGGAGGAATATGCCCGCAGCGTGGGTGTGATGCAGATGATCCGATCCCCCTGGCAGGACGGTCGGGTGATTCTGGCGGTGACCGGGGCGTCGGACCAGAGCCTGGAGCAGATCGAGCGCTTCGCCGCGATTCAGGAGAATACCTGGAAACTGGCCGGGGACGCCTTCCTGGTGGATGACCTGCTGGATACCCGCAGCTTCAGCTTCCTGGAAAAAACGGCGGAAAGGAAGCCGACGCTGAAGGAAATGGTGGAGGAAAACAAGGACGCCGTGATCTTTACCCTGATTTCGACCGGCGCCATGCTGATGCTGCTGATTGCGGTGATTCTGGTCCTGTTCCGATACCGCCGGAACCGGCGCGAGGAGGATACAAAGTGAAACTGAAGAAGAACCTCTTCGGCTATTTCGCGATGCTGGTCTTTCTGGTGTGTATCCTGTTTGCCATGGTCTGTACTTTTCAGCGGCTGGGAAACGGGCAGGAATATCCGTATCTGCTGAAGGGGGAGTGGCTGCTGGGTGCCCTGGCCGGCATCTGCCTCCTGACCGGGGGCGGAGCACTCTGGTTCCGGCTGGATCTGAGCCGGTCCGTAAAACAGCACCCAGCCGCCTGCCTGACGGCGGAGGGGCTGGCTGTCGCCTCCCTGACGGTGCTGGCGCTCTGGCTGAGGCTGCGGGTGATCCGGGAGCTGCCCATGGATCCGGAGTCGGACTATAAGACCTTTTACGGGATCGCGGAGATGCTGACCCGGGGGACGCTGCTGGAAAAGGGAATCGGTTACTGTGACTATATCTCCATGTTCCCCCATGTGTATGGATACCCGGCCATCCTGTCCTGGGCTTTCAGCCTTTTTGGGGTCAGCCTGCATACCGCGCTGATGTTCAACCTGTTTCTGGAAACGGCTTCCTGCCTGATCATCTGGCGCATTGGACGGCTGGCGGCAGGAAGACTCTGCGGCCTGATCACCATGGCTGCCTATACCTTCCTGCCCTCCGCGGTGCTGTACAGTAATTTTGCGGCCAGCGAGCCGCTGTTCACCTTTCTGCTGCTTTGCGGCATCTGGCTGGTTGCCATGAGCCTGCCTCAGAGTCCCCGGAAGGAGCGGCATCCCTGGCTCTGCTTCTGGGAGCTGGCCGGGGCGGGGCTGCTGCTGGGCGTGGCGGGCTTTGTCCGCCCGATGGCGATCCTGTTTCTGATCGCGGCGGTGATCTGTATCCTGCCGGGCAGGGCGAGCCTGCCGGAACTGCCCCCCAATGATATTCCGCTGGGCCTGCGGACCACCAGCCGCGGATGGAGAAGGGTGCTGATTCTGGCGGGGGTTTATTTCCTGAGCTCCTCCCTGCTTTCCATGGGAGCCGGATACGCTGTCAACCGGGAGCTGGCGGGGAGCACCGCTTCCTACGGATACAATCTGCTGGTGGGCCTGAACCAGGAAAGCTACGGCGGGTGGAATCAGGAAGACGCGGATTACCTGTACAGCGCCCTGGAGAATACCGGCTCGGCCCAGGAAGCGCAGCTGGCCTGCAGGGACCTGGCCATGGAGCGGCTGAAGACAGATCCGAGAGCGCTGATCAATCTCTTTGTTCATAAATTTGATGTGCTGTGGGGAAACGATGACTACGGTGCGTCCTGGAACATTTTGTTTATGGATCAGCAGGGAAACCTGACCCCGGAACGGGAAGCGTTTCTGTACCGGATGATGGACGTGAGTGACATGTACTATCTGACGCTGCTGCTGGGCGCGGGCATCTTCGGCGTGCTGATGCTTCGGCGCAGGCCGGATGTGCTGTATGCCTGCCTGCTGCTTTTCTGCGCCACGGTGGCGCTGCACCTGCTGGTGGAAAATCAGAATCGGTATCATTACCACGCGATGCCCCTGCTGTGCCTGTTTACCGGGGCGGCCGTCAAATGGGTTCTGAATCTGGTGGACGAGGCTGTGATGAAGCGAATCCATCTCAAGCGCAGAGAAGAAGCGGAGAAACAGGAGATGGAAGCCGAGCGGGCCCGCAGACAGCAGGAGAAGGACGAGCTGGCCAGGCTGCGGGCGGAAGCGCTGCACGCCCAGTTTGATATGGAGAAGGCCATCCGGGAAGGGCATATCCGGATTGTGGGCAGCCAGGGAATCGCCGCCCATCCGGCCAGTCAGAGCCCGACGGAAAAACAGGAACAGGGCACGAAGAGGGAAGAGCACCATGCTGTTTAATTCATTATCCTATCTGGTCTTTTTTCCGGCCATCACCCTTGCGTATTACGCGATCCCGAACCTGCGGCTGCGCAATCTGCTGCTGCTGGCGGGAAGCTATTTTTTCTACATGTGCTGGGATCCGCGGTTCATCGTGCTGATGCTTGGCTGCACGGTCCTCACCTATCTGAACGCCCTGTTCGTTGATCTTTCCCGCCGGGAAACGGAATCGGAGGTACCGAAGGAAAAGCGGCATACGGGAGGCATGACCCTGTATACCGGGGTGACCATCCTCTTCACCCTTGCGGTGGTGGCGTTCTTCAAGTACGCGAATTTCCTGACGGAGAGCCTGGTTTCCCTGTTGGGCCTGGTGGGCGTTCAGATCACGATCCCCAAGATGAACATCACCCTGCCGGTGGGCATCTCCTTCTTCACCTTCCAGTCCCTGAGCTATGTAATTGACGTGTACAGGGGCAAAACGAAGGCGGAGCGGGATTTTCTGACCTACGCGCTGTTTGTTTCCTTCTTTCCCCAGCTGGTGGCCGGTCCCATCGAACGCTCCGGCAGCCTGCTCCGCCAGTTTCATGTCCGGCAGCGATTCAGCTCGGACCGGGCGGCCAAAGGCGCGATGCTGATGCTGTGGGGTTATTTCATGAAGATCGTGGTGGCGGACCGGGTGGCGGTCATCGTGGATCAGGTTTATACCTATCACGGAGCCTACGAAGGGATGATTCCCATCGTCGCCACGGTCCTGTTTGCCATTCAGATCTACTGTGACTTTAACGGTTATACCACCATTGCCATCGGTTCCGCGCAGGTGATGGGCATCGAGCTGATGGAGAACTTTCAGCAGCCGTATCTGGCGGCCAGCGTGGCGGATTTCTGGCGCAGATGGCATATCTCCCTGACCAGCTGGTTCCGGGATTACGTATACTTCCCCCTGGGAGGAAGCCGCTGCGCCCGGTGGAAAAAGTACCGGAATATTCTGATCGTGTTCCTGATCAGCGGCCTGTGGCACGGCGCGGCCTGGACCTATGTGATCTGGGGCGGAATGAACGGTCTGATGCAGGTGATCGGGGACATTCTGAAGCCTGCCCGGGAAAAGGCGCTGAAGAAAATGGGAATCCGGGAGGATTCCCTGGGGCAGAAGCTGATCCGGATGCTGATCACCTTTGTGCTGGTGGACATTGCCTGGATCTTCTTCCGGGCCCCGGATCTTGCGGTTGCCTGGTCCGTGCTGAAATCCTCCCTGACCGTCTGGAATCCCTGGGTGCTTTTCGACGGAACCCTGTATACCCTGGGGCTGGAACGGATTGATTTCTGGGTGATGGTGGCCTCCATTCTGGTGCTGGCGGGGGTGGATATCCTGCATGCCCGGGGTGTCCGTATCCGGGAAACGGTGGGCGGATGGCCCCTGATCATCCGGTGGGGACTGATCTATCTGATGATTTTCTGGATTCTGCTGTTCGGCATTTACGGTCCGGCGTACGATGCCGCGAGCTTTATCTATTTCCAGTTCTGACGGGCGAAAACGGAACCGGGAAACGAAATGAGGGGAAACGCACATGCGCTCATGGATAATTGTGCTGAAAAAAGGAGCCAAGGGCCTCGCCTTTGCTGTGGTCTTTCTGATCCTCTGGATCCTGGTGGATCAGGTCATGATGTTCAAGCAGGAGGACGGCACGCTGCCGGCCCGGAATTTTTACGACCTTCCGGCGGACACGGTGGACGTGCTGGTTTTGGGCACTTCCCATGCGGGCATGAATGTCAGCAGCCAGACTCTGTGGGATGAATACGGGATTGCCAGCTACCGCTTCTGGGGCAGCATCCAGCCGATCTGGAACAGCTACTACTATCTGCTGGAAGCACTGAAATACCAGCAGCCGAAGGTGGTGGTGCTGGATGCCCACAGCCTGACCTTTAATCAGGAATACGGAACCTATCCGGTCCAGATTAAGAATACGATCGGACTGCGGCCTTCCCGGAACAAGCTGGAGAACATCCTGGCCAGCGTCCCGGAGGAGGACCGGGCCGCGGTGCTGCTGGGCCTTCCGGTCTATCACAACCGGTATACCGAGCTGCGGGAAGAGGACTTTGACTATATGGCGTGGCAGCGGCATCCGGAGCTTCAGGTGCTGTCGAGCGAGGAATCCGTTCATATCTACCCTTTTACAATACGGGAACCTGACCCCGCGCTGGAAGAAGCGCCTCTGGGAGAAAAAGAGGAAAAATATTTCCGGATGCTGCTGGAATTCTGCCGGGAGAAAGGGATTGCACTGGAACTGGTAGTATCTCCCTATGAAATTTCTGTAACAGAACAGCAGAAATACCTCCGGGTGGCTTCCATCGCGGCGGAGTACGGCGTGCGCTATACGGACTTCAATCTCAGCTACCGGGAGTACGGAATTGATCCGCAGCAGGATTTTCTTGATCCGGGTCATTTCAACCGCTACGGGCTGCCCAAGTATGCCCGGGCGCTGGCGGAGCTGCTGCGGGAACGCTATACGCTGCCGGACCGGAGACAGGATCCGGACCATATCTGGAACCGGCTGGAGAGCCGGACGGTGCTGCCGGTCTATGCCCTGACGGAGCAGTTCGACGGGGATGGGCGCCAGGACTTTCTGGATACGGGCTATCCCCTGATGGAGAACCCCCTTTCCTCCTGGACCCTGTGCACCCGCTTCACTCTGCCGGAAGCGGCGGCGGAGCAGAAGGTGATCATGGCCTGCTATGAGGATCAGGAAAATGCCGGCGGATTCAGGGTCTGCCGGGAGACGGGCGGCAATCTGGGGATTTCCTTCGGGAAACAGGTGGACACGCAGGTTCAGAACCCGGCGGAGGAAATCACCCTCTGCGTGGTGAAGAAGGGCAAACAGTTCACGATCTACGTCAACGGCGTCCTGACAGAGGACAGGAAAATGGACACGGAGGAGCTGCTGTCCCTCAGCGGCGGCCTGCTGCTGGGATGCCAGAAGGATCCGGCCGGACGGCGGATCCGCTTTGCCCGGACCCGGGTGAAGGATCTGCAGATTTATGACTGCGTGCTGAGCGAGAAAGAGGTGCTGGAATGGACACCGAAGGAGCTGCCCGTGGCGCAGCGGACGGAATATCTGAAGGATATTCGGGAGGCGGAATCCATTCTGGCGCTGGAAAGCCGTTTTGAAGGGAACGGAGAACTCTATGTGGATTCCGGCGTCGCGCTGTATGAGGATCCGGAAAGATCCTTTACCCTGCTCAGCCGCATCGATCCGGAAATCACCGCCGGGGATTCCGTGTATTTCTCCTGCTTCTGCGAGGTTCCCGGAGAATACCGGGGCCTGCTGGTGCGGCGGACCGGGGAGGATCAGCTGAACGTGGTTTTTGGAAACGGCCATGGGGTGAACCTTCCCCTGCCGACGGACCGTCCCTCCGTTCTGGCCGTGGTCAAGGACCGGTCTGCCTATACGCTCTGGCTGAACGGAGAAAAAATGGTGGATGAGGAGGTCGCCGTGTGCGACAGCTATGACGGATCCTTCCTGATCGGCGCGCAGACGGACGCGTCCGGGGAGATCTTCCGCCAGTCCGGAATCGTCCTGTACAATCTGGAAATCTATGAGGGAATCCTGAAGGAGGATCAGATCCTGGCCTGGACGCCGCTGCCCCTGAATCCGCCGCCCCGGGATCCCGGAATGGATGTGACCTATCAGCTGCCGGAGGCGCTGACCGGAAACGGCAGGGACATCTATGTCGATACGGGAATCCGGCTGCTGGACAATCCGAAGAAGGACTGGACCATTCATCTGCGGATGGATCAGGTCAACGTGCGGGAGGGAGCCGTGCTGTCCTGCTTTGACGAAACGCCGGGGAAATACCGGGGCCTGCTCCTTCGCCAGAGCGGCAGAACCACCTTCTCCCTGGTGCTGGGCGGCGCCTATGCCGAGGTGGAAATCCATCCCGCGGATCAGCTGGAAATGTACATTGTCAAGCAGGATGACAGATGGCAGGTATACGCGGAAGGCGAGCTGAAAGCGGAAGCAAGAAGCTCCTTCTCCCCCTATCTGGGCAATCTGTTCCTGTGTGCGGAAAGGGATCAGAGGGGGATCCCCTTCCGGTTCTCCACGATTTCCCTGAGGGAGGTGCAGGTGATCAACCGGGCCCTGGAGACGGAGGAAATCATCGGCCCGGAGGCGGATGGAAAGGAAGAAACGACATGAAGGAAAAAAGAGGAGCCTGGTTCCGCCGCCCGCCTCATCTGGTGCTGCTGCTGGCCGTGCTGTGCGCCTCGGTGTGCCTGGCTGTCGGTTTCACCCGCTCCCCCCGCCTGTATCCGGTGGATCACGGGCAGTATGAGCGGGTGATGGCGGACTGCGGCCTGACATGGACGGAGGAGGATCTGGCGGCGGGCGATCTGCAGTATGTGCGCGCCATCAGCCGGTTCGCCTATGCCCGTTTTCCCTGGGTGCAGCTGCTGAGCCCTCTGGCAGGCAGCAGTACGGTGTACGCCGTCGCGCCGGTCCGGCTGCTGACGGAACCATTCGGGCTGCCGTTCACCACGGATGCCATGGCAGCGGTGTGGGCGGTGATCCTGGCGGCCGCCTGCGGGCTGATCACCGAAGCGCTGTTTCGTCTGGGAGTGCGGGCCTGGTTTCTTCCCTGCCTGGTGCTGTGTGCGCTGTACGGGGACGGGAATTTCTGTGCGGTTTTCCGGGGACTGTATCCCCAGGGGGCGGAAATCGCCTTTTTTCTGCTGCTGACGGGGCTCTGCCTGCGGGCCTTCAGCCTGACGCCGGACAGACGGGGATGGAGCCTGCTCCCGGTGGCTCTTTGCTCGGTGCTGTTTCTGAAATCGGGGACCGGGGTTATTGTGTTTCTGCCGGTGATTCTGGCGGTGAACGGGATATTGGCGTGGTCCTGCCGGAAGACGCTTTCCCATGGGTGGCTTCTGCCGGCGGTCTGCGCTCTGGCGCTGCTGTGCGGCGGAAGGAGCGCGGTGATCCTGGCAGGAGAGGATCCGGACTATTATTCCAACGCGGCTGCCTATGAATCCTTTTTCAACGGGATGCTGACTGTTGCGGACGATCCGGAGTCCATTCTGACGGAATACGGGCTGGACGCTTCCTATGCCGGGGATATCGGCCGGTCTTACTATGAACCGGAGGAAAACTACGCGCACTGTCCCCGGGGGGAGGAAGGCGCTCTTCTGTTCAGCAGGCTGAAGCCGAACCGCGTTCTCGCCGGATACCTGAGGCATCCGGAGCTCCTGGGGCGTCTGATGCTCCGGACGGACGGGGAGCTGAAGACCGGGTTTGAAAACGTCCGGAACAGGACGCTGGACGCCAACGGGAAGAATTTTCACGCCACGCGGGCGGACGGAGGATTCCCGGCCCTGATCTGGCGGCTGCTTTTTCCGGGGGAAACCGGCTTTGCCCTGGCGGCGCTGGCGCTGCTGATCCTGGAAACCGGGCTTTGGATCCGCAGACGCAGGATACAATACGGGCTGACGGCCCTGCTTCTGGTGAGCTTTCTGCTGTATCTGCCATTTACCGCAGCGTACAACGGTCTGGCGCTGAGCGCGCAGTATATCCTTTTCCAGGTGCTGCTGTCCGCCGCGCTGGGGACGGGGATCCTCTGCGGACTCATGCAGGCGCTTCCCCGGTTCCGGGAGTGGTTAATCCGGTTTACCCGGGAGGCGGATCCCATGCCGGTGAAAAAGAGCATCCCGCTGCCCTCTCCGCAGGAGCCGGCGGCCGGTTTCCTCCTGCAGAAGCTCCGGAAAGCCGCGGACAGCCGCGCGCTGGCGCTGCTGGTGACCGGAGTGACGGCAGTTTTTATGCTGGTGATGGTATTCGCCCCGGCGGATCATCCGGCCAGCGTGAACAACGGAGACTTCGGCCGGATGATGATCCAGATGGATCTGACATGGGAAGGGATGCAGTATTATGATACCGCGACCCAGGCGGGACGGTACGCCATTGAGGAGTTTGTTTTCACAAAGCCTTTCCGGCCTCTGAAGCTGACGCCCCTGGAGCCGACATACAGCCTGTACTGGTTTGTATCCCTGACCCGGCTGCTGACGGAGCCCTTCGGGCGCTCCTTCAGCACCTGGACGCTGGCCTGGGTCATGGGCGCGGTTTCCGTTCTTTGTCTGCTGAAAATCATCTGGGATCTGCAGCCGCTGCTGAGAAGGTGGACGATTCCGGCGGCGCTGGTCGGGTGCGCGATGCTGTTTTCGGAAACGTATCTGACCTGGTATAACAGCCTCTTCGGAGAAGGAAGCATCCTCACGGGTCTGCTGCTGAGCATCATGTGCGCGCTGCATCTGGTGATGATGCCCCGGAAGGCCGGCTGGAAGCGGCAGGCCTGGCTGGTGGGGCTGGTGATTTCTCTGAACATCCTGATCACCGCCAAATCCCAGATGCTGCTGGCGATGCCGGGCGCCGTCGGACTGGTCCTGTGGCTGTCCTGGTATCACCGGTCCTGGCGCTACGACCTGCGTATTCTGCAGGGAAGCCTCATGGTTTTTCTGTGCGTGTGCCTCGGCTTTTCCGCGCTGGCGGTCTATCAGACGGACCGGACGGAGGACAGCGTTTCCCAGAAGCATACGCTGTGGCAGGCATATTTTTACGGCATTTTCATGATTTCGGACGATCCGCTGGGAGACATGGAGGCGCTGGGAGTGGATACCGCCATGGCGCCGGATATCGGAAAGTTTGTGCAGTTTGACAACGACAGCCTGTATGTGTATGCGCCGCTGTCGGAGGAAGCTCAGAAGGCCTTTTACGATCATGTGAGCATGGGCACCATCATTCAGTGGTATCTGACCCATCCGGGCAAACTGTGGTATATGCTGAATTACGCCGCGGGAGAGGGCCGGAAGCTGTATACCGACTTCCGGGTCTATTGCGGACAGGATTATGCCGATCCGGCCCATGACCCGGTCAATGGATTCCATCTGTGGCCGGCCTGGCGGGAATTTCTGAGCCCCGGCACCTTCCTGGGATATGTGCTATTCTACGGCGCGCTGCTTTTCCTGTTGTTTCGCGGACTGTTTCATCGCCGGAAGGAGGTTCCGGCGGAGGTCCGGATCCGCTTTGCGGTGCCCCTGTTCCTGATCATCACCGGGATCCTGCAATATCCCCTGTCCGTGCTGGGAAACGGATTCGCGGATAATCAGAAGCAGCTGTTCTGCTTCGCCCTCTGTCACGATTTTCTGCTGGCGGGATTCCTGATTTTGGGACTTCGCAGATTATCTGCCGAAAAAAAGACGGTATAGTTGTCGAAAAATATTGTTGAATTTTTCACAAATTATGCTATAATAAAAACGTTCGCGATAACATCGAAGCCGGCACTTGACTGGAGGCGTCCATGAAAAACTCCAATGAAATGTGTCAACCCTTGTTTTTGCCCTTTGACTGTTATGAACTTTCTGTGCGGGAGGGCACGGCGGCGTCAGGCCCGCTGACGCATTACTACGCGGAGTTCCTGCTGATCCGGAAAGGCGCGGCGGGGCTCAGCCTGGATGGGAAAGAAATCATTCTGCGCGCCGGGGAGGCGGCGATTATCTGCCCCGGCGTGCCGCATTGTCCGTTTGCCTTGGAGGCGGAGGAAGCCCGGGTCATGCTGCTGCGCCTGGATCCGGATCGGATGCCCCCCTTTCCGGACTATTCGCCCAGCCTCAGCGCCATTCTCGCGGAGGCCCGGAAGCAGAAGCTTCCCATGGTGCTTTCCGCCGAGGATATGGAAAAACTGGAGCTGCGGGGGATCGTGGCGGGCTGTGCCGGAGAAGCCAACGAGCGTCCCTTCGGCTACGATCTGGATGTTACCCTGCGGTTGGGGGAGGCCTGCCTGCGGGTGGTCCGCTTCTGGATGGAAAAAGGTCTGGTGCTTCCCAGGCCGGAAGAGGAGCAGCTTTCCATTTACTCCCTGACCGGATATATCCAGTGTCATCTTCGGAATGGGCTGCGCGTGGAGGATCTGGCGGAAAAGTGCGGCATCAGCTATCCCTGGTTTGCCAAAAAATTCCGGGATGTCTACGGCGTCAGCTGCAAGGAATATATTGAGCGGATCCGGGTGTCCCGGGTGGAACAGTTCCTGCGGTTCAGCAGCCTCGATCTGGCGCAGATCAGCGAGGCGACGGGCTACGCCGACTGCAGCCACATGATCAAGAACTTCAAGCGGATTATGAACATTACGCCCGGTCAGTTCCGCCAGCAGGAACAGCGTCAGGAGTCTCCCCGGAATTAAAGAAACAGCGGGAACAGGGGATCGGGCTTTTCGTCCCGCCAGGTCCCGCGGTCAGGAAGGAAAAAAGAACGCTGCCGTCGAACTGTAAAGGCGGGTCAGGAGCGTTCTTTTTTCCTTAATGGTATAAAACGATTGTCCTGACAGAACGAATGAAAAACCGGGCGGGTTTTCTGCCCGGGCGGACGAAAAGAGGAAGCATTTTTGAAGGACAGAATCAGGAAACTGTTTACCGGGATCTGGAACATCCCGAATGTGCTGACCATCATCCGGCTGATCCTGGTGCCGGTGTTTGTGGCCGTGTTTCGGGCGGGGCACCCGCGGATCGCGCTGGGGGTTTTCTGCCTGGCCAGCCTGACGGATATGGCGGACGGGATTCTCGCCCGGAAGCTGAATCAGATTACGGATTTCGGCAAGCTCTTTGATCCCCTGGCGGATAAGCTGATGGTGCTGACGGCTCTTTTTTGCCAGGGGACGGCGGGCGTTTTTCCCTGGGAAGCGATCGGCATCGTTCTCTTCAAGGAGCTGTTTATGATGGTGGGCAGTGTGTACATGCTGGGAAAGGGCGTGGTGGTTTCTGCCAACTATTTTGGAAAGGTGGCCACGGTCTGCTTTATTATCAGCCTGATCCTGAGCTTTTTTCACCGGGAGCTGGCGGAATGGGGGCGGCCCCTGGATCAGTACATGCTGTGGATTTCCGTCGGGCTGTCCATTCAGGCCATGCTGGCCTATGTCGCCCAAAGCTGGAAGAAGATCCGGAGCATGAAGGATGAAAGCCGTAAAACCGGACAGGCGGATCCCGGAGACTGAACCGCCGCCCTGCCGCGGATGCGGCGGGGGCTCTGCCCGCAAAAAAAGAATTGTGCAAATTGCACAATTCTTCCCCGTCAAAATTGTCAAAATGACATCTTTCTTTTGGAAACGGATTCCGGTATAATAGCACCCGTAAAGGGGCGTTGAGCCCGTATGATTTGAAGGAGGAAAACGACATGGCAAGTGTATCCCTGCAGCATATCTACAAAGTCTACTCCGGCAACGTGACAGCGGTCAGCGACTTCTGCCTCGATATCGAAGACAAGGAATTTATCGTGCTGGTCGGTCCTTCCGGCTGCGGTAAGTCCACCACCCTGCGGATGGTCGCCGGTCTGGAAGAAATCTCCGATGGCGAACTGTACATCGGCGACAAGCTGGTCAATGACGTCGCTCCCAAGGATCGCGACATCGCCATGGTGTTCCAGAACTACGCCCTGTATCCTCATATGACCGTGTTTGACAACATGGCTTTCGGCCTGAAGCTGCGGAAGACCCCCAAGGACGAAATCAAGCGCCGCGTGGAAGAAGCCGCCAAGATCCTGGACATCGCTCACCTGCTGAACCGGAAGCCCAAGGCCCTGTCCGGCGGCCAGCGTCAGCGTGTTGCCCTGGGCCGCGCCATCGTCCGTGAGCCCAAGGTCTTCCTCTTCGACGAGCCTCTGTCCAACCTGGACGCCAAGCTGCGCGTCGCCATGCGTACCGAGATCACCAAGCTGCATCAGCGGCTGCAGACCACCTTTATCTACGTGACTCACGACCAGACCGAGGCCATGACCATGGCCAGCCGGATCGTGGTTATGAAGGACGGCGTCGTGCAGCAGGTGGATACGCCCCAGAATCTGTACGACTATCCCACCAATGAGTTCGTCGCCGGCTTCATCGGCAGCCCCCAGATGAACTTCTTCAACGTGCGGCTGGAGAAGGAAGGCCAGGATGTGGTCGCCAAGTTTGGCAACAACAAGATCGTCGTGCCCTCCTTCAAGATCGCCAAGTTCACCGACGAGAGCTATATCGGCAAGGAAGTCGTCATGGGCATCCGTCCCGAGAACATTCACGACAGCGAAGAGAAGCTGGCCGAGTTCTCCACCGCCACCGTGGACGTGGACGTGGAAGTGACCGAGCAGATGGGTTCCGAAACTTATCTGTATCTGACCACGACCGGCAAGGAAGGCAATATCGTGGCCCGCGTTGATCCCCGGACCACCAGCCGCGCCGGCAACAAGATCAAGATTGCGCTGGATGTGAACCGGCTGCACTTCTTCGACAAGGAAACCGAGAAGACCATCCTGAACCGGTAATTCTTTCGGATCCGTATCGCCGCCCTTCTGGGCGGCTTTTTTTGTGGGTTGTATCGGAGGGAACAGTTGTGCTATAATGCTCAGCGAGAAAGGAGGCGATCCCTCTGACCAATGAAACGGTGCTGCCCGGAAGAAGCTGTGTCGTGGTTTTCCAGCGGGAAGACGATGCCTCCCCCGGCCGCCTGGCGGCCCAGCTGCGGGAGCTGGCGCCTCTGGAGGAGCGGGATCTGCTGGCGGAAGACGGTGCCGGCCGGGTGCTGATGATCAAGGAAGGGACCGATCCGGGGGAAATCGCGGAGTTTGCTTCCGCCCTGGTGGGGACGCTGGAATCCGAGGCTGGTATCCGGACGCGGGCGGGGGTCAGCGATGTACACGGCGGCCCGGAGGAATGGCCCGCCGGATACCGGGAAGCGCTGGCAGCCCTGGAAACGGGGGAACGGCTGCATCGTCTCAGCCCTGTCCAGATCTATGGTCGGCAGACCCTGGAGCGGATTGCGGAAAGTTTGGATCCCGCCCTGCGGGCCCAGCTGGTGAAAAGGTTTTTAAAAGACAGCCCGGAAGCTGTCCTGACGGCGGAGACCCGGGAAACGGCCGAGCGCTTTTTCGAAGCGGATCTGAATCTGTCCGTGGCGGCCCGCCAGATGTTTATTCACAGGAATACCCTGACCTACCGGCTGGACCGGATTCAGCGGGAAACCGGGCTGGATCTTCGGAAATTTGAGGATGCGGCGGTGTTCCGGCTGCTTCTGATGATGTAGGAAGGGAAAAGGCGGTTCTGACGGCTGCCGCCGGAGACGGATAGGATCCCGCAGGCTTTTTGTGACTGCGAAGCACATGAATCAAGGAGACGATCATGAAGAAAAAATGGATGCTGGCGTTGTGCCTGGGCCTGATGGTGTGCATGCTGAGCGGATGCATGTCCATGCTGGCGGCGGATTCCCTTTTCGGAAGCGCAGGCGCGCTGAAAGGCGCTGATGTGCAGGAAGAAGGAGATCAGGTGACCATCTCCCGGGAGGAATATGAACGGTACCGGCAGTTTGATGAGCTGTTGGAACTGATGGACGCCGCTGACGCGTATTTCTATCAGGAGCCGGATCATCAGAAGATGCTCCAGGGGGCCAGCGCGGGCCTGATGGAAGGGCTGGAGGACTACTATTCCTTTTACTATACGCCCGAAGCGTGGACCAAAATGTGGGAAGAAGACGAAGGAGAGTACGCCGGCGTCGGCATCCTGATCTCTTCCAACTACGCGACCGGCATCTGTAAGATCAGCCGGGTGTTTGAGGGCAGCCCCGCCGAAAAGGCGGGTGTCCGGCGGGGAGATATCCTCTACCGGGTGGGCGAGGATCTGTATGTGGTGCCAGAAACCTTGCAGGACGCGGTGGACATCATGCGCGGTACGCCCGGAACCTCTGTGGACGTCACTTTCCTGCGCAATGGGGAAGAGATCACCTTCACCCTGGAGCGGGCCATCATCAACGTCAATCAGATCGAAAGCACCATGCTGACGGAGGATGTGGGCCTGATCGCCATGTATGAGTTTGCTGGCAAGTGCGACGAGGAATTTGAATCCGCCCTCACCGGCCTGATGACCCGCGGGGCCAAAGGTCTCATCATTGACCTGCGGGACAATCCCGGCGGCTGGGTGGATGCCGCCCGGAATATTGGGGATCTGTTCCTGGACAAAGGGGATTTGTGTTATCTGGTCTACAGGGATGGCACCGAGAGCCACGATTATCCGACCTTTGACGGAAAGGTGGAGATCCCCCTGGTGCTGCTGGTGAACGAGAACAGTGCCAGCGCGTCCGAAATCCTGACGGCTGCCCTGCGGGAACGGGCGGACGCAACGGTGGTGGGCGTCAATACCTACGGCAAGGGGATCGTGCAGATCGTATCCGCCGTCGGAACCGAAGGCTCGGGTTTCCAGATGACCATCGCCGAATACCTGACCCCTCAGGGGAACCAGGTTCATAAGGTGGGCCTGGCGCCGGATGTGGAAATCCCCCTGGAGGAAGGGGACAATGGGGAATACGATTTTGCGGACGCGGAGAAGGACCCCCAGCTGGCGAAAGCGCTGGAGGTTATGCTCACCAAAATGGGATCCGCGGAATAGTCCGGATACAAAGGAGATCAAAAACGTGAACAAAGTGTGGAAGAGAGCGCTGTCGGCGCTGTGCGCCGCGGTGCTGATGATGACGGGCCTCCCCGGCCTTGTTCCGGCTTTCGCGGAAGAGGACGAGGGTATGAGTGAGGAGGACTCCCAGGCTTTGGCGGCGGCGGAAGGCGAGGATACGGAGGAGAACGATGCCGCCGTGGCGGATCCCAATGCCATTTATCACGAAAAAACCCTGGCGGATTTCAATGTCAATTCCCCTGCGCTCTATCGGGGGCGGATTACCGACGTCATCGGGGCCTACAGCATTTACTCGGAAAAGAGCATCGATTCTCCCCGGGTGGTCCGGGGGATCAAGAACGTGCCGGTGGATATCCTGTACGTGGGCCTGGTCTGGGTGATCGTACGCTATGAGGGCAAGCTGGGCTATGTCAAGCGGGAATACCTTTCCAAGGACTTTGAAACCGTGGATCCCGTCAATACCGCTCCCTTCAATGTGCAGAAGCATCAGTATATCGCGACGGTGGCCCGGGAATGCTATGTGCGGAAGACCATGACCAAGGAGCCCTTGCAGGAGAAGAACCTGAACAGTTACTGGGTGAAGCTGAATCCGGGAACGCAGATTTCCATCTGGCAGTTTCAGGACGGGTGGGCCATCGTGAATTACATGCGCAGCTACGGCTATATCGATCCCAACGATCTGACGGATCTGATCCCCGTCAGCCCGACGGACACCCCCATCAGCAAGGAAAGCCCCATCGCGGCGTACACCAGCTATTATACCATGAAGCACCTGAAGCCCGGCTGCAGCAAGGAGGACAGGACCAATAATCTGAACCGGATCTGGAATATCGGCCACGGGGCGGAAAAGATCACCGCCACAGGTTACATGCTGCCCGGGGATACCTTCGACGGCAACAAGAAGAACATCGGTCCCTATAAGGAATACAAGCTGGCCATCGGCCTGGTGGATGGGAAGGCGGTGCTGTCCAGCGGCGGCGGCACCTGCCAGGTCAGCTCCACCCTCTATAACGCTATCTGTCAGCTGCCGGGTCTGACCATCACCAAGCGCAGGCCCCACGGTTACGGCGGCGCCAGTTACCTGCCCATCCATTGCGACGCGGCGGTGGGGAATGACAGCCTGAACCTGAAGTTCCGCAACGACTACGATTTTCCCATTCAGCTGGTGGGCAAGAGCAGTGGCGACGGCGCCCTGCTGATGATGATTTATCGGGCGGACTGAATCCATTCCAAAGACGACAGGAGCCTTCCTCCAATCTGTATGGCGGAAGGTTCTTTTCAGGCTAAGAAACCGGTCGGGCTGCGAAGCGGCGGTCGGCGCACAGGGAGAGGAACAGAATGAAACAGTATGATGTGATTATTATCGGAGCGGGCCCGGGGGGCATCTACACCGCATGGGAGCTGACGAAGGTGCGTCCCGATCTGAAGGTGGCGGTGTTCGAAACCGGATATCCGCTGGATCAGCGCAAGTGCCCGATTGACGGAAAAAAAGTCATGAAATGCATCAAATGCCCGACCTGCGCCATTATGAGCGGCTTTGGCGGCGCGGGCGCTTTTTCCGACGGGAAATATAATATTACCAATGACTTTGGGGGCACCCTGTATGAATACATCGGCAGAGAGGAAGCCCTTGAGCTGATGCGCTATGTGGACCGGATCAATCTGGCCAACGGAGGGGAGGGGACGTCCCTTTATTCCACCGCGGGATCGCAGTTCAAAAAGCTGTGCATGCAGAATAACCTGACCCTGCTGGAGGCCTCTGTACGGCACCTGGGCACGGACATCAACTACGTCGTGTTGGGGAATCTGTACGAAGCCCTGAGGGATAAGGTCGATTTTTATTTCCGCTCTCAGGTCGATTCCATCGAAAGCATCGGGGAGGACCGGGGATATCGCGTATGGTTCGGCGGGGTTTGCGCGGAATGCCGCGTGTGCGTCATTTCCGTGGGCCGCAGCGGCAGCAAATGGCTGGAAAAGATCTGCGACGATCTGAAGATCCGAACCAAGTCCAACCGGGTGGACCTGGGGGTTCGGGTCGAACTGCCGGCCGAGATCTTTTCCCATATTACGGACGAGCTGTACGAAAGCAAAATCGTGTACCGCACGAAAAAATATGAAGATCACGTGCGCACCTTCTGCATGAACCCCCGGGGCATTGTCGTCAATGAAAATACCAACGGGATTGTGACCGTGAACGGGCACAGCTTTGAGGACGAAAGCAAAAAGACCGGGAATACCAACTTCGCGCTTCTTGTCTCCAAGCATTTTTCGGAACCGTTCCGGGACAGCAACGGCTATGGGGAAAGCATCGTGCGCCTGTCGAATATGCTGGGCGGGGGCGCCATCGTGCAGCGCTTTGGAGATCTGGAGCGGGGAAGACGCAGTACGCAGAAGCGGATCGACGAGGGAACGGTAAAGCCAACCCTGGCGGCTACCCCGGGAGATTTAAGCCTGGTGCTGCCCAAACGCATTCTGGACGGCATTATCGAAATGATTTACGCCCTGGATAAAATTGCTCCGGGAACCGCCGGCGACGATACCCTCCTATACGGGGTGGAGGTCAAGTTTTACAATATGGAAGTGGAGCTGGATGGAAACCTGGAAACCTGTCATAAGGGGCTGTATGTGATCGGCGACGGCAGCGGAGTGACCCATTCCCTCAGCCACGCCAGCGCCAGCGGCGTCTATGTGGCCAGGAAAATTGCGGGCGGAGCGGCCTGTGATCCATAAGGCGGAAAAGAACGAGGAAAGAAAAGCCATGCTGAAACAGCTGCAGGAAATTGCCATGAATGCAGGCCGGCTCTTTTCGGAAAAACGGCCTTCCCGGATTGAGCAGAAAGAAGGACACGCCAACTATGTTACAAACATCGACCGGGAAGTAGAGGACTATCTGCAGGCGGCCCTGCTGGATCTGGTTCCCGGTTCCGGCATCATTGGGGAAGAAAAGGAGAATGAAGGCCTCTCCGACGCGCCCACCTGGATTGTGGATCCCGTGGACGGGACAACCAACCTGATCCACGATTACCGCATGTCCGCGGTTTCCATCGCGCTGTGCGAGTCAAAAAAGCCGGTCCTGGGGCTGATCTGGCAGCCTTATACCCGTGAACTCTTTTTTGCGGAAAAAGGCAGGGGAGCCACTCTGAACGGCCAGCCCATTCATGCAGCGGAAACGCCGTTTGAACGGGCGCTTGTGACGATCGGAACCTCACCCTATCATCCGGCTCTTGCTGAAAAGAGCATGCGGATTGCGCTTGACTGTCTGCTGAGCTGCGCGGATATCCGCAGAAGCGGCTCCGCAGCCATCGATCTGGCCTGCGTAGCCTGCGGCAGACTTGACGCCTTTTTCGAGCTCAACTTGAAGCCATGGGATTACGCGGCGGGCAGCCTTCTGATACAGGAAGCCGGAGGCTGTTTCAGCATGCCCTCCCTGTCGGGTCCGCCCTGCTATGATCTTTCAACGACCATCGCCGCCTCCAGCGCGGTATGCGCAGACGGTTTTTTCAGCCTTCTCCGCAGCCATCTGAGCAATGATTCCTCCCCATGCCGTTCAACAGACCAGCATGCAGTTCCGTGAAGGCGTCCCTTATTCGGAGGGGCTTCAATTGATACATCCTTTATTCCTCCTGTAATGGGGAACTTCTTCATCCGATACCGCGGCCGGAATTCCAGCCGCAGCCGATAGGACGATCGGCCAGACAACCAGAACGGATATTGTGTTTCTTCGTGAAGGATAACACGGGGTGTTATCCCCCGCAAGGATTGGAACGATATCCGCCTGTCAGGCATGGATGCGGATGTTTTCCGCCTGAAGCGCTTCCCTGATTTTCCGGGCGAACAGAAGCGCCTTTTCTCCGTCCCCGTGCACGCAGACGGAATCCGCCTGTACGGCCGTATCGGTTCCGTCCAGGGCCTGCACTTTATGTTCCCGGATCATCCTGATGACCCGGGAGACCGCAAGATTTTCATCTGTAATCATTGCTCCGTTGGATCCGCGGGGAACGAGGAGCCCGTCGGACTGATAGGCCCGGTCCGCGAAGACTTCGCAGACAAAGGGGATTCCGGCTCGGACGGCGGCGGCCTGCATTGCGGTTCCGCCCTGCGCCAGCAGCTTCAGATCCGGATCGAGCGCCCGGATGACCTGACAGACCGCGGATGCGAGCGCCGGATCCTTTGCCGCCTGATTATAGAGCGCCCCGTGGAGCTTGACATGATGGAGCGGGGTTTCCTCCAGATCACAGAAGGCTTTCAGCGCCCCGATCTGGTACAGCAGATCATCGGCGGCCTGCTCCGGCGAAATATTCATGTTTCTCCGGCCGAAGCCGACCAGATCCGGATATCCGGGATGCGCGCCGACCGCCGTGCCGTACTGCCGGCACAGCCTGACGGTTTTATGCATGACCGCCGGATCGCCGGCGTGGAAACCGCAGGCGACATTGGCGGAAGTGATCAGCGGAATCATCGCCTCATCCATGCCGATTCTGTACGCGCCGAAGCTTTCGCCGAGGTCGCAGTTCAGGTCTACGGAGTACATTTTCTTTCCTCCTTTTTTGGCGTTTCGCAACCCTGCGCCGGGGTTCACCGTCCGGCAAGCCACCGCTCCAGCTCTTTGAACAACGCTTCGTTTCCGCGGCGGATGCGCTGCGCTTCCTCCACGGTGACAAAGGAAAAAGCCACGCGCTCGCCGGGGCGCTTCTGAGCCAGCACCGGGAGATCCGAATGGATCACCGTTCCGATTTTGGGATATCCGCCGGTCGTCTGGTGATCCGCCATCATCACAATCGGCTGCCCGTCGGAGGAGATTTGAACCGATCCTTCCACGATCGGGTCGGAGATCATATCCCCCCGCGGTACGGGCAGGGGCGCGCCGGCCAGCCTGCAGCCCATGCGGTTGGAATCGCTGCCGATCTCATAGACGCTTCGGCAGAATAATGGTCCGGCATCCTGGGGAAACAGACCATCCTGAGGGCCCGGAACAACCCGCAGGACCGGGATCCTGTCGGCGCCGATCCACCGGACACGCCCCGGAGGAGAAACGGGAAACGCCGCTGGAAGCGCCTGGCAGCGGCCAGGGGGGAAGCTTTGCACGGGAAGGAGATCCCCTTTCCGGAGCTTCCGGCCTTCGTATCCGCCGAGGCAGCAGACCGTATCCGTGGACCGGCTCCCCATGACCGGCGGCAGCGCGAATCCCCCGCGGACAGCCAGATAGATCCGCAATCCGGATTTTGCCGCCCCGATGTTCAGAATCTGCCCCGCCCGGGCGTACAGGCTTTGATACATCGGCACAGCCGCGTCGTCCAGCTGCAGATCACAATCGGCTCCCGTAACCGCGAAAAGGGTATCCTCCATAAACCGCAGGGATCCGCCCCTCAGGGTAAATTCAATGACGGTATCCTGACCGGAGCGCGATTCATTCCCGCAGAGCAGGCCGGCAATCCGCGCGGACCAGGCGTCGCAGGCGCCGCACCGCCTGTATCCGTATCGCGCGCAGCCGATCCGGCCCGTGTCCTGAACCGTGGCAAGGGGAGAATCGGACAGAAATTCAACAGCCATCGCGTTCCCTCATCATCGATTGGTATTCTTCAGGAGAAATCGGTTCAAAACGGATCCGGTCTCCGGCCTGAAAAATAGGGACTTTCTCCTCCGGACCGGAACTTCGGAACAGAGAGACAGGGGTTCGGCCGATCAGCCGCCAGCCGCCCGGAGAAGGGAACGGATAGATGCCGGTCTGCTGGCCTCCGATGCCGACGCTGCCCGCCGGGATCAGGGTTCTCGGGGAGGGGAGCCGGGGCGTCTCCAGCCTTGGATCCATCCCCCCCAGATAGGGAAAACCAGGAAGAAACCCCAGCATGTAAATCCGGTATTCCCGTCCGCTGTGCAGCTGAATGACTTCGGACTCGGACAAACCCGCGTTTGCCGCGACAAAGGCCAGATCCGGTCCGTGCTCTCCTCCGTAGCATACGGGGATCACGACGCACTTCCCGTCCGCTTCCCGGACAGATACATCCCCGGACAGGTGTTTCCGGATCCGCTTTTCCATCTCGGCATAGGTATACGCCAGGGGATCATAATAAACCAGGACGGACGCATAAGCCGGAACGATCTCCCATACGGCCGGGTCATTCCGAAGCAGGACGTCCAGCCGGATCACCCGCTGGTGGATCTCTTCGGAAATCCGCTGCTCAAACATAACCATCAGCGCCTGATCGCCGCAGGGCCTGATCATAATGTCCTGATACATCCTTTTCCTTCTCCGGTTTTGGGCTTTTGATACGATCTCGCCGCGAACCGCGGCCGCAAATCCGCACACACGCGGATTTGCCGTCCGATTCCGTACGGCCTACGGCCTATGAAAACACAGCCATCAAAGGGTGCCTCTGTTTGAAAACGGAATCAGTATGAAACAGCAGGCACAGCGCTGAACGTGAAGAGGAAATACGGGCCGCTGCTGATGCTGATTATAACAGAATCCAAATCATATGGGAAGAAACAGTTCCTGTTTTTTCGGGACGGCCGGGAAGACCGCCCCTGCTTTTCGGATGTGACGCGCACCATCGTATCCGGCGGTCCCTCCAGAGGAAAAGCGGCAGGGTTTACCGCGCGGATGATTGGTGATATACTTGCAGAGGGTTCAGCGTGAAAAAGCGGCGGGAGGGTCAGCATGGATCGCGCAGTCAGTCTGGTTCTTTTGTTTTTCATGTACTCCTTTGCGGGATGGTGCATGGAGGTCGTTCTGAAGTATATTCAGTATCATCGGTTTATCAACCGCGGTTTTCTGACGGGCCCCATCTGCCCCATCTACGGAACCGGCGCGCTGCTGATCACCGCCGCGATCGACGGCCTGTCCCGTTATGAATCCGCCTACGGCACGACTTTCGCGATCTCCTTTGTGCTCTGCGGCGCCGTGGAGTATCTGACCAGCTATTTTCTGGAAAAACGCTTCCACGCCCGGTGGTGGGATTACAGCGGAAAACCCATGAATCTGCACGGGCGGGTATGGATCGGGAATCTCATTCTGTTCGGAATGGCGGGCGTGGCGATCATTCATTTGCTGAACCCGGCTGCGTATTCCCTCCTGGACGCGTTTTCCCTTTTGTCCAAAGAAATCGCGGCGGGCCTTTTCCTGATCATGTTCGCGGCGGATTATGCGGTTACACATTTTGTGCTGAAGCTGGTGAAGACCGGGGTTGAAAGCAGCGAAGCGGACAATACCGAGGAAATCAGGGGCGAAATCCAGCTCCTGCTGTCCGATCGGAATATGTTCTACAGACGGTTCGCGGACGCTTACCCGGATGTGGTTTACAGAACGGAGCGGATCAATGCCAGACTGGCTGAGGTGAAGGCGGAAACGGAACGGATCCGCCGGGAGGCGGAACGAAGGCTGGATGAAACCAGGGAACAGGTTGTATCCCGGCTTGAGCCGGGAACGATGGTCAAGAACGCCATTATCCGCAGGCAGGACGAGCTGATCGGGCTGCTCTACGACGAAAACACGGCGGACGACCGGATGAAAGCCCTGAAGGCCGAGATTGAAAAGGACAGGAACCGGCTGGAAATGCGTCCGCTGGAGAGGCTGGGAAGCAGGCTCCAGTAATGGGCCTTTGAGCTGCCGGAGGAGAGCGCGATGCTGATCAGCGGACATTTTCCTGATCAGGGCAGATCCGCCAGGGGAATGGGTATAGTTGCACTCATCATAGCCGAGATAATTCCAGCGGTGCTCCAGCCGGCCGATCCGGTGCGAGGCGTCAACTTGTATCCGAACGGTATGGCTCATTTTCCTTCTCCTGCTCCGGGGCCGACCGTCAGCAAGCCGCCGGGGATCACGTCCTGCCGTCCGGGATCAGCGTGGCAAAGTAGTCTTCCGGAGTTTCGGCCCGACGGATCATCCGGAAGGTACCGTCCTCCCTGCGGAGGATTTCCGCGCTGCGCAGGCGGCCGTTATAATTGTAACCCATGGCGTGGCCGTGGGCGCCGGTATCGTGGATGAGCAGCAGATCTCCTATTTCGATTTCCGGCAGGATCCGTTGGACGGCAAATTTATCATTGTTTTCACAGAGACAGCCGGTAATATCGTATACATGATCCGCCGGAAGGTCCCGCTTTCCGCAGACCGTAATATGATGGTACGCGCCGTACATGGCGGGGCGCATCAGATCCACCGCGGAGGCATCCACACCGATGTAATCCCGGTGGATCTTCTTTTCATGCACCGCGTGGGTCACCAGCCAGCCAGCCGGTCCGCTCATCCACCGTCCCAGCTCGGACTTGACGGCTACGTCCCCCAGGGGACATTCCTCTTCATAGACGGCGCGGACAGCCTCCCCCACGGCGGAAACATCTACCTCCGGCTGATCAGGCCGGTAGGGGATGCCGATGCCGCCGGAGAGGTTGATGAAAGCGAAGCGCAGGCCGGAATCCGCCGCCAGGGTCTTGCCCAGGCGCAGGAGGATCCCCGCCAGCTCGGGATAGTAGGAGGGAACCATGGTATTGGAGGAAAGGAAGGCATGCAGGCCGAAGGCTTTTGCGCCCATTCCCTTCAGACGGACCAGCCCCTCCCGCAGATGGTTTTCCGGCATGCCGTATTTGGCTTCTCCCGGGTTGCCCATGATGGTGTTGCCGATGGAAAAATCCCCGCCGGGATTGTATCGCAGGCATACGGTTTCCGGAATACCTCCGTGGGCAGCCAGAAGATCGATGTCGCTCAGGTCGTCCAGGTTTATATAGGCGCCAAGCTTCCGGGCATAGTCGTATTCCTCCGGAGGCATAGCGTTGGCGGAGAACATGATCCCGCTTCCCCGGAAACCGCAGCGATCCGCAAGCATCAGCTCCGTAAGGGAGGAGCAGTCCACCCCGCAGCCTTCCTCCGCGAAGATCCGCAGGACAGAGGGATTGGGGAGGGCTTTGACCGCGAAGTATTCGCGGAAATCCGGGCACCAGGAGAAGGCTTTCCGAAGCAGCCTGGCCCGCTCTCGCAGGGTGGCTTCGTCATAAAGATGAAAAGGGGTCGGGAAAGCGCTGGCGGCGGCTTCGAAGACGCTGTCGGGAAGGGCAAAGTTTGGCATAAGCGGTTCCTCCTCGTTAATCCTGATAGTCCTGCAGGGAGACGGATACCATTTTGCTGACTCCCTGCTCCTCCATGGCCACGCCGTAGAGTGCGTTGGCCCGTTCCATGGTGCCTTTCCGGTGGGTGACCACGACGAACTGGGTCTCTTTGGAGTACTCCACCAGATAGTCGGCAAAATAACCGATATTGGCGTCATCCAGGGCGGCTTCGATTTCGTCCAGGATGCAGAAGGGAGTCGGCTTCAGCTTTAGCGTGGCGAAGAGGATGGCGATGGCGGTCAGGGTTCGCTCCCCGCCGGAGAGCAGGCTCAGAAGCTGCAGCTTTTTCCCCGGAGGCTGGGCGTTGATTTCAATGCCGCAATTCAGCGGATCGGACTCGTCCATCAGGATCAGCTCCGCGTGGCCTCCGCCGAAGAGCCGCTGGAACGTTTCGGTGAAATATCCCTTCAGCAGGTTAAAATTCTCCACGAAGGTGGTTTCCATCTGGGAAAGCAGACGGGAAATCAGATCACGAAGATCCTGCTCCGCCTTTTCCAGATCCTGCCGCTGGTCCGTCAGCTCGTCCACCCTGGCTTTGGTTTGCGCGTATTCCTCTACCGCTTTGACATTGACAACCCCCAGGGCCCGGATCTCCGAAGAGATCCGGGCGGCGCGGCGGTCCGCTTCCGCAACGTTGAAGCCTTCCGTCTGACGGAATTCTTCGGCGCCGGACTCGGTGACCTCATAGGTATTCCAGATCCGGTCCCGCAGGGCTTTCAGATCCCCTTCCGTGCGGGAGCGGCTCAGCTCCAGCCGGTGGGCCTTGTCCATATCCCGGGCCCGGGACTGATGAAGACCTTCCATATCGGAAAGCACATCCTTCAGGTCTTTCTGGCGGATGGCACGGGTTTCCTCCAGGGAACGGGTAATCTGCTCCCGCCGGGCCTGATCTGCTTCGGCGACGGCGGCCTGTCCCCGCAGGCGGACAAGCTCGGCGTCATCCGCTTCCTCCCGCTCCGCCATGGCTTCCAGCTCCTGCCGACGGCGCAGCTGTTCCTTTTCCATCCGGGACTGTTCTTCGGCGAAGCGCTCCCGGTCCCGCAGGAGGGTTTCCGCTTCGTGACGGAGGTCGCTGACTTCCAGGGTCAGACGCAGGGATTCGGCCTCCGCCTCCTCTGCTTCCTTACGGGCTTCCTGCAGAAGACTCTGCAGGCGGGCGGTTTCCTTCTCCATCTCTTCCCGGGACAGCTGGGTCTTTTCCGTATCCCCGGACACCATGGACAGCTGCTCCTCAATTTGCAGCATGGACTCCATCAGCTGCTCCCGCGCGGCGTCGGTTTCCGACAGACGGAGGGAATGACCGTCCCGGTCGGCTTCCGCGTTCTGGACGTGCTCGGTTTCCCGGGCGACGGCGATTTCCTGCTGGTGCAGGGCTTCCAGGCGATCCGCCGTTTCCTGCTTCAGGGCGTCCTTTTCCCGCTGCCCCTCCCGCATGGCGGAAAGGAGGCCTTCCAGCTCCGACTGCCCGACAGAAAGCTTTTCCGTCAGTTCCTTCAGCTCCCGCTCCCGGGAGAACAGATTCACGCTGCGGGAGGAAACGGAGCCGCCGGTCATGGAACCGCCGGAGTGCATGACGTCCCCCTGCAGGGTGACGAGCCGGAATGCATGGCGGCCCCGGCGCATGATGGCGATGCCGGCGTCCAGGTTTTCGGCGATAACGGTTCGGCCCAGAAGGTTATCCACGACGCCCTGAAAATGAGGATCGCAGGAGACCATCTCCGAAGCGACCCCCAGGCAGCCGGGCATCCGCAGCACTTCCCGCTCCTGCGGGGTCAGCAGCCGGGGCTGGATGGCGGACACGGGCAGGAAGGTGGCGCGGCCAAGATGGTTGCGCCGCAGGTGCTCGATGAGCTGCTTCGCGGTTTCCTCATTTTCGGTGACGATATTCTGCTGCTGGGCGCCCAGAACCATGTCCAGGGCGGTTTCATAAGCCTGAGGAACCTGGATCAGCTGCCCCAGAACCCCGTGAACCCCGCTCATGCGCCTTTCCTGGGCGAAGCGAACGGCGGCTTTGACAGAATGGGCGTAGCCCTCCATTTCCCGGGACATTTCGGAAAGCAGCTTCTGGCGGCTTTCCATATCCCGCATGACCGTGAGCTTCTGATCGTACCGCTGCCGGGCGGCGATCAGGACGGCGTCGCTTTGATTCAGGCGATCCGTCGCCTGCTGCCAGGCGGCGGCTTTCTCCTTTTGCAGGGCTTCCTCCGCCAGGAGCATCCTGCGGGCTTCGGTGACCGCATTTTCCTTCTGGAGCGCTTCCTGCTTCATGTCCTGACAGGCGGCGGTCAGCTCCCCCAACCGGGTTTCCATGGTGGAAAGCATGGTTTTCAGCCGGGTCTGGTGGTTTTCCGAAGCGGCCTGCCGGTTCATGGCATCCATGACGGCGGCTTTCTGGGCTTCCAGGGCTTCCTCCCGGGTGTCCTCTTCCCGATGAGCGTTTTCCTCCCGGCGGCGGGCGGCGCCTAGGGCTTCTTCCTTTTCCGACAGCTGGCGCGCCCGCTCTTCCCGACAGGATTCATTATCCGAATAGAAAAGGGCGAGCTCTTCCATGCGGGCGGCGGCTTCGGCGATTTCCGCTTCCGTTCGTTCCCGGTCTTCCCGGCGGCGGATCTGCCGGTCTTCCACCCGGCGCACGGCATCCTGCGCCTGATGCAGGGCTTCCAGCCCCGCCATAACGGCGGCGTGCGCATCGGAAATCTTGTCCTCCAGGTCCCCGATATCCCGCTGCAGGGCGTCCCGCCGGTCCGCTTTTTCCGTCAGGACCTGGTCCGCCTGGGCCAGGACGGCTTCCATGGACTGCAGATCGCTGTCCAGATCCCGGAGCTTTGCTTCCATCTTGCCGCCGCGGATCAGGAAAAGGTTCAGATCCAGCACCTTCAGTTCCGCGCTGAGATCCAGATAGATCCGGGCGTTTTTTGCCTGCTCCTCCAGGGGCTCCAGCCGGCGCTTCAGTTCATCCAGAATATCGTCCACCCGGGAAAGATTATCCAGCGTGTGAGCCAGCTTTTTATCCGCTTCTTCCTTGCGGGCCCGGAACTTGACGATGCCGGCGGCTTCCTCGAAAACCAGGCGCCGGTCCTCCCCCCTGCGGGACAGAATCTCATCGATGCGGCCCTGACCGATGATGGAGTATCCTTCCTTTCCCACGCCGGTATCCCGGAAAAGGTCGATCACATCCTTCAGGCGGCAGGCGGAACGGTTCAGAAAGTATTCGCTGTCCCCTGAACGGTAGACCCGGCGGGTCACCATCACTTCGGCATAATCCAGGGGGAGGGCCCGATCCTCATTGTCAAAAACCAGGGAGACCTCACAGTAGGACAGAGGCTTGCGTTTCTGGGTGCCGTTAAAAATGACGTCCTGCATACTGGAACCCCGAAGCAGCCGGGCGCTTTGCTCCCCCAGAACCCAGCGGACGGCATCGCCGATATTGCTTTTGCCGGATCCGTTGGGGCCCACGATGGCCGTGATGCCTTCGTTGAGGACGATTTCTGTCCGCTGGGCGAAGGATTTAAAGCCGTAGAGTTCCAGTTTCTTCAGTCGCATGCGTTCTCCCGACAGGGCGGCAGGAGCCGCTCTGAGTCTCATTCTGAAAAGATTCGAGCTGTGAGGGGCGCGGTTCAGCCGGATCGGTTTCGCCGCGCGGAAGGGACGGGGATCCGTATTCCGAAGGGATGATCCTTCCGTCATGCGCTCCGCCCCTTGCGCATCCTTCCGCCGCAGGGCGGAAAGACAGGTTATCATAGCATATTTTCAGGCGAAAAGGAACAGAATTATTGCTTTTCCAATGCTTTTCGCAGCGCTTCTGCCACCGGGGTCGGGCCTTTGGGACGCCGGTTGTTTTTTGCCAGAATATCCGCGATGGCGACCTGGGCCTGTTCCACTTCGCTCCTGAATTCCCGGGCGGAGACGCGGATGGCGCCGCCCCCCAGAATGATGATCTGCTCCAGGGCGTCGCTGGTGGCGACCCGGATCAGGCTCTCTTTCCGGTTGGCGATGCGGCGAATGGTTTTCTCGATATAATTATCCGCGGTTTCCGCTTCTTTGGTATAGACCAGGTGGATTCCCTGAATGTCCTCCCGGTGTCCGGGGTTTCCGTGGACCTTGTAGGCGTCGAAGACCAGGATCAGCTCACAGGGGTGGAAGCCCAGATAGTTGGAAAGAATGTCGGTCAGGGCCTTACGGGCATCCTCCAGGCTGTCTTTGGCAAGAGCCTGCAGGTCCGGCCAGGCAAAGATGATGTTATATCCATCCACCAGCAGGTATTCGGTCTTCGGCGGATCAATCCGGATGATGCTGCCGTTGAGGGTGGTTGCATTCCGCGGAACAGGCGGCGGGCCGACAGCGGGCTCCTTCCGTTTGCCGTAGGTCCGTTCGAAAATCGCCTCCAGCTCCTTGTCCTCCGCGGCGGTTCCCCGGTAGGAGGAGCCTCCGCCCCCGGAGACGCTCTGGTGGACAGGATTGTTTGCGGTTCCCTGCGGTTCCGGCTGCAGGTGCATGTATCGGTCCGCCTCATCCCAGGGAACCACAAAGCCTGCTCCGTGGCTGCAAAAGACGGAATCCGGGCTGTTCTCCACGTCCCGAAGGGGATCGTAGCCCATATCAGCGATGATCCGCTCCGGATGGCCGCAGGGTTCGTAGCCCCGCAGACTCAACCCTAGCCGGCCCTGCCCCCGGGTATAGGAAATGACCTCCCGGGCGTAGTCCCGCAGGGCGGCGACCGGCGCGCAGCCGGTCAGAACCGCGTGATCCTCCAGGGAATCAGGGGGGTCAAAGCGGCCGCCCATCTGAGTCAGGTCGTTCATGGCCCGGCCCACGCAGTCCGCGGGCAGCTCCAGGCGCAGGTCGTACCAGGGCTCCAGCAGCACGCTTTGAGCCTTCATCAGCCCCTGACGGACGGCCCGGTAGGTTGCCTGTCGGAAGTCCCCTCCCTCCGTGTGCTTCAGGTGGGCCCGTCCGGCGATCAGGGTGATCTTCAGATCGGTGACGGGGGAGCCGGTTAGCACACCCAGGTGCGGTTTTTCCATCAAATGGGTCAGGATGAGCCGCTGCCAGTTCCGGTCCAGCTGATCCGTGGAACAGGCGGAGGCGAACCGAAGACCGCTGCCGGGGCTCCCGGGTTCCAGGAGCAGATGCACCTCCGCGTAATGCCGCAGGGGTTCGTAGTGGCCCGCGCCAAGCACGGGGGCGGCGATGGTCTCCCGGTACAGGATGCTGCCGGGGGAGAAGGAAACCTCCGCGCCGAAGCGGTCTTGCATCAGTCGGCGGAGAATATCCAGATGGACCTCGCCCATCAGCTGTACGTGGATTTCGCGCTTTTCCGCTTTCCAGACCACGTGCAGCTGGGGATCTTCCTCTTCCAGGAGACGGAACTGACGCAGAGCGGCAGAGGGATCGCTGCCGGGAGAAAGCAGCACCCGGTAGGTAAAAACGGGAGTCATCAGCGGGGAAGGCGCGCTTTGCTCCGCTCCCAGCCCGTCCCCGGCCCGGGTGTCCACCGGCCCGGTGACCGCGCAAACGTCCCCTGCGGAAACTTCTTCCGCCAGACGGTATTTCTGCCCGCTGTAAAGGCGGATCTGGTTGATCTTTTCTTCCCCGGCCCTTCCGGGGAGCAGGGTTTTGACCTTCAGACGGCCGCCGGTGATTCGCATCCAGGTCAGCCGGACCCCCTGGGGATCATGGCTGATTTTGTAGACTCTGGCGCCGAAAACGTTGGTTCGGATCGGAAGGGGAATCAGCGTGCGGATCCCTTCCAGCAGGGCCTCAATCCCCTGGGTTTTCAGGGCGCTGCCGAAAAAACAGGGAAAAAGCTTCCGTTCCGACACCAGAGAAGAAAGCAGCGCCGGGGGAATGTCCCCCGCGGACAGAAACGCATCCATGGCTTCCTCTCCGCAGAGCGCGGCTTCTTCCATGGCTCCGGGAGCGGAAAGATCCACACATCCGTCCCCCAGATGCCTGCGAATGTCCTCCATCAGGGCTTTGCGGCTGACGCCGGGCTGATCCATTTTATTGACGAAAAGCAGGGTGGGCACCCGGTAGGCCCGAAGCAGCCGCCACAGGGTTTCCGTATGGCCCTGGACCCCGTCGGCGCCGGAGATCACCAGCACCGCCGCGTCCAGCACGGAAAGGGTGCGCTCCATTTCGCTGGAAAAATCCACATGTCCCGGCGTATCCATCAGGGTCAGCCGCAGGTCCTTCCATTCCAGCTCCGCCTGCTTGGAAAAGATGGTAATGCCCCGTTCCCGCTCCTGGGGATCCGTGTCCAGAAAGGCATCCCCGTGATCCACCCGGCCAAGCTTCCGCAGCTGACCGCAAACGTAGAGCAGCGCTTCGCTGAGGGTGGTCTTTCCCGCGTCCACATGCGCGACCAGGCCAAGAACCAGATGATGATCCGCCATGGGAGGACCTCCTTTCGCAGCGTCCGCGGACGCATATACCGCAGCCCGGCGGCTCAGCCGCGCCGTTCGGACCGATTCAGGGGAAAGTATACCATAATCTGCCCCCGGGAGAAAAGGCCGAGAAAAGCCGAATTTGACATTTATACAGTCCTGTGGTAAAGTAAGCAGGAAATTTGATGATTGAAGGGGGCTTTCCCATGGAACACATTCAGACCCTGAACACCCGGAACCTGTGCGAGAGCGCGAAGAACGGCGGATGCGGCGAATGCCAGACGTCCTGCCAGTCCGCCTGCAAGACCAGCTGCGGCATCGCGAATCAGCAGTGCGAAAACAAAGCTGAGGCGAAGTAACAGATATCCAGGAACGAAAACGGCCGCCTTCGGGCGGCTTTTTTCGACCGGGGATTTCCCGCCGGGAGGGATCCCGGGGAAAGAGAGGGACGCATGATTCATCAGTATAAAATGGATGGGCTGAACATCGTGCTGGACGTTTGCTCCGGTGGGGTGCACCTGGTGGATGAAATCGCCTACGATATGATTGCCCTGTATGAGAGGGAAGGCCGGGAGGCGATCCTGAAGGCCATGCTGGAGCGCTTCGGCGGCCGGGAGGACGTGACGGAAGCGGACCTGGCCCAATGCTATGACGAGATTACGGCCCTGAAGGAATCCGGTCAGCTGTTTTCCGAGGATTCCTTTGAGCCCATGGCCGGGGCGCTGAAACAACGGACAAGCGGCGTGGTGAAGGCGCTTTGTCTGCACGTAGCCCATACCTGCAATCTGAACTGTTCCTACTGCTTCGCCAGCCAGGGCAAGTATCATGGGGACCGGGCGCTCATGTCCTTTGAAACGGGAAAGCGGGCCCTGGATTTCCTGATGGACCACTCCGGCAGCCGGCATCATCTGGAGGTGGATTTCTTCGGGGGGGAGCCGCTGATGAATTTCCAGGTGGTGAAGGATCTGGTAGCCTATGCCCGATCCGTGGAAAAGGAGCGGGGCAAGCAGTTCCGCTTTACGCTGACCACCAACGGGATGCTGATTGATGACGATGTCATCGACTTTGCCAACCGGGAGTGCAGCAATGTGGTGCTGAGCCTGGACGGGCGCAAGGAGATTCACGACCGGTTCCGGGTGGACTACGCGGGGAAGGGCAGCTGGGAGAAGATCGTCCCGAAATTCCGGAAACTGGTGGAAGCGCGGGGCGGAAAAAACTATTATATGCGGGGCACCTTTACCCATGCCAACCCGGATTTTCTCAAGGACGTGCAGACCATGCTGGATCTGGGGTTCCGGGAGCTGAGCATGGAGCCTGTGGTTTGCGCGGAGGGGGATCCTTCCGCCCTGACGGAGGAGGATCTGCCCATCGTCATGAAGCAGTACGAGGATCTGGCGCGGCTGCTGGTGAAAAAGCGCAGGGAAGGGGATCCCTTTACGTTCTATCATTATATGATCGACCTGAGCGGTGGGCCCTGTGTATACAAGAGAATTTCCGGATGCGGGTCCGGGACGGAATATATGGCGGTGACCCCCTGGGGGGATCTGTATCCCTGCCATCAGTTCGTAGGGGAGGAAGCCTTTAAGCTGGGGGACGTGTGGAACGGAGTGACCAATACGGCGGTGCGGGAGGATTTTGCCGCCTGCAACGTGTATGCCCGGGAGGAATGCAGGACCTGCTGGGCACGGCTGTATTGCTCGGGCGGATGCGCCGCCAACGCATATCACGCGACAGGGTCGGTGCGCGGGGTGTACAAAACCGGATGTGAACTGTTCCGCAAGCGGATGGAATGCGCCATATGGGCGGAAGCCATGAAATCAGGGGGGCAGGAAAAACATGCGTAAATGGCTGCTGCTGCTTTGCCTCCTTCTGCTGCTGCCGTCAGCGCGCGGAATCGCAGAGCAGGCGGAGGAAACCATTCCGGCGGAACCGATGGAATCGTCAGCGGCCCCGGCCACGACGGACGAAGCCGCCCTTCCGCCCCTGGAATACGCGCAATTTACACACAGGGCCTATCGGTCCTACGACTCCGAGACCCTGAAATACAAAATCGAGACGTTCAAGATCAAAGGGCGCCGCTGCTTTTTGGTGAAGCTGTGGATGCAGGATCCGGGAAAACAGATCAAAAAGGCCACGGCGGAATGGAAAAGGAACATTCAGCTGCCCTCCGCCATGGCCAAGAAGGTGGAAGGGGCGGCCCTGGTCATTAACGGCAGCGGATACGTGAGCCCCACCTATCCCTGGATTCCGGAGAATTATCCCGGCACCGGGAAGGACTATTATTACACCCCTCTGGGCTCCGTCACCGTCACCGACGGAGAAGTGTACCGGAACCTGGAGGGCGTCCCCTATTACGGACTGACCCTGGAAGAAGACGGGCTGCACATGTATGCGGGGGAGGAGAATGAAAAAGTGCTGGCGAGGAGCCCCACCCAGACCTGGAGTTTTTATGTCCAGTGCCCCATGCAGCTGGACGGGGAAGTTCTGACGCCGCAGGACTGGGACTTTGCGGGCCGGAGAGCCCGGCGGACGGTCATCGGAAAGGTGGACCGCAACAATTACCTGATCCTCTCAGTCACCAATGAGGGGGGCGACGGTTTGACCCTGCACGAAGTCAACGACTTCTTCCTGAAATATTTCGAGACCGAATGGGTCTACAATCTGGACGGCGGCCCCTCTACGGCGCTGCTGGCCCGCAAAGCGGGCAAAAAAAAGCTGACCGCCATCGCCGGGGGCGCCGCAAAGGACGCTGATATCATGGCTTTTGTGGAGCTGACGGCGGCGGAACAGATCGGGGAGTGACGAGACCGCACCATGAGGGGGATGGAACTCTGTCGGAGATACTGGGAGAATTACGGGCGGGAAATGCTGAGCCGGGATTTCCCGGAGATCGCGGGAACGGTTGCAGCGGGCCTTTGCGGCAGCGGCAGCGAGGTACTGGGATACGATGACGAAATATCCCGGGATCATGACTTTGAACCGGGGTTCTGCCTGTTCCTGCCGGGAGAGAACGAGGTGGACCGGCGGACGGCCTTTCGGCTGGAACGCGCTTACGCGAAGCTGCCGGCAGCGTTTGAGGGATGCGCGCGGGCGAGGATCTCTCCGGTGGGCGGAAGCCGGCACGGCGTGATCCGCCTGGGGGACTTTTTGCGGGAAAAAACCGGTCGGGAAGACGGAGAGATGACCCTGCGGGACTGGATGACCGTTCCGGAACAGAACCTGCTGGAAGCGACGGGCGGGGAAATCTGGATGGATGAAAGCGGCGTTTTCACCGGCATCCGGGAGAGGCTTTCCTTCTTCCCGGAGGATATCCGGCTGCGGAAGCTGAGCGGGGAGCTGCTAATCCTGAATCAGAGCGGACAGTATAATTATCGCCGATGCCTGAACCATGGGGAGAAGGGAGCGGCGATGCTGGCGGTTCATACCTTTGTCCGGGCGGGGCTGCACGCGCTTCATCTGATGGAAGGGAAATACATGCCCTATTACAAATGGGCGTTTCGGTCCCTGCGGGAGATGGGGATGGGCCGGGCGCAGCAGGCAGAACGCCTGGAACGCATTCTGTACGGCGGAGCGGATGAGGACGCCCTGGAGGACCGTGAATTCGCCATGGCGGATTTTTGCCAGGATGTGGCGGAGGAGCTGCGGGACCGGGGGCTGTCGGAAGCGTCCTGCTGCGATATGGAACAGCACGCCTACGCCGTGGCGGACCATATCACGGATCCTGAGATCCGCAACATGCATATTCTGTCCGGAATCTGAAAAGAGATCGTCCAGCGCGTTCCTTCCGCGGTGACGGCCAGGCGTTCTGCTTTGGGAGGGATGCGGTCTCTGCGCTTTCAGGACTGAACAGCCGACTCAGCTTTGTGGCCGAGAGCGAGGCGGAGTCGTTACAACAGCCGCTGTTTTTATTCTGTGTTTATATTGACGGTTTCCCATGGAAACCGTTATAATACAAAGAAACCCAAAGAAGGAGGCGGATTCAAGCAATGGCTCAGTTGACCATCGCCCGGGAAATCTGCAAAGGTTGCGGGCTCTGCGCCGACGTATGCCCGAAACAGATCCTGGCGCTCAGCAAAGAGATCAATTCCAAAGGCTACCATCCCATTGCCGTGACTGATCAGAGCAAGTGCATCGGCTGTGCTTTCTGCGCGCGGATGTGCCCCGACGCCGTGATCAGGGTCGAGAAGTAAAGGAGTGTTTACCATGGGACAGAAAATGCTCATGAAGGGGAATGAAGCCATCGCGGAGGCGGCGATTCAGGCGGGCTGCCGGTTTTTCTTCGGCTATCCCATTACCCCTCAGAATCAGATTCCGGAGTATATGTCCAAGCGGCTTCCCAAAATCGAGGGCGGCTGCTTTCTGCAGGCGGAGAGCGAAGTCGCCGCCATCAATATGGTCTACGGCGCGGCCGGCGCCGGCGGCCGGGTGATGACCTCTTCCTCTTCCCCGGGAATTTCCCTGAAGCAGGAAGGCATCAGCTACATCGTGGGGGCGGAGCTGCCCTGCGTCATTGTCAATATGGTCCGGGGCGGCCCCGGCCTGGGCTCCATTCAACCCGCCCAGAGCGACTACTATCAGTCCACCCGGGGCGGCGGGCACGGGGATTACCGGATGCTGGTGCTGGCGCCTTCCTCCGTGCAGGAGGCGGTGGAGCTGACCCAGACGGCTTTCGACCTGGCGGACAAGTACCGTAATCCGGTGCTGGTCATGGGAGACGGGCTGATCGGACAGATGATGGAGCCGGTGGAGATGCCGGAGTACAAAAAGCCGGCTGACCTGCCGGAGAAGACTTGGGCGGCGACCGGGTGGACCCCGTCGTCTGACCGGGAGCGGGCGATTATCAACTCTCTGTATATTGATCCCGCTGTGCTGGAGAAGCATGTAAACCATCTGTATGAAAAATACGCGGTCATGGAGCGGACGGAATGCCGCTGGCAGGAGGAGATGACCGAGGACGCGGACTACGTGATCGTGGCCTACGGGACCACCGCCCGCATCGCCCGCAGCGCCATGCGCAAGCTTCGGGCGGAAGGCATCCGGGCGGGCCTGATCCGGCCCATTACGCTCTGGCCTTTCCCCAATGCGCCGATCGCAAAAGCGGCGGAGCACGCGAAGGCCTTCCTGACGGTGGAAATGAGCATGGGACAGATGGTGGACGACGTGCGGCTGGCTGTGGACGGAAAGAAACCGGTTCGCTTCTTTGGCCGGACCGGCGGCATCGTGCCCACCGTCCGGGAAATCATCACCGAAGTGGAAAAAATCGCGAAGGAGGAGGCGTAAGCACATGGCTGTTGTATATGAAAAGACAGGCGTCCTGACGGATACGCCTCTGCATTACTGCCCTGGATGCACCCACGGAATCATCCACCGGCTGGTGGCGGAAGCCATTGACGAGCTGGGGATCCAGGGGAAGACCGTGGGCATCGCTCCGGTGGGCTGCGCGGTTTTCGCCTACAACTATTTCAACGTGGATATGATGGAAGCGGCTCACGGCCGTGCGCCGGCTGTGGCGACAGGGTGCAAGCGGGTCAACCCCGACAATATCGTATTCACCTATCAGGGGGATGGCGACCTGGCCTCCATCGGCGCGGCCGAGATTACGCACGCCGCCACCCGGGGAGAAAATATTACCGTCATTTTTGTGAATAACGCGATCTACGGTATGACCGGCGGCCAGATGGCTCCGACCACTCTGCCCGGCCAGGTGACCACCACTTCCCCTTACGGGCGGGATCCGGCCCTGTGCGGCTATCCCATCCGGGTCAGCGAGATGCTGGCCACGCTGGACGGCCCGGGATACATTGCCCGCTGCTCCGTCCACGATGTGAAGCACATCATGGATACCAAAAAGTGCATCAAAAAGGCGTTTGAGACCCAGATCGCCAGGAAGGGTTTTTCCATGGTGGAGGTGCTGTCCACCTGCCCGACCAACTGGGGTATGACGCCCCGGGAGGCGCTGAACTGGCTGGAAGCCAACATGATTCCCCAGTATCCGCTGGGGGTAAAGAAGGAGGTCGAATAACATCATGGAAGCGCAATTCCTGATTGCCGGATTTGGCGGGCAGGGCGTGCTGCTGATCGGTCAGCTGCTGGCCAAGGCCGCCATGCACGAGGGCATGAACGTTTCCTGGATGCCCTCCTACGGTCCCGAGATGCGGGGCGGAGAAGCCAACTGCGCGGTGGTCATTTCCGATGAACCCATCGGCTCCCCTCTGGTGACGGAAATCCCCATCGCCGTGATCATGAATAAGCCCAGCATGATCAAGTTTACCCCTGCCATGGAAAAGGGGGGCATCATGCTGTATAATTCTTCTCTGATCGACATCACCCCCGACCGGGATGACATAGAGGCGATTCCGGTGGACTGCAACGGCATCGCGGAACAGCTGGGCAACAGCCGCACCGCCAACATGGTTATGCTGGGGGCCATCCTGAAGAAGACGGGCGTGGTTTCCATCGACGCGGCCATGGAAGCCCTGAAGGCCACCTTTGGGCCCAAAAAGGAGCATCTGCTGCCGATTAACCGCCAGGCCATGGAAAAAGGCGCGGAGGCGGTTCAATAAAAGCAGCCGAAAAAGCGGTTCAAGTGAAGGATTTATGAAAAGAACTGATTTGGACTGACTTCTTCGGGCGGCGCAACAAGGGAAACAGCCATGTTAGAGCAGGAACGCTCTGGCATGGCTGTTTTTTGTTGCCAAAATCGTTTTTTGGATACTGACCAAGTTCAGTCGGTCCCATGAAATGACGGATGGCGGATGCAGGGCCGTGAAAGAAACGGTTGCTATTTTTCCGCGAACCTGTATAATCATTTCCGGATGAACCTCTGTTGTTTCGGAAGAAAGAAAAACATGCGGGTTTTCATGAAGGAGGACAGCTCAATGCCGAAGATTTTTGCATCTGCGAGCCCGGAAGTCAGCTCCCGGGAAATCGAAAACGGTCAGCGTTCCCGGGCGATTGCCCCCCAGGGAATGGTACTGCTGGAAAACAACGGGGTGCTTCCCCTGAGGAAGACCGGAAAGATCGCCCTGTATGGGGACGGCGCCCGCCGAACGGTCAAGGGCGGCACCGGTTCCGGCGATGTCATGAGCCGGGAGACCGTCACCGTGGAGATGGGCCTGCTGGAAGCGGGATTCACCATCGTCACGAAGGACTGGATTGACCGGGACGAAGCGAATATCGAGGCCGCGCGGAAGGTCTGGGCGGATTCCCTGCGGGAAAAGTTCCAGGCAGGAGGTCAGAATCCGTTCCATCTTCTCTGGACCAATCCCTTCCGGGAGCCGGAGGTCCTCCCGGTGGAGGAGGCAGACCTTCATCCGGATCAGGCGGATACGGCCGTCTATGTGCTTTCCCGGAATTCCGGGGAAGGCGCGGACCGGAAAGACCTTCCCGGCGAATATGAGCCCCTGGAGACGGAAATTCAGTCTCTGACCCGGATCGCCGGGGCCTATGCCCATACGGTGTTGGTGCTGAACGTGGGCGGCGTCATGGATATGAAGGCGCTCCGGGCGATCCCGGGGCTGGATGCCATCCTGCTCATGTCCCAGGCCGGGAACTACAGCGGATATGCCCTGGCGGATGTGCTGACGGGGAAAGCTTATCCCTCAGGCCATCTGACCACGACCTGGGCCGTGAATTATACCGACTATCCCTGTGCAGATACCTTCAGCCACCGGAACGGGGATCTGGATGACGAATACTACAGGGAAGGGATCTATGTGGGCTATCGGTACTTCGATACCTTCAACATTCCCGTGCAGTACCCCTTCGGATACGGCCTCAGCTATACCACCTTTGCGATTGCGCTGGAAAGCGTTTCCGCCGACGCGGAAAAGGTATGCCTGGCGGTCGGGGTGACCAATACCGGCAGCTGCCCCGGGCGGGAAACAGTGCAGGTTTATTATTCCGCGCCGGAAGGCGCCCTGGAAAAGCCCTATCAGGAGCTGGCCGCCTTCGGGAAGACGAAGGAGCTGCAGCCGGGAGATTCCCAGGTGCTTTCCCTCTCTTTCCCCACCCGGGAGATGGCCAGCTATGATCCCGCCCGGGCGGCCTGGGTCCTGGAGAAAGGCACCTATTTCATCCGCTATGGCGTCCATTCCCGGGATACCCATATCGCAGCGGCCATACAGCTTTCCGAAGACGTGGTGACCCTGCAGCTGCAGAACCGCCTGCCCCTGGACGAATCCTTTGAGCTGATCAGCCCGAAGGGCATCACGCCCTGGAGCAGCCCGGCCATGGAGGCGGAAAAGGCCGCTGCCAGGGTGATTTCCCTGGACGCCTCCAAAGTCCGCCGGGAGGAAGCGGTTTATTCCGAAAAGCCCGAGGATCTGCCGAAGCCTGCCCGGGAGGAAAAGATTACCCTGGACGATATCCGGCAGGGGAAGGCGACGTTGGATGAGCTGGTGGGCCAGCTGACGCCCTTTGAGATGGCGACCCTGTGCGTGGGCACGGCCCGGGGCATGGAAGCCCAGGGAGGCCCTCAGATCGGAGCTGCTTCCGCTGCCTGCCCGGGCGCCGCGGGGGATACCACCTCCCTGCTGCTGGAGGACCGGGGAATCCGGAACCTGATCCTGCCGGACGGCCCGGCGGGGCTGCGGCTTTCACCCGTCTTTAAGGTGGACGGCGAAGGCAGAATCTATACCCTCAGCGCGGCCTTCCCGGGGGTGGATATCCTGATGGACATGATGCCGAAGCCGGAGATCCCGGAGGACGCGAAGACCTATTATCAGTATACCACCGCCATTCCGATCGCCACGCTGCTCGCCCAGACCTGGGATGAGGAAGCCATAGAGGCGGCGGGAGATATCGTGGGAAGCGAGATGGAGATTTTCGGATGCGATCTGTGGCTGGCGCCCGGCATGAATATTCACCGGAATCCCCTCTGTGGACGGAACTTTGAATACTATTCCGAGGATCCCCTGCTGACGGGCAAGTGCGCCGCTGCGGATACACGGGGCGTCCAGAAGCATCGTTCCGCGGGCACCACGATCAAGCATTTCGCCTTCAACAATCAGGAGGATAACCGGAACCATGTGAATTCCCACGTGGATGAGCGGGCCGTTCGGGAGATCTATCTGAAGGGATTCGAGATCGCCGTGCGGGAGGCTCAGCCCAAGGCGATCATGACCTCTTATAACCTGATCAATGGGGAGCATACCGCCAACAGCCGGGATCTGATTACTTCGATGGCCCGGGATGAATGGGGCTTTGAGGGCATCGTGATGACCGACTGGGGCACCACGGGGAGCGATCATCACCCGAAAGAATCCTGGAAGTACGGGGACTCCTGTGCCTCGGGATGCATCAAGGCCGGTAACGACCTGACCATGCCCGGAAGCGACCGGGACGTGGAGGATATTCTGAATGCCCTGGGGAAGAAAGAAGGGGAGGTGCCCTACCCGCTGACCCTGGGCGAGCTGCAGGCCTGCGCCAGGCGTATGATTGCGCTGATCCTGCGGATGGAACGGTGAATCTTACTCCCCCCGTTTCGCGGGGGGGAGCTTTCATTTATGCGGACGCAATCGTCCGCAGCAGGACCACTTTGATGCCAGCCGGATTCACGGGGTGGAATCATTTCAACAACTGTCCCATGGCTTTGCCTGCTGCACAGAGCGGCTGGTGGCCCTGATCCCGGAGGATCAGATTTGTCCGATGCCTTTCACCCATTGGGCGATCGGTTCGGCCTCACCCCGCTCGGCCTGGTTCATTTTCACCGGCAGACCTTCCTGTTCCCGTTCACACTTTGCAGGATGCGGCACATAATCTCAGGTCTGTCCATATTCTGCCTCAGCTCTCAAAATCCGTCCGGACAGAATAGGCCTCCCAGGCGTCCAGTTCCCTGATCCGGGCTTCCAGGGTGCTGCGCACGGCCTTGACGGCATCGCTGCCCAGCAGCAGCCGGAGCGGCGGATTCTCGCTTTCCAGCACGTCGATCTGTCCGAATTTCGCCTTTGCGGCCTGCACAGCGGCGGCGATGCTGGCGGGATCGGTCACATACAGCGCGATGGCCAGCGAGGTCTCGGGGTAATTCGGCGGCGCTGCCGGGGACACTCTGGGGTATGCCGTCGAGTTTCTCCGCGAGGGGCAGATCTTCCGCAGATACGGCGAGCGCGGCATTACTGAATATGATCTGACCGGCGGTGTCGCGCAGATCTCCGACGATACACAGATGACGCTGTTCACCGCTAACGGCCTCCTGCTGGGGATGACCAGGGGCATGACACGGGGCGTTGGCGGCCCTGATCCTCCACTATATCGGACTTTGCTATCGGGACTGGCTGAAAACGCAGGAAAGCAAGTATTCTCCGGAGATCCATCCCGGCTACGCCTGGCTTGGAAACATCCCCGAACTGTACAGCCCTAGAGCACCGGGAAATACCTGCCTTGCCGCCCTGCGCAGTGGAGAGCACGGGTCGGTGGAAGAACCAATCAACAATCGCAAGGGCTACGGCGGCGTGATGCGTGTTGCTCCGATTGGGCTGTACTTCAACGACAGTGGAAAGGATGTCCGGGACATTTGCCGGTTCGGTGCGGAAACAGCCGCGCTGACGCATGGACATCCTCACGGCTGGATAGATACCGGTGTGGCTTTATAACCGGAATAGTGTATAGCTATGTGGTAGCGTTAAAAAAGCCATGCAATTTCTTTGTGCATGGCCGTCAATGGTAGACTGGTGTTTGTACGATTAACTTCCGAGTTTGCGCGCCAAGGTATCCCGGCAAACTGGAATTGTCGGCGCATCACTTGAACGCAAACACGATATCATCGGAGGCGGCATTACAGATTCCTCCTGCTTTCTCGTAACACCTGCAGGCGGAAACATTGTGCTTATTGGTAAGCAGAAACATTTTGCGGCAGCCCAGGGCTTTCGAATGTTCGTGAACAAACCGGACAAGTTCCGTTCCGTAACCTTGATTCTGCCATCTTTTCATAACGTCAACTGTGTGCAGATAGTATACCTTCTGCCCGTCTGGCTCATGCAGAACATAACCGCAGGCAAATCCGACTGCTTTCCCGTTGTCTGAGGCGATATAACCGTATGCGTTCCTTTCGTTCAAATACGCCTTCAGCACGGCCTCATCATATTTCGTATTCTCATCATCAACAAAGTCAAGCATCAGCGCAAGATTTTGTTCCGCCAACAGTTCACACTTCATTTCATCCGACCTCATATTCCGCTCCGCCGATCGTTCATTGGATTCAAATTTGTCTGTGCGAGACAGAATGCTCACTCCAGGTTCAGTTTATAATAATGGGCATCAAAACAGGTTTCTTCTCCCCATTTCCTGTAGCGTGTTTTTCTGTCCTCCGAAAACCCGAATTTGCGAAGAAGAGCGACCGACGCGAGATTGATATCCGCCACTTCTCCCGTGACGGATTTGCCTCCTTCTGTCCTTGCCCAGCGGATGATGGCATCGATCACTTCGGTACCGAGGCCTTCCCTCCAATGGTCTTTTGAAATGCAATACCCGATATCGTAATTCCCGTTTTCGGGGAATATACAGCAGGTACCGACAGGCGTGCCATCCTCTTTCCATTCAACGATCAGATAGTATCCCTCCGGATTATCTTCCATCTCATCGACACATTTGAGATACGCTTCATCCATGTTCTCACGGACAGGGTCGCTCATATATTTCCCGTTTTCTTTGTCTCCCCACAGAGACAGCGTAAAGTCCTTATCGGATCTCCTCCAGGAACGGATTGTCAATCTCGGCGTTTCCAGGTTTTTGTCAAGAAGCATTGTGTATTGTTCTCCTCCACAAATCATTTAGATAGTTGTACATTCTCCATCTTCCGGAACCCGGAGCATGGAAAGGCCTCTCCTGTCCGCAAAAACTTTGATGTCTTTCCGTGTAAGCAGAGCGTGATTGACGCTGTCCAGATGAGATGCCATCACGATCGCGTGTGGAGCCGCCTGACATACCTTTTCGACATCCGACAGGTTCATGATCAATCTGCCAAGCGGTGTCGTCGCTTCGCAGCAGTTCAGTATCATGACCTCCGGATGATAGCATCTGATGGTCTGTTCCACTTCCGGGCAGTATACAGTATCAGCGGCGAGGTACAGGCACTTTTCACCGGGAGCCTGGAATACATATCCACAGACTTCGCCCATCTTCTGAACGATTTCTTCGCTGTCTCCGTGAATGGCCTTCGTCTTATGGATTACAACTCCGCCAATGGTCAGGGAATCCGATTCAAAAGCGGCTGCATGAGCAAAGCCCATCTCCCGGATTTTCTCCGCATCCTCACCATTCTGCGCGATGATTCTCAGATTCGCAGGAAGATAATCCGGGCTGAAATGATCAAAGTGAAGATGCGTGACAAGGCAGTAATCAACATCTTTCAGCATGCGTTCCGGGGCATCCGGCAGAGCATTCATCGGGCATTTAATCCCTTGCATTTCCGGCTTGACGGCTTTGGCGGAGAAGCCGGTTCCCTGATCCTGAAACCAGGGGTCAATAAGGAAAGTAATGCCGCCATACTTTATTTTCAAAGTAGCATTACGAATCTGTTGAATAACCATGTTCTTACCCAATTCTGATTTATCTTATGATTCGATGTTTTTCAGAATCTCGATGAGATCCTTCCAATCTGTAATAACCGGCACATCCTTATTATTCAACGTTTGGAT
>JAFWES010000070.1 GCA_017512805.1 Clostridia bacterium
GAAGACGTATTCAGCATTTCCGGCCGCGGCACCGTGGCGACGGGCCGTGTGGAGCGCGGGACGGTGAAGGTGTCCGACCAGGTGGAGATCGTGGGACTGACCGACGAGAAGCGGACCACGGTTGTGACGGGCGTGGAAATGTTCCACAAGCTGCTGGACCAGGCGGAAGCGGGCGACAACATCGGCGCGCTGCTGCGCGGCGTGCAGCGGAATGAGATCGAGCGCGGGCAGGTGCTGGCGAAGCCCGGCAGCATTCATCCCCATACGCACTGCATCGGACAGGTGTACGTGCTGACGAAGGAAGAAGGCGGCCGTCATACGCCCTTCTTTAACGGCTATCGTCCGCAGTTCTACTTCCGGACGACGGACGTGACCGGCAACATCAAGCTGCCGGAGGGCGTGGAAATGGTGATGCCCGGCGACAACATCGACATGGAAATCACTCTGATTACCCCCATCGCCATGGAGCAGGGACTGCGCTTCGCTATCCGTGAAGGCGGCCGTACCGTGGGTTCCGGCGTTGTGGCCAAGGTGATCGAATAATTCGGTTTCTCCCGGAACGCTCCCCGCAGCGGGAGCGTTCCTTTTATGTGCATCCCGGATGACCGTTTTGTTCACGGCCGCTATGCGGGCGTGGCCGCAAAACCGTCATCCGGAACCAGAGAGTCAGAAACGAAACTCGGTTGAGTGAGGTGGAATGGACATGTTTCATTACAAACCCAGAGGGACCTGTTCCACGGATATCGCACTGGAGATCCGGGACGGGATCATTACCAAATGCGCTTTTCAGAATGGCTGTCGGGGGAATACCCAGGGCCTTGCGGCGATGGTCATCGGACAGAAGGCGGAAGAGGTAGCGGCCAAGCTGGAAGGGATTGAGTGCCGGGGCGGGACGTCCTGCCCCGATCAGCTGGCCAAGGCCATTCGGGCATACCGGGATCCGGCGGCCGCCGGAGCGTACGGAGCGGCAATGTGAAGATCCGAGGCAGCCGCGAAGGCGCGGGTCGGATCGGGAAACGGAATTAAAGGAGCATTCATTTGACAGATCAGATTCCAACAAGTTTTGAGGAGATGGACCTTTCCGCCGAAATATTAAAGGCGGTGAAGGCGATGGGTTTCAGCGAGCCCTCCACGGTACAGGCCAGAACCATTCCCCTGATGATGGAAGGGCAGGATATCAATGCCATCGCCCCCACCGGAACAGGGAAGACCTGTGCTTTCGGGATTCCCATGCTAGAGTATGTGCAGCTGAAGGACAGCCGGGTACAGGAGGTGGTGCTGGCGCCCACCCGGGAGCTGGCCCTGCAGATCGGGGAGGAACTGACCCAGCTGGCGAAATATATCAGCGGGGTGCGGATTGCCGTTCTTTACGGGGGGCAGAGCATCTCGAAACAGATCACTTTGCTGAAGAGGAAGCCTCAGATCGTTATCGCCACCCCGGGCCGGCTGCTGGATCATATGCAGCGGCGCAATATCTTCCTGGACGCGGTGCACACCATGGTGCTGGATGAAGCGGATGAAATGCTGAATATGGGCTTTGTTAAGGATGTGACAAAGATCATTGAAGCGACCCCGACGGACCGTCAGTTGGTGCTTTTCTCCGCGACCACCAATCAGGATGTACTGACCATCGCATGGAAATATCAGCATGATCCGGTGGAGGTCACGGTGGAGGCCACAAAGAAGGATCGGCCTCAGATTACTCAGTATGTCATTTCCACGGAGCAGAATGAAAAAATCGATCACCTGATGTATCTGCTGGACGCGAATGTATACGGGCGGGTGATGATCTTCTGCAATACGAAGTTTATGACGGACAGGCTGACGTCCAGGCTGTGCAAAGAGGGGTATGACGCCCAGTGCCTGCACGGGGATATTCCTCAGGCGAAACGGAACGTGGTGATGAACGATTTCAAACGCGGGAAATTTCCAATCCTGGTGAGCACGGATGTGGCGGCCAGGGGAATTGACGTGGACGATGTGGAAGCAGTCATCAATTTCGATCTGCCCAACGAAAATGAATACTATCTGCATCGGATCGGCCGCACGGGCCGGGCTCATAAGCATGGGGTTTCGTTCTCGCTGGTCACTTTCCGGGAAAGCGTCAGGATGGACGAGATTCTGAAGTATATGCTCAGCAGGCCTACCCCGCTGCATTTTGAAGACGGGGTTTTGAAAAACGAAGAAGGAAATCCCTTCTTCGAACATATTTAATACGATCCCGGTTCTCAACCATCGTTTTAAGACCGCGGAGGCGAACCGCGGCCACAGCGTTGCATGGCTGCTGTTACCCAAATCGAAGATTTGGACAGCAGCTCAAAATCCGCGCATACGCGGATTTGCCGTCCGGTTCCGTCCTGCCTGCGGCCTATGCAAACAGAATCATCAAAGACGCCTTTGTTTTAAGCGGAATCAGTATCAAAAAACCCTTCCCGATTGGGAAGGGCTTTCATTCAAGTTGGAATCACATACCGCGCCGGGCAGCGAAGCATTCGCTGCAGTAGACGGGACGATCTTCTTTGGGCTCAAAAGGAATCTGAGTCGCTTTGCCGCACTCGGCACAGATCGCGTCATACATAACACGCGGAGCGCCGGCAGCGGGGCGATTGGCTTTACGGGCCTGACGACAGGCCTTGCAGCGGGTGGGCTCATTCTGAAAGCCCTTTTCGGCATAGAATTCCTGTTCTCCCGCGGAAAAAATGAATTCCTGCCCACAGTCTTTGCATACCAGCGTTTTGTCTTCGTACATGGTAAGGTAACCCCCAAAAAATTGATTAGGTGAATCCTCGGCTGACCTGGTTTTTGACCCCACACACGCCATCTGGAAGGTTGCTCCGCGTATGCAACGCCCTCACGCGCTTCTCTCGGGCTTCAAAGGGAAACCCGGATGGACTTACATCTAGACCGCACCATGCTCCCCGCCGCTTTGGACGGATTACGTGGACCGCTTCGCCTGCGACTGGCATCGGCTTTCAACCACAGACCCGAAGATTACAACCAGGCATATTATATGCCCGAAAAATCGAAAACGCAAGTTATTTTTGAGCATATTGAAAGAAAACCGGAAAAAAACGAGAGATTTTTACCTTTTCCATCGCGCAAAACGGGATCAATAAACCGCTGCCGGAGGCAGCGGAGAGAAAAAGGATTGTGAGCCTGTCCGGCCGAACGGTTACGATTCATGCTGACCGTAGTAGGCGTTGGGACCGTGCTTGCGGAGAAAGTGTTTCTCCTTTACGTGGTCGGGCATGCTTTCTCCGGGCTGCGCGCTGGGCAGGGCCTCGGTATGCCAGGCCATCATGGCGACTTCCTCCAGGACCACGGCGTTATGCACCGCTTCCAGGGCGTCTTTTCCCCAGGCAAAGGGACCGTGATGCCGGGCCAGGACGCAGGGGACGAAGCTGGGATTCAGCCCGTGCTCCTCAAAATGGGCGGCAATGACCCGACCGGTTTCCAGCTCATACGCCCGGTCCACTTCCTCCGGCGTCAGATCGCGGCAGCAGGGAACAGGCCCGTAGATATAATCCGCGTGGGTGGTTCCGTAGGCGGGGATATCCCGGCCGGCCTGGGCCCAGATGGTGGCCCAGCGGGAATGAGTATGGACCACGCCGCCGATCCCGGGGAAACGGCGGTACAGTTCCGCATGAGTGGGGGTATCGGTGGAGGGATTCAGGCGGCCCTCGACCTTATTCCCTTCCAGATCCATGACGACCATGTCGTTTGGCGTCAGCTTTTCATAGGGGACACCGCTGGGCTTGATCACGAAGAGGCCTTTTTCCCTGTCGATGGCGGAGACGTTTCCCCAGGTGAAGGTAACCAGATGATAGGCGGGCAGGAGCATGTTGGCTTCATACACTTTTTGTTTGAGTTCTTCCAGCATGGAACGATTCCTCCTTTGATTTTGACTTACTCTCTTATCATAATATAAAGGAGAAGAAAAAACAACAGGCGTTCTTGACGGAACAGGGTTGAATGTGTACAATACAGGTTGAAGAACAGATTCATGAAGATGTGGAGGAGAGGCCATGCTGCGGGATGGACAAATCCAGATTGGAACCTGCGAAGGCGGGCCGGTTTTTCTGCGGCCGGACATGGCGAACCGCCATGGTCTCATCGCCGGGGCGACCGGGACGGGGAAAACGGTGACCCTGAAGGTGCTGGCGGAAGGGTTCAGCGAGATGGGCGTGCCGGTCTTCCTCAGCGATATCAAAAGTGATCTGTCCGGGATGGTGAAACCGGGGACTCCCTCCGAGTCGATCGAGAAGCGGCTGAAAAAGTGCGGGGTGGATCCTGACAAATTTGCGTACAAGGCCTTTCCTTCCGCTTTCTGGGATGTATACGGGAAGACGGGGCGGCCTATCCAGGCGTCGGTCAAAGGCATGGGAGCCCAGCTGCTGGGCCGGATGCTGCGGCTGAACGAAACCCAGACAGGGGTTTTGGGGATTCTGTTTCGCTATTGCGAGCAATACAGGTATCCGTTGAATACCCTGGATGAATTAAAAGAAAAGCTGATCTTTATGGGCGAGCATGCCCGCGATTTTACCCTGCATTACGGAAACGTCTCCGCCACCACGATCGGCGCGATCCAGCGGGCCGTGGCGACGCTGGAGGAGGAGGGCGGCCGTGTCTTCTTCGGGGATACGGAATTCGATGTTTTGCAGTGGCTGAGGTTGGATGAGGCGGATCGGGGCGTCATTAACATGCTGTCCGCGGATGAGCTGTTCACGCATCCGCAGATGTACTCCACGTTTCTGATGTGGATGCTGACCCGGCTGTACGAAAAGCTGCCGGAGCGGGGGGACGCGGAAAAGCCCCTGATCGTGTTCTTCTTTGATGAAGCGCATCTGCTCTTTGACGACTGCTCCAAGACGCTGATGGATAAGATTGAGCAGGTGGTGCGCCTGATTCGCAGCAAGGGGGTGGGGGTCTACTTCATCACCCAGAGCCCCGCCGACATCCCCATGACGATTCTCGGCCAGCTGGGGAACCGGGTTCAGCACGCGCTGCGCGCTTATACGCCCCTGGATCAAAAGGCGGTGAAGGTGGCGGCCCAGACGTTCAGGGCCAACGGCGCTTTCAATACGGAGGAAGCCATTACCAGCCTGAAGACCGGGGAAGCGCTGGTGTCCTGCCTGGACGCGGACGGAGCCCCGGGCATCGTTGAAAAGACGGTGATTCTCCCGCCCCAGAGCCATCTGGGCGCCCTGAATCCGGAGGAACGGATCTGGGTCGCAGCCGGAAAGGATCTGGCGGAAATGGACCGGGCGAAAGAACAGGCGGATTCCGAGCCGGCGGCAGAGGAGGGCGGCGGAGCCGTCTCCCCTTCCTGTGAGGAGCGGCCCGCGGAAACGGTTCCGGAAACACCGGAGGAAGCGCCGAAGGCTTCGGTTCCGACGCTCGACTGGCCGGAAACGGCTCCTTCGGATGCTGCGCCGGTGCCGGTGATTCATGTGGTTCCCGAAGAAATTTCAGAAAGCCAGGCGCTGATGACGGAGCTGGCGGAGGATCTGGGGCTGGATGCGGAAGCGCCCGTCTGGCCGGAGCCGGCGAATCCGTTCGGACCGCAGGATCCGGTCTCAGCTCCGCAAATCCCGCCAATCCTGCAGCTGGATATTCCGGCGGTTCAACCGCCGGCAGCCATACAGGATGTCCCTGTCCTGGAGATACCCGTTTCCCCCACGACCCCTGATTCGGTGCAGGAGATCACCGAGAAGACAAAGATGAGCCAGACCTTTAAAGTGTACGATCCGATTACAGGCCAGTATGTGGAACAGGAAAAGCCGGATATGACGCCGGTTCCCCAGCCTGCGCCAGCAGCGGCTGTGCCCGCGCAGCAGGAAGTGCCCACCATTCAGGTTCAGCAGCCCGTTCCTCAGCAGCCGGTCATGCAGCAGCCTGCGGTGCAGCAGCCGGTCATGCAGCAGCCTGCGGTGCAGCAGCCCGCGGTGCAGCAGCCCACGGCGATGCCGGTGTTCCAGCAGATGCCCGTCATGATGATGGATCCTGCCACAGGCCAGTATGTGCAGCAGATGATGCTCATGCAGCAGGACCCCAACACCGGGAACTGGATTCCCGTCCAGCAGATGCCCATGACGCAGCCGGCTGCGCAGCAGCCTGTGATGCAGCCGGCGGCGGATCCCATTGCCCTGGCCGAGCAGCAGAAGGCCGCCGCCGCGGCCCAGAAGGAAGCGGAAAAAGCCGCCCTGCAGGCCCAGAAGGATGCGGAAAAGGCAGCCAAAGAAGCCGCCAAAGCCGCCAAGGAACAGGAAGCGGCGGAGCGCAGAGCCCGGAATGACGCCCTGCGGGAAGAAGCCGCGGAGCGGGCACGGAAGAATGACTCCATCGCGGGTCGCATTACCAATACCGCCATCAGCACCGCCACCCGCCAGGTGACCAGTACCCTGACCAAGGGGATCACCAACGCCATCACCGATCTGTTTGGCGGCGGAAAGAAGAAGTGAGCTCTTCCCCGTCAGCGGGGAAAGGCGATACAGGGAATCAAAAAACGAAAGGGAGGAACTTTATCATGAGCAAACTTCTGAAAGAATTCAAGGAATTCGCGCTTCGCGGCAATGTCGTGGACATGGCGGTCGGCGTGACCATCGGCGCTGCCTTCGGCAAGGTGGTGACCGCTGTGATCGATATCTTCCTGACCCCTATCCTGGACGCACTGCCCAAGGTGGAAGGCAGCAACAGCACCGGCGTGGCGGGAAGCCTGATCTCCTTCGCGGCGGTCCTGGTGGAATTCCTTCTGACCGCGCTGGTCCTCTTTGCGATCATCAAGGCCATGAACAAAGCCAAGGATCTGACCAAGAAGCCCGAAAAGCCTGCCGCTCCGACCACCAAGAAGTGCAAGTACTGCCTCAGCGAGATCGACATCAAGGCGACCCGCTGCCCGCATTGCACCAGCGAGCTGAACTGATCAACGGTGTAAACAGCTGTCCTTCCGCCGGGGAGGACGGCTGTTTTTTTGAAAAATCCGTTTTTTTCTTGACAGATGTGCTTTCATCGTCTATGATAGTCCCCGTAGCTGAATACCTTATCACGAGTGACGGAGGGATGGGCCCGATGAAGTCACGGCAACCGGCGGTTCTTCGCAAGGTGCCAAATCCCGCAGCGCGCGCGCCCCGAGCAGGGAAGCGCTGACAGATAAGGAGATTTTCCAAGGGAAATCCCCGCCTGGTTCGAGCGCAGAGCCAGGCGGTTTTCGTTCAGACGGGAATCCAAGATAAAACGCGGGAAAGCGAAAAGGGCTTTCCAAAGCCGAAAGGAGAAAACATGCGCAGACTTTTTACCTCTGAATCCGTGACCGAAGGACATCCCGACAAGGTATGCGACCAGATCAGCGACGCGGTGCTGGATACCCTGCTGGCGCAGGATCCCCAGTCCCGCGTGGCATGCGAAACCTTTGCCACCACCGGGGTCGTAACCCTGATGGGGGAAATTACGACGGAGGGATGGGTGGACTTCGCGGACGTAGCGCGGAAGGTCATCCTGGACATCGGATACGACAGCAGCGAAAAGTATTTTGACGGGAACACCTGCGCGGTCATGACGGCCATTCATGCCCAGAGCCCGGACATCGCCCAGGGCGTGGATCAGGCGCTGGAAGGCCGGGCGGAGGAAGCCGGGGAAACCGGCGCGGGGGATCAGGGCATGATGTTCGGCTATGCCTGCGACGAGACGCCGGAGCGGATGCCCATGGCCATCGCGCTGAGCCATCGGCTGGCCCGGCGGCTGACTGCGGTCCGCAAGGATGGGACGCTGCCCTGGCTGCGGCCGGACGGGAAAACCCAGGTGACCGTCGTCTATGAGGACGACAGGCCCGTGGCGGTGGATACGGTGGTCATTTCCACCCAGCACGCGCCGGAGGTTTCCCAGGAGGAAATCCGGGAGGCGATGATGCGCTGCGTGATCCGGCCGGTGATCCCCGCGGAACTGCTGACGGATGCAACCAAATACTATATCAACCCCACCGGCCGGTTTGTCATCGGCGGGCCCGCGGGGGATACGGGACTGACGGGCCGGAAGATTATCGTGGACACCTATGGCGGATACGCGCCCCACGGGGGCGGCGCCTCTCCGGAAAGGATCCGACCAAGGTGGACCGCAGCGCGGCCTATGCCGCCCGGTATGCGGCGAAGAACGTGGTGGGAGCAGGGCTGGCCAGGAAGTGCCAGCTCCAGCTGGCCTACGCCATCGGCGTAGCCCAGCCGGTCAGCATCCTGGTGGATACATTCGGTACCGGCATCGTGCCCGATGATCGGCTGACCGAAGTGGTGAAGAAGGTCTTCGACTTCCGGCCGGCGGCCATCATCCGGGATCTGGATCTGCGCAGGCCCATCTACCGGCAAACCGCGGCGTATGGGCACTTTGGCCGGATGGATATCGATCTGCCCTGGGAGCGGGAGGATCGGACGGAAGCCCTGAAGGCAGCCATTCAGTAAAACAAAAACGGAAGACGGCACTCAGGAACCCGGGCGGGAGAAAGCCCGGGTTTCCGTCCAGGTGCGGATTTCACATCAGATGCTACCCGGCGGGGCTGAAACCGAAGAAAAAGCGGTGGGAGAGCGCGCGCGGCGCGGGAAATCAGGAGGCGGTAACCGGGAAACCGGATGCGCGGGCTCTGGCGAGCTGGCCGGGGCCCGGAAGGACAGACGATTGGAGGGAAACATGTATCGCATCGTACGCAGACGGGAGCTGAATCCCAGCATGATTCAGCTGGAAGTGGAGGCGCCTCTGGTGGCGCGCAAGGCCAAACCCGGCCAGTTTATCATCCTGCGGGTGGATGAGGAGGGAGAGCGGATCCCTCTGACCATCGCCGGGACGCAGCCGGAGGAAGGGACGGTCAAGATCATCTTCCAGGTGGTGGGAGCCACCACCGAACAGCTGAAGTTCAAAATGGAAGGGGATTTCCTGCAGGACTTCGCCGGCCCCCTGGGGCGGCCGACGGAGCTGGAAGGGAAAAAGAATGTATGCATCATCGGCGGAGGGGCGGGCTGCGCCATCGCCATGCCGGTGGCGGAGGCCTTCCACGCGCAGGGTGCGAAGGTGACCAGCATCATCGGCTTCCGGAATAAAGATCTGCTGATCCTGGAGGATGAATTCAAGGCCTGCTCCGACCAGCTGATCGTCATGACGGACGACGGATCCTACGGGCGGAACGGGAACGTGACGATTCCGCTGAAGGAAATGCTGGAGGCGGGCGAAAACTTTGACCTGGTGGTAGCCATCGGGCCGCTGATCATGATGAAGTTTGTGACCCTGGCGGCCAAGCCCTTCGGCGTGCCGGTGACGGTCAGCATGAACCCCATCATGATCGATGGAACGGGCATGTGCGGCGGGTGCCGGATTACGCTGGTGGAGGACGGAAAACGGGTGACCCGCTTTGCCTGTGTGGACGGGCCCCACTTTGACGGCTATCAGGTGGACTTTGATGAGGCCATGAGCCGTGGCAGAATGTATGCGGACTTTGAGCGGCATGCCTATGAGCAGGCCTGCAACCTCTTTGAAAAGGAGGGGAAGTAAGATGGCAGTGAACCCGAAAAAGCATGAAATGCCCACCCAGGATCCGCAGGAGCGGGCCCGTAATTTTCAGGAGGTCGCCCTGGGCTATACGGCGGAAATCGCGGTGGAGGAGGCCCGCCGGTGCCTGAATTGCCGAAATCGCCCCTGCGTGACCGGATGCCCGGTCAACATCGCGATTCCCGACTTCATCCGTCGGATGGCGGAGGGCCAGTTTGAGGAAGCGTATCAGGTGATCAGCCAAAGCTCCTCCCTGCCGGCGGTGTGCGGCCGCGTCTGCCCGCAGGAGACCCAGTGCGAAAGCCAATGCACCCTCTTTACCCGGGCGAAGATGGAGCCTGTGGGCATCGGCCGGCTGGAACGCTTCGCGGCGGACTGGCATAACGCAAATGTGACGGAAAAGGCCCAGGCGCCCGCGCCCAATGGGCATCGGGTGGCCGTCATCGGCGCCGGCCCATCGGGGCTGACCTGCGCCGGGGATCTGGCCCGGAAGGGCTTCAAGGTGACCGTCTTTGAGGCGCTGCATACCGCCGGGGGCGTGCTGGTATACGGGATTCCGGAATTCCGTCTGCCCAAGGCCATCGTGGCGAAAGAAGTGGAAACGCTCAAAGAGCTGGGCGTGGAAATCCAGACCAACGTCATTATCGGCAAGACCCTGACCATCGACGAACTGTTTGAGGACGGATATGAGGCCGTTTTCATCGGCAGCGGCGCAGGTTTGCCCAATTTTATGAATATCCCGGGCGAAGCCCTGAAGGGCGTGTATTCCGCCAATGAGTTCCTCACCCGCAGCAATCTGATGAAGGCCTATTTGGCGAATCCGAAGACCCCCATCATGAAGGGCGGAAAGGTCGCGGTGGTGGGCGGCGGCAACGTGGCCATGGACGCGGCCAGGACGGCCCTGCGGCTGGGAGCGGAAAAGGTGTATATCATCTATCGCCGGAGCATGGAAGAACTCCCCGCCCGGCGGGAGGAAGTGGAACACGCGCAGGAGGAAGGCATCGATTTCCGGCTGCTGAACAATCCGGTGGAGATTCTGGGCTATACCAATCCGGACAATCCCCGGGACCCCAAAAATGGATTTGTGACCGGTATCCGGTGCATCCGGATGGAGCTGGGCGAGCCGGACGCCAGCGGGCGGAGGAGGCCTGTGGAGGTTCCCGGCAGCGAATTTGAACTGGACGTGGACACGGTGGTTATGGCCATCGGCACCAGCCCCAATCCCCTGATCAAGCAGACCACGGAGGGGCTGGAGGTCAACCGGCGGGGCGGCATCGTCGTGGACGAGAAGGGGCTGACCTCGCGCCCGCAGGTGTATGCCGGCGGCGACGCGGTCACGGGAGCCGCGACCGTTATTTCTGCCATGGGCGCCGGCAAGCAGGCCGCCGCGGCCATCGCGGAAGCGCTTTTGTGATTCCGGCAGAGGGTTTGCGACGTTCGCGTCCGGCCCTCTTTTTTTGCTTTGCGTCCCGCAGCCCGCATCCGACGACGGCAGGGCCATCCCCGAAGCGGGAAGGGGCGGAATTTGCCAAACCCCCTTGCGAAAAGGAGCCAAAACAGGTATCATAAGGACAGCGTGGAATGCGCTGACGGAAAACAAAAACGCAGGCAGGAGGATGAACCCAATGTCCGTAATCGAACGTATCAAGGCGAAGGCGAAGACGAACGTGAAGCACATTGTGCTGGCGGAGGGCAGCGAGCCCCGAACCGTGCAGGCGGCCGCGAAAATCGTGGCGGAAGGCCTGGCGAAGATTACCCTGGTAGGGAATCCTGAAGAAATCAGCAAGGTTGCCGCGGAAACCGGTACCGATCTGGCGGGCGTGGCCATCGTGGATCCCGCGGCCTGCGAAAAGAGCGAAGCCTACGCGGCCAAGCTGTGCGAACTGCGGCAGAAGAAGGGCATGACCATCGAGCAGGCCAGGGATCTGGTGTATAACAACACCCTGTACTTTGCCACGATGATGCTGAAGATGGACGATGCGGACGGCATGGTGGCCGGCGCCATCAACTCCACCGGCAATGTGCTGCGCCCGGCGCTGCAGATCATCAAGATGGCCCCCGGCATTTCCACCGCGTCCAGCTGCTTTATCATGGAGCTGCCCACCGGCGAATACGGGGATGACGGTGTGATGCTTTTCGGCGACTGCGCTGTGAATATCGAGCCCAACGCCGACGAGCTGGCGGCCATCGCCCTGGCCACCGCCAATACCTGCAGGAGCCTGCTGCAGGCGGAACCCAGAGTGGCCATGCTGTCCTTCTCCACCAAGGGGAGCGCGAAGCATGACGTGGTGACCCGGGTGCAGGAAGCCACCGCCAAGGCGAAGGAACTGGCGCCCGATCTGATGCTGGATGGCGAACTGCAGGCCGACGCGGCGCTGGTGCCTGAGGTGGCGAATCTGAAGGCGCCCGGTTCCCCCGTGGCCGGCAAGAACCCCAACGTGTTGATCTTCCCGAACCTGGGCGCCGGTAATATCGGATACAAGCTGGTGCAGCGGCTGGCGGGCGCCAAGGCCATCGGGCCGATCATTCAGGGCCTGGCCAAGCCGGTGAACGATCTGTCCCGGGGCTGCAACGTGGAGGAAATTGTCAATACCGTATCCGCGGTCGCGGTGATCGCTCAGGGGTAAAAAGGATACAGGAAAAAAACACCCGCGCCTTCTCCCGTAAAAGGGGAGAAGGCGCTTTTGTGTCGAATTAGTAACGGGAACGATCACGCACAAGGAGGAAATCATCATGCCTGACTATCGGCTGGACACGATTTGCGTACAGGGGGGATACACGCCTGGGAATGGGGAGCCGCGACAGATTCCCATCGTGCAGTCCACCACCTTTAAATACGATACCGGGGAGGATATGGGGAAGCTTTTTGACCTGGAAGCCTCCGGCTATTTCTATACCCGGCTGCAAAATCCGACCAACGATTATGTGGCGGCCAAGATCGCGCAGCTGGAAGGGGGCACCGCCGGCATGCTGACTTCCAGCGGACAGGCGGCCAATTTTTTTTCGCTGTTCAATCTGGCTGGCTGCGGGGATCATATCGTGGCATCCTCCAGTATTTACGGGGGAACCTTTAATTTGATCAGCGTCACCATGGCCAGGATGGGGATCGGGGTGACCTTTGTATCTCCGGACTGCACGGACGAGGAATTAAACGCTGCGTTCAGGGAAAACACAAAATGTGTCTTTGGGGAAACCATCGCCAACCCGGCGCTGACGGTGCTGGATATTGAGCAGTTCGCGAAGGCGGCGCACGCGCACGGAGTGCCCCTGATCATCGATAATACCTTCGCCACTCCGGTGAACTGTCGGCCCATCGAATGGGGGGCGGATATTGTGACCCATTCCACGACCAAATATATGGACGGACACGGAACGGCGGTGGGCGGAGCCATCGTGGACGGGGGACGGTTCGACTGGATGGCGCACGCGGAGAAATTCCCGGGCCTTTGTACCCCGGACGAGAGCTATCACGGGATTACCTATGCGGAAAAATTCGGAAAAGAGGGGGCCTTTATCACCAAATGCACGGCCCAGCTGATGCGGGACTTCGGTTCGATCCAGAGCCCGCAGCATGCTTTCTATCTGAACCTGGGGCTGGAGAGCCTGCATGTGCGGATGGTCAGGCACTGCGAAAACGGCATGGCGGTGGCCAGCTTCCTGAAAAACCATCCAAAGGTGATCCGGGTCAGCTATTGCGGCCTGCCGGGGGACAGGTATCATGCCCGGGCGGAGAAATACCTGCCCAAAGGATCCTGCGGGGTCGTGAGCTTTGAGCTGCGGGGAGGCCGGGAAGCGGCTTCCGTGTTTATGAACAGTCTGAAGCTGGCTGCCATCGAAACCCATGTGGCGGATGCCAGGACATGCTGTCTGAACCCGGCCGGCACCACTCACCGGCAGATGACGGATGCCCAGCTGGAGGCGGCGGGGGTGCCTGCGGGGCTGGTGCGCATGAGCTGCGGGCTGGAGAACGCGGACGATCTGATCGCTGATATCGCTCAGGCGCTGGAAAAGGTAAAATAAAACCGGAACGGGGCCTTTCTTCCCGCATTGCCGCGTTCAGGCCAGGCGCTGTTTCCGGCGGAAAAGGCGCTTTGGGAGGCTGTGTTCGCTTGATGATTCCGGAGGACCTGTACCAAAAAAGGCTTTACTTCAAACTGAAAAATTGGTATAATGCGCCTATCAGTAAAACACATGTTGGGAATGGCGCTATTTTGACCAAAGTATATCCGGCTCCCTGCTGTCCGGAGAGACCTGAGAAGGAGGGGTTTGTTTGGAGAAAAAAACTGCCGCCCAGGGGGGCGCGGTGAACAAACGGATGTCCTGGACCGTGTATATGCGCCGGTACGGGACACTTTATCTGCTGCTGCTGCTGCCGGTGATCTTTTTTGCGATTTTCCGGTATTACCCCATGCAGTGGATTGCCCTTGCCTTCAAGAAGAACAACATTATTCAGCCCCTCTGGTCCGTAGACTGGGTGGGGATGCAGTGGTTTGAGCGGGCGTTTAAGACCAAAGCCTTCCTCAATGCCCTGAAGAACACCATTACCCTGAACCTGATGGATCTGGTCTGCGGGTTTCCGGCGCCGATCATTCTGGCCCTGCTGCTCAATGAGCTGACCTTCAAGCGGTTTAAAAAGATCACCCAGACGGTGCTGTATCTGCCCCACTTCCTGAGCTGGATTATTATTTCCGGCCTGGCGACCCGGCTGCTGGCGGATAACGACGGCCTGCTGAACCTGATCTATAAGCAGACGAGCGGGAACGCCGGCGCGTCGATTCCGTTCCTGAGCAATCCCTCCTACTGGCGCTGGACCTACATTGTGCTCGGGATCTGGAAGGAGGCCGGCTGGGGAACCATTATCTATCTGGCCGCGCTGACCAATATCAGCCCCGAGCTGTACGAAGCCGCGGCGGTGGACGGCGCAGGCCGTTTCCGCCGGATCTGGCATGTGACCCTGCCCGGCCTGCGGCCGACCATCATTACGCTGCTGATTATGCGGATGGGGTACATCCTGGGAAGCGAGTTCGACCGGCCGCTGGCCATGAGCAATAAACTGGTGACAGACGTTTCACAGGTCATCTCCATTTATGTCTACGAGCAGGGCATTCAGGGCCTGAAGTACTCGCTGACCACGGCGGTGGGCCTGTTCCAGAGTATTGTCGCGGTCATCTTCATCCTTGCCACCAATACGCTGGCCAAGCGCATGGGTGAGCGGGGGATCATGTAAGGGAGGTGGCGACATGTCTATTGTGAAAGAAGCCAGCAGAAGCAAGAACATGAAGGAATCCGACGGCATGATTCGCTCGGACGCCACCCGGTTGGGCGACTGGATCATCGCCATCATCTGCTTCCTGGTCATGTTTATCTGTTTGCTGCCGATGCTCAACGTGCTGGCCCGGTCTCTCTCCGACGCCAACGCGCTGATGCGCAACGAAGTGTTTCTCTGGCCCAAGGGCTGGAATCTGACCGCTTATCGTACCATCCTTGGAAACGCAAAGTACATTCATTCGCTGTGGTTTACGGCGCTGCTGACAGTGGGATGCACGCTGCTGAGCCTGTTCATGACCATTTGCTGCGCTTACCCGCTGACCTATGATCAGCTGCGGGGCGGGAAGGTGATCAACGCGTTGATCCTTTTTACCATGTATTTCAGCGCGGGCACCATTCCTCACTATCTGCTGATGAAAAACCTGAACATGCTGGATACCGTATGGTGCATGGTGGTTCCCGGCTGTATCAGCGTGTACAACATGATCGTCATGCGGAGTTTCTTCTACGGCATTCCGGAGAGCCTGCGGGAAGCTGCGGAAATCGATGGGGCGGGTCCCATCCGGACCCTGGTGCAGATCTATCTGCCCCTGAGCCTGCCGGTGATTGCCACGCTGGCCCTGTTCTACGCCGTGGGCCGGTGGAACGGCTTCTCCGACGCGCTGCTGTACGTCAAGAAAGAAGAGCTCTTCCCGATTCAGCTGTATCTGTATTACGTGCTTCAGAACTCCACGCAGCAGGAAATCGCCACCCAGGAGGGGTTTGCGACCCCGGGCGTGGGCGAGACGGTGAAGATGGCGACGGTGATGTTCGCGACCGTGCCGATTCTGCTGGTCTATCCCTGGCTGCAGCGGTATTTCATCGCCGGCATGACCATCGGCGCCGTGAAGGGGTAATCATTTGATGGCCGCCAGTGGCGGGAATTCCATCAAATGATTACAGAGTCCGCACAGAGAGGGCTCCGCAGTGCGGAGCCTCGACAATGCGGACGACCGGAAGAAACATTTGATGGCCGCCAGTGGCGGGAATTGTTGGCCCGGTTCTACGAGGCCTTGCGCCTCTGAACAATATGAAAAGGAGGACGGTTTTCATGAAGAGAATCCTGGCGATCCTGTTGACCCTGACCCTGGTGGCTTCCCTGGGCATAACCGCGGCCTTCGCGGAAGACTTTGCCGATGGAAAGTTTACCACGACCCAGCATCTGACGGTGGAAGTGTACAACCGCTACAATGACGGCGGGACCGATCCCACCAGCAGCGTCTATGCCCAGTACATTCACGACACCATGCTGGAAAAGTACAATGTGGACGTGGAGTTTGTCTCCGTCGGCCGCTGGACCGAGCCGGACGACATCGGCAACCTGCTGGCCGCCGGCACCGCTCCGGACGTTTGCGTGACCTATTCCTATCCCACCATCCTCTCCTACGCGGACATGGGCGGTATCGTGGATCTGAGCGGCCCTCTGGCCCAGTACAAGGATGAGCTGGGCAATCTGTGGGCGCTGCTGGAAGACTATAATATCTATTACGATCAGGATCCGGACACCGGCGCCCTGTGGGACGTGGAAGCCCGGCTGCTGAACAATGCCCGCATCAACACCTTCATCCGGGAAGACTGGCTGGCCAAACTGGGCCTGGCGGTTCCCACCACGACCGAAGAATTCGAAGCCTGCCTGATCGCTTTCCGGGATAACGCGGAAACCCTGCTGGGCGCGGACGCGGATAAGATGATCCCCTATCTGACGACTTCCGACGTGGGCTGGATGAACAACCAGCTCATCAACAGCAAGGTGGCGAACGATCTCAGCGACGAGATGGCCTTTGTGTACGGCTACGATGACAGGCAGAGCCTGTATCCCGGCGCCAAGGAAGGGATCCGGGTTCTGAACAAGTGGTACAACGAAGGACTGATCTGGAAAGACTTCGTGCTGAACGATTCCGATCAGGCGGACAACCTGCTGAAGTCCGGCTGGGTTGGCGCTTTCCAGCATAACTACGACTATCCTTACCGGAACGGCGAAGACTCCATCCAGGCCAGCATCAAGCGCGCGGCCGGGGAAGACGCGGCGTTCTTGGCGATTGAACCCTTTACGAATGATGCGGGTATCCCCCGGAAGTTCCTGAGCGACCGGGTAGACCGGAAGTGCTTCCTCCCCTCCACCTGCAGCAATGTGCATGCCGCGCTGCTGTACCTGAACCACATCTCCGATCCGGAAGTCATCAAGTATCTGCAGGTCGGTCCCGAGGGGATTGTCCATGAAAAGACGGAGGACGGCGCCTACAAGCTGCTGACAATGAGCGATGAGGACAAGGCCGTCTGGATCCAGAACAGCCTGAACAATATTGACCATACCATCACCGCCAATGGCCAGTATCTGGGCGACGCGACGGTGGCGTCTCTGGCGCTGGGCTATGCTTCCGTGGATCCGAAATATATCACCATTGCCTATGAGACCGCAATGCATGAAGGCCGCGTGGTGGCGAAGTTCTCTGTGGGCGCCATCGAGAGCGAAAACGAAGTCGGCAGCAGTCTGAACAGCTACCGTGACACCTGGCTGTGCCAGGCGATCGTGGCGGCGGAAGCCGATTTCGACAGCGTCTACGACGCGGGCCTCCAGGAGTATCTGGACATGGGCGGACAGGAAATCATCAACGAGCGGGCTCAGAAGCTGAGCGAAGTGTACGGCGTGGAAATCGCCACTGACCTGGCTGCGAAGTAAGAAACCGCGCGCGATTCCTGTTTTTCCCGGATGCGGCGTGACCGTCGGTCAACGCCGGGAAGGGACCAAGCAAGACCAAAGAGGAGAAGCCTAAGGGCTTCTCCTTTTTTGCCGGGTTTCGGCCGACACAAGGAAAAGACAGGCGGGAAGAGGGACGGCAGGGGCTTGCCATACGGCCTTTCCTTTGATACAATGCCAGGTGTGTAAAGTTTGGATGGCTACAGACCGATGGAAATGGGAGGGCTGCGTCTTGATAAAGCGTTTAGGGAGATTATGCTGTATCTTTTTCCTTCTTTTTGTTTGGGCGTGTGCGGGGGCCGAGGCTCACGTCTATAAAACAGTGCCCATGGAATCGCAGGCGGAATCCGTCTCCGTGGAATCCGGGATCAGCGGCGAGGCGGCGCTGGAAGGCTATATCAACCAGGCCTTCGGGATTGAAAGCGCCCCGTCCGACCCGGGACTGCTTTCCGCCGCCCCGCTCATGCAGGGAAGCAAGCTGAAGGGGGTCGACGCGAAATTGTATGCAAAGCTGTCCGAGCTGATCGGACAGGTCGCCGCGGGGATGCGTTCCTCGACCGAATTTGAGATTCCCATCAGCAGCCTGATCGGGAAGACGTCCTTTTCGGCCGCGGAGCTGGGCGTGGAAAAGGTGTATGACGAGGTGTACAACGAAAGCGAGAGGACCATATACCTGTCGATCACCGAGCAGGCGTCCCAGGCGCTTTACGCAAAGCTGGATGTCAATATGAGGCTGGTTCTCAGCGCGCTGATGGCCGATCTCCCTTATGAGCTTTACTGGTACGATAAAAACGTGGGGGTTTCCTACGGGAGGTATCCGGCCTGCAGGCTGTCGGAGGATTACGGCTCGCTGCAGTTTACGTCGGATTCCTATAAGGTATCCATGTTTGTAGCGGCGGAATATTCGTCAGCGAAGACCAGGGGGACCACTTCCTTTGATGCGGCGGTGGCTCAATCCGTCCAAAAGGCCGCGCAGAACGCCCGCGATATCGTGAACACCCATCGGGACAAGACTGATCTTGAAAAGCTGAAGGCCTACAGAAAAGCCATTTGTGACCTGGCCGTGTACAATTACGCGGCAGCGCAGGACAGTTCCCAGCCCTACGGGAACCCGTGGCAGATGGTCTGGGTCTTTGACGGGGACAAGAACACAAAGGTCGTTTGTGAAGGATACGCAAAGGCCTTCAAATACCTGTGTGACGAATCCACATTCAACTCGTACGTGTCCGTGGCGCTGGCGAGCGGGGTATCGGGCAGCGGAGGATCCAGCGGCCGGCATATGTGGAATGTTGTGACCATGGGTGACAGCAGGCACTACCTGGTGGATGTGACCAACTGCGACACGTCGATGGTCGGGTATCCGGATCAGCTCTTTATGGTCGGCTTCAGCCGTGCCTATACCGGGCAGAACGGGGAAACCGGATATGTATACGTGGCCAACGGCGCTGAGGTCGCTTATGTCTACGACAATAACATGTATGACCTGTATTCCGCCGAAGAACTGGCCATGTCCGCCTCCGCCTACGAAGAGATGGTGATCCGCGCGGAATGGCCGGTGACCGTCCCCGTTGGCAGCTCCTGGTGGCCCGCTTTCGAATGCTGGGACGCGGTGGAACCGTTTACCTGGAGCATGCAGGTCGAGCATAACGGCAAGGTTCTCGCCTATTATAATCAAAACACGGGCGTGGAGGAGTTCACCTTCACCGAAGCCGGAGAATATGATCTGATCTGTACCCTCCGGGATTCCCTGGGAAGAACCGCGACGAAGACAGCTACTGCCGTCGCGACGAAGGCCGGCCCCCTGCGGATTGAATCCTTCACGGTGGAAACCGTCCGGCAAAACGGCGAAAACGATCATGACGTATGGCTCAAGCTGGTCTATTCGGGCGGATACGATACGGTGTCGTATCACTATCAGATTTTCGCGAAAGATTCATCTGACCAGTGGTTTATGACATGGGAAGAGGACAGCCGTCTTGCGGAGCCCCATTTCTGGCTGGGGGAGGACGGAGAACACTATTTTACGGCGCGGATTACGGATGGGGAGCAAACGCTGGAAGCCACTTCTGAAGTGATTTATGTGGGCCATCAACCGACGCCCATCGAAGCCTTTGTCACCCGGTGCTACAAGATCATCCTCGGCCGTTCTCCGGATACGGACGGGCTGAAGTACTGGGCCGACGCGCTTGAAAGCGGTGAAAAGGCAGCGTCCAACATTATCGACGGTTTTGTGAACAGCCAGGAATTTCTGAATAAGCATCTGAGCGATGCGGAAGCGGTCGAAATCCTGTATCTGACCATGCTGGACAGGGCTTCTGACGCGGGCGGAAAAAGCGGCTGGGTCAGCGTGCTTTCCCAGGGCTACCCGCTGGGCGCTGTGATCAACGGTTTCTGCGGTTCGCAGGAGTTTATGAAACTGTGCAGCGAATACGGGATCCGGCCGGGATCCGTATATGTCGCTCCGCTGAGCAAACGGGCCAAGATCGAAGCGTTTGTCAGGCGTTGTTATCAGATTATTCTCAGCCGCGAACCGGACGCGGGCGGACTGAATGCCTGGTCCAACGCCCTGGAGAGCGGCGCGCAGGCGGCCTCCAATATCATTGATGGATTTGTGAACAGCCAGGAATTCTATAACAAACATCTCAGCAACGCGGACGCGGTCGAAATCCTGTACAAAGCCATGCTGGGCCGGGCATCCGATCCGGCCGGAAAGGCCAATTGGGTGAACGCGTTAAACGGGGGCCAGCCTTTTGCCGCCGTCATTAACGGCTTCTGCGGGTCGCAGGAATTCAGAGCCATTTGCAATGAGTACGGCATACAGCCGGGCTCCGTACCGATGCAGGGAATTCTGCTGGGAGGCGTACCCGAAGACGCGCCGGAAGAAGCGTCCGACCCCGAGCAGGAAACGGCTGACGGACCCACCGCTGACGCGGCGGAAACCATTGAATCCGAAGGAACAGTGGAGATGACGCCGCCCGTATCCGAAGACGCGGGAACGGACGCCTCAGCGCCTGCGCCGGCGGAGAGCGGCACGACCGTGCCCGAAGACACAGCCGAGCCGCCTATGGAAGCGCATGAAGACACGGCTGAACCGTCGATGGAAGCGCCTGAATATACGGCTGAACCGCCTATTGTAGCGCCCGAAGACACGGCCGAGCCGCCTATGGAAGCGCCTGAAGACACGGCCGAGCCGCCTATGGAAGCGCCTGAAGACACGGCCGAACCGTCGATGGAAGCGCCTGAAGACACGGTCGAACCGTCTACGGAGGCGCCTGAAGACACAGCCGAGCCGTCGCTGGAGGCGCCGGAGGATACGACCGACCCGCCTGCGGAAGCGCCGGAAGACATCCCTGATGACACGGAGGAGCTCGAGGCGGAAGAAGCACCTCATCCTGATGGAACAGCGCTTTCGGAGCAAAATGAAACGCCCCCGGCTGAACCGATGCCAGCCGGGGAACAGGCGCCTGCCGAGACGGTGGAAGAAGAAACGGCGGAAGCGCAGCCGGAAGAACCGGCATAAAACAGTACGCGGAGGTTCAACCGGCTATGGACCGGGAAAAGGGCGGAACGATTGTTCGTTCCGCCCTTTTCAGCGGCTGCAGGATCAGGCGGAGGGTTCCGGTGAAACTTCGCCCGCGGGCTCCGGAGAGACTTCGTCCGCAGGCGCCGGGGTCGGAACCTCGATGGCGAACTGATCGCAGATCCAGTGCTCCCCGTCGGTCCGAAAACGGAGCACATAGGGGGGACGGTTGGTATAAACAGCGGGAACATGCATGTAGCCCAGAAATTTAGTGGATTCCCGGAGCTCCACGATCCGGTTGGTATTGGTTATAATCGCCAGGGCGGGGGAGACGGCCTCAAAGAGCTCCCGGATCATGGCGCTTTTGCCGTGATGGGGATACCGAAGGAGATCCGCTTTCAGGTGCTCCGGCGAGACGAACTCGAAGAGGCTACGCTGGCCCTGATACTCAATGTCCGCGGTAAAGAGAAAATTGCAGTTTCCGAAAGAGACCATCGTGACGGCGCTGCGGTTATTGACGGTATCCAGCTCGCTGGCCTTCAGCCAGTGCAGGAAGGTGACAAAGCCGTCGCCCATGCCCATCACTTCCTCATCCTGAAAGGAGACCACCGGAATCCCGTTTCCTTTGCAGTATTCCATGGCGGCGGTCATATGCTGGGTCGCGTCCTCGGGGAAACAGATATCCAGCTCCTGAACCGGCGCGGCCGCGTTGACGGCGTAAAGGCCGTTGAGGTGATCGTGATGCGGGTGCGAGTTAATCATCTTATCGATCCGGGTGATCCCCAACGCGCTGAGCAGGGGAACGATTTCAGTCTGCGCCCGTTCGTCACCGCAGTCCAGCATCCAGACCTGCCCCTGGTAGCGGAAGATGGCGCAGTCCTGATCCCTGATAAAAGGAAAGTAAATTTCCAGCAGGTCATCCTGCGGGGCAAAAGCGAAATCCGGCCAGGCGTCGGGATCGGAGATCCGGTCAATCACCTTGGGCGGATCGAGGGCAGGGGTGAGGGGCACATCCGCCGAGGCGGCCGTCAGGGCCAGGAACAGGGTGAACAGCGGGGCCCATAACAGGGCGAAGAAACAGGACCGTTTCCGGAAAAAATGGGAAGAAACAGCGTGCTTGAACTCCATAAGTGCCTTTCTTTGTGAAAATGGAGTGAAGAATTGCTGAAAAATGCGATTTCTTTCAGAAAACCTTGACATTCGCCCATTTTCATGATAAAATTTATGATTGCATCAGTATCGTTTAGACACTGACTTGCGTTTTTGCGCTTTGCTATTTTACCCGGGATTCGGGAAAAATGCAAGAGGCAAAACGGTTCCCTGGATCAAGACACACTGGGTGGACAGAATAAGGGGTGATTTATTTCCATGGTACATGAAGTCCAAATGGGGAAGCTGCGGAAACGGATGAGTTTTTCCCGCATCAACGAAGCCCTGGAGATGCCGAACCTGATCGAAGTTCAGAAGAACTCCTATCAGCGCTTTTTGGATACGGATCTCCGGGAGGTGTTGAGCGACGTCTCACCGATCACGGACTACAACGGAAACCTGGTGCTTGAATTTGTGGATTACAGTCTGGACGAACCGAAGAATTCCGTGGCTCGATGCCGGGAGCGGGATCTGACCTACGCGGCTCCGCTGAAGATTTTTGTCAGGCTGAAGAACCGGGAAACCGGTGAAATTCGCGAGTCCGACGTTTTTATGGGCGACTTTCCCCTTATGACCGAACATGGAACCTTCATCATCAACGGGGCGGAGCGGGTCATCGTGTCCCAGCTGGTCCGTTCCCCCGGCGTGTACTTCGATATGGCCCACGACAAGGCGGGCAAGGAACTGTATTCCGCCCAGATCATTCCAAACAGGGGTGCCTGGCTGGAGTATGAAACCGACTCCAACGACGTGCTGTGGGTGCGGATCGACCGGGCCCGTAAGCTGCCCATTACCGTGATTCTGCGGGCCCTGGGCCTGGGGACGGATCAGGAGATTATGGATGCCCTGGGCAATGACGCCCGCCTGGAGGCGACGATCCAGAAGGGTGACAACGCCAAGTCCCGGGAAGAGGGCCTGATCGAGATCTACAAGCGGCAGAAGCCCGGCGAGCCTGCGTCGCTGGAAAGCGCCACCAATCTGTTCAACTCCCTGTTCTTCGATCCCAAGCGCTACGACCTGATGCGGGTCGGACGGTATAAATACAATAAGAAGCTGGCCATTGCCACCCGGATCGAAAACCAGACGGCGGCGGCGGATATCGTGAACCCCCAGACCGGGGAACTGATGGTGAAAAAGGGCGAAGCGATTTCCAATGAACAGGCCTGGGCGATCCAGAATGCCGGAATCAATACGGTGGATATCCTCCGGGAGGAGGGCGTCCGCCGGGTGGTGGGGAACAACTTTGTGGATGCGTCGGCTTACCTGCCCTTTGATCCGAAGGACGCGGGTGTGCTGGAGATGGTGCATTTCCCGACGCTCAAATCCATCATGGAGAGCGTGGCGCCGGAAGAGCTGCAGGAAGCGGTGCATGAAAACCTGGCGGCGCTGGTGCCCAAGCATATCATCCCGGACGACATTATCGCTTCCGTCAGCTATTTGCTGTCCCTGCCCCACGGCGTCGGCAAAACGGACGATATCGACCATCTGGGGAACCGGCGTCTGCGTTCCGTGGGCGAGCTGCTGCAAAACCAGATCCGTATCGGTCTGAGCAGGCTGGAGCGCGTGGTGCGGGAGCGGATGAGCATCCAGGACGCCAGCGACATGAAACCCGGCGACCTGATCAACATCCGGCCGGTATCCGCCGCCATCAAGGAATTTTTCGGCTCTTCCCAGCTGAGCCAGTTCATGGATCAGCCCAATCCTCTGGCAGAGCTGACGCATAAGCGCCGCCTGAGCGCTCTGGGCCCTGGCGGCCTGAACCGGGACCGCGCTTCCTTCGAGGTTCGGGACGTGCACTACAGCCACTATGCTCGGATCTGCCCCATTGAGACCCCTGAAGGTCCCAATATCGGTCTGATCGGATCTCTGGCGACCTATGCCCGCATCAACCAGTACGGCTTTATCGAGGCGCCCTACCGCCGGGTGGATAAGCAGGCGGGACGGGTGACGGAGGAGATCCGGTACATGACCGCCGACGAAGAGGATCATTACCGCATCGCCGCGGCCAACGAACCGATCCGGGAGGACGGCACCTTCGTCCATGACCGGATTACCGTCCGGGACAAAACAGAAATTATCGAAAGCCCTGTATCCCAGGTGGACTATATTGACGTCAGCCCCCGTCAGGTGGTTTCCGTGGCGACGGCCATGGTTCCCTTCCTGGAGAGCGACGACGCCACCCGCGCTCTGATGGGTTCCAACATGCAGCGCCAGGCGGTGCCGCTGCTGGTGCCGGAAGCGCCGGTGGTGGCGACCGGCATGGAATATCGGGCGGCCCACGATTCCGGCGTCTGCCTGCTGGCGAAGCAGAGCGGCGTGGTGGAGAAGGTGGATGCCACAAAGATCATTATCCGGGACCGGTTCGGCGAACGGCATGAATATCAGCTGACCAAGTTTGCCCGCTCCAACCAGACCACCTGCATCAATCAGCGGCCGGTGGTTTCCCAGGGACAGATCATTGAGGAAGGGGATCTGCTGGCGGACGGCCCCTCCACGGAGAAGGGCGAGATCGGCCTGGGCCGGAACGCTCTGATCGGATTCATGACCTGGGAAGGGTACAACTACGAAGACGCGGTGCTGCTGAGCGAAAAGCTGGTCAAGGAGGACATCTATACCTCCATCCACATCGAGGAATTTGAATCCGAGGCCCGGGAAACCAAGCTGGGGCCGGAGGAAATCACCCGGGATATCCCCAATATCTCCGAAGACGCCATTAAGGATCTGGACGAAGGCGGCATCATCCGCATCGGCGCGGAAGTCCACGCCGGGGACATTCTGGTGGGCAAGGTGACCCCCAAGGGTGAAACGGAGCTGACCGCGGAAGAACGGCTGCTGCGGGCGATCTTCGGGGAAAAGGCCCGGGAGGTCCGGGACACGAGCCTGCGGGTTCCTCATGGGGAAGGCGGCATCGTGGTTGATGTCAAGATTTTCACAAGAGAAAACAAGGATGAGCTGGCCCCCGGGGTCAATGAAATGGTCCGTATCTATATCGCTCAGAAACGGAAGATCTCCGTGGGCGATAAGATGGCCGGCCGGCACGGCAACAAGGGTGTTGTTTCCCGCATCCTTCGGGAAGAGGATATGCCCTTCCTGCCTGACGGAACCCCGCTTCAGATCGTGCTGAACCCCCTGGGCGTTCCCAGCCGGATGAACCTGGGACAGGTGCTGGAAGTGCACCTTGGCCTGGCCTGCCGGGCTCTGGGATGGCATATTGCCACGCCGGTCTTTGACGGGGCGACCTATGATGAAATTCTGGAGCAGCTGGAGCACGCGGAGGAAAAGATGGCAGCCCCGGAGGATGAGAGCGATCCCCATGTTACGGAGAATCACTTTCACAACGGGCGGCCCCTGCGGCTGGCCCTGGACGAGGAAGGGAAAGCGCTGTTCCGCCAGGGAAAGATCCGGGTGCGGGACGGCCGTACCGGGGACTACTTTGAGAACCCGGTTACGGTGGGCATCATGTACTTCCTGAAGCTGCATCACCTGGTGGACGACAAGATGCACGCCCGGTCTACCGGCCCCTACAGCCTGGTTACACAGCAGCCGCTGGGCGGCAAGGCCCAGTTCGGCGGACAGCGCTTCGGCGAAATGGAAGTATGGGCTTTGGAAGCGTACGGCGCCGCCAATACCCTGCAGGAGATCCTGACGGTCAAGAGCGATGATACGGTGGGCCGCGTCAAGACGTACGAAGCCATCATCAAGGGTCAGAACATTCCTACCCCCGGCGTGCCGGAAAGCTTCAAGGTTCTGCTGAAGGAAATGCAGGCGCTGAGTCTGGACGTCCGGGTGCTGGATTCGGACGGACAGGAAATCGAGATCCCCGAGCTGGATCCCGAGGATATGCCGCTGCAGCAGGCGCAGCCCAGCCGTTTCTCAGGGCGCCCGCAGGCGCGGCCTGAAGCCGCTCCCGCCGAGGAGGACGAGGAGACCGGCCGGGCAGCGGAGGAAGCCTTCAGCATGTCCGCTGAAGAGCTGGATCTGGGCGAGAGCATCCCCGAAGAGGAAAACGAGGATGAGGACGAGGACTTCGGGGACGATTTCGGCGAGGAAGCGCTGGAGGATTTCGGCGCGGATGAGCTGGCAGACCTGTCTCTGGACGATGACGATCTGTGATTGAAAGGAGAGTGAACCGCTTGTTTGAACTTTCCAATTTGAATGCCATCCAGATTGGCATGGCGTCGCCGGAACAGATTCTTGCCTGGTCCCACGGCGAGGTGACCAAACCTGAAACCATAAACTACAGAACCCTCAAGCCGGAGAGGGACGGCCTTTACTGCGAACGGATTTTCGGGCCTACGAAGGACTGGGAGTGCAACTGCGGAAAATACAAGCGCATCAAATTTAAAGACAAGGACAAGGTCTGCGACAAGTGCGGCGTTCAGGTGACCCGGGCCAAGGTTCGCCGGGAGCGGATGGGCCATATTGAGCTGGCGGCTCCGGTGTCCCATATCTGGTATTTCAAGGGAATCCCCTCCCGCATGGGGATGCTGCTGGACGTCAGCCCCCGGAACCTGGAAAAGGTGCTGTACTTTGCCAGCTTTATCGTGCTGGATCCCGGCAATGAGGACGAGACCGGTCTGAAGAAATACGAACTGATCAACGACGCCCGGTACCGGGAAGTCGAAAGCCGCTGCGGAAAAGGATCCTTTGTGGCGAAAATGGGCGCCGAGGCGGTTCTGGACATGCTGAAGGCCCTGGATCTGGACAAGCTGAGCGAAGAGCTGAAGGCGGAAATCGCCCACCTGACGGAAAAGGAACGGGACAGGGAGACGGAAGGCCAAAAGCGGGCCAGGGCGGTGAAACGCCTGGAAGTGGTGGAATCCTTCCGCACCAGCCATAACAAGCCCGAGTGGATGATCCTGACCATCGTGCCGGTGATTCCGCCGGACCTGCGGCCTCTGATTCAGCTGGACGGCGGCCGCTTTGCCACCTCGGACCTGAACGACCTGTACCGTCGGGTGATCAACCGGAACAACCGGCTGAAGAGGCTGCTGGAGCTTGGCGCGCCGGACATCATCGTCCGCAATGAAAAGCGCATGCTGCAGGAGTCTGTGGACGCGCTGATTGATAACGGGCGCAGGGGCCGGCCGGTGACGGGTCCCGGGAACCGGGCGCTGAAGAGCCTGAGCGACCTGCTTCGGGGTAAACAGGGCCGTTTCCGCCAGAACCTGCTGGGCAAGCGGGTGGACTATTCCGGCCGTTCCGTTATCGTGGTCGGGCCGGAGCTGAAGCTGTACCAGTGCGGCCTGCCCAAGGAGATGGCGCTGGAGCTGTTTAAGCCCTTTGTCATGGAGCGGCTGGTTTCGCTGAAAATCTGCCACAACGTAAAGAGCGCCAAACGGGCGGTGGAGAAGGTCCGTCCCGAGGTGTGGGATATTCTGGAAGAAGTGATCCGGGATCATCCGGTGCTGCTGAACCGGGCTCCCACCCTGCACCGGCTTGGCATTCAGGCCTTTGAACCCATCCTGGTGGAAGGCAAGGCCATCAAGCTGCATCCCCTGGCCTGTACCGCGTTCAATGCCGACTTCGACGGAGACCAGATGGCCGTACACGTGCCGCTGTCCATGGAAGCCCAGGCGGAAGCCCGTTTCCTGATGCTGGCCCATAACAACATTCTGAAACCGCAGGACGGAAAGCCTGTCATCTCTCCCTCCCAGGACATGGTTATCGGGTGTTATTACCTGACGATTGTGCATGAAGGCGCCAAGGGTTCGGGCAGGATTTTCTCCTCGCCGGATGAGGCGCAGATGGCCTATGCGCTGGAACAGATTACCCTCCAGAGCCCCATCAAAGTCCGCATAGAACGGAGCTTTGACGGGGTCACGGAAAAACGGTTGATCGACACCACGCTGGGCAGGCTGATTTTCAACGACGCCATCCCCCAGAACCTGGGCTTTAAGAAGCGGGAATGCCTGGACGATATGTTCCAGCTGGAAGTGGACGAGCTGGTGGGGAAGAAGCAGCTGAGTTCCATCGTGGATATGTGCTTCCATACCCAGGGCGAACACCGCACCGCGCAGGTGCTGGATGCGATCAAGGCGCTGGGGTACAAGTATTCCACCATCGGCGCCATTACCGTATCCGTGTCCGACATCAAGGTTCCGCCGACCAAGGAATCCATGCTGGCGGCGGCGGACGAAGAGGTCCGGAAGGTAAACAGCCTGTTCCGCAGAGGTCTTCTCAGCGAAGACGAACGGTATAACCGGGTGATCAAGATCTGGGGCGACTGCACCGCCAGCCTGCGGGAGCAGATTCTGCCGAACCTGGAAAAATTCAATCCCATCCGGATGATGACCGACTCCGGCGCCCGCGGCTCCAGTCAGCAGGTTTCCCAGCTGGCGGGCATGCGCGGCCTGATGGCATCCCCTACCGGGAAAACCATTGAGCTGCCCATCCGGGCAAATTTCCGCGAGGGTCTGACGGTGCTGGAATTCTTCCTGTCCTCTCACGGGTCCCGGAAGTCTCTGGCGGATACCGCGCTGCGGACGGCGGACTCCGGTTATCTGACCCGCCGGCTGGTGGATGTCAGCCAGGAAGTCATCGTCCGGGAAGAGGACTGCTTTGCGGCCCGGAATGAGCGGGTACGCGGCATTGTGGTTTCCGAACTCATGATCGGGCGCCAGAGCGTGGAAAGCCTGGAGGATCGCCTGCGGGGCCGTACGGCTGCGGAAGATATTCTGGATCCCGCCACCGGCGCGGTCATCGCCCGGCTGAATGAGCCCATCGATTATAAAAAGGCCAAAGAGATTGTGGCGGCCGGGCTGACGAGGGTGCCCGTCCGGTCGGTGCTCACCTGCCGGACCGAAAATGGCGTCTGCGCCCGGTGCTACGGTGAAAACATGGCCCACGGCGGCAAGGTGGACGTGGGCGAGGTGGTCGGCATCATTGCGGCTCAGGCCATCGGTGAGCCCGGTACCCAGCTGACCATGCGGACCTTCCACACGGGCGGCATCGCCGGGGCGGATGATATTACCCAGGGTCTTCCCCGGGTAGAGGAGCTTTTCGAGGCCCGCAAACCGAAGCGGGACGCGATTCTGGCGGAAATCTCCGGGACGGTGTCCATGCAGGAAACCAAGAAAAAACGCCTGCTGGTCATTACCTCCGATGAGGATCCCAACGATCAGAAGAGCTATCAGATTACGTACGGTTCCCGCCTGAAGGTGGAAGCCGGGGATCACGTGGAAGCAGGAGACGAGCTGACCGAGGGATCCATCAATCCCCACGATCTGCTGCGGATCCTGGGCGTCAAGGCGGTGCAGGAATACCTGCTGCGGGAAGTGCTTTCCGTATATCGGCTCCAGGGCGTGGGCGTGTCCGACAAACATATTGAGATCATCATCCGGCAAATGCTCCGGAAGGTGCGGATCGAGGATAGCGGAGACACCAATCTGCTGCCCGGAAGCCTGGTGGATATTTTCCGCTTTGAAGAGGCCAACCAGAAGGCCATCCTCTCCGGCGGAACGCCGGCCGTTGCCAAGCGGATTTTGCTGGGCATCACCAAGGCCAGCCTTGCGACCGAAAGCTTCCTGTCCGCCGCTTCATTCCAGGAGACCACCAGGGTGCTGACGGAAGCGGCCATCCACGGCAAGGTGGATCCGCTGATCGGTCTGAAGGAGAATGTCATTCTCGGCAAGCTGATTCCCGCGGGGACGGGCATGAAGCGTTACAAGGATATCGAGCTGAAGGATTCCTACAGTTTCTGATGTCCTGAAGCAAAATCTGTTTTCGCCGCCAGGCGGGAGACTCTCCCGTCTGGCGTTTTTTCGCTTGACAAGGGCGCTTTCATCGCATAGGATACGGGCAGGGGAATATTTTGGAAGCAGGAGGGACTTTTTATGCGAATTCTTTTTGTGACCAGTGAATGCGCGCCTTTCAGCAAAAGCGGCGGCCTGGCGGATGTGGCGTTTTCCCTTCCGCCCGCGCTGGCCAGGGCGGGAGATGATCTGGCGATCCTGACGCCGCTTTATCAGTGCGTGTGGCAGCGTTTCCAGGATCAGCTGACCTTTGTCATGGATGTGGATATAGACCATGGCGGCGAAACCTATCGGTGTGAACTGTATCAGGGAGATCGGGGCGGCGTGCCGATCTGGTTTTTGAAATACGATCCCTTTTTCAATCGGCCCCGCCTGTACGGCTATGAGGACGACAAGCTGCGGTTTGCCTTCTTCAGCCGGGCGGTGATCGCGCTTTTGCCGGAGCTGGGGCCCATGCCCGATATTCTGCACTGCAATGACTGGGAGACGGCGCTGTCGGTGATTTATCTGAAAAATGACCAGGTGACCCGGCCGGAGCTGAAATCCATCAGCAGCGTCTTTACCATCCACAATATCGCTTATCAGGGGCAGTTCAGCGCCTGGGAGATGCAGACCACGTTTGACCTGCCGGAGGGCTGGTACGACGGGGGGCTGGGGTTTGAATATGAAGGGCGGCATGACGTCAACCTGATGAAGGGCGCCATGATGATGGCGGACGCGGTGACCACCGTATCCCCCACCTACGCCCGGGAGCTGCACCATCACCGCTACGGCATGGGGCTGGAGGGCGTGGCGCATCTGGTGGACAACAAGCTGCAGGGGATTTTGAACGGCATCGACATGGATCATTACGATCCGAAGCTGGATCCCCGGCTGCCGGCCTCCTTTGACGAGGACCATATGGAAGGAAAGGATGTCTGCAAGGCGGAGCTTCAGAAGATTTTCGGCCTGGAGACGGAAAGCCGCTTCCCGCTCTTCTCCCTGGTGGCCCGCCTGGTGGAACAAAAAGGGGTGGAGCTGATTAAAGCGCTGCTGCCCCGCCTGATGGACCTGGGATGCCAGTTGATCATATTCGGCCAGGGAGACCAGGAATACGTGGACTATTTTACCGAGTGCATCGAGCGCTGGCCCGGACAGTTCGGCTTTTCCGACAATTACAGCGAGGATATGGCAGCAAAAGTGTTCGCGGGGTCTGATTTCTATCTCATGCCCTCCCGGTTTGAGCCCTGCGGTTTGAGCCAGATGATGGCCATGAGGTATGGGACGGTTCCCATCGTCCACGAAACCGGGGGGCTGAAGGACTCGGTTCGGGCGTACAGCGAATTTGACGGGGTGGGGGATGGTTTTTCCTTCCCGGAATATACGGGGCAGAGCCTGATGATGAGCATCATGGCGGCGCTTCGGGTGTACTTCTGTGACGAAGAAACCTTCAAGCTGCTGCGCCGCCGGTGCATGGAAAAGGATTTCTCCTGGGAGCGCAGCGCACAGCAGTATCAGAGGATGTACAGCCGGATTGCCGTGGACAGCACGGTGGAGCAGATCCCCTACCGGGATGCCTACCTGCAGCTGAAGGACGCGTATGTGGAGCTGGAACGGGCCAACAGGGAACAGAACCTGCAGAGCTTCCCGGATCCGTACCACCGGGTGATCCAGGTGCATATGACCACCCAGACGGATGGGTTCTTCTTCCTGCAGTTTGACCGACAGGGTGACCGGTTTACCTTCCGGATTGAACCCTTTACCTTCCATGACGCGGACGCGTTTATATCCGTCAGCTTTGATCATCTCATGGCCATGGCCAGGGGGGAAACCACCTTCGACCGGCTGTATTTAAGCGGTCTGCTGCGGGTGAAGGGGAATCTGTCCAAGGGCGCGGAAATGCGGGTGCTGCTGGGAAGACGGAAGGGCAAAGAAGGGTAAGAATCGTTCTGAAGAATCTTGCTTTTCTGTCCGCATCTTATTATAATAAACACCTGGTACGGCGCTGCGGCGGGAGTATGTATTCCTGCGGGCGGCGCTGTGGCTGGTCAGAATAGAACCATCGGCGAAGCGCCGGAAATGAACAGGAGGAAAAACAATGACTTTAACGAAAAATCAAAACGGATCCGCACTGGAAATCGCCCTGGAAGGACGGCTGGATACCATGACCGCGCCGGAGCTGGAAGCGGAGCTGAAGAACAGCCTGGATAGCGCGGACAGCCTGACCCTGAATTTCAGCAAGCTGGACTATATTTCTTCCGCCGGGTTGAGGGTGCTTCTGTCTGCCCACAAGATCATGGCCGGGAAAGGCGGCATGAAGATTACCGGGGTGAACGAGATCGTGCAGGAAGTGTTCGATGTGACCGGTTTCGCTGACATCCTGACCATCGAATAAGCCTCTGAAGACGGAACGCATCCCGGCGAAGATCCCTATTCCGGCGGTATGCTATGGACAGAAGGAAGGAACGGGTCAGAAATGAAAACAGATATCGTCAAAGTCTCCAGCTGGGAGGATCAGATCGGCAGCGTTCTGGTTCAGGTGGAGAAGGTAGCCGCGTATAAAGAACTGACGCCGAAGCAGACCCTGCATCTCCGCCTGCTGGCGGAAGAGATGATGGGTATGATGCGCTCCATCACCGGCCATATGTACGGTGATTTCTGGATTGAGGATGAAAACCAGGTATACGAGCTGCATCTGCAGGTCCGGACGGTGATGGACAGCGAGAAACGGGAGCAGCTGCTCTCCGCGTCTTCCTCCGGGAAAAACGAATCCGCAAAGGGCCTCATGGGCAGGCTGCGGGATTTCTTTGACCGCGGCGGCGACGCGGATGTAACCTCCTACGCAAGTCCCCTGATGCTCAGCGGGATGTATGAGGATACGACAACCCCCACGCTGAACTGGGACTGGTCTCTGGATCGGTACGTGGAAGCCTATCGGAATGAGCACAATATTACCCGAGAACAGAAGGAAGCCTGGGACGAGCTGGAGAAATCCGTGGTGGCCCGGGTCGCCGATGATGTCAGTGTCAGCATCCGGGGCGGTACGGTGGAAATGGTTCTGGTGAAAAAGATGAACTGAAACCTGCCGCTCAGAGACAGCCGCTGCAGGGCTTTTTCCTGTAGGAGCAGGGGAAAGATGACATGAAGAAATTCAAAAATCTGGTGATCGGCGGGATCGAGAATAAGATTTTTAATCTGATTCTCCTGACGGTGCTGCTGCTGGGGGCTGCGGCTACCCTTGTGGCGAACTGGCACGAGGGGATGCTTTCAACCCTCACGGAAGAAACGGGAAAGAAGCAGCAGGAATCCATGGCCGACATCACCGGTTCGGTCATCGATCAGGTGATCCGCTCCAACATGGATCGGATTACGGAGCGGGATTCCCAGCTGGCGGATCAGATCTTCCGGACGCTGGAGACACAGGTCACCATCATGGGAAAATACGCCGAGCGCTTTGAAGCGGGGGAGAATGCCGCGGACGGGGTACTTCCGGCGGAGCCGGATGCCGCCCAGGACGGTATGCTGTGCGCAAAGATGCTGCTGGCAAAAGGGGCGGATCCTGCGGACGCCGCTACAGCCAGGGCCATTGCGGACCTGTACGGCATGTCTGACACAATGGTGGATATTTGCCAGGTTTATGGGGCAAGCAACTGCTACGTCGGTACGCCGGAAGGGGTGACCCTGATGGTGGATGCTCTGTCGACCAGTTGGATCGGGGAGGACGGGCAGGTCAAGTCCTACGATCCCCGGACCCGCGGATGGTATCAGCAGGCGATGGAGGCCGGAGGGCGGATTTTTACAGATATCTATCTGGATAATACCACGGGCAGCATGTGCGTGACCTGTGCGATGCCGGTTTACGGCCCTGACGGCGCCCTGCGGGCGGTCGTCGGAGCCGATCGATTCCTGGATGACATGCAGGCGACGGTCGCCGCCAGCACGGCAGAGGGCGGCTTTCTGGTGGTCGTCAATCAAAACGGGCATATCATCATGTCCCCGCAGAAGGAAGGCATTTTGTCGGTCCGGGTGGGGGAGGATGCCATCGATCTCCGGACGTCCAATCATACCCAGCTGGCAACCCTCCTGCGGGACGCCGCCAGGCGAAAAACGGCGGTCCGGCGGATGGAGATCGAAGGAAAACAGGTCTACGCCATGGGGGCGCCCATGAAAACATTGGGCTGGGTGCTGATGGCGGTTTTTGACGCGGAAGCCGCGGAACAGCCGGTCCGGGCCATGGAGAGCAGCTACGAGCAAATCGAGAGTGAAGCGCGGGCCGCCTACCTGGAGAAAAGCGACAAATTCAGAACCATCCTGTGGGTGCTTGGCGCAGCTGTGCTGCTGATCGTGCTGGGCGGATCGCTGATCCTGGGCAAACGGATCGTCAGACCGCTGAACCTGATCATGAAACGGATCTCCGAGCTGAGGGAAGAAAGCAGCGAATTCAAAATGGAGGATTCGTTCCGCACCGGGGACGAGGTGCAGGCGCTGGCGGAGTCCTTTGCGGATATTTCTCATAAGGCGGTGCTGTATATAGAGGAAGTGAAACGGATCACCGCCGAAAAGGAACGGGTCGCCGCAGAGCTGCAGATGGCGAATCTGATCCAGAACAGCATGCTCCCGCATATTTTCCCGGCCTTCCCGGAGCGGCGGGAATTCGATCTGTACGCCAGCATGGATCCCGCCAGGGAAGTGGGCGGGGATTTCTATGATTTCTTCCTGGTGGATAAAGACCATCTCTGCATGGTGATCGCGGATGTGAGCGGCAAGGGCATTCCCGCCGCGCTGTTCATGATGATCTCCAAGGTGATCCTTCAGAGCTGCGCGATGCTCGGAAAGACGGCGGAAGAGATTTTAACCAAGACCAACGAAGCCCTTTGCAGCAATAACCAGGCCGAGATGTTTGTCACGGTGTGGCTGGGGATTCTTGAAATCTCCACCGGAAAGATGGTGGCCGCCAATGCCGGGCACGAATTTCCTGCCCTGCGGCGGGCCGGCGGGCGGTTCGAACTGTTCAGGGACCGGCATGGTTTCGTCATCGGCGGCATGAGCGACATCACGTATCACGGATACGAGATGCAGCTGCAGCCCGGAGATCAGCTGTTCGTTTATACCGACGGCGTTCCGGAAGCGACCAATGCGCAGGAGGAACTCTTCGGGACGGACCGGATGCTGGACGCCCTGAATCAGGAGCCGGAGACGAATCCGGAGAAGCTGCTCAGCAATGTACGCGGGGCAGTGGACGCCTTCGTAAAAGACGCGGAACAGTTTGACGACATGACGATGCTGAGCCTGACCTACAAGGGCGCCCGGGCGTAAAAAAGCGGAAGGGAGGAAGGAAATCCATGAAGGACATAACCCTGAAAGCCAGGATTGACAATATTCCCAAGGTCACCGCTTTCATCGACGGAGAGCTGGAAGCGCTGGAATGTTCCGTGAAAGCCCAGATGCAGATCGATGTGGCCATTGATGAGCTTTTCGGCAACATCGCCCGCTATGCCTATGGAGATGAAGAGGGAGACGCGACGGTTTCCTTCGATTTCGACGCGGATACCCGGACCGCCCTGATCACCTTCGCCGACTGGGGGAAACCCTTTGATCCGACCGCCGCCGCTGCCCCGGATATCAGTACGCCGGCCGCGGAGCGCCGGATCGGCGGACTGGGGATCTTTCTGGTTCGTAAAACCATGGACGATATGCGCTATGCGTATCGGGACGGGAAGAACATTCTGACGGTTCGAAAAAAGATCTGATCAAATCATGCTCCGGCAGCGGTTCGGCCCCTCAAAGAGAGCCGGTTTTGCCCGATACACGGCTGTGTCCATCAAGCGGCGGCCCGGTTTCTGAAAGACCGGGCTGCCGCTTTTTCGGGAATGCCGGCCCGTCGGCAGGCGGGCGGCGGAACCAGCGGGGACAGGCAGGAGGAACGGACGATGAAAATGGTATCCTGGAATGTGAACGGGCTCAGGGCCTGTATGGGAAAAGGATTTTCGGAATACTTCAGGCAGGCGGATGCGGATTTTTTCTGCCTGCAGGAAACAAAAATGCAGCCGGGGCAGGCCGAGATTCCCGCGGAGGGATATCATCTTTTCATGAATTCCGCGGAAAAAAAGGGATACAGCGGAACGGCGATCTTCGCGAAGAGGGAGCCGCTGTCCGTTCAGAACGGGATCGGCGTACCTGAGCATGATCACGAGGGCAGGGTCATTACGCTGGAATACCCGGATTTCTTCCTGTCGACCGTATACACGCCCAACAGCCAGCGGGGTCTGACCCGGCTGGATTACCGGATGGAGTGGGAGGATGCTTTCCGCGCTTACCTGAAAGGGCTGGACGCGCGAAAACCGGTGATCGTCTGCGGGGATATGAATGTAGCGCATCAGGAAATAGATCTGAAGAATCCGAAAAGCAATATGCAGAACGCGGGATTCACGCCCCAGGAACGCGAGAAGATGACGGAACTGCTGGCGAGCGGGTTTGTGGATACCTTCCGGTTCCTCTATCCGGACCGCAAAGAGATCTACTCCTGGTGGAGCTATATGTTCCACGCCAGGGAAAACAACGCGGGATGGCGAATTGACTACTTTCTGTGCTCGGAGCGGGCCAAGGAAAAAATCCGGGAAGCCACGATCGAAACGCAGGTGTACGGATCGGATCATTGCCCGGTCACGCTGGAAATGGATATCTGACGTTTGGAGCGGTTCTCCGATCACCTGAACAGAGGGGAGGGACGCGTATGCCGGACATAACCTGGGAGCTTTTCGAGAAGCAGGTAGAAGCCTGCCGGCTTTGCTCCCTTTGCGAGAGGGTTCATCATAAAGTTCCCGGCCAGGGGGATCCCCATGCGCCGCTGATGCTGATCGGCGAAGGCCCGGGACAGGATGAAGATGAGCAAGGACTGGCTTTTGTGGGGGCGGCCGGGCAGCTGTTAACCCGGATGCTCAGCGCGATTTCCCTTCCCCGGGAGCGGGTCTATATCTGCAATATCGTGAAATGCCGCCCACCGGGAAACAGAGTCCCGACACCGGAGGAAGCGGAGGCCTGCCGGATTCACCTGCGGATGCAAACCTGGCTGGTTCGGCCAAAGGTGATTGTGCTGCTGGGAGCCACCGCGGCGAAAAACCTGTTGAATCCGGAGATCTGGATCACCCGGGAACGGGGAATCTGGACCGAGCGGAAGGGCGTCTGGATGCTGCCCACCTTTCATCCCTCCGCACTGCTGCGGGATGAAACGAAAAAGCCTGCCGCTTGGGAGGACATGAAAAGCCTGCGGAAAAAGCTGATGGAGCTGGGGCTTTACACGGATATATACGGGCAGGAGTGACATGAACCGGCGAGACGCAAGGCTTCCGGATCCGGAACATCCCTGCGGCTCGGCCAGGAAGCTGAGCCATCATCCGTCCCCGGACGGAAAACGAAAAAAAGGTGGACAGGGACTGGAAAATGTGGTAGAATATCCGTCGAAAGCACGAAAACCATAGGGAGAGGGTCAGCCGGCGGAGGATTGCAGCATCCGCAGGACCATACCGATTCCCCGGCCTTTGGGCCTGAGAATAAAGCTACTATATGTAATAATGAAAGGGAGGACGTATCATGAAAAAGTTACTTGCGATTCTGCTGACCGCAGCGATGCTGCTGGGCATGGTATCTCTGGCTTCGGCCGAGGGGTACAGCGGAGACCTGAAGATCTGGGTGGCGGAGGCCGTCATCGACTTCACGAAAGAACAGGTCGAAGCGTTCAAGACCGCCCATCCTGAATATGCCGGGATGAACGTGACCATCGAAGCCGTCGGTGAAGGCGATGCCGCCAGCAAGGTGATCACCGACGTGACCGCGGCGGCGGATATCTTCGGCTTTGCGCAGGATCAGCTGGCCCGCCTGGTGACCGCGGGCGCGCTGGAGGAAGTGGAGCCCGGCAACGCGGAAGCCGTCAAGAGCGAGAACGACGCCGGCGCCGTAGGCGCGGTGACGCTGGGCGAAAAGATGTACGCTTATCCGCTGACCAGCGACAACGGCTACTTCCTCTATTATGACAAGAGCGTGGTTACCGACCCCTCTGATCTGCAGAAGGTTCTGGACGACTGCCAGGCCGCCGGTAAGAGCTTCTACTTTGAGGTGAACTCCGGCTGGTATCAGACCGCCTTCTTCTTTGGCGCCGGCTGCCAGCTGACCTTCGATACCGACAGTGACGGCAATCTGGTCAAGATGAACAGCACCTACGCCAGCGACAATGGCGTCAAGGCCCTGAAGGCCATGATTGCCATGGCAAATCATCCCGCCTTTATGAACGGTTCTTCCTTCTCCACCGCCACCAACCCCGGCGCCATCGTGGACGGCACCTGGGATTCCACGGCCGCGAAGGAAGCCTTTGGCGACAATTACGCCGCGGCCAAGCTGCCTGCTGTTGACGGATGGCAGCTGGGCGGTTTCGGCGGATTCAAAATGCTGGGTGTTAAGCCCCAGGAGGATGAAGCGAAGCTGGGCGCCTGCGACGCGCTGGCTGCCTATCTGAGCAGTGAAGAAGTACAGCTGGCCCGGTACAACGCTGTGGGCTGGGGTCCCTCCAATATGAATGCCCAGAAGAGCGATGCCGTGCAGGCGGACGTTGCGCTGTCCGCGCTGGCGGATCAGCTGCAGTATACCATTCCGCAGGGCCAGTATCCCGGAGAATACTGGAGCCTGGCGACCGGCTTGGGTGACGATATCATCGCCAAGAAGTACAACGATCTGGACGATGCCGCCCTGATGGACGTGCTGAAGACCTTCGAAGCGACCTGCGAAGGGTATCTGTCCAAGTAAGAATCCTGACAGCGGGCTGGGGGAGCTGTGTCTCCCTCAGCCTGTTTTTTCAGAAGAAAAGGGGGAATTCCGGTGACGGATCTGGAGTATTTCAAACTCAGCAAACCGCAGAAGATGCTGCGGGACGCGGGCGGATTCTTCGCCCGGCTGCCGAAGGGCATCGGGACAGGCGTTCGAAAACTGGGCATGCTGATCGTAAATATCCTGAAAGGGATCGGGGCCAATCTGAGCGACTTGGTGACCACTTTTAAGGACGGGGACTGGAAAACGCGGCTCAGCTATCTGATCATGGGCTTTGGCTCCTTCGCCAGGGGACAGTGGGGGAGAGGACTGCTCTTTTTCCTCTTCCAGACGGTGTTCAACCTGTACATGTTCTTTCCCAATGCATCCATTTCAGGATGCTATTACCTGGGAAAGCTGAGCACGCTGGGGACCATTGAGACCTACAAGGAGGGGCGCAGAACCGTCTATGGAGACAATTCTTTCTTCATCCTGCTTTACGGAGTGCTGACCCTGTTCTTTATTGCCGCTTTCATCTATACCTGGCGGGTGAATGTGAAGCAGAACCGCATCAGCGAACAGCTGCTCAAGAGCGGACATAAGCTGAAAACCACGAAGGACGACCTGGATTCCCTTCGGGACGAGCAGTTCCACAAGACCATGCTGGCTCTGCCCACGCTTGGCGTTACGGTTTTCACCATCCTGCCCATCCTGTTTATGATCCTGGTGGCCTTCACAAACTTCGACGCGACCCATCAGCCGCCCAGCAAGCTGTTTACCTGGGTGGGATGGGACAACTTCCGGCAGCTGCTCAGCTCGGATACGGCCAGCTACGGGGACACCTTCCGCCACGTGCTGCTGTGGACGCTGATCTGGGCTTTTTTCGCCACCTTCCTGAACTATTTCCTGGGGATGCTGGTCGCCATTATGATCAACAAGAAGGGGATCCGGCTGAAAAAAATGTGGCGGACCATTCTGGTCATGACCATCGCCATTCCCCAGTTTGTCTCCCTGCTGTATGTCAGCAAGATGTTCGCGGCGGACGGCCTCATCAATACCTATCTGATGAAATGGGGATGGATCTCTTCGCCCCTGCCCTTCTGGACGGATCCCACCTGGGCCAGGGTGACCATCATCGTGATCAACGTCTGGATCGGCATCCCCTACCTGATGCTGATTGCCACCGGGATCCTGATGAATATCCCGGCGGATCTGTACGAGAGCGCGCGAATCGACGGTGCGAACGCTTTCCAGATGTATAAGAAGATCACGCTGCCCTACATGCTCTTTGTGACCGGGCCGTACCTTCTGACCTCCTTTACCGGGAATATCAATAACTTTAACGTGATTTACCTGCTGAGCCAGGGGAAACCGCTTTCCCTGCAGCTGAGCGGAAACGCCGGGCATACGGATCTGCTGATTACCTGGCTGTATAAAATGACGGTCAATGATACCAACTATAAACTGGCGGCGGTCATGGGCATTCTGGTATTTGTTGTGACGGCGGTCATTAACCTGATCGTCTACAACATGATTCCTTCCGTCAAGAATGAGGAGGATTTCCAGTGATGAGCGAAAAAAAACAGATTCCCGAAGTGGATATTGTGGTGGATCAGGAGGCCGGCGTCATCCGGGAAGTCAAACCCGAGCATCTGCGCAGCAAGTCGGGACATGAGCGGCGGGTCAACACCTCTGTCTATGTGATCCTGGTCCTGATGAGCGTCATCTGGCTGGCTCCTTTCGTATTTCTTGTTTTTCAGAGCTTCCGGTCCTACGCCACGGAATCCGGAGCCATGGTGGCGTACCTCCTTCCGAAACAGTGGTCCCTGGATAACTACAGGTGGCTGCTGACCGATCCGTCCAGCAAGTTCCTGCGCTGGTACGGGAACACCCTGATCGTGGCCGCTTTCTGCGCCGTGCTGCAGACCTTCATGGTGCTGAGCGTCAGCTATACCCTGAGCCGCCTGCGGTTCCGGGGACGGAAGCTGATCATGAACGTGGTGCTGGTGCTGGGGATGTTCCCCGGATTCCTGACCATGATTACCCTGTACTTTCTGCTCAAGCAGCTGGGTCTGACCCAGCAGGGGGCGGTGCCCGGGATGATCCTGATCTATGTGGCTTCCTCCGGCATGGGATACTACATCAGCAAGGGATTTTTCGACACGATTCCCAAATCTCTGGATGAAAGCGCCCGCATCGACGGGGCGACGAGAGCCCAGGTGTTCCGGATGATCATTATGCCCCTGGCCAAGCCCATCGTTATCTATACGATCCTGATGGCTTTCATGGCCCCCTGGGGGGATTATGTGTTTGCCTCCTATATCGCCTTCGGCAGCGAGCCCAACTACAACGTGGCGGTGGGACTGTACCAGTGGGTCAACGTGGCGGATTATCAGGGATTTTTTACCCGGTTCTGCGCAGGCGGCGTGCTGGTCGCCGTGCCGATTACGATTCTGTTCCTGGCGCTGCAGAAGTATTATGTGGAGGGCGTGACCGGCGGGGCCGTCAAGGGCTGATCCTCCCGGTGAGAGAGATGGAAAGGAGTTTCTGGAAATGGCAAGCGTTACGCTGGAGCATGTAAAAAAGGTTTACGACAAGGATGTCGTGGCCGTGCATGATTTTAATCTGAAGATCAAGGATAAGGAGTTTGTCGTCTTTGTCGGGCCTTCCGGCTGCGGAAAATCCACAACCCTGCGGATGATTGCCGGGCTGGAGGATATATCCGGCGGCATTCTGAAGATCGGCGACCGGGTGGTCAACGACGTGGAGCCCAAGGATCGGGACATTGCCATGGTGTTTCAGAATTATGCGCTGTATCCCCATATCACGGTGTATGAGAATATGGCGTTCAGCCTCCGGCTGAGGAAAATGGATAAGGAGGAAATTCACCGCCGGGTTTGCCAGGCGGCCGATATCCTGGGCATCACCGAGTATCTGGGCCGCAAGCCGAAGGCGCTCAGCGGCGGCCAGCGTCAGCGGGTCGCCATCGGCCGGGCGATCGTCCGGGATCCGGCGGTCTTCCTGATGGATGAACCGCTGTCCAACCTGGATGCCAAGCTGCGGAACCAGATGCGGGCGGAAATCATTCTTCTGCGCAAGCGGGTGGATACCACCTTCATTTACGTGACCCACGATCAGACCGAGGCCATGACGCTGGGGGATCGGATCGTGGTGATGAAGGACGGTTTTATCCAGCAGGTGGGGACGCCTCAGGAGGTGTTTGATACGCCGCAGAACCTGTTCGTGGCAGGATTCATCGGCAGCCCGCAGATGAATTTCCTGAAGGCGAAGCTGATCCGGAACGGGAACGACTACAGCGTTGAACTGCTGGGAACGAGGACGGCCCTGAACCCGGACCAGAACCGGGCGCTGGCGGAAAAGAATGTACAGACCCAGGAGATTATCCTGGGCGTCCGGCCGGAGCATACCTCGGTGCTCTTTGACGGAAAGGAGAACGCCATCGAGTGCACCATCAACGTGAACGAGATGATGGGCAGCGAGCTGCATCTGCACCTTTCCAGTCAGAACAAGGATAAAATCATAGTGCGTCTTCCTACGGTAGACCTGACGAAGGAGCAGAGGCAGCAGCTTTCCTATGGGAACAGGATGTATATTACGTTCCCGGCGAAGGTAATGCATCTGTTTGACCCGAAGAGCGAAAGGAACCTGATCTACGGATAAGACGAACTGACAAGGGAAAACAGGCTGCTTACCGGGGGGGCAGCCCGTTTTCTGTCCGGGGGGGATACGATGGAAGGGAAATGGACGGCAGGGCTGATGATGGCGCTGGCGGCGCTGGTGCTGCTTTGCGGCGGACAGGCGGCCGTCGGGGAAACGGCGGGGGACGGCACGGGCATGGATCCGGAGGATTGGGCGGATCAGAACCGGGTGTTTTATGAGATTTTCGTGGGCTCCTTCTCCGATTCGGACGGGGACGGGATCGGGGATCTGCGGGGAATGATCCGCAGGATGGATTATCTGAACGACGGGAACCCGGAGAGTGAAACCAGCCTGGGGATCGGAGGGATATGGCTGACCCCCGTTTTCCCTTCCCCGAGCTATCATAAGTACGATGTAACGGATTATGAGACCGTTGATCCCGCCTTTGGCTCGGAGGAGGATCTGAAGGAACTGATCCGGCTTTGCCATGAGCGGGACGTGAAGCTCATCCTGGATCTTCCGCTGAACCATACGGGCCGGGAGCATGCCTGGTACAGGAACTTCCTGGAGGCGCACCGGGCCGGGGAGACGGACAGCGTCTGGTACGATTTCTATACCTGGATCGGAGAAGGGGAGTCCGTTCCTCCAGGCCGGCGGTTTATGCAGGAGGAGGGGATGCTGGTGGAGGCCAATTTTTCCGACAGCATGCCTGAGCTGAACTATGACTGCGCTGCGGTGAGGGAGGCGGCCTTGAAAATAGCCCGGAAATATCTGGAGATGGGGGTGGACGGATTTCGCTTTGACGCGGCCAGGTACCTGTATCTGGGGGAGAATGACAGAAATATCTCATTCTGGGGCTGGTATATGGACGAGCTGAGGAAGATCAACCCGAAGGTCTACGCGGTGGCGGAGGTATGGGACAGCGAAACCGTGGCGAATCTTTATGCGAAGAGCGTGAACTGCTTTCGCTTCGGAACAGCTCAGGCGGAGGGCCTGATTGCCAAAACCGCCAAGGGCGGGAACGTGAACCGACTGACGAAAAATACGGAGGAGTACTGGCTGACCATCCGGTCGATCAATCCCTTCGCAATCCACATCCCTTTTATTTCCAACCATGACATGGATCGCGCCGCGGGTTACCTGCAAAACCGGGGCGGAAAAATGGCCATGGCAGCCAATCTGTATCTGCTGACGCCGGGCTCTCCCTTCATCTATTACGGGGAGGAGATTGGACTGAGAGGTTCCAGGGGCGGAGCGGAAACGGATGCCAACCGCCGGCTCCACATGCAATGGGGGGACGGGGATACTGTGGCCGATCCGGAGGGCAGCGACTACGGAAGCCAGACGGAGGAGACGGTGCGAAGCCAGATGGAAAAGCAGGGAAGCCTCCTGAAGCACTATCAGAAGATCCTGCGAATCCGGCGGGAACATCCCGGGATCGCCAACGGCGCTTATCAAGCGCTGGACTTTGGGGACACGAAGATGGGCGGTTTTCTGTGCACCTGGCGGGGAAATACGACAGCCGTCTTCCACAATCCGACAGGCGGGCCCCTGACGGTGAACCTGGCGGAGGCAACAGAGGCGCCCCTGACGCGGATCGCTGCCATCATCGGAACGCAGGATGAAGGCGCCGCGGAACTGAATGGAACGGAGCTGACCCTGGGAGCCATGACCAGCGCGGTATTGGAGGAGGGGAAGGAGTAAGCGGTCCCTGGGAATGCGGTCCAGCTGTCCCGGGGATGGCGGTTCAGCCGTTCCAGGGACGCTGGTTTAGTCGTTTCAGTGATTGTGTTTTTTATGGTTATCATCCGGCCATACCAAAAAAACAATTGCGCAGAAGGAGGAAAACAGATATAATCTGTTCCGTCGGAGAGGCGCGCCTTTCCGGAAAACGGAAAAACAGGTCGGAGGTTGATGTATGTATAAACTACTGCTTGCTTCGGATCAGAAAGAGGTGCTGGACGCGTTTGATCGGATTCAGTGGGATTACAATGGATTCCGAAAACCCCATATCCGGCAGGATCTGGACGGGGTCAAGGAGTGCATGAAGGCGCATCGGGCAGACGCGGTGGTCGTCGGCTTCGGACCGGAGAAAAAGCATGAACTGTTGGTCTGGCTGCGGGCAGTCAATCCTTATATTCCCGTCTGTGAAGCGGGGCGGACGCCGGAGGAAGCCGCGGCATGGCTGCAGGAGCTGAACACGCTGCTGAACTGGATCCGGGCGGATTTTTCTAGCGATCATCCGGATCAGGGCGAGATGCTGGTTCTCGGCCGGCGGAACCTGTTCCGCAGCCTGGTCAGCGATCGGGCCATGACCAAAGACGAGCTGCGGCGGGGAATGCTCATGCGGCGCAGCCGGTTTGATCCGAACAGCCCCGTCGTGCTGATGACGCTGAGCTGCGTGGGCATGGAGGAAGGCAGCTCCGCCCCGGATCGGGACCGTTCTCTGGAAAAGAGCCTGTTCCGGAGCCTGGGAGGAGATATCCGCGGATACCATGTACTGCCCCTGGTCACCGGGGACGGGCGGATCTTCGTCCTGGCCGGGCCTGTGCGGGAACATGTGGAGGACGCCTCGGCGGACGATATGCGCTCCATCCTGGAAGAAAGTGTCCGGGAGGGAATCCTGCATGCCGAGGAATATCAGGGGCTGCAGATGCGGATAACGGGGATTGAGGTGCTCCCTTCCCTCTACGCCCTTTGCGCGGATGGGGATACCTGAGCGAAAACGGAACAGACGCCCGAAAGGGTGTTCACGGAGGAATCAAAAAGGAGGAATCAATATGGGAATTCTGGATAAACTGAAGGGGCAGCTGATTGATGTCATCGAGTGGACCGACAACAGCGCCAAAACCATGGTTCACAAGTATGATATGAACGGAAAGGAAATCATGATGGGGGCGCAACTGACGGTGCGGGAAAGCCAGGCCGCCATCTTTGTGAACGAAGGGCAGCTGGCGGATGTGTTCGGCCCCGGCCGGTATGAGCTGCAGACCAGCAATATGCCCATCCTGACAGCGCTGAAGAGCTGGAAATACGGTTTCAATTCACCTTTCAAATCCGACGTGTATTTTGTGAATACGAAGCAGTTCCTGGATATGAAGTGGGGGACCAGCAATCCCGTCATGATGCGGGACGCGGAATTCGGCATGATCCGGCTGCGGGCTTTCGGTATTTACAGCTTCAAGGTTTCTGACCCGGCCACCTTCCTGAAGGAAGTTTTCGGCACCAGCGCTCTGGTCACCGTGGATGGCGTGGAAGGGCAGATCAAGCGGCAGATCGTGTCCAGCCTCAGCGACGCGATCGCCGAGAGCAAGATTCCGGCGCTGGATCTGGCGGCCAACTATGAAGAGCTGGGAACCTACGCCATGAACACAGTGAACCCGAAGCTGGCGGCTCTGGGGCTGACCCTTTGCAGTTTCGTGGTGGAGAACATCTCTTTGCCCGAAGAGGTGGAAAAAGCCATGGACAAGCGGACCAGCATGGGCGTCCTGGGCAACCTGGACAATTACGCCAAGTACCAGGCGGCGGAGGCCATGCGGGAGGCTGCCAATCAGGAAGGCGGCGGCATGGCGGGCATGGGTGTCGGCATGGGAGCCGGCGCGGCGATGGGACAGATGTTCGCCCAGAGCTTTGCGCAGCAGCCCGCGGCCCCGGCCCCGGCGGCGCCCGCGGCACCCGCTCCTGCTGCGGCCGTGACGGCCTGCGTTTCCTGCGGGGCCCAGATCGCGAAGGGCGCGAAGTTCTGCCCGGAGTGCGGCGCGAAGCAAAGCGCGGCTTCCGTCTGCGGCAGCTGCGGCGCGGAGGTGGCTCCCGGCGCGAAGTTCTGCCCGGAGTGCGGCGCGAAGCTGTAAGTTCAACATTAAATGATCGCCCGGCCGGTTGATCCGGCCGGGAATTTTTTAGGGAGAAAAACCGATATGAAGGAAATCACTGCCCGTCTGCTGGCCTGGTATGACCGGCACGCGAGGAAGCTTCCCTGGAGAGGAAGCGCCGATCCCTATCAAATCTGGGTCAGCGAAATCATGCTGCAGCAGACCCGGACGGAAACCGTCGCCGGATATTACGCCCGATTTCTGGAAGCGTTTCCCACGGTCCAGGATCTGGCGGCGGCGGAGGAAAGCGCCGTGCTGAAGCAATGGGAGGGGCTGGGATATTACGCGCGGGCACGGAATCTGCAGGCCGGGGCGAAACAGGTGATGACGGAATTCGGAGGGAAGGTGCCCTCCGGGGTGGAGGACCTGCTGAAGATCAGGGGTATCGGGCCCTACACCGCGGGGGCGATCGCGTCCATCGCCTGGAACCTGCCGGTCCCGGCGGTGGACGGAAATGTGATCCGGGTGATCAGCCGGCTGTATGCGATCGGGGAGAGCCTGGGGGAACCGGGAACCCGGACGCGGATTGAGACGCTGGCGAAGGAGCTGGTTCCGGAAAGCCGTCCCGGAGATTACAATCAGGCCGTGATGGATCTGGGAGCGACGGTCTGCGTTCCCGGAACCCCGGACTGCGACCGCTGCCCGCTGGAGGATCTGTGCCGGGGAAGGCGGACGGGCGCGGCGGCGGAACTGCCCAAAATCCCCGGAGCAAAGCCGCCGAAGGAAATGCTCTATGATCTGATTCTGATCTATGACGGAAAACGGGTGCTGGCCCGGAAACGGACGGAGAAGATGCTCAGCGGCCTCTGGTGCTTTCCCCTGATGAAGGGATGGGAAAGCGCGGAGGCGCGAAAAGCGGAGCTCCGGCGCCGGTGGGGGATGGAGATGAAAACGTTCCGGGCGGTGGGGACGGCAAAGCATGTCTTTACCCATCAGGTGTGGCAGATGACCCTGTATGAAGGGGAACTCCGCGAACCGGCGCAGGCTCCGGAAGGATATGCCTGGATTGACGGGGAGGAACTGGAAACACTGGCCTGGCCCGTGGCCATGAAAATGGCGTTGATCCCGGTACGGAGGAGGCTTTCCGACGGTCAGTGAGGCGAAATATGACGAAAAAGCGGGAAATCGGGAGAAAACAAGAGAATTATTGAGAAATAGTTGCTATTTGCCTGATTTTTTACCCATCTACGGCTTGCGTTATTCCGGGAAAAGCATTATATTTATCCACGGTTGTTAGCACTCCTGCGGAACGAGTGCTAATCATCCGGAAGAATGTAGAGTACAGGAGGAATTGTTCCATGACTGTGAAGCCCCTGGGTGACCGCGTGGTCATCAAGAATTGTGAAGCGGAAGAAACCACCAAGTCCGGGCTGATTCTGACCAGCGCGGCGAAGGAAAAGCCCCAGATGGCGATGGTGCTGGCTGTGGGTCCCGGCGGGAATGTGGACGGGAAGGAAATTACCATGCAGGTCAAGGAAGGCCAGAAGGTGATTTATTCCAAGTATGCCGGAACGGAAGTCAAGGTGGATGGCGAGGAAATAATCATCGTGCGGCAGAGCGACATTCTGGCCGTGGTGGAATAAAGGGTTTCCGGAATCCGAAACAGTAAAGGACAGCAAGGAGAGAAAAGAAAATGGCGAAGCAGATCAAGTATGGCGAAGACGCCCGCAGGGCGATTGAAAAAGGCGTAAACGCGCTGGCGGATACCGTGAAGATCACGCTGGGGCCCAAGGGCCGCAACGTGGTGCTGGACAAAAAATACGGCTCTCCCCTGATTACCAACGACGGCGTGACCATCGCCAAGGAAATCGAGCTGGAAGATCCCTTTGAAAACATGGGCGCCCAGCTGGTGAAGGAAGTTTCCACCAAAACCAATGACGTGGCGGGCGACGGAACCACCACTGCGACCCTGCTGGCTCAGGCTATCATTCGGGAAGGCCTGAAGAATCTGGCGGCGGGCGCGAATCCCATGATCCTGAAGAAGGGAATTGAGGCGGCGACGGAAGCGGCCGTGGAAGGGCTGCGGAATCTGAGCCGGCCGATCAACGGAAAGCAGGCCATCGCGCAGGTAGCGGCCAACTCCGCCGCGGACGAAACCATCGGCAAGCTGATCTCCGACGCGATGGAGACCGTGGGCGCCGATGGCGTCATCACCGTGGAAGAGAGCAAGACCATGACCACCGGGATGGAAACCACCGAGGGAATGCAGTTCGACCGGGGGTACGCGTCCGCTTACATGGTGACCGATACAGAGAAGATGGAAGCCGTGCTGGATGATCCGGTGGTACTGATTACCGACAAGAAGATCAGCAATATTCAGGAGATCCTGCCGCTGCTGGAGCAGGTGGTGCAGACCGGCAAGAAGATGCTGATCATCGCGGAGGATGTAGAGGGTGAAGCCCTGAGCACCCTGGTGGTCAACAAGCTGCGCGGCACCTTTACCTGCGTGGCCGTGAAGGCCCCCGGCTTCGGCGACCGCCGCAAGGAAATGCTGCAGGATATCGCCATCCTGACGGGCGGTACCGTCATTTCCTCCGAGACCGGCATGGAGCTGAAGGAAGCGACCCTGGATATGCTGGGAAGCGCCCGGCAGATCAAGGTCAACAAGGAAAATACCACCATCGTGGGCGGTTCCGGCGTGAAGGCGGACATCGACGCCCGGGTGAATCAGATCCGCGCCCAGATCGCGGAAACCACCAGCGACTATGACCGGGAGAAGCTGCAGGAGCGGCTGGCCAAGCTGGCCGGCGGCGTGGCGGTGATCAAGGTCGGGGCGGCGACCGAAGTGGAGATGAAGGAACGGAAGCTGCGGATCGAGGACGCGCTGAGCGCCACCCGCGCGGCGACCGAGGAGGGCATCGTCCCCGGCGGCGGGATTGCCATGCTGAACGTGATTCCCAATGTGGCGGCTTTGCTGGAGAGCTACGCGGGCGACGCGAAGACGGGTGTGGAGATCGTGCTGCGGGCCCTGGAAGAGCCCATCCGGCAGATCGCGGCCAACGCGGGCGTGGACGGCTCCGTGGTGGTGGATCACATCCAGACGGCCCAGAAACCCGGCTTCGGCTATGACGCTCTGAAGGGCGAGTACGTGGATATGGTGGAACGGGGTATTATCGATCCCACCAAGGTGACCCGCAGCGCCCTGCAGAACGCGGCTTCCGTGGCGGCGATGGTCCTGACCACCGAGAGCCTGGTGGCGGACATCCCCGAACCCGAACCCGCGGCTCCGGCCGGCGGCGCGGGCATGGGCGGCATGTACTGAAACAGACACGGAAAAGCCGAAAAAAAGCAAAAAATGCGCCATAAAAATTTGTAAAAACCGATTGACACGAAAAATGATCGGTGGTATCATCTAATCTGTTCGAACGGCGGAAGCTGTCTGCCCTTTTCATGGGCATGGCCGACGCCTTCCGGCCGGAGGGTCGGGATACATTATCAGGCCGAAACGGCCAAAGGAAGGGGTTGTAAGTACCATGAAGAAACTGATTGCTCTGTTGCTGGCTCTAGCGATGACGCTGTCCATGGCCCTGGCCGTGGCGGAATCCACTGATCCGACTCCGACTCCGGTTCCCGAAGGGGATTCTCCCGAGGATCCCATTACAGTGATTACGCCTGAACCGGTGATTACGCCCGTACCGGAAGACATTCCTCCGACGGCTGCGCCCAAGGAAATTGTTCATCAGAAGAAGAACCATCTGAAGAGCGAAGAAACCACCGAGGAAACCACTGAAGAGACCACCGGTTCCCTGATCCAGAAGATCGACCTGACCGATACGGCCAAGGAACTGATTTCCAATCTGGAAGAAGCCACGGAGGGCGGCGATGTAACCACCGTTTTCCCGACCGAGACGAATGTGAAGAAAGGTTCCAAGTGCGCCGAGGTCATCAGCGTGAAGGTGGATCCCTCCATCGCTGATCAGGATTCCTATACCATCGTGCTGAGCGGGATCGCCGGCATCAAGGAAGGCGACACCGTGATCGTGCTGGCGCTGGTGGATGATGCCTGGTTTGTGGGCGACGCCGTTGCGACCGCCGACAACACCGTGGAAGTGACCTTTGACGCGGACACCTGCAAGGCTATGGCCGCGGCTCAGGACATCACCCTGGTTGTGCTGGTGGAAGAAGCCGAATAAGCTGAGTTTACAGGATATAAATGGCTGCCATCGTTTCGGTGACAGCCATTTATCCTGTTATGGAAAAACATGATCGATATTCATACGCATGTGGTTTACGGCGTGGACGACGGATCCCGATCCTCCGAGATGAGCCGGGAGATGCTGCGCCAGGCGGCCGCCGGCGGAGTGACGGGCATCTGCTGCACATCCCACGCCCGCCCGGGGCACCGGACGTTTCCGATGGCGGATTACAGGGAGCATCTGGAGGATCTTCGCTGTTTTATCCGGGAGGAGGGGCTGGATCTTCATCTGTATGAGGGATGCGAAATCATGTACACTTCCGTGGCGGCCGAGACCGTGAGGGCTGATGCTTTGCCGACCCTCGGGGGGACGGAGACGGTCCTGATCGAATTCATGCCGGAAACTCCCTGGGGGATGATCCAGCACGCGGCCAGGGAAATGACCAACGCGGGCTTCGGGGTTTTGGTGGCGCATGTCGAGCGTTACAATTGCCTGCGGGATGAAGCCTCCTGGCTGGAAGAATTGAAGGATATGGGCTGCCTTTTGCAGATGAACGCGGATACCGTGCTGCGGAGCAGGGGCTTTTTGGGGGACCGATGGGCGAAGAAGGCCCTGAAAGCCGGGCTGATCGATGTGGTCGCAAGCGACATGCATAATCTTACCTCCCGGAAGCCGAATCTGGCAGAGGCCCGTAATGCGTTAAAACGGGAATACGGAGAGGATTTCGCGCGGCTGCTGACGGAGGAGAATCCTCGGCAGATTCTGGAAGGGCCGCCCCGCAGAGGGAACCCGGGAAGGAGAAGCCGGAATGGCTGGTAGAGGGAATACACGGCGCCCCGTATGGGGGCTTTGCTTCCTGGCCGCGCTGGCCGCGCTGGCCATCGGAGCCTATTTCGTCGGGCGGCAGCTGGAGGCGGATGTGGCGGAACCCAGAAGCCAGATGACGGAAGGGTTCGGCAAATATGAAGAGAAGATTTTTCAGGGAAATACATATTATAAAAAGACAGGGATCACGACCCTGCTGCTGGTCGGCACGGATACGGACATTACCGCCGAGCAGTATCTGTACCGGGATGGCGGACGGGCGGACTTCCTGCTGCTGCTGGTAATCGACCATGAGGCGAAAACCGTTCGCCAGCTGCAGATCGAACGGTATACGATGGCCAGAGTTCATATGTTGACCATCCTGGGGGATGACGGCGGACACATGAATATGCAGATCTGTCTGAGCCACATATATGGCAAGGATCAGAAGGCCTGCGCTGAAAACACGGTCGAAGCCGTCAGCCATTATCTGGACAATCTGGGGATCGATCTTTATATGGTCACGGACTATTCCGCCGTATCGGAGATCAACGATATGCTGGGCGGGGTGACCGTGACGCTGCAAGAGGATTTCGGCCGGGATGATATGAAGCCCGGGATGACCCTGACCTTGAAGGGGGATCAGGCGGAGCGCTTTGTGCGGGGCCGGATGGGCGTCGGGGACGGAACCAACGCCAGCAGGCAGCTGCGCCAGCGGGAGTGGCTGACGGGGGCCAGGAAACTGATGTCGGCCAGAATCAAAGAAAACCCGAATTTCTTCGGAGAGATGATGGACAGACTTGGCTCCCGGCTGGTCACCAATGTCAGCAGGGGCCGGCTGATCAACGAGTTTAACGCGGCGTTCGGGTATGATATCCGCGCTGTGGAACAGATTCCCGGAGAATATAACTACGCGGGCCGAACCGGGTCGACGGAGTATTACACGACATCGGATGACGTATCGGCCTGGATCGTGGATGCCTTTTACAGGCCCGCGAAGCAATAATCAGGAACGCAGGAGGAACCCATGCCCAGGAGAAGGAGATTTGACGAGGAGCAGGAAGTGCTGCCGTCCCCGGCCGATACCATCCCTCAGCAGGATGACGATGAAGTAACCATCGATCTGATGGAGCTGTTGAACGTAATTCTGGATCACTGGCTGCTGGTGGTGATCTGCGCCGTAATCGGGACAGTGATCATGGGGGTATATTCCTTCCGGATCGCGACCCCGATGTACAAATCCACCGCGAAACTGTATGTGGTGAACAGCAAGGATTCCGCGATCAATCTTTCGGACCTGCAGATTGGCAACTATCTGGCCCAGGACTATCAGGAAGTATTTCACAACTGGCACGTGCAGGATCAGGTGCTGGAAGAACTGGGGCTGAATTACACCTACAGCCAGATCGATAAAATGATCTCCGTCACGAACCCCAGCAATACCCGCATCCTGTATATCACGGTGACCAGCCCGAACCCGCAGGAGGCGAAGGATATCGCCGGAACCTTTGCCAAGGTAGCGTGCGAGTTCATTGCGGTCAAGATGGATCAGGTGCAGCCCAATATCTTTGAGGAAGCAAGGCTGCCGCTGACTCCCTCCTCTCCCAACAAGAGCCGCAACCTGGTGATTGGCTTTCTGATCGGCGCCCTGGCCGCGATCGCCGTGGTCGTGGTTCTGTTCGTGGCGGACGATAAGGTTCGGACGCCGGAGGACATCGAGAAGCTGCTGGGCCTGCCCACCCTGGGTGTGGTGACGGAGCAGGAGTCCTTCGTGCACGGGAAGGAATCCGCCGGCGGAAAACGGAAAAAGACAAGGAAGGGCAAGAAAGGAGGAAAAGCATGAGATTCTGCGAGATTCAACGGCTGGAATCCATGGATTTTCAAGGCTCGGAAGCGCTGAACTCCATTTGCACAAACCTCTCCTTCGTCGGCCGGGATATGAAAAGCTTCGTGGTCACCAGCTGCACAGAAAATGAAGGCAAAAGTTCCCTGGTGATGCAGATTATGCGCAATCTGGCGGCGCGAAAGAAAAAGGTCGTCGTAGTGGACTGCGACCTGCGCAAGAGCGTCATGCTGAGCCACTTCAACATCCGGTTTCCGGAGGGGGAGATCAACGGCCTGGCCCAGTATCTGGCCGGATACAGCGAGCTGGAGGATGTGGTGTATGGCACCAACATTCAGGACGCGTATCTGATCCCCGCGGGGAAGGATATCGTCAATCCCATTCCGCTGCTGGACAGCCAGGAGTTTACCCAGCTGATTGACCAATTGAAGCAGTCTTTCGATGTGGTCCTGATCGACGCACCGCCCATCGGCATGGTGGTGGACAGCGCTGTCATCGCCCGGCGGTGCGACGGGGTCATTCTGGTGATCTCTCACGCGCAGCGCCGCAGGGGAGAGGTGCAGGACGCGGTCAAGCAGATCCATCAGAGCGGATGTCCGGTGGTGGGTTGCATCATTAACCGGGTGAATGTGAAGACCCGCAGCCAGCGGAACTATTATAAAAATCATTACTATTCTTATTCCCATTATTCCAATTATGGGAATGGATACGGGTACGGGAAGGAAGAGAACCTCCGGGACGGAGGGAAAACTTCAACCTGAGATGGGCAGAAGCTCAAGAGAAAGAGGCGCCGGGAGAGGCGCCTCTTCTTCCGTAAAGCAGAAAAGAGCAAACGGGAGATTGATTTCTGTTCTCTTCCGTGATAGCATATGCGGGAATAATGGATGGGCCGACGAATCACCCAGGGAAGCGGAGGATGACCGATCAAATCCAGCGGTTACCGGATCGGATCCTTCGAGGTGGAAATCGTGCTGCTGGAGAGAAAAAGAATGGTACAGACAGAAAATACCGCCATTGTGCTGCGGCATGTGAATTATCGGGACAATGACCGGATGGTAACCCTCTTCAGCCCCTCCAGGGGGCGGATAGACGCCGTGATCCGGAACTGCCGGAAGCCCAAATCCCATCACCTGAACGCGGGAGAGCTTTTTGCGCTGGGAGATTATATGCTTTACGAGAACGGAGGCCGCGTGACGGTGACCTCCGTTCATTTGATTGAAACCTTCTTTCCCCTCCGACAGGATTATGACCGGCTGACCTGCGGGGTGTATCTGCTGAACCTGACGGAGGCGGTGGTGGAGCCGGAACAGGAACGGCAGGAGCTGTTCATGCTGCTGCTGCATACTCTGAGCCGGCTGACCTTTTCCGATCAGCCCTGGCAGCCCCTGATCGCCGGCTTCCTGCTGCATTTTTCCGTTTGCGAGGGTTTCAAGCCCCGGCTGAACCACTGCGTGTACTGCGGCGGGTCCCTGCCGGAGGAGGGCCCCTTCTTCTTTGATATCCAGGAAGGGGGGATCTGCTGCCGGGCCTGCCGGGACAGACGGAAAGCCGCTTCCCGCCCGGGAGAGCGCCTTCCCCAGCCCCTGACCGCAGAGGAGGTCCGATGGATGCGAAAGACGCTGCAGTCCGGCTCCGCTTCCTGGGTGGATACTCCCCAGGCCTACGCTCCCTTCAGCCTGCTCCGCACCTTCGTGGAAACCCGGCTGGGACGGAAAATCCGCAGCGGGACCATGCTGCCGGCCACTGCGCGGTAGCAGCCATCGCTTTATGCCATCCCTTCAGGGTGAAACTGCTGAATGGCCCCCAAAGCCCCCAAAAAAAGAACTTGCAAGAAAAGAAAAGTTCTGGTATAATCCGCAATTGGCACATCCTTGCGCTGCGGGATGCAGCGCCATAAGTCCGTGAGGAGGTGAAAGAATGATGAACAGGTATGAAATGATCTACATCATCGACACGGGTCTGGAGGAAACCGCTCGGAAAGAGCTGATTGAAAAGGTTTCCGGCCTGATCACGGCCAATGGTGGCGAGATCGAGAAGGTGGATGAGACCTGGGGCAAGCGGCGCCTGGCCTATGCCATCGACTACAAGACCGAGGGATGGTACGTGATCGTGACCTTCCAGGCTCCGGCGGATCTGCCCCGGGAGCTGGAACGGAATCTGCAGATCGACGAAAACGTGCTGCGGTATCTGGTCGTGAAGCTGGTTGAAAAGCGCTCCGCCGTGAAACCGCGCCCCGTGCGCCAGGCCGCTGAAGAAGCGCAAGCGCCCGAGGCCGCCGAAGAAGCTCCCGAAGCTGTCGCCGAAACCGCTGATATTGACGCGGAATAAGGGGAGGAAAGCTGGATGAACAGACTGTTTATTATTGGCAATCTGGTTCGTGATCCCGAGCTGCGGAACACTCCTGCCGGTGACAGCGTTTGCGATTTCACGGTGGCGGTGAACCGCCGCGCCCGCCGGGATGCCCAGAACGGTCAGCAGGAAGCGGATTTTTTCCGCGTTTCCGCGTGGAGGCAGCTGGGTGAGAACTGCGCCAAGTATCTGGCCAAGGGCCGGAAGGTGGCAGTGACCGGTTCCGTGCGCGTCAGAACCTATCAGGCGAATGACGGAACCACCCGGGCGTCCCTGGAGGTTCAGGCGGAAGACGTAGAATTCCTTACCCCCCGGGGAGAGAGCGACGGCATGACCGGCGGTTATGCGCCGGCGGCTGCTCCCGCTCCGGCCGCGGATCCCGCGACAAACGGCTTCACATCGGTGGAGCCCGATGAACTGCCCTTTTGAGTCTTGAGTGAAGGAGGAAAACCCCATGTCTGAAGAACGTGGAGAGAGAAGGCCCCGCCCCCGCGGAGGACGCCGTCCCCGTCGGAAGGTCTGTGCTTTCTGTGTAGATAAGATCGCTTATATCGATTACAAAGACGTGAACCGTCTGCGTCGCTTCACCAACGAGCGCGGCAAGATCCTGCCCCGTCGGATGAGCGGCAACTGCGCCAAGCACCAGCGTCAGCTGGGTGAGGCCATCAAGCGCGCCCGTGCCATCGCGCTGATGCCCTATACGGCCGAATAAGGATCGATTCAAAAGCCCGCCGGTTTTCGGCGGGCTTTTTCATGGAATCCTGATTATTACGGAATTGTTTCGAAAGATTTGCGTTGCATGGTCATCTGTGATAGAATAGACAGGAAAACGGTGGGGAAGGAGGCGGAGACATGTTCGGACGGAAGAAGGAAACGGATCCGGAGGATGATGTGGTTGAAGAGGGCGAGGAACTGCCGGACGAGCAGGAAACCGGCTTTTTTTCCCCGGACTTTTCTCTGGAGGATGAAGGCGGCCCGGATGAAGAAGCGGAAAGCGCGGAGAAGCCCCGGAGGGAAAAGAAGGAAAGCCGCTTTTTCAAGCCGTCCCTGCGGAAGCCCAACTTTATTCTCAGCGTGGCGGTCAACGTGGTGCGGGTGGCGGCGCTGGTGGTTCTGCTGGCTGGGATCGCGCTGGCCGGGGCGGTGCTGGGGATCGCCAAGGGGTATGTGGAAACAGCGCCGGAGCTGGATCTGGCAGCGCTGGACGGGCAGGATCAGACCTCTTTCATCTATGATACCAACGGGGACCTGATTACCGAATACAAAGGAACGGAAAACCGGGTCATGGTGTCGCTGGCGGCGATGCCCCAGCAGCTGCGGAACGCATACGTGGCCGTGGAGGATGCCCGGTTTTATACGCACAGCGGCGTGGATTTGAAGCGGATATTCGGAGCGCTGGTGAACAACCTTACATCCAGCGGTACCCAGGGGGGCTCCACCATCACCCAGCAGCTGATCAAAAACACCCTGCTTTCCCCGGAACAGAGCTACAAACGGAAAATTCAGGAAGCCTGGCTGGCGATCCAGCTGGAACAGAAGTATTCCAAGGATGAAATACTGGAAAGCTATCTGAACACTATCTATCTGGGAGAGAATTATTACGGGGTGCAGGTGGCGGCGGAGGGATATTTCGGCAAATCCCTGGGAGAACTGACCCTGAGGGAATGCGCCATGTTGGCGGGGGTGACCAATAACCCCTACTACTACAATCCCCGGAGGAACTTCTATACCAGGAAGAGCGAAGATACGGACTACGCGGCCATCACCAACAACAGGACCGACTACGTGCTTCGGTGCATGTATGAAAACCAGTTTATCACCCGGGGCCAGTATGAGGAGGCCCTGAATGCAAGCACCGCGCATGTACTGGAGACATCCGCTTCAGCGGGGGACGCCATGTATCCCTATGCCCACTATGTGGAATACGCGATTCAGGAAGTGGTGGATATATTCCTGAAAATGGACGGGCTGGAGGATAACGCCGGAAACCGGGCCCAGATGGAAAAGAAGCTGCGGACGGGCGGATACAGGGTGAAGCTGGCGCTGGATCCCAATATTCAGGAAACGGTCCAGGAGACCCTGGCCTCCTGGAACAAGTATCCCGCGCTGCGGGACCCGGCGGACAAGGTGTTCCGCAGCCGGAACTCCGACGGCACTTATACGGAAATTCCTCAGCCGCAGGCAGCCTGCGCGGTGCTGGATTACCGCACCGGGGAACTGAAAGCGATCATCGGCGGCCGGGAAGAAGCGACGGCCAGAAAGACGCTGAACCGGGCGACGGATATGAAGATGCCGGTCGGCTCCTCCATCAAGCCCATCGCGGTCTATGCCCCTGCCATCGAGCTGGGGGGCAGTCCGGCGTCCATCGCCTATAATATGCCACTGCCCATCGCGGGATGGCGGGACGCCAAGGGGAACGACTCCTGGCCGACCAATTATGGCGGCGGAGGATATGTGGGGCCGGAGACCCTGCGCACGGCCATGGCCAAATCCCACAACACGGCGGCGGCGTATACGCTTTTGACAAAGGTGGGAGTGGACCGGAGCGTTGATTTCCTGCATCGGATGGGAATTGACGATGATCATATTGACGCGACTCCCTTTGGCCTGTCCCTGGGTTCTTCGGGAATCACCCCCCTGCAAATGACGGTTGCTTTCGGGGTTCTGGCCAACGGGGGCGTCTATCAGGAACCCATCTCCGTTCTGGGCATCTCCGATTCCAATGGAGACGTGGTCTGGGACGGGCACCAGAATCAGGCGCGCCGGCGTGTCTTTGCCGACAGCACCGCCTGGATGATGGTGGACATGCTGAAGACAGCGGTCTCCTCGGGAACCGGAACCTCCGCCCGGATCAAAGGGCAGACGGTCGGCGGAAAAACGGGGACCAATTCGGATCAGAAGGGCGTTTTCTTTGCCGGGATGACGGGCTATTACGCCTCTGCCTTGTGGGTGGGGCATGATAATTACAAAGCCCTGAGCTCTAAATCCACCGGCAGCGGCGCGGCGGCTCCCCTCTGGCAGGCGTACATGAGCAAGCTGCATTCCGGCTTGCCTAACAAGGATATCCTGGAAGGGAATGCCGGGAATTATCATGTGACCCGGGTGGAGACCTGCGCCGTCAGCGGACAGTTGGCGACGGAAGCCTGCCGGCATGACGCCATGGGATACGGGACGGTGACGGATTACTGGGCGGAAGGCACCCAGCCCAGGGTGTACTGCCAGATGCATACAACGGAGACGGTTTGCGCGGAAACGGGAATGCTGGCCTCCCCCTGGTGCCCGAATCAGGTCCTGCGCGGGGTTGTGACCATTCCCATGGGGCATCCGCTGTACTCCTTTATCGGGACAGAATATCAGGAAACGCTGGAACAGTATCTGGGGACGGCAGCGGCTTCCGCGGGGGTGCAATGCGCCTATCATAACGCGGATACGCAGACATCCGGCATTTCCGCCACCACGGCCTCCCTGATCGGGGACGCGAAGATGCTTCTGACCAGCGCGGAAACCATGCTGCAGAGCATGGATCCTCAGAGCCCCGCCTGGCTGGCGGTGAACAACGCGGCGGCGACCCTGGAGGCGATTATCCTGCAGGAGGCCCCCAACCAGTCCGAAATTGCTTCCGCCATGGCGATGCTGACCCAGGCGATGGCGGGAATCTATTAAACGAAAGGGAGGGAATCCGTGAATACCATCGATATCGTGATTCTGGCCATTCTGGGGATCAGCACGCTGGTGGGGCTGTACAGGGGGTTTATCTCCTCGGTGGCTTCCCTGGGAGGATGTGTGCTGTCCCTGGGGGTCACCTTCTGGCTGAACCCGAAGCTCGTGGCCTGGGTTCAGAGTCATCCTGAGTTCCTGCGGACGCTCATGTCCTATACGGACGCGGGGACCCGCATCGGGGACCAAACGCTGGCCCAGACCAGTGTCAGCGGGCTGAACACCGCCGCCATTTCGGAGGTGCTCAGCCGGGTGAATCTGCCCGGGCCGCTGAACACCCTCTTGCAGAACAACCTGCAGGGGCAGGCTTTTCAAAGTATGGGCCTGGACCGGGTGGGAGACTACGTGAGCCAGACCATCGTCAGCGCGGTGGTGAACGTGCTCTGCTTTCTGGCCTGCTTTCTGGTATGCTTCCTGCTGATGCATCTGGTGCTGAATTTCCTGAAGGTGGTGTTCCGATTCCCGGTTCTTAAACAGATGAATTCTCTGGTGGGAGGCGTGTTCGGGCTTTTGCGTGGCGCGCTGCTGTGCTGCCTGGCCTTTGCGCTGCTTCCGCTGATCCAGACCGTCGTGCCCCTGAAGGGGGTCGACGAATTGCTGGCGGACAGCCAATTGGCTCCGTTTTTTAACAGCCGGGATCTGATTCTGGCCATCATGCGGGGGCGGCTGTAGGGGATTGACAGAAAGAAAAAGTTTTGTTATATTATATTTGATCAAATGTTTTTAAAGCGTTTGATGCGGAGAACGAAAAGCGCCTGCGGGCAAATGAAACGAAACGGAGGAAAACGGACAATGGTAAAGAAGGTAGACGGACAGGGATTTGTGAATGAAGCGAAGGCGGCGGACGTGGCTGTGGTGGATTTCAACGCCACCTGGTGCGGGCCCTGCAAGATGCTGGCGCCCGTGCTGGAAGCGGTGAGCGAAGAACTGGCGGGCAAGGTGTCCTTCTATGGGGTGGACGTGGACGAGTGCCCCGAGCTGGCGGCGGAATACCGGGTGCAGAGCGTGCCCTGCCTGGTGCTGCTGAAGAAGGGGCAGCTGGTGGATCAGTCCATTGGTTTCAAGCCTCAGGCGGCCATCAGCGCGTGGATTAACGGGAACCTGTAATCGCGGATTGTACATGACGATTCGGAGGATGGGAACATGGCGACGGTACTGGATCGGTTTCTGAAATACGTACAGGTGGAAACAACTTCTTTTGAAGCCAATGAAACGTGCCCTTCCACCCCGGGGCAGCTGGAGCTGGGGCGATGCTGGCGGAAGAGCTGCGCCAGATGGGCGTCGGGGACGCCCGGATGGATCAGCACGGATATGTGTACGGCAGCATCCCGGCCAAGGGAGAAGGGGCCAGGCCGGCGATCGGGCTGATCGCCCATATGGATACTTCCGACGGGGTGGTGGGGAAGACCACTCCCCGGATCGTCAAGGACTATGACGGCGGCCCGATTCCGCTGGCCAACGGGGTGGTGATCGACGGGTTTGACTTCCTGCCCTCTCTGAAGGGAATGGACCTGGTGGTCACCTCCGGAGACTCCGTCCTCGGGGCGGACGACAAGGCGGGGGTTGCGGAGATCATGACCCTTTGCGAACGGATGACGGCGCCGAATGCCCCGGATCACGGGAAAATCTGCATCGCCTTTACCCCGGATGAAGAGATAGGCCGCGGCGCGGATCTCTTCGATGTTCCGGGTTTTGGGGCTGACTATGGCTACACCGTGGACGGCGGGCCGTTGGGGGAGCTGGAATACGAATGCTTTAACGCCGCCTCCTGCAGGGTCCGCGTCAAGGGCGTTAACATCCATCCCGGTTCCGCCAAAAACCAGATGAAGAACGCCTGCCTGATCGCCATGGAGTATGCCGGCATGCTGCCCCCCTGGGAGCGGCCGGAGCACACGGAGGGCTACGAGGGTTTCTATCATCTGAACGCCATGAGGGGGGACGAGGAAGCCGCGGAGCTGCGGTACATCATCCGGGACCATGACGCGGGGGTCTTTGAAGAAAGAAAGGCCACGGCGCTGCGGGTGGGCGAATACCTGAACCGGAAGTACGGGGAAGGCACCGTGACGGTAGAGCTGAAGGATTCCTATCGGAACATGAAGGAGATTGTGGAGCAGCATCCGGAGATTCTGGAAAAGGCGAAGGAGGCCTTCCGGGCCTGCGGGGTGGAGCCTGTGGTGTGTCCCATCCGGGGCGGCACCGATGGAGCTCGGCTGTCCTATATGGGGCTGCCCTGCCCGAATCTGTCCACCGGCGGATACAATTATCACGGGCGGAAGGAGCTGATTCCCGTCCAGAGCCTGGAGAAGATGGTGGATGTGCTGGAAGCGCTCGTGACCCGGGCCTGAGGCCTGCCTTTTCCGGGATAGAGGGACAAACCGGTCGAAAAGGACTCGAAGGGGCGTTTATAAAGGAGAAGGGATGGACTTCAAATACAAAGTGGTGTTCAGCCGCCGCAAGACGCTGGGCCTGTCCATCAGCAACGGGGAGCTGCTTGTACGGGCGCCCTGGGGAAAGCCGAAGGGCATGATCGACAGTCTGATCAGGGAGAAAGCCGGCTGGATTGAACAGCATCTGGCGGAAAGCAAAGCGCGGATGCGGGAGGCGGAGGAAGTCGGTCATCTGACGTACGAAGAGCTGCGGGCGCTGGGGGAAGAAGCCGTGAAGGTGATTCCCGAACGGGTGAGGCACTACGCTCCATTGATCGGCGTGCGGCCCCGGGGGATTACCGTCCGGAATCAGAAAACCAGATGGGGCAGCTGTTCCGCAAAGGGGAACCTGAATTTCAACTGCCTGCTGATGCTGGCGCCCCGGGAGGTGCTGGACTCGGTGGTGGTGCACGAGCTGTGCCATTTGAAGGAAATGAACCATTCCGATCGTTTCTATGCGGAGGTGTACCGGGTTTTCCCGGATTACGACCGGTGTGACCGATGGCTGAAGACCGAGGGAAAGGTTCTGCTGGCCAGGATGATATGACAGAAGGACAGAAAAGCTCCCGCCGGGGTTTCCGGCGGGAGCTTCGTTCAGTTTCGGAAGAACGAATGGTTGAACCGTAATCAAAATCAATATTCTCCGTATATCGCCCGATACTGGGAAGGCGTACAGCTTTTGTATTCCCGGAACGCCCGGTTAAAGGAGGCCACGCTGCCGAAGCCGCTTTCCTCCGCCACCTGGGCCATGGATTTATCGGTCCGGATCAGAAGCTCCATCGCGACCTGAATGCGCCGCTGGCTCAGGTATCCCCGGAACGAATGCCCCGTTTGCTGCTTGAAGGAGCGGGAGAAATAGAACCGGCTGAATCCGGTAAAGTCCGCCAGATCCTCAAGGGTCACGTTCTCCCGGTAGTGCTGGTCAATATAGCTCATGGCGGAGCTGATGACCTGCCGGTCCACGGCGGGAGATTCCTTCTCGTTATGCTGGTAAATACCGCTCAGGTATTTCTGGCCCAGCAGGCTGTACATCCGGACCAGATCGCTGAAGCACATGGAATTCCACAGCAGTTCCCGCTGCTGATAGACGGCCCACACATGATTCAGCAGTTTCCTTATTTCTTCGTGGGTTTCCGATCCGTCATGCAGGTGGAACACCTTATTAAAGTGTTCCCCGAGCTTCTTGATGTCCCGCATCTCCAGCAGCGGCTCCATCTCAAACAGGAACAGAAGCCGGCTGCTGTTCTCTCCCATGGACAGCCCATGCAGAACCTCCGGCGGAATGATCAGGATCTCTCCCGCTTCCACGCGATAGCTCTGTTCGCCGATTTGATAATCCACATGGCCCTCCAGGGTCAGGAGAATCTCCACCGCCGAATGCTGGTGCAGGTCATACCGCCAGGGTACATCCGAATACCATACCCGCAGGGAGGCATCCTCCGGATAGGTTACAAATTCACGTCTTCCCCGCAGAACCCGAAACCCGTCCTCATAGAGGGATCGCCGTTCCCGGGTCCGGGCTTTGGTTTCCGCCATGGTTATCCCCCCTTTTTTTCCGGTCTTTCCGCTTCTTCTACGCGCTGCCGGATGATCACCGGGCGCTCCGGTTCCCGTCCCTTTTGTGGATAGAGACCCAAGGACCCTTCGCCTTCCTTCCGGGGAAGGGAATCGGGCGGCTCCGTTATCCTTTGACGGAGCCCAGCGCCATGCCGGTCACGAAATACTTCTGCAGGAAGGGATACACGATCAGGATCGGCACCGCGGACACCACAGAAATAGCAGCCCGTACGGTGATCGGCGCCACCCGGTTGGCGTTGGCCAGGGCGTCCGCCGTGGCGTTGGCGGCGTTGGAGCTGTTCTGGGTGGTGGCCAGCTTCATCCGCAGCAGGTACTGCAGCGTATACAAATCCTTCTTGCTGCCGTTGTACAGGTAGGTGTCGAACCAGCTGTTCCAGCTGCCCACGGCCACAAACAGCGCCACCGTGGCCATAACCGGCAGGCACAGGGGCAGAATGATCTGGAAGAAGGCCCGCAGGTCCCCCGCCCCGTCGATGTGGGCGGATTCCACCAGCGCGTCCGGCAGTCCCTGGATATAGGTCCGGATCACAATCATGTTGAAGCAGCTGAACATGGTGGGAATGATGTAAACCCAGTAGCTCCTGGACAGCTTCAGCGTGGAGGAAATCAGCAGGTAGTTGGGAATCAGCCCTGCGTTCACATACATGGTCAGAACCAGAACCGTGGTAATAAACTTCCGCAGCACGTATTCCTTCCGGCTCAGGGCGAAGGCCAGCATGGAGGTGAAGAACAGGTTGGTCAGCGTGGTGATCACCGTCTTGGACAGGGAAATCCAGAAAGCCCGGTATACCGCTGTATCATTCAGCAGCTCCCTGTAGGCGTCCGTGCTGAAAACCCGGGGCCAGATGCCGATGTTGCCCTTCACGGCGTCCATGCCGTCGTCGAAGGAATAGGCCACGGTGTTCAGCACGGGAAACAGTGTAATGAACATCAGCAGGCACAGGATGACCGTGTTCACGATGGGGAACACCACGTCCTGCCTTTTCTTCCTGCGTTTGGTTCCGTTTGCGGTGACAGTACTCATGTGTTTGCCCTCCCTTCCTCAGATCAGCGTGTCCTCGTCCAGCGCCTGGGCGATCTTGTTGGCGCCGAACAGCAGGATGATGCCGACCACGCTCTTGAACATGCCCGCGGCGGTGCCGTAGGAATAGTGCGGCTTGCTGGAGCCGAAGGAGTAGATCAGGGCGAATACGTCGATGGTATCGGAATACTTCATGGTCATGCCGCTGCGCAGCAGGTACTGGATTTCGAATCCCGCCTCCATCAGGTGGCCGATGTTCATGATCAGCAGCACCATGAAGGTGGACTTGATACCCGGCAGGGTGACGTGCAGGATTCGCTGGAACCGCCCCGCCCCATCGATGGAGGCCGCCTCGTACAGGCAGGGATCGATGGAGGTCATGGCCGCGATGTAGATGATCGTGTTCCAGCCGACTTCCTTCCAGACGTTGATGACTCCCACCAGCCACCAGAAGTATTCTCCCTTTCCCAGGAAGAACACCGGCTCCTTCACCAGCCCCAGGGCCAGCAGCAGCTGGTTGACGGATCCGTTGCTGGCGAAGATGTTCTGGGCCATGCTGACCACGATAACCATGCTCAGGAAGTGAGGCAGGTAGGTCACGGTCTGCACCGTCCGCTTGAAGGTCCGGTTCCGCACCTCGTTCAGCAGCACCGCCAGCAGCACGGCGGAAACCGTGCCGAACACCAGGTTGATGACGCTCATGGCCAGGGTGTTCCGGATGGCCAGCAGGAAGTCCTCCCGGCCGAAGAGGAATCTGAAATTATCCAGGCCGACCCAGGGGCTGCCCGACAGGCCCTTCTTGGGCTGATAGTCCTGGAAGGCGGTCAGCCACCCCCACAGGGGACCGTAGTTGAACAGCAGCACGTACAGCAGCATGGGCACGGACATGATCATCAGCTGCCACTGCTTCCCCAGCGTGCTCCAGAACCCTTTCTTTTTCTTCAGCGCCGGCATGGCGGGCTGACTGGCTTTTGTGACGGTGGACATTTCCGGACCGCTCCTCTCCACAGGTTTTCAATGAAATTCAGGGGGAGAGAACGCTCCCTCCCCCTGAGAAACGGGTCAGAACTCAGTTGGTAGCCGCTTCCACCAGCTTCAGCACTTCCGCCTGCATGAACTCGCTGTAGACGGTGGCGCTGGGGGTGATTTCAGCCACGAAGGCATCCCAGTTGGCATCCAGCTCCGCGGGGTCGCAGGTGATGATGGTGGGCAGCCAGCGATCCTGAATGTTCAGGAAATCGTTGTAGTCGATGTCGATGGGGGCCTTGTCGATCTGCCAGGCTTCGCCGTAGGGCGCCAGCTCGATGGGGGCGTTGAAGAACTCAGCGGGGGTCTTCTTGCCGCAGGCAGTCAGGAATTCCTTGTCATAGTCGCTCATCTGGTCGAAGTAGATCTCGGGCTGGTTGCCGGGCTCCCAGGCGTTGCCGTCATCCTGAGTACCCTGCTTCTTCGGGCACTGATCCCAGATGGAGTAGGCCATGTTGGCGCGCCTCCACTGGGCGTCGGACCGGTTCAGATACTGCTCCCGGGTCATGATCATCCGGCCGTCCTCGGTCACGGAGTAGTCCTCGTCCTTGATGCCCCAGTTCAGGATCTTCTGCCAGTCGTCGCTCAGCAGGGTGTCCATCATCTGCACCAGCCGCTCCGGATACTGGCAGGTGGTGGAGATGCCGAAGCCACGGTCCTTGTTCATGACAGAGCCGTTCAGATAGTGCTCTTCGATCACGGCGCCGTCCACGTATTCGGGATCGTACACCAGCGGCAGGGCCAGGTAGGTGTTCTCGTACATACCGGAGGTCTCAAGGCTCTGGGTGGCGGTGCCGAAGTCCCAGGTCTGGTCGAACATGCCCAGCACGGTGCCGTTGGACAGAGCCGCGATATACTGGTCATAGTTCATGACGAAGGTGTCCTTGCTGATCAGGCCCTTGTGATACTCCTCGTTCAGCTTGGCATAGTAGGCCTTGGAATAGGGCTTGTCAATGAAGGTTTCGGTCTTGTATTCGGGGGTGGTCACGTCGATCAGCACTTCGCCGTCGTTGGGCCGGCCCATCAGATGCTGCACGGGGTTGATCAGGCAGAAGTGCCGCCAGCCTTCGCACAGGATCGCGAAGCCCTGATAGGGGGTGCCGTCCGCGGTGGTGGGATTCTCGGCCAGGAACCGCTCGATCAGGTCAAAGTACTCGTTCAGCGTGGTGGGAACCTGGTAGTTGTTCCACGCGATGACCTGCTTCTGGATGAAGAAGGCGGGGCCGTTGCAGTAGTTCCGGATTTCTTCGTTGTAGTTGATGCCGTAGTTCGGGATGATGAACAGCTCGCCGTCCTCGTTCAGCAGCTGCTTGATCCGGTCGTCGGTGTAGATGTGCTTGTACAGGTTCGGGGTCTTCTCCTCGCTGATGTAGGGCATCAGGTCGATCAGCACGCCCGCGTTCTCCAGGGTCTCGGCATAGTTGCTGCCGCAGAAGAGATCCGGATACACGTCGTCAGCGATCTTCAGACCCAGGGTCTCGGCCAGGTCGCCGGCCAGGAACTCGAACTCGAACTTCAGGCCCAGCTCATCCTCGATCAGCTTGTAAATCCGGTTGTCGTCCGTGGGCTGATCCCCCGGATCGCCGATGAACACGGAAACCGTAATCGGTTCCTGCGCCTCGGCCATCGCGGCGGGCACCATGGCCAGCAGCATCATGGCCGCCAGCAGCATCGCCAAAAACTTCTTCATACTTCATTCCCTCCATTTTTTCTTCGGCGCCGGTGGCACCGTTTCTTTGTCCTTATTATGAACACAGGGGCCTGTTTTATCAATGGACAATTCGGGATAATTCGGGCAGAACTTGCTGCATTTTTACGCAAATTTTGCGCAATCATCTTTCCTTGTTTCCGCGATTTTTGCAAGAAACTGTACATCGCAATATTTGAGCAGAAATCCGATCATTTGATGTCGTGCGAGGTGATCTGGTCCGATCTTTCCCTTTCTTACCAAATTTTGCTTCGAGGATGCTCATTTCTTGCGTTTCATAAACGGCTTCCTGTTTAGAGTTGTGTTTATTCATTTAATTTTTTGCGGAAAAGGGGAGGCGGTTTTTGCGCTGCAAGGAAAGCACTGAAGAATCGCGTTTTTGAATCAGAAATAGAAACGCGGGTATTGACAGAAGCGGAAGGATCTGTTATACTCCAGGTGTTAGCAATGGCTAACACCCTTCGAAGGCCGAATTCCTCACAACAGGACTTTTCGAAGGTATAAGCGCAAACGGCCCTCAATCAACCTCCATTGGTCGGAAACCGTCGCTTCAAACAGGAGAAACGCCTGCCCGGTCCGCATACCCGGGACGGGCGTTTTTCTGTTCCCGGGAATTTGCGTTCCGGCGGTTTCCGTTGTAAGATGGTACAGAAGGGGGAGAAAGAATGAACATCAGAAGAGGACTCGGGGCGATGCTCGCGGTGATGATCCTGCTGCCGGGGGCTGCGCTGGGCGCGGCGAAACAGGCGGCGCCGAAAAAGATTCTGAAGACCTGGCTCTGCGCCGGAGAGGCGGCGCCGGTTCGGGAAAGTCCGACGGAGGACGCGGCGATCCTCTGGACGCTGGATCCGGAGACCCCGGTGACCACGGATCTGCATGTGGATCAGTACTACCTTCTGGAGGGAGTGGACGGGCGGACAGGGTATGTCAGCAAGGGAGCGGTCCGAATCCTGAACGCCAAGGATCTGACTGCGGGGAAAATGTTCAAGCTTCCCCACGTGAGCGCAAAAACGCGAAGGCTTCCCGTGGAAGCGGTGATGGCCCAGGGCGTGACCCGGGGGGAGAAGATTTCCTTTTTCCTGGCGGAGGAAGGAATTTCGGAATGGATCCCGGCGGGGGAACGTGTCTATGTGTTTGTGGCCTACGGGAGCTACGCGGGCGTATGGCATCGGGGAAGGCTCGGATATCTTCTGCGGGATAACGTCCAACTTCCGGCGGAGGATTCCCTCTCTGAGGGAGTCACCGAAGGGGCGGCCACGGGCCGTATTCAGGCCAACCCTGCGCTGACCCAGGCCTTTTCCATGCTGGAGCCGGGGAACGCCATCGCCCTGCGGTACGCGGCCCTGACCGGGCAGAAGGTGGAGCCGCTGTTTTATGCGGGAGTCCCCTACTTCTGGGGCGGAAAGGATGAGAAGATCCTGCTGGAGCGCTGGCCGGAATACGCGACCCGAAAGCAGTGGCAGGGGACCCACGATTTTTATCAGAAGGACAGCGTGTATGTTTACGGGCTGGACTGTGTGGGATTTGTGAAGATCCTGTACGACCGGGCCGGCGCTCCGCTGGAAGCGTCCCTGGATGAACTGGGGCAAAAAAAGCGCTGTCAGGCGGGGGAACACCTGTACTGCAGCGCGGCGAATCCCTTTCCGGAGGACTGGCGGGAAGCGGCGCAAACCATGCAGCCCGGGGATTTGCTGGCCCTTCACCATCCCGGACGGCATGTCATGATGTTTATCGGAACCCTGCGGGATTACGGATATACGGAGGAGAATCTGCCGGGCCTGAAGGACTGGCTGGACCATCCTCTGATGATCCACTGCGGGGAAAACCCGCTGGCCTATCAGCGGTTCGACTGCCTGGTGTCCCGGTCCGAGGACAAAAAGGTATCCAACGCGCTGGGGTCTGACGGAGGCGTCTCCCTGTGCATCCTGGGGGTGCCCCGGAAAAACGCGGAAACAGAGGTCACGGCCCATGAGCGAAGCTATGGCTGCTTTGATGTGGAAGGGGCGTGCGTTACGGTCTTTCGCTTTGACAATGTGAAGGACTACTATGTCTACAGGCCCTGAAAAAACCCCCCGGCGGTCTTCGCCGGGGGTTTTTCAGAGGAATTACACACAGGCGGACAGCACGAGATGAACCGCGCCAAAGATGCCGGCATCGTTGCCCAGTTCCGCCACGAGAAACCCGGTTCTCCGGGAGGCGTGGAAAGAATACCGATTGAAGGCTTCCTGGATGGGATCCAGCAGCAGATCACCGGATCGGGACAGGCCGCCCCCGATGATAAACACATCCGGGTCAACCACCGCGGAAACGGTGGCCAGGGCTTTTCCCAGCAGGTTCATGGACCAGTGAATGGCTTCCCTGGCCAGCGGATCCCCCCGGTGAGCGCAGTCGCAGACATCCTTGGCCGTCAGCGGATCAAAACCCCGCAGCATACTTTCCCGGGCGTCGGCGTTCAGCATCCGTCGGGCGACCCGAACCAGCCCGTTGGCGGAGGAATACTGCTCCAGGCAGCCTTTTTTTCCGCACCCGCAGGGTTCTTCCTCCCCTTCAATCATCGGCATATGCCCGATTTCGCCGGCGGCACCGAAGGAACCGGTCACGATTTTTCCGTCCAGAATGACACCGCCCCCCACCCCGGTCCCCAGGGTGACCATGACGGCATTGCGGTATCCTTTGCCGCAGCCTTTCCAGACCTCGCCCAGGGCGGCTACGTTTCCATCGTTTCCGGCCCAGGCTTTCAGCCCGGTCAGGGCTTCAAAATCCTTCCGGATGGGGACGACGTTCCACCCCAGATTGACGCAGTGGTTGACGGTTCCGTCTTCCAGCACCGCGCCGGGCACGCCAAAGCCCACCCCCAATACGTCAGATTTGGGAATGCCTTTTTCCGCCAGCCGGTTCTCCAAAGCCTTCGCGATATCCGGCAGCACATGAGCGCCGCTCTCCCTCGTGTCCGTGGGAATTTCCCTTTTTTCCAGCAGATCCCCCGCTTCGGAAAAGAGCCCTAATTTGACTGTCGTTCCGCCAATATCGGCGCCAATCGCGTACTTCATTTCTTTTGCTCTCCACTCTTTTTTATTTTTGTTTTTCCGGGGTATGCCTGCGATGAACCCGGCGGTCATCCTGCGGACGCCGCGGTGGCCTGAGAGAATCATCCGTTGAGGACCCGTTTCCGGAAGAACAGTCCGGGTTGATTCTTTCTCCGTCGGTCATGAGGATTCCTGCTTCCTTCATGTCCGATTTTTCGGACCCGGGGGCCGGGGATGCGGCATCCCGCTCTTCCGAGAAGATCCATCGGGCGGCTTCGGGAACCATGCTTTTTCCGTAGATGGCCCGATACTGGGTGGGGGTGCACTGATTTTGGCGACGGAAAACCCGGTTAAAGGTGGCGACCGAGCCAAACCCCGCCTGCACGGCCACATCCTGTACAGGAATGTCGGTCCGAACCAGCAGGTCCGTCGCCGCGGTAATGCGCTTGCGGGTCAGGAACTCCGAGAAGGAACATCCGGCGAACTGCCGGAAGACCCGCGAAAAATAGAAACGGGAAAAGCCGGTAAAGGAGGCCACGTCCTCCAGACAGATATCCTCCATATAATGCTGATTGATGTAGGTCATGGCACTGTTCAGGATTTCCGAGTCCATGTGAACAGGTTCCCCCGCTGCGCGGGCATAGACCGCCTGGCTCCCCAGGGCGGCATACAGCTGGAGCAGGTAGGCGTAGCACCGGGCGTTCCACATGGGTTCCTGCTCAAAGTAGACGGCGATCATCTGCATCAGCAGCCCTACGATCTTTGTTCGCAGCTCGGATTCCTCAGCCAGATGGATAGGGGCTTGCAGAACCAGGGAAAAGCTGGGCTGATCCCGAAGGCTCATGAGAGGAGTGGGCTCAAAGAGCATCAGGTAACGCCGGGTTCCCGGGGTTTCTGTCAGCTCGTGCCGGACCTCCGGAGGGATCAGGAGAATCTGGCCGGCCCGAACCTTGTATTCCTTTTCCTCAGTCCGATACAGAGAGATGCCCTCCAGGGGCATGATCAGCTCCACGGCGGAGTGCTGATGCATGTCGAAGTGAGTGGCGGTTTCGGATTCCCAGATGCGGATAGAGGAATGTTCCGTATAGGTGACATACTCATGCATTCCCTGCATGATCCGGAATCCGTCCGGAAAACGTTTGTTTTTCTGCTGATCCTCCACGCCATGGGAATACTCCATGATCAATCCGTCCTTTCATGAACGTCGGTTTCTTCGCTTTCCACGCACTGTCCGATCATTTCCGGCCATGCAGGGTTCGTCTGCGTCCGTCGGAGGAAAATCAACGCGGCAGGGCAAAGTCTGCCGCGCAGGCGATCATAATGTTTATCGCTGGCAGTGGAGGCGGATGAAGTCTTCGACTTCGGAGCTGTTCAGGATATAGGACGCGTCTTCCATCACCAGAGTGCTCTTCCAGACATCGATCCCCAGATCCCCTTCGTTGATCGGGATGGCGGCGTTGGGGGAGTAGGCGCCGATATTTTTGCTCCAGGGCCTGAATCCGTCCGGCGTCATCAGATATTCGATAAAGAGCATCGCGGTATAGGGGCGCATGGCTTTGGCCGTCACCATGGCGTACATGGGATACATAAAGCCCGAGAAGGGTTCCACGGCGTATCCGCCGGCGGAAGCGTCATACTGGGCGACGGTCAGGTGATCCGTCAGGACGGAGGAGGAACGCAGTTTGTTGAGGACGAAGAGACCGATTTTGCCCGCAGCGGCTTCCTGGCTGACCTCCTCGGCGATGGAGGTGTCGGATTTGCCGAAGGTCACATTATCCAGAAACTCGGCGATCCATTTGTAGCCGGCGTTCCTGTATTCACCCAGATCGATGGGCGCCCCCTGCCAGGCTTCATAAGCGGCGGCCAGCTTTTCGGCCCAGGCGTCGCTGGTGCACATGACCAGGAAATTCATATTGACCTTTTCGGTTTCAGGGTTCTTGAAGATGACGCGGCCCTTCATCCCGGGGGCCGTCAGTTCCCATACATTCCGGATGGCGGGGACATCGCCGCCCAGATTGTTGTAAATGAACAGCTTATTGAGATATTGATGCACCAGGGCGGGCTGCCGGTCCGCTTCGTCCAGCGCGTCCTTTACGGCGGCGGGGACGAAGTTGATCACCAATCCTTCGGCAATGGCATCGGTCAGCTGGGCGCTGTCCTGAATCATTACCATGTCGGCGGCTTCAGTGCCGTTCTCGGTACGCAGTTTGTCGTAGATATCCTGATCCTTCTTGTTGCTGGACTCTGTGGGGATGTTATACAGGGCGGCAAATTCCTCGGCGGCGGCGGAAATGCGGCTGGTGTTGCCATAGACGACGAAGGTCCCGGATTCCGCCAGGGCTTTTTCCAGCAGTTCGTCATGGGTCAGGACCTGACCCGCTTCCACGTCAGATGCGACATCCGCCAGCGCGGATACCGCGCCGAGCGCCAGGAGAACGGCCAGCAACAGGGCGGTGATCTTCTGCATCGAGGAAAGCCTCCTTATTTGAGCTGTAGGAAAGACGACGAAAAGGCCCGATCAAAAACGCGCGCCGCTTCCCCTGTCAAAACATCTGCGCTATTATAACCTGAAAATTATGGATTGACAAGCATTTTATATTCTGAATCCATGGCCACACATATACCGGGAGGTATTCCGTCCAGCCTGTGCGGCCGTCAGTCAACGATGCCCGCATCAGCTTCATCACTATCTGCAGTTTGAGGAGCTTCCCGCCGGAGAGGGCTATGCGGATATCATCTATCTTCCGCTGCCGGGCTCAGACTGGCCGGCTCTTGTGATTGAGCTGAGATGGAACCAGTCCGCGAAAGGAGCGATCAGTCAGATCCTGGACAGGAAGCATTCGGATGTTCTGAAAGGAATTGGCCGGTCTGTCCTGCTGGTCGGCATTGCCTATAACAGAGAGGAAAAAACAGGGAAAAGAAAACATACATGTAAAATTCTGGAACTTCAGGCGTTATAGGGAATTTTGCAGGGGTGGCAGATGATCGCAGAAAATACTCAGCCATGTGTAGACCGATGAGCCAGGCGGAGTGATTGGTTCTCCCCCGATAAGCCCGGGAACAGAACGCGGGAGTGCTTTTGAGTCAAGTCCGTTTGGACCCGGTATCAGGAAATACAACGGGGCTGCCTCGTGATGAGGCAGCCCCGTTGTATGTGTGCCGGGCATGGCACAATTCTAGCAGGTGTAAGTCCTGCCACGGGTATTTACCGCCAAGTGTAGTGAACCGCAAGCTGCTGTCAGCAATGACAGGAGGGGAGGAAGCGGTGTAGCAAAGCCGAGGAGCCTACGAA
>JAFWES010000071.1 GCA_017512805.1 Clostridia bacterium
AGGGCATCCCCATAAAGTTGATGGCCTTTCCGCCCAGGGACTTGATCAGCTGGTTGACGATCCCGTTGGAGGGGCTCAGGAAGTTGGTCATCATGCCCACCACCACGACCGTGGAAATGAAGTAGGGCAGATAGGTAATCACCTGGGCGACCTTCGCGAACCGCTTCGCCCGCAGCTGCGTGATGCAGATCGCGAAGATGATCGGAATCGGGAAGCCGAAGATCAGCGAATAGAAGGAAAGCAGGAAGGTGTTCCGGATCAGACGCCAGGCGAACACCGATCCGAAAAACTGCTTAAACCACCGGAGTCCGACCCAGGGGCTGCTGAAGACGCCCGCAAAGCCGCTGCCCATTTTAAAGTCCTCGAAGGCCATCGCCAGGCCGGCCATGGGCAGGTAGCAGAAGATCAGATAATAGAGAAAAACCGGCAAAAACATGAGCATCAGCTGCCGGTCTCTGCTGATCAGCTGGATCAGCGTCTTCTTTCCGGGCTTGACCGCGTTCACTGGTCGGGACATGATACTCCTCCGTTCCTTTCGGTTTTTTTCTGCTGTGGGGCGTCCGCCCTTCGGCTAAAACGATACACGCAAAACGACAAAAAGGACAAGCATCAATTCGTGCATGTCCTTTCTGGTTCCAATTCTTATCTCTTTAGGCAAGGAGCATCAAATTGCGCCTCCGCGGAATCTGATGCCTCCGGGGACGTCAGGCCCTGTATTCACTGGGATTGACGCCCATGACCGTCCGGAAATTCCGCCGGAAGGTCAGGATATTCGCAAAGCCGCACTGCGCCGCGATCTCCTCCAGGCTGAGGTCCGTCTCCTGCAGCATCTCCGCGGCGTGATGGATCTGCCGGTCCCGGACATAGTTCAGGAAGGTCTGGCCGTAGCGTTTTTTGCAGACCAGGCCGACCATCTTGGTCGAAACCCCGAACTGGTCCGCGACGCTGTTCAAGCTCAGCTCCTGATCGTACAGATGCGTTTCCAGATATTCGCAGATGCCGTCCTCCAGGTTTTTCTCCCGGTCCTTCTCCTCCATGTCGCCGGCTTCCGAAAGGGTGACCCGGAAAACCTGCCGGTAGTATTCAAAAATCTCCTCGATTGTTGCCGCATCGCGAATGGGCTCCAGCCGCAGATGTGTCGTGCTCAGGTCATAGGCGTTGCGCAGGGCCTTCCGGATGGTCCAGTACAGCTCATCCGCCAGCTGGCGCACCACCTCCGCGGGCAGGTCCGTCTCCACCAGATTTTTCTGATAGATCTCGTCCAGCAGATCGTTCAGGCCCTGCAGATCCTTTTCCTTCAGCAGCCGGATCATCTGCTTCTGCGCGTCCTTCGGGAAGTAATAGCCCGGGGCCGCGTCCTGGTTTTCCTCCGGGAAATACACGGCGCCGCGGCCGCCGGTCAGCATCTGGCCCATGGCCGCCTGCGCGTCGCCGCAGGCGCTGCTCAGCCGTTCCAGATCGTTTTCCAGGTGGCCCACGCCGATGGTGATCATCGTGTCGCCGTCCCCTGCCGCTTCCACGATCTGGTCGTACAACCGGTAGAAGAAGTCCGCAAACCCGTCCCGCTCGTCGCTGGCGGCGATGACGAAGGTATTCTGCAGATTCTCCGGCACGGCGACGACCTGCGGCCCGTCCGCCTCGCTCAGATCCCGGCAGACGGAAAGAATCAGCTCCTGCCGGTCCCGGTATCCGCGCTCCGTGGCCGCGCTGTCCCGCAGAATCGCGACATTCACCACGCCCGCCATGTAATAGTCCCGCTTCAGCTCCGTAAAATGCTCCTCCACCAGCGTTCCGGGATTCCCCGCGCCGCGCACCGCGGCCTGCAGCATCCCCTGCCGGGCATAGGGCGTGATGGTGACCATCCGCTCCCGGTATCCGTTCCGCTCCCCGATCAGGCTGGCGATTCCCCGCAGAATCGCGTCAAACTCATCGCTTTTCTTTTCCTCCGCCGCTTCTTTCCGGCCCTCCGACGGGCTGTCCACCAGCTGATGAATGTTCTCGATGGGCCGGTAATACCGGAGCGAATTCCGATAGACGATCAGCAGGAAAAGGAAGCTGGCTCCCACCATGACCGCCAGGGGGATCCAGGCGCCGACCGGCAGAAGCGACGCCATTTTCGCGCCGGGCAGGCTGATTTCGTAGACCACCGTCCGGTCCTCCGCGCTGGGAATGGAAAACACCCGGTCCCGCGCCTCCCCGGTTTCCAGCACGGTCTGGCCGCGCCGCGTCATCTTCAGCGACGCTTCCCCGTCCACCCGGTCCCGCAGCGCGCTCCTGATCTGATCCGGCTCGATCAGGACCAGCACCTGTCCCTTGGGGGAGCTCTGGCTTCCAAAGCCCGTATAGTCCTCCCCGTAGATCAGGTATTCCTTGTTCAGCAGGATCTGGTGTCCCCGAACCCCCAGTAGGCCCGCGGCCGTATCCAGCCCGAAAAACGGCGAGGTCTTCAGCGCCTGGCACTCCCCGTCCAGGGAATAGACGGCCCCGGGAAGAAACAGCTTCTGTTCTCCCTGAAAGGCCAGGATCAGATTGTGGACGCTTGTGCTGCGGACGGAGCCCTTGATCCGGTTCAGCTCTCCCAGCAGGTTGTACATCTGCAGGGAATTCATGGTCTGCTTTTCAACATAGACCGTCTGCAGCGCCATCCGGCCGCTCTCGGAGGCATTCACCGCCGAGCAGAGCATCTCCGCCTGCATCAGCTGCTGATCCATCCACGCGCCCCAGGAGGCCGCCCGCTGCTCCCACTTCCGCGTTTCCAGCTCCTCCGCCTCCCGGTGGAAGCTGACCAGGGACCAGATGATGAAAATCGCAAAAACCGCCAGAAGGATCAGGGCATAGGAAAAAAAGAGCTGCTTGAACAGGCCGCTCCGCAGATATTTTTTTCGCTTTGTGCCGCTCATTCCCGTGCTCCTCTTTCCCTTCGTTTTATTCGGCCGTCCCGGAGGCCGCCCCCTCATACCCGTCGGTCAGCGGGTCATGGGATCTGCGCGCCTGCGCCGTGACCCTGCCCGCTCCGAAGCTCAGCACCAGGTCAAAGCCACAGGGGAAGTCGCCGACCGCGTGGCACCGGATTCGCAGGCAGCCGTCCGCAAACCAGCCCGCCGAAACGGTCGCCGGCTCCCCCGGCCATCCGGGAAAGTCCGCGGAAAGGGTCTTTCCCGGTTCAAACGGCAGCAGACAGGTGCCCCGGGCATTCTCGTACCGCAGCAGGTTTCCGTCAATCCGCAGGCTTTTCCAGCCCAGATCGTTTCCCTCCGGGAAAAGCCAGGTTCCCTCCCGCACCCGCGCCGCTTCGGGCCGGTCCGCCAGGGTCAGCGCGGGCATCTGCAGCCGGACCGGCTCCATGTCCTCCGTATCCAGTCCGGGATAGATTTCCTCGAAAAAAGCGTCGTAGATCCGCTGCATCCCGCAGGGATCCAGCCGCACATCCGCGACCGTGCACAGCACGGCCTGCTTCTCCGGACAGATCACGGCCAGCTGCCCGCCCATTCCGTAAAGCACCCAGCCGGCCCGGGTCCGCCAGCACTGCCATCCGTAGCCGTACCGCTCCTCCTCGTTTCCCTGCAGCAGCGTATCGATCTGCTTTTTCTGCATTTCCGCCACGAACCACCCGGGAATCAGGCCGTCCCCGCCCCGGCTCAGGCACAGGGCCACCCGGTTCAGATCCCGCAGGCTCATGCACAGCCCGGTTCCGCCGGTGCACTGCCCGGACGGGTCCCGAAGCCAGTACCGCGGATCCTCGCATCCCAGGGGCGTGAAAAGCCGCTCGTCCAGAAAGTCGATCACCTCCCGGCCGCTCAGCCTTCGGACCAGGCTGGAGAGCACCTGGCTGTTTCCCGTGTCGTAATTGAACACCATGCCCGGTTCATGGTCCGGCTTTCCCGTGAAAAACGGCCGGGTCCAGTCCTCATCCACGTACTCCCGGTACGCGGTCTGGCGGTAGCAGGTCGCCATCCGCAGCATATCGCGAATCGTCAGCCTGGTCAGATAGGGGCTGACCTGGTCCGGCAGCAGGTCCCGGAAATAATCCACGATGTGATCGTCCAGCCCGACCTTTCCCTCCTCCATCAGCATCCCGACGGCGCAGGCCACCATGGTTTTGCTGACGGAATACATCCGATGGGGCTTCCCCTCCCGGAATGGGTCATAGTACGCCCGGATCTTTTCCTGCCCGTCCACGGAGAGGATAAACCCGTGCAGGTTGACGTCCTCCCGGCGGATCCGTTCCGTAAAGCGTTCGATTCTCTTTTCCAGTCCCCGCTGCTTCATGGTCCTGCCCCTTTCTTCCCCCTGTCCCGGGGACGCAAAGGGGGCGGGCGTTCTGCCCGTCCCCCCATACACAGCCGTTTTATTTTCTCTTCCGCTCGGTATAGGAAACCACCAGCCGCTGGATGACGATAAACAGCAGCAGCAGGCCGCCGGTCGCGATCTTGCCCCACCAGGAGGACAGGGTGCCGTTGAAGTTGATGATCGCCGGGATAACCGATTTGAGCAGCACGCCGAACATGGTGCCAACCATGTAGCCGACGCCGCCCGTCAGCAGGGTTCCGCCGATGACCGCGCTGGAAATGACCTCCAGCTCGCCGCCCAGCAGCGCCATATTCCATCCCGACTTCACCACCAGCACGTAGGCGATGCCCGCCAGGGAGGAACAGAACCCGTTAATGGCGTAGACGGCAATCTTCGTCCGGCCCACCGGCAAGCCCATCAGCTTCGCGCTGGCTTCGTTTCCGCCGATGGCGTATACGTTGCGGCCGAAGCGGGTATGCTGCAGGAGGATCGTGCCGGCGATGATCATGACGATGAAGATGATCACCGTCATATCGATCTTCGTGATGGGTTTGATCTTCTCCCATTCCCAGTTTTGCAAGTTCACCAGACGATACAGGGTGATTTTGGCGCCCGCCAGCTGATCGATCAGCGGGTGGTTCATGCTGATGGATTCCCGGGAAATCAGGCTGCAGATGCCGCGGGCCAGGAAGCTGCCGGTCAGGGTGGTGATAAAGGGCGGCACGTTCAGGTAGTGAATCGCCGCGCCCATCAGCGCCCCCAGGCCGATGCCAACCAGCATGGAGAAGAGCATCGTGATGACCGGGGAGATGCCCATCCGCTCGTAGCCGTAGGCGACGATCATGCCCGTCAGGGAGGCCACGGACGCCACGGACAGGTCGATGCCGCCCGTAATCAGCACCATGGTCATGCCCACCGCGGAAATGCCGTAATAGGCGTTATCCGTAAAGAAGTTGACGAAGGTGCGCAGGGTCGTAAAGCCGCTTTTGCCGTACCGGATGGCGCCGTAGGCATAGATGATCAGGAAGATGATCACCGTCGCATACACCATCATGTACTTGGGATTCATGATCCGGGTCAGCAGGCTCTGGCGCTTTTCTGTTTTTACGCTCATTTCATTGCGCCTCCCTTCGCCAAGGCTCTGCGTTCGGTGCGCTTGGCCATCCAGACGCGCACGGGTTCAGCCTGCAGCACGATGACCACGGCGATGATCAGGGCCTTGAAGGCCATGGTCGCGTCCGCCGGGATGCCGAAGAAATACACGAAGGTCACGATGGTGCGGATGATGATCGATCCGATCACCGTACCGGCCAGGCTGAACTTGCCCCCCGTCATGCTGGTTCCGCCGATAACCACCGACAGAATCGCGTCCGTTTCGTAGTTCAGGCCCGCGTTGTTGGAGTCGTTGGACATGATCCGGCTGGAATAGATGAGGCCGGAAATGCCGCTCAGCAGCCCCGTCAGGGCAAAGACGATCAGGATGATGGCCCGGGAGTCAATGCCGGACAGGCGGGAGGAATTGGCGTTGATGCCCACCGATTCCACGAAGGTGCCGAAGGCCGTTTTCCGCACGAAGAGCATGACCCCGACCACGATCACCGCCGTGATCACAATCGGTGTCGGCAGATACAGGCAGCTCCCCTGCCCGATCCACCGGAAGGGAGAATACATGGTGGTATACTGCTTGCCGTTGGTGACGATCTGGGCGATGCCCCGGCCGGACACCATCAGGATCAGGGTGGCGATAATCGGCTGCAGCTTCAGCCGCCCGATGAGCATGCCATTGAACAGGCCCATCAGCAGGCAGACCAGCAGCGGCACCGCCAGCACCAGGATGAAGGGATACACGGTATAGTCGCCGGGAGTCTGATACAGAGGATTGGTGGGATCCCAGCGCATCAGCTTCAGCGCCAGGGCGCCGGACACGGCCACCAGGGCGCCCACGGACAGGTCCGTGCCACCCAGGGCGATGACCATCGTCATGCCCATGCCGATGATGGTAATCTCCGCCGAGCGGTTGATGATATCAATCAGGTTGCCGTAGAGCATATGGTTCGACGGCTGATAGCTGATGGAGAAGAAATCCGGCCGGATGATCAGACACACGATCAGGATCAGGATTTCCGCGATGACGGCCCAGGTGATTTTCGACCGCATGATGGAGGCGAAATCCAGATGCTTCCCCCGGAGGATGAGCACCAGCCCCGCCAGGCACAGCAGCGCGCCCACCGGCAGGAAGATACCCTGCAGCCGCCAGGCCGTCCGTAGGGAGGACACCCTCGAGAAGGAGCCGATCACCGTGTCATACGGCGCACCGGCGCTGGCTGCGGCCGGGGCGGTTTCGGTTTCGGCTCCGGTGGCTTCCGTTTCGGCCGGGGTTTCTGTCCCAGTCGGCGCTTCCGTTCCGTCCGCGGCACTGTCTCCCGTCCCGGAGAGCACGGCCGCGTTGAAATCCTCCCGGACGGCCTCTTCGTCGTGGTCGTTCACAAACACCTTTGCAAAGGAGGCGTCGGAAAAGCTGACGCCGTATCCGGCGTACACCGCGTCCTTCATCCCGCAGATGCTGGCAAAGCAGTACAGCCCGGCCGCCAGCACCACGGCGCCCGCGATCAGCAGAATCAGATGCAGTTTCTTTTTCATGAGGCCTCACCTCCCTCGGCGATGATCTGCAGGATTTTGCTCTGGGTTTCGCTGTCAAAGGGACCGGTCAGCTCCGCGGCCTTCTTGCCGTCCCGCATGACGACGATGCGGTTGGAGCAGCGGATGACCTCCTCCATCTCCGAGGAGATGAAGATGACCGACACGCCGTCCCCGCACATTTCCAGCATCAGCCGCTGGATTTCCGCCTTAGCGCCGACGTCGATGCCCCGGGTGGGCTCGTCGAGAATCAGCAGATCCGGCTGGGTCGCCATCCAGCGGGCCAGAATCACCTTCTGCTGATTGCCGCCGGAAAGCTCCCCGATCTTCTTTTCCGCGTCCGGCGTGGCGATGGAGAGGGCCTTGATGTATTTATCCGCCAGCTCGTTCTGCTCCGCCCGGCTCAGGGGATGCAGGAAGCCCCGCTTCGCCTGCACCGCCAGCATGATGTTTTCCCGGATGGACAGATCCCCCACGATGCCGTCCCGCTTCCGGTCCTCCGGACAGAAGGCGACACCGTTCATGATGGCGTCGAAGGGCTTTTTGACGACCACGGCTTTGCCCTTCAGCTCAATCTTGCCGGAGGTGGGGCGGTTGGCCCCGAAAATCAGCTCCGCCGTCTCAGTCCGGCCGGAGCCCAGCAGCCCCGCGAAGCCCAGCAGCTCGCCCTTTTTCATCTCCAGGCTGATATCCGCCACCGGCCCCGGCGCGCCCAGATGCTCCGCCTTCAGCGTGTCCGGCGCGTCCTCAGCCACCTGCACGGGATGCAGGTCGAAGATATTCTCCATATCCTTGCCGACCATCAGCGTGACCAGCTGCAGCTTGTTGATCTCCCCGATGTCATAGGTGCCCACCAGCCTGCCGTTTCGCAGGATGGTCATCCGGTCCGAAATGGCATAGATCTGGTCCAGGAAGTGGGTGATGAAGATGATGCCCATGCCCGCCGCCTTCAGCTCCCGCATAACGGCAAAGAGCAGCTGCACCTCGTTTTCATCCAGGGAGGAGGTGGGCTCGTCGAGAATCAGGATTTTGGATTCGATGTTCACGGCCCGGGCGATGGACACCATCTGCTGCACGGCCGTGGAATAGTAGGACAGGGGCCGGGTCACGTCGATGTCCAGATGGAAGCGCTGCATCAGCTCCCGGGCTTTGGCGTTGATGATCTTCCGCTTGAACTCCTTCCGGCCCACGAAGATGTTCTCCGCCACCGTCAGGTTCGGGCAGAGGTTAATCTCCTGGAACACGGTGGCGATGCCCATCGTGATCGCGTTCTGCGGGCTGGTGGGCGTGATCTCCTTCCCGTCGAGCAGGATGGTGCCCGCGTCCTTGTGGTTCACCCCCGTCAGACACTTGATCAGCGTGGACTTGCCGGCGCCGTTTTCCCCCAGCAGGGCGTGAATCTCGCCTGCCCGAAGGAAAAAGTCCACCCCGTCCAGGGCCTTGACGCCGGGAAACTGCATTTCGATTCCCCGCATCTCCAGGATATTCTGGGGTTCGTTTGTCTGCGTCCGTACTGCCTCTGGCAAACCGATTCCTCCTTTTTCCCGCGGCCCCAAAGGCAGCCGCGGGCCCCGTGGCGGGGTCTCATTCCTGCAAAACGATGGATCCATGACGGATGAATACAGGGCGGCGGGAAACCCGCCGCCCTGCTTTCATGTCAGAATTGCTTCAGCGGTAGGGGCTACCGTGAGCGCAAGGGGATTAATACTGCCGCTCGTTGATGACGTCGCCCGCCAGCACAGAGGTGGTTCCTTCCACCGCGATGCCGCCCACGCAGTCATAGACGCCTTCTTCGGGATGCACGACCGTCTTGTCGAAGGTCTGGCCGGCTTCCAGCGCCTCGATGGTCTGGACAACGAAGGGGCCGTACAGGGGGTTGCACTCGACGGTGCAGTTCATTTCGCCCGCCACGATGGCTTCGAAGGCAGCCTTCACGGAGTCGCAGCCCACGATGATGATGTCCTTGCCGGGCACCTTGCCGGCGGCCTTGATGGCGTCGATGGCGCCCAGGGCCATGTCGTCGTTCTGCGCGATCAGCACGTCGATCTTGTCGATGGACTTCAGCCAGCTCTCCATCAGGGCCTGGCCTTCGGCGCGGGTGAAGTTACCGGTCTGCTGGCCGACAACCTTCATGAAGGGATAGTCCGCCAGCGCAGCCAGGTTGCCTTCGGTTCGGCCCACCTGGGCGTCAGCACCGGTGGTGCCTTCCATGATGACCACGTTGACATCTTCCTTGTCGCGGCCCAGGCTCTTCAGATATTCGCCGGCCCACTGCACCTGACGGCGGCCTTCCAGCGGGAAGTCTCCGCCGAACGCGGCGACGTAGTCAATCTTGTCCGCGCAGTCCGGAATCCGGTCCAGCAGGATCAGCGGGATTTCCGCTTCGTTCACTTCGGACAGCACTTCATCCCAGCCGGAGGTCACAACGCCGGTGAACAGGATGTAGTCCACGTTCTGGGTGATGAAGTTGCGCAGGGCCTGGATCTGATTTTCCTGCTTCTGCTGGCCGTCGGAATAAATGAATTCCCAGCCTTCATGGCCCTGGATCGCAGCGGTCACGCTGTCGGTGTTCGCGGTACGCCAGTCGGATTCTTGACCGATCTGGGAGAAGGCGACCGTGATAGCAGAGGCGCTGGAGATCATGCACAGCGCCAGGGTCAAGGCAAGCACCAAAGTAACGATTTTCTTCATGGGGATTCCTCCTTTTATTTTTTTTGGAACCGCACTCACTCAGCCTGACGGTCCCGGCTGAAATGCATTATACACTTTATCCCCATAAAAGGAAAGCCTTTTGTGTGCTTTTTTGTGATTTTTTTCTGCTTTTCCGGCCGTTTTCGCCCGCTCACAGCATTCAAGCCATTCTGCGCCCTGTGTTTCGCCGCCCTCTGCCCGGACGCGTCGAAGCGGGAATCTGGAAAACAAAAAGACCCCTTTCGGGACCTTTTTGCTATCCGCTGTGATCAGAAATCGCAGTTCATCGGCGTGCGGAAATACGGGATGACGTCCCGGATATTCTCCACGCCCGTCAGATAGATCAGCAGCCGCTCGAAGCCCATGCCAAATCCGGCATGGGTGCATCCGCCATATTTCCGCAGGTTCACATACCAGTCCATGGTTTCCTTGCTAATGCCCAGCTCATCCATGCGGCCGGTCAGCTTCTCGTACCGGTCCTCCCTCTGGCTGCCTCCCATGAGCTCCCCGGCCCCGGGCACCAGCAGATCCACGCCTCGGACGGTCTTCCCGTCGTCATTCTGATACATGTAGAAGGACTTGATTTCCTTCGGCCAGTCGTACACCAGCACCGGGGAGTGGAAATACTCCTCCGTCAGGTACTTTTCATGCTCCTTGGCCGTATCCCCGCCGTACTCGGGGGTGAACTGGAACTCCGTCCCGTTTTCCATAGCCTTCCGCAGGATGGTGATGGCCTCCTCATGGGTCACCCGGGCGAAGGAACTCTCGGTCAGGGCGGTCAGTTTTTCCAGCAGGCCTCCGCCGGTGAACCCGTCCAGGAACTTCAGCTCATCCGGGCACCGATCCAGCACGTATTTCACGATGCTTTTCAGGAAGTCCTCCTCGATTTCCATCAGCCGGTTCAGGTCGCAGAAGGCGATCTCCGGCTCGATCATCCAGAATTCCGCCGCATGGGTCTTGGTATTGCTGTTTTCCGCCCGGAACGTGGGGCCGAAGGTATAGATATTGCTGAAAGCCATGGCGAAGGTCTCGCCCTCCAGCTGGCCGGATACCGCCAGCGCGGTCTGCTTGCCGAAGAAATCCTGGGAAAAGTCCGGCTTTTCCCCTAGGGGGAGGGTGGTCACGGTAAATGTATTGCCGGCGCCCTCCGCGTCATTGGCAGTGATCAGGGGCGTATGCACATAAACATACCCCCGATCCTGAAAATAGGTGTGGATGGCCATGGCCGCCACGGAGCGAACGCGGAACACCGCCTGGAACAGCCGGGTCCGGGGCCGAAGGTACGCGATCTCCCGCAGGAACTCCAGGGAGTGCTTCTTGGGCTGCAGCGGATAATCCTCCGGGCAGTCCCCCTCCAGGGTGATCTGCGCCGCCTGGATTTCCGGGGTCTCCGGGTCCTTATAGCTGGGCACCACCTTGCCGGTGACCCGCACGGCGCTGCCCACGTGGAAAGCCTGAATCTTTTCAAAATCCACGATAGAGCTGTCGTATACCACCTGGGGATTTTTGAAACAGGTCCCGTCGAAGAAATCGATAAAGCCCATGTTCTTTTGCTTCCGATGATTCCGGATCCACCCCTGAAGGGAAACCTCCTGCCCCTGCAGCTCCGCCAGGCGTTCCTTCAGCTCCCTTGTGGTGATCGTATCCATGGCAAAATACCTCTCTTTCGTATCCCGTATGCGCGGCATTCTATCATATCCTGGACGGTTTCGCAAGCTTCTCCGATCAGGCATTTTCCAGCCAGGGCCGCAAATCTTCCGAATCCGGCGCCGCCATCAGGAAATAGCCGAAGCGGGCGGAGCTGTCGGTCACCTCCGCTTCCGTAATCGGATGAACCTCTTCCCGGATCAACATCTCCGGATGCGCTTCTTTCAGCCGGGAAAGAACCTCCAGATCCTCCGGACCAAAGATAAACCGAACGCCGGCACTCCGCCGCGGCTTTTGCACGGGTTTGCCGGTCTCCAGCTCCCAGGGGTCTTCCGCGGGACAGCCATCCGCCGATTCCTCGGCCCCTCCGGTGAGGAAGCAAAGAGGCTCCTGCCCCATGGCGCATCGAATGACCTCCGCCACGTAATCCACGCCTGTGGACAGGGGAACCAGGTCACTTCCGATCAGATCCCCGCCCATCCGGGCGCCGATCTCGATCAGGCGGATCGTTCCGTCCGGGGCAATTTTCAGCTCCGAGTGGGAAGCCCCGCAGGTTACGCCCAGGCTGCACAGCGCGTGAGCCACCACCCGCCGGACCTCCGCCTCCGTTTCCGAAGAAAGCCCCGCGGGCTGCAGATGCCCGGTTTCAATGAAGTGCGGACTGCCGGTGGTGTATTTCTTCGTCACCGTCAGGATCCGGTGCTTCCCCTGCCAGGAAAGCCCCTCCACGCTGTATTCCTCCCCCTGGGCGAATTCCTCCGCCAGGGCTTTTTTCTCGAACCCCTGCTCCTTGGCGTTTTCGATGGCCATGTCCAGCACCCGGCGCTCCGCCGGATCCTCCGGGTGCACCCAGGCCCCGGCATTCGCTCCTGCCTCTCCTGTCCGCCCGGGGCCCTCCAGCTTCATGATGCCCCGGCTGCCGGACCGGTCCAGGGGCTTGACGATCAGCGGATACCGCAGCCCTGCGCCTATCAAATCCTCCGCCCGCTCCACCAGAATGCTCTGTGGCGACGGGTCCCCGCCCTCCGCGAAAGCCCGGCGCATGGCGTGCTTATTCGTGGACCGGCGGACGCATTCCGGCGAATTGCCGGCCAGGCCCAGCGCGTGGGCCACATATCCCACCGTCACCGCCGCCAGATCCGAGGCGATGGTGCAGATCCCATCAATCCCGATCTCCCGGCATTTTTCCGCGATGGCTTCCTTTTCCACAATGCTGATGGGGTAAAAATGATCCGCCAGGCTCTCCCCCGGATCCCCCGCCGCCCAGGCGAAGGCATAGGTTTCCAGGCCCATTTCCTTCGCCTTCTCGATCAGGGGCACCTGCAAATAGGAGGCCCCGATAATCCCCAGTTTCCCTTTCATTCTTTTCGTTTCCTCTCCGCCGTTCCTCCGGCCCATCCTCTTTTCACCCGGCCTTCCCCTTATCCGGCTCGCTCCCCTGTGCGGTTCTTTCCTCGTTCCTGAACTCTGCTTACAGCCCCCTGAACCTTCCGCTCCCGCGTTCCAGCTTTTTTCCGCTTCATTTCGGCTTATTGTAAGGGAGGAAGTTTCCCCCGTCAAGGTCATCTCCCGCACGGCAGATACAGACACCGGCCCGACAGAATAACCCCCAAAAGGGCCGGTTCTTCCGTAAGCAGAAGAACCGGCCCCATTTTCGTTGTGAGAAGTGATAAGTGAGACGTGGGGACGATTACGCCCGGACGTACTGCTTCATCATATAGCCGACGGCATTCGCCCACTTGATCTTGTACCAGCTGCCGGTCTCGCCGATCACCTGGATGCTGGTGTAGTTTTCCAGCTGAGCGATCCGGTCGGCATTGATGTCCGCTCTGACGCGCATGTTGACCTTCTTGCCGTTATCGCTGTACACCTTCGCGGCAAAGGATTTGAACATGCTGCTGCCCGCCGCGGTCCCGGGCTTCTTCGAGGTCAGGAAGGAGGTCTTCACAAAGCCTTCCCGGCCGTTTGCGGACACCCGCGCCCAGCCTTCGCCCATATCCGCGATGATCCCGACCTTGGTTCCATTGTCCAGCCGAAGCAGGACGCTGGAATTCAGCGTCGGCATATCCCGCAGGTTCAGCCGCTTCCCGTTCGCACAATAGACATACATTTCAGAGTGACCCTTCACGCTTTCCGCGGTGCCGAAAGCCGGAATCATCAGACCAATCGCCATCATCACAACCATCACGATGCTCATAACCTTTTTCATGGTACTTTACCTCTCTCTCATCCTCCGCGCCGCGGAAGTTTCCTTTCATTTCTGTCAGGCTTTCATCATCCTGACATCAGATGATACGCAGCATCGGAAGAGGATGGCAGTACATTTTCAAAAACCATTTTCAAAAAGCTGCACGGCACAGCCAAACTGCCCGGAAGGAAACGCTCCAGGCCATTGTGCAGGCCATGAACGATATTCTTTCTGAAGGTTTTCATCTTCCTCCCCCGCTCCGGGAGCCGGCGGCTCAGGCCGATGCCCCCCTGCGGGAAAGCGCCTCGGCCTATGCGTACAAGGCGCCGGGGGAATATACCGTGGAGGATTATTATGCCCTGCCCGATGACCGGCGGGTCGAGCTGATCGACGGGGTATTCTATGACATGGCGGCCCCTACCATGGAGCATCAGCTGATCCTTGGAGAGATGTATGTCCAGCTTCGCGCCTGCGCGGAAGCCCACGGGGAGGGCTGCGAGGTATTCCTGTTCCCCTGCGACGTCCGGCTGGACAGCGATGACAGGACCATGGTGCATCCGGATCTTTTCGTCGTCTGCCGGGCATATGACCTGAAGGCCCGCGCCTTTGACGGCGCGCCGGATCTGGTGGTGGAAATCCAGTCCCCCTCCACCCAGTCCATGGACACGACGCGCAAGATGTGGAAATACCACCAGGCCGGCGTCCGGGAATACTGGATCGTATGCCCCTGGGAAAAGACGGTCACCGTATACGATTTCACCGCCTCTCCCGACTTTAAAATGTCCTTTTACACCTTCGACAATCAGATTCCGATCCTGATTTCCGGAGGCAAGTGCAGCATTGACTTTGCGGCCATTCACAAAAGAATCGCCAGGTTTTACGAATCCTGATTCCGTTTAAAAACCTGGGCATCGCTGATGCCCAGGTTTTTCATATGCTGCAGGCCTTCCGTTTCAGGACCGGAATGGGATCAGAACAGCCCGGTGATTTTCCCGTTTTCGTCCACGTCGATCCGCTCCGCGGCGGGGGATTTCGGCAAGCCCGGCATGGTCATGATCTCCCCGGTCAGGGCCACGATGAAACCCGCCCCGGCGGAAACCTTCAGGTTCCGGACGGTGACGGTGAAATCCTCCGGCGCGCCCAGCAGGGACGCGTCGTCGCTGAAGGAATACTGGGTCTTCGCCACGCAGATGGGCATTTTCCCATATCCCAGCTCCGTCAGCCGCTCCGCCTGCTTCTTCGCCGCGGGGGTCAGCATCACGCCCCTGCCCCCGTAGATCCGCCGGGCGATGGCGTTCAGCTTCTCCTCGATGGTGTCCTCCAGGTCATAGGAGAAGGTAAAGGTTTCCTTCCCGCTTTCCTCCTCGCAGAGCCGGACCACTTCCCGGGCCAGGGCCTCGCCGCCCTTTCCGCCTTCGGCCCACACGGTGCTCAGGACGGTATTGACCCCCAGTTCCCGGCACTTGGCGATAATGAAGTCGATCTCCGCGTCCGTATCCGTGGGGAAGCGGTTAATGGCCACGACGCAGGGCAGGTGATACACCTCCCGGATATTCCGCACGTGGCGCAGGAGGTTGGGCACGCCCTTTTCCAGCGCCTCCAGGTTCTCCGGCGCCAGGTTCTTTTTATCCACGCCCCCATGCATCTTCAGGGCGCGGACGGTTCCGACCACCACCACCGCGTCCGGGGTCAGCCCCGCCATGCGGCACTTGATGTCCAGGAATTTTTCCGCGCCCAGGTCCGCGCCGAAGCCCGCCTCGGTCACGGTATAATCCCCCATGCGCATGGCCATGCGCGTTGCCATGACGGAGTTGCAGCCGTGGGCGATATTGGCGAAGGGGCCGCCGTGGACGAAGGCGGGGGTTCCCTCCAGGGTCTGCACCAGGTTGGGCTTCAGGGCGTCCTTCAGCAGGGCCGCCATGGCGCCGGTGGCCTTCAGGTCCCCGGCGGTCACTGGCCGGTCGTCATAGGTATAGCCCACCACGATGCGCCCCAGCCGCTCCTTCAGATCGGTAATGGAGCTGGCCAGGCAGAACACCGCCATGATCTCGCTGGCCACGGTGATGTCGAAGCCGTCCTCCCGGGGCGTGCCGTTGACCCGGCCGCCCAGGCCGTCCACCACGAAGCGCAGCTGCCGGTCATTCATGTCCACGCAGCGCTTCCAGGTGATTTTCTTCGGATCGATCCCCAGGGCATTCCCCTGTTGGATATGGTTGTCCAGCAGCGCCGCCAGCAGGTTATTGGCCGCCCCGATGGCGTGGAAGTCCCCGGTAAAATGCAGGTTGATATCCTCCATGGGCACCACCTGGGCATACCCGCCGCCCGCGGCGCCGCCCTTGATGCCGAACACCGGGCCCAGGGAAGGCTCCCGCAGGGCCACGGTCACATCCTTGCCGATACGGGCCAGCCCGTCGGCCAGGCCGATGGTGGTCGTGGTCTTGCCTTCCCCCGCCGGGGTGGGGGTCATGGCGGTAACCAGGATCAGCCTGCCCGGCTGCCGGTCGGTTTCCGCGATCAGGGCCGGATCGATCTTCGCCTTGTACCGTCCGTAGGGCTCCACGTATTTCTCCGCCACATGGGCTTTCCGGGCGATTTCCTGGATGGGCTTCATCTCGCACTGCTGTGCGATTTCGATATCGGAAAGGTATGCCATGCTCCTTTGTGCCTCCTGTTTTTCCGTTTAACTGTCTTCGGGCGTTCGTCCATCTCCGTACCCGGCCGCCCTTCGCCGCTTTCCCGCGCGGCGCTTCGCAAGGCTTTTTTATTTGAAGTATTTCACCGCGGATTCAAACATCCGGATGTCGTAATTCCCGGGAACGTTCTGATACAGATCCTTTCCCACCCGCTCGCTGTGGCCCATCTTGCCGAACACCCGGCCGTCGAGGCTGGTGATGCCCTCGATGGCGTACAGGCTGCCGTTGGGGTTGAAGCGCAGATCCATGCTGGGATTCCCCGCCAGGTCCACGTACTGGGTGGCGATCTGGCCGTTTTCCGAAAGCGTCCGGATCAGGTCCTCGCCCGCCAGGAAGCGGCCCTCCCCGTGGCTGATGGGCATGCTGTAGATGCCGCCCTGCTCCGCGAGGGCCAGCCAGGGGCTCCGGTTGCTGGCCACCCGGGTGCGCACGATGCGGCTCTGATGCCGGCCGATGGTATTGAAGGTCAGGGTCGGGCAATTTTCATCCGTCTCCAGGATCTTTCCGTAGGGCACGAGTCCCAGCTTGATCAGGGCCTGGAACCCGTTGCAGATGCCGCACATGAGGCCGTCCCGGCGCTCCAGCAGCTCCGTCACGGCCTCCTTCACCCCAGGATTCCGGAAGAAGGCGGTAATGAACTTGGCGCTTCCGTCCGGCTCGTCCCCGCCGGAGAAGCCGCCGGGAATGAAGATGATCTGGCTGTCCCGCACCTGCTTCGCGAAGGTCTCCGCGCTGCGGGCGATCTCCGCGGCGTTGCGGTTGCGAATGACGAAAATCTCCGCTTCCGCCCCCGCGTCCGTCACCGCCCGGGCGCTGTCATATTCGCAGTTGGTACCGGGGAAGGCGGGAATCAGCACCCGGGGCTTCGCGACCCGCAGAGCCGGCGCCGGCCAGCTGTCCGCCCGGAAGGTAAAGGCCGGAATGGTTTCGTCCTTCCCGCCCGGCACGTCCGTGGGATAGACGCCCTCCAGCGTTCCCTGATAGATGCCCAGCAGTTCCCGGAGAGATACGCTGCTGCCCTGCCAGGTCAGCGCGGCATCCTTCTCCTCCGTCACCCTGCCCAGCCGGCGCCCGATGGGCAGATCCTCGCTCAGCTCCGCGATAAAGGAGCCGTAGCAGGGCGTAAAGAGCTCCGACGGCGCCCAGTCGTCCGCGAAGGCAAAGCCCAGCCCGTTGCCGAAGCCCATCTTCATCGCGGAGATAACCGGGCCGCCGGGTTCGCCCGCCCGGCAGGCAACGATCTTTCCGTCCCGGATCAGGTCATGCACCTGCCGGAACAGCGCCTTCTGGGATTCCGCCGTGGGCAGACCCCAGGGGCCTTCCTCGGGGCTGAGCACCACCACCGGATGCCCGGCGGTTTTGAATTCGGAGGAGATGATCTCTCCCGTTTTCCCCGTGGTCACCGCGAAGGAGACCAGGGTCGGGGGGACATCCAGATTTTCAAAGGAGCCGGACATGGAGTCCTTGCCGCCGATGGCGGCGATGCCCAGATCCATCTGGGCCTCAAAGGCGCCCAGCAGCGCGGCCAGGGGCTTGCCCCAGCGCCGCGGATCCTTGCCGGGCTTTTCGAAATATTCCTGGAAGGTCAGATACACATCCTCGAAGGACGCGCCGGAGGCGATCAGCTTGCTGACGCTGTCCACCACGGCCAGGTAGGCCCCGTGATAGGGGCTGCCCACAGCCACCTCCGGATCATAGCCCCAGGCCATCAGGGTGCAGTCGTCGGTGTGGCCCTTTTCCAGGCTCACCTTCTGCACCATGGCCTGCACGGGCGTCAGCTGGTTCTTTCCGCCGAAGGGCATGAGCACGGAGCCCGCCCCGATGGTGGAGTCAAAGCGCTCGCTGAGCCCCTGCCGGGAGCAGCATTCCAGGCTTCCCGCGCAGGCGCGCACCGCCTCGGCGAAATCGTCCCCGGGCAGATATTCCATCGTCAGCGTCCAGTCCTCCGGCGCCATCTCCGTATGCTTCGGCGCGCCGTTGGAATTCAGAAAATCCCGGGAAATATCCACGATGGTCTTTCCGTTCCACCGCATGGTGAGCCGGGGATCTTCCTTCACCCGGGCCACCGGCGTGGCCTCCAGGTTTTCCGCCGCGGCCAGGGCCAGGAACGCCTCCGCGTCCTCCGGCGCCACCACCACGGCCATCCGCTCCTGGCTTTCGGAAATGGCCAGCTCCGTGCCGTCCAGGCCCTCGTATTTCTTCGGCACCGCGTTCAGGTCGATGTCCAGCCCGTCCGCCAGCTCCCCGATGGCCACGGACACGCCGCCCGCGCCGAAATCGTTGCAGCGCTTGATCAGCTTCGTGGCCGCGGGATTGCGGAACAGCCGCTGCAGTTTCCGCTCCTCCGGGGCATTCCCCTTCTGGACCTCCGCTCCGCAGGTCTCCACGCTGTGCGCGTTATGGGCCTTGGAGGATCCGGTGGCGCCGCCGATGCCGTCCCGGCCGGTGGCCCCGCCCAGCAGAATCACCGCGTCCCCGGGGGCGGGCCGCTCCCGCCGCACATTTTCCTGAGGCGCCGCGGCGATCACCGCACCGATCTCCATCCGCTTGGCCGCGTAGCCCGGATGATACAGCTCATCCACGATACCGGTGGCCAGGCCGATCTGATTCCCGTAGGAGGAATAGCCCGCCGCGGCCGTCGTGACCAGCTTCCGCTGGGGCAGCTTGCCCGGAATGGTTTCCGAGACCGGCCGGGTCGGATCCGCCGCCCCGGTCACCCGCATCGCGCCGTACACGTAGGCCCGGCCGCTCAGGGGATCCCGGATGGCGCCGCCGATGCAGGTGGCCGCCCCGCCGAAGGGCTCGATCTCCGTGGGATGGTTATGGGTTTCGTTTTTGAACAGCAGCAGCCAGGGCTCGGTTTTCCCGTCCACAGTGACGTCCATCTTCACCGTGCAGGCGTTGATCTCCTCGCTCTCGTCCAGCTTCTCCAGCTGGCCCCGCTTCCGCAGCACCCTGGCCGCCACCGTGGCCAGGTCCATAAGGCACAGGGGCTTATGCTCCCGTCCCAGCTCCCTGCGGGCATCCAGATACCGCTCCCAGGCGCTTTCCAGCAGCTCATCCGGGAAGGTCACCCGATCGATCTCCGTCAGAAAGGTCGTATGCCGGCAGTGGTCGCTCCAGTAGGTATCCAGCATCCGGATCTCCGTGATGGTGGGCTCCCGGCCCTCCTCCCGGAAATATCCCTGGCAGAAGGCGATATCGTCCGCGTCCATGGCCAGGCCGTAGTCGGTCACGAATTTTTCCAGCCCGGCCCGGTCCAGCGCCGTGAAGCCCGTCAGCGTCGCCACCTCCGTGGGGATGGCGTATTCCGTCTTCAGGGTTTCCGGCCGGTCCAGGGAGGCCTCCCGGGCCTCCACCGGGTTGATCACGTATTTGCGGATCTCCGCGATTTCCTCATTGGTCAGGGCTCCGTACAGCAGGTAGACCTTCGCGCTGCGGACCGGGGGCCGTTCCCCCTGGCTGAGGATCTGGATGCACTGGGCCGCGGAATCCGCCCGCTGGTCAAACTGACCCGGCAGGTATTCCACCGCGAACACGGCCGCGGGTTCGGTTCCCTCCCGGACGGCCTCCAGGCTCCCGAACGTCCGGTCCACCGGGGGCTCGGACAGCACCTCCTTCACCGCCGTTTCAAACAGCGATTCGGAAAGGTTCTCCAGATCGTACCGGTTCAGCAGCCGGACCTTCTCCAGCCCCCGGATGCCCAGAAAATCCCGCGCATCGTTCAGAAGGCCTCTGGCCTCATTGTCCAGTCCGGGCTTTTTCTCCACATATACTCGATAGACCATCGTGCTCTGATTCCTCTCTGTAAAAGCTGTTTCTGCGGTCTTCCCTGTTTATTTCGCCGCGAGGGCTCTCCGGCCGATATCGTGCCGCATATATTTGTTTTCAAAGGCAATCGTATCCGACAGCGCGTAGGCTTCGGCAACGGCTTCCTCCAGGGTATCCGCCACGGCCGTCACGCCCAGGACCCGGCCGCCGGAGGTGACCAGCTTCCCGTCCTTCAGGGCCGCGCCGGCCACGTAGACATGGGACAGGGTTTGGGGCGGAATGGTGATCTCGTATCCCTTCCCGTAGGAAAGGGGATAGCCCTCCGACGCCAGCACCACGCAGCAGGCGTGCCCGTCCCGGAAGGTGACCGGGCATTCGGAAAGGGTCCCGGCCGTCACGGCCCGCATCACGGTCAGCAGGTCGCTCTCCAGCAGCGGCAACACCACCTGGGTCTCCGGATCCCCAAAACGGCAATTATATTCGATGACCTTCGGGCCGTCTTTTGTAATCATAAGGCCGAAATACAGGCAGCCCCGGAATTCCCGGTCCTCCGCCTTCATGGCCCGGATCGTGGGCAGGAAGATTTTCTCCATGCATTCCGCGGCCACCGCCTCGGTGTAATACGGGTTGGGCGCCACCGTCCCCATGCCCCCCGTGTTCAGCCCCGTATCCCCGTCCCCGGCCCGCTTGTGGTCCATGCTGGAAACCATGGGCACCACGGTCTTGCCGTCGGTGAAGCTAAGCACGGAGACCTCCGGCCCTTCCAGGAACTCCTCGATAACGATCCGGTTCCCGCTTTCGCCGAATTTTCGCTCCTCCATGATCTCCCGGACCGCCGCGAAGGCTTCCTCCCGGGTCATGGCAATAAGGACCCCCTTGCCCAGGGCCAGGCCGTCCGCCTTGATGACCGCGGGCAGCGGCGCCGTTTCCAGATAGCGCAGCGCCGCGGCCGGATCGTCGAAGACCTCGTAGGCCGCCGTGGGGATGCCGTATTTCTTCATCAGGTTTTTGGAGAAAACCTTGCTGCCCTCGATGATGGCCGCCCGCGCCCGGGGGCCGAAGCACGGAATCCCCTCCGCCTCCAGCGCGTCCACGCATCCCAGTACCAGGGGATCGTCCGGCGCCACCACGGCGTAATCCACGGGATGGCTTTTCGCGAAGGCCACAATCCCTTCGATGTCCGTCGCCTTCACCGGCTCGCACACCGCGTCCGCGGCGATGCCTCCGTTGCCCGGCAGCGCCCAGATCGTCTCCACTTCCGGGTTCTCCCGGAGCTTTTTAATGATGGCGTGTTCCCGGCCGCCTCCGCCGATCACCAGGATGTTCATGATTTTTCTCCTTTATCCGCTCCGCTTGCGTCCGCTGTTACCCAAAACACCCTTCGGGATGGTTTGGACGGATCCGCTTGCGTCCGCTGTTACCCGAGCCGCCCTTCGGGACGCTTCGGACAGCTTGCGCATGGGATCCGTTACCCAAACCGCCCTCCGGGACGGTTTGGACGGATCCTCAATGGTGGAACAGCCGCATATGCGTAAAGCACATGGTCATGCCGTACTTGTCCGCGCATTCGATGACCGCGTCATCCCGGATGGATCCGCCGGGCTCCGCGATGTAGCGGACGCCGCTGGCAGCGGCCCGCTCGATGTTGTCGCTGAAGGGGAAGAAGGCATCCGACCCCAGGGCCACGCCCTGCCGGGTCCGGAGGAAGGCCTTCTGCTCCTCCCGGGTAAAGGGGTCCGGCTGCCGGGTAAAGTACTTCTGCCAGTTGCCCTCGGCGCAGACGTCTTCCTCGTTCTGGTTGATATACCCGTCGATGACGTTATCCCGGTCCGGCCGGCCCAGCTCCGGCCGGAAGGGCAGGTTCAGCACCTTTTCGTGCTGCCGCAGGAACCAGGTATCCGCCTTGCTTCCCGCCAGGCGGGTGCAGTGGATGCGGCTCTGCTGCCCGGCCCCCACGCCGATGGCCTGGCCGTCCACCGCGTAGCAAACGGAATTGGACTGGGTGTATTTCAGGGTGATCAGGGCCACGATCAGGTCCCGGACCGCCGTTTCCGGCAGATCCTTGCGGGCCGTCACGATGTCGCTGAGCAGCTCCCGGTTGATCTTGAAGTTATTCCGCCCCTGCTCGAAAGTGATGCCGAAAACCTGCTTCCGCTCCTGCGCCTCCGGCACATAGTCCGGATCGATGCGGACGATATTGTAATTGCCCTTCCGCTTGGTCTTCAGGATTTCCAGCGCTTCCGGTTCGTATCCTGGCGCGATGATGCCGTCAGACACCTCCCGCTTGATCATCTTCGCGGTGGTGACGTCGCAAACGTCGCTCAGCGCCACCCAGTCCCCGAAGGAGCACATCCGGTCCGTGCCCCGGGCCCGGGCGTAGGCGCAGGCCAGGGGAGAGTCGTCCAGGCCCTCGATATCGTCCACAAAGCAGGCGCGCTTCAGCTCGTCGCTCAGGGGGATGCCCACCGCCGCGCTGGTGGGGCTCACATGCTTGAAGGAGGTCACCGCAGGCATGCCCAGAGCTTCCTTCAGCTCCTTCACCAGCTGCCAGCTGTTGAAGGCGTCCAGAAAATTGATGTATCCCGGCCGGCCGCTGAGGATCTCGATGGGCAGGTCGCTTCCGTCCCGCATATAGATCTTCGCGGGCTTCTGGTTCGGGTTGCAGCCGTACTTCAGTTCAAATTCCTTCATGATGTTCTCCCCCTCATTCGTTTCGCTTCCGGGTCTGTTACTTGTTCTGATTGATCAGGCGGTTTTCCGCTTCTCCGGTCTGAAGGTCCACATACCGGACATACAGGCTGATCCGGTTCGCGGCGTTCAGATTGTTCCACAGCGCGTCCGTAAAGGCGTCGATGTCATTGTCCACGGACATCCGCTCCGGTTCGCCCTGGAAGGTCGGAATGGGATTTCCGTCGGTTACATAGGTATGCAGGAAATGCCCAACCCCGGCGATCGGCGCATAGTCGAAGGTGTAGCGATGGCATGCGCTGCCCTGAGCGTCCGCGCTCTTGAGGATGCTCATCTGATAGCAGAAATCCCCGTCCCCGAAGGTGATCATGCCGCTGATCCGGGGCGTAAAGTTGGGGCCGTCCGGCTCAAAGCAGCGGCTCTTCAGGGCCTCGGAGAAGGTTTTTCCCGCCTTCAGCCCGTCATAAACCGTGTCCGTCTGATCCCCGTTGGTCACGATCAGGTTGTTTTCATACGACCGGATCGCCGCGTAGATAATCAGGGAAGGATCCTTCACCTTCGAGGCGTCGAAGGGCTCCGTGAACACCTCTCCGCCGCGCTCCTGGAACACCCGGTTGCGGCTGTTCTCGCTGCGGCCCATGATAAAGTAGGCCGCCACCGCCTTCTTTCCGTCCGGGGTCTTCCCCAGAACGATGCCCCGCCCGGGATAGGGATTCCCGCGGAGCAGCTCCGCCGGCGTTTTAACTTCGTAGATGTTCATACCTGTTCCTCCTGTTGCTGTTTTGCGCTTCTGTGCCTGTTTACGGTGCCTGTTTTCTGCTCGGTCGCGCGGTCTTTGCTTCTGTTTTTATCCGGCGTTTTCCGCCCGCTCGCGGAGAATCCTAGCCGATACTTCTTCGGCCGCCTGGGGCAGCAGGATCCATTCCGCCTGCTCCATGACCCGCCGCTGCAGCGTTTCCGCCGTGTCCCCCGGCTGGATCTCCACCGCCTTCTGGGCGATGATCTCCCCGCCGTCGGGGATCTCGTTGACGAAATGCACCGTGGCGCCGGTCACCTTGACGCCCCGGGCCAGAGCCGCCTCATGCACCTTCAGCCCATAGTATCCCGCCCCGCAGAAGCTGGGGATCAGGCTGGGATGAATGTTCAGGATCCGGTGATCGTGCCGCCGGGTGAAATCCTCGCTCAGGATGCTCAAAAAGCCCGCCAGGATGATCAGATCCGCCTTTGCCTCCGTCAGCGCCGCTTCCAGCTGCGCCTCAAAGGCCGCCTGCCCGCCGCAGGCCTTTTTGTTGATTTCCTTCCCGGGCACGCCCGCTTTCCGGGCCCGCTCCAGGGCATAGGCGCCGGCCCGGTCGCTGACCACCAGCACCACCTGCCCGCTTTTCAGGCTGCCCGCCTCCTGGGCGTCCAGGATGGCCTGCAGATTCGTGCCCCCGCCGGACACCAGCACCGCGATATTCGCTTTCATCATCTGTTTTTTCTCCAGCCAAGCCCTTCTTCGGGCAGCCATCTGCCCCCATTTATCAGTTCTGCAGGCGGCGCTCCACTTCCTCTTTATACGAGCTCCAGCTTGTGATCCGCCTTCACGATTTCGCCGATCTCGTACGCGTCCTCCCCGGCCTCCCGGAGAATCCGCAGCGTCTCTTCCTTCTGCGCCGCGGGCACGACGACGCTCATGCCCACGCCCATGTTGAAGGTATTGAACATATCCCGCTGGGAGATCTCCCCTTCCTTCGCGATGAGGTCGAAGATCGGCAGCACCCGCACCGCGTCCCTGCGGATCCGGGCGCACAGCCCCTCCGGGATGCTCCGGGGAATGTTCTCGTAAAAGCCCCCGCCGGTGATGTGGCTGATGCCCTTCACGTCCACCTTTTCCAGCAGGGCCAGTACCGGCTTCACATAGATCTTCGTGGGCGTCAGCAGGGTTTCTCCCAGGCTTTTTCCCCCCAGCTCCGCCCGGGGGGAGGTCAGATCCGCCTTCTCCACGTCAAACACCTTTCGCACCAGGGAGAACCCGTTGGAGTGTACCCCTGAGGAGGGCAGCGCGATCACCGCGTCCCCCTCCGCCATGCGGGCGTTATCGATGATTCTTCCCTGATCCACGATTCCCGTGGCGTAGCCCGCCAGGTCATATTCGTTCTCCGGATAGAAGCCCGGCATCTCCGCCGTCTCCCCGCCGATCAGGGCCGCCCCGGCCTGGACGCATCCTTCGCAGACCCCCTTGACGATCTGCTCGATCCGCTCCGGCACATTCCGCCCGCAGGCGATATAGTCCAGGAAGAACAGGGGCTTCGCGCCGCTGCAGATGATGTCATTGACGCACATGGCGACGCAGTCGATCCCCACCGTGTCGTGCCTGTCCATCAGGAAGGCTATTTTCAGCTTGGTCCCCACGCCGTCGGTGCCGGACACCAGAATCGGCCGCTTCATCCCCGTCAGATCCAGGGCAAACAGGCCGCCGAAGCCTCCCAGGCCGCCCATGACGCCGGGGGTTTCCGTCCGGGCGATGTGTTTCTTCATCAGCTCCACCGCCCTGTATCCCGCGGTAATGTCCACTCCCGCCGCCGCGTAGGCTTCCGACTTCGAATTTTCGATCATGTTTTTCCTTACTCCTCCCCATTCCAACAATACGTACAAAGTTCGCAGGGATCCAGGCCGATGGCCTTGATGACCCCTTCCAGGCTCTGGAACTCCAGGGACGCAAAATGCATCTCTTCGCAGATGGCCTCCCGCAGCCGCCGGCCCCGCTCGCTGTTGCCGTCCGCGTATTCGGCGATGTATTTCAAGCCTGCTTCCCCTTCCAGCTCCACGATTTTTCGCCTGGCGATCAGCTCCATATCGGAGCTCGACGGGGAGAAATTCAGGAATTTACATGGGTACATGATGGGCGGACAGGCGCTGCGGATATGCACCTCCCCTGCCCCGTTCTCGTAAAGGAATTCCACCGTTTCCCGCAGCTGCGTCCCCCGGACGATGGAATCGTCCACGAACAGCAGCCGCTTTCCCTGGATCAGCTCGTGAACCGGAATCTGCTTCATCCGGGCAATCTTGTCCCGGTCCTTCTGGGTGGCCGGCATAAAGCTCCGGCTCCAGGTGGGGGTATATTTGATGAAAGCCCGGGCGAAGGGCCTGCCGCTGCGGTTGGCGTATCCGATGGCGTGAGGGGTTCCGGAATCGGGCACCCCGCCCACGTAGTCGATCTCCGGCGCCCGGCCCGAGACTTCGTCGTTCTCCGCCAGAATGGCGCCGTTGCGGTACCGCATCGCCTCCACGTTGACGCCCTCGTAGGTGGACGTGGGATACCCGTAATAGCTCCACAGGAAGGAGCAGATCTTCTTTTCCTTCCGGGGCGGGCTCAGCTGCACCCAGCTGTTGGGGGTCACCGCCACGATTTCCCCGCTGCCCAGCTCCCGCTCGTCGATAAAGCCCAGCTTCTGATAGGCGAAGGACTCAAAGGCCACCGCGTAGCCCTCGTCCCCCCGGCCGATCTTCACCGGGAGCCTGCCGCTGCGATCCCGGGCGGCGATGAGGGAGCCCTTTTCCGTCAGGATCAGTATGGACGCCGTCCCCTCAATGGATTTCTGGGCGAAGGTGATGCCCTCGGTAAAATTGCTCTTCTGATTGATCAGCGCCGCCAGCAGCTCCGTCTGATTCACCCGGCCCCCGGTCATAGAATCAAAATGCCCGCCGCTGAAGGACAGGTATTGATCAATCAGGGCCTCCGCGTTCTGGATCACGCCCGTCATGCAAATGGCGTAGGTCCCCAGGGAGGAGCGGATCAGCAGCGGCTGCGGATCGCTGTCGCTGATGCATCCGATGGCGGAGGTTCCCCGCATTTCTGTAAAGATGTGCTCAAACCGGGTGCGGAACGGCGCGTTCTCGATGTTATGGATCTTCCGCTGCAGCCCGATCTCCGGATCCCAGGCCGCCATCCCGCCCCGCTTGGTGCCCAGGTGGGAATGGTAGTCCACCCCGAAGAAGACGTCCAGCATACAGTCCCGTTTCGACGCAATGCCAAAGAATCCGCCCATATATATTTCCTCGTTTCTCCTGTCGCTTTGCGGCAGCCGCCTCCCGGGAATTCAGGCCCACCCGGCCCCCTCTCCCAAGCGCCGCCGCCTTTTATTCCGCCAGCCGCGCTTCGATCCCCGCGTCCTTTTTCAGCACCGCCTCGGCGTCCGCCGCCCGGCGCTGTTCCAGCTTTGCCGCCAGTTCCTCATCCGACAGGGCCAGCATCTGGGCCGCCAGCAGTGCCGCGTTGGCCCCGCCGCCCACAGCCACCGTCGCCACCGGGATGCCTGTGGGCATCTGCACCGTGGACAGCAGCGCATCCAGCCCATCCAGCAGGGGCCCCGCGCAGGGCACCCCGATCACCGGCAGGGTGGTATTCGCCGCCAGGGCCCCCGCCAGGTGGGCCGCCATGCCGGCGAAGGCGATGATCACGCCGAAGCCCGCCTCCCGTGCGCCCCGGGCAAAATCCCGGGCCTGCTCCGGCGTCCTGTGCGCTGAATACACATGGGTCTCAAAGGGAATCCCCATCTCCCGCAGCACCGCCGCCGCTTTCTTCGCCACCGGCAGATCGCTGTCGCTGCCCAGGATCATCGCTGCCTTCTTCATGGCCGTTTTTCACTCCTTCCGCCCGGGACCGCCGCGGGGCGTTCCCAAAAGCGTTCCCATGATAGCCAATTTTCCGAACATTGTCAACCCAAAAACCCTTATTTCACCTATATTTCACGCAAAAATCCGAACGTTCGCTCCAAAAACGTTCGGATTTGTGTCTGTCCTGTATTTTTCTCTCCGTTCTGTACATGACGTGGGTCCCATCGATTCCGCGGCTCAGGTATGAGCCAAACATCATGCTGTCGATCCCGGATCTCCAAAAAGGGGCCGCCTTTCGGCGGCCCACTCTGCGTGTTTCCTTCGATCTGTGCGGTTGAAATACCGCCTCCCGGCGGATCATCCGCACCATTCGTTTTCCTTACGCCCAGGGATTCTCGGTGGGATAGGGCAGGCCCTTGGGCTGATTGTACCCAATGTCCTCCACGCCCAGATACTTAAAGACTTCAAACAGCAGCTTCGCGCAATGATCGAAGGCCACGGCGCCGTGATGCGGATAGCCCTTCTGCACCAGCACGTGCCGATAGAAGCGGCCCATTTCCGGAATGGCGAATACGCCGATACCGCCGAAAGAACGGGTCTTCACCGGCAGTACTTCGCCCTCGGCCAGATAGGCCCGGACCACGCCCTGGCTGTCGCACTGCAGGCGGTAGAAGGTGATGGGGCTGGCGGCGATGTCGCCTTCCAGGGTGCCGCGGGTGAAGTCCGGATCGCATCCTTCCGGCTCCAGCAGGCGGTGCTGAATCAGCTGATACTTGATCGCCCGATCGCTGCACATCTTGCAGGAGGGGGTATTGCCGCAGTGGAAGCCCATGAAGGTGTCCGTCAGCTTGTAGTCGAACTTGCCCTTGATGTCCTCGTCATAGATATACTGAGGCACGGAATTGTTGATATCCAGCAGGGTGACCGTATCGCCGGTCAGGCAGATGCCGATATACTCGCTCAGCGCGCCGTAAATATCCACCTCGCAGGACACCGGGATCCCCCGGGAAGCAAGGCGGCTGTTGACGTAGCAGGGCTCAAACCCGAACTGGGACGGGAACGCGGGCCAGCACTTGTCGGCAAAGGCCACATACTCCCGGGCGCCCTTGTGGGCTTCCGCCCAGTCCAGCAGGGTCAGCTCGAACTGCGCCATCCGGATCAGCATGTCTTCGTAATACTTGCCTTCACCCATTTCCTTGCGCATGTCTTCGCAGACGGCGGGGATGCGGGCGTCGCCTTCGTGCTCCTTGTAGCTGACCAGCAGGTCCAGCTCGCTGTTCTCCTCGATTTCCACGCCCAGCTGATACAGGCCCTTGATGGGGGCGTTGCAGGCGAAGAAGTCCTGGGGACGGGGGCCAAAGGTGATGATCTTCAGGTTCTTGACACCCAGGATCACCCGGGCGATCGGGAAGAATTCGGCGATCTTGTCCGCCAGCTCTTCCGCCGTGCCGACGGGATATTCCGGAATGTACCCCTTCAGGTGCCGCATGCCCAGGTTATAGGAGCAGTTCAGCATGCCGCAGTACGCGTCGCCCCGGCCGTTGATCAGGTCCCCGTCGCCTTCCGCAGCCGCCACAAACATGCACGGCCCGTCAAAGTACTTGGCGATCAGCGTCTCCGGCGTCTCGGGCCCGAAGTTCCCCAGGAACACGCAGGCCGCGTTGCACCCGTTGGCCTTCAGCTCTTCCACCGCCTTGAGCATATCCTTCTCGTTCTCCACGGTGGTCTTGATTTCCACAAAATCCAGCTTCTTCGCGCACAGCTTTTCCGCGATGGCGGCCCGGCGCTTTTCGCTCAGGGTGATGGGGAAACAGTCACGGCTGACGGCCACCAGCCCCAGCTTGACAACAGGAATGTTCTGCATTTGAATCTACCTCCTTTATCATATGTCGAAAAGCCGACTTCCTCACTTGGAAGAATACCACCCGAAAGTTGTTTCGTCAATCTTTACTTTTTGCCTTCCGGACTCATTATTCCTTGCGTCTCCCGGCCCGGTCGGTTCCTTTGTTTTTTGCGCCTTCCGGCCTCGCAGCCGGTCCCTCTTTTCACTTTTTGGAATCGTTGGTCGAGGGTTCCCCGCCTTCGGCCTCTTCCGGCATGGGAATCTGATACTCCACCCCCAGCAGATAATACGTAGTGGTCGCAGCCTGGCCGTCCTGGTCATAGGTATAGCGCACCTCATCGTATCCGTCCTTGCAGGCGATGGGATTCCCGGCGGCGTCGTAATACTTTTCCGCCGCCACGTTCAGCGCTTCATCGAATTCCCTCTCCACCTTTACGTAGGTGTTGCCGTTCGTCGTCGGCTGATCGTTCACGTCGAACCAGGCTTCGCTGGTAGCATGTTTTTTATCCAGCCACGTCCGGTCGATCCGATGGTACTTTTTCTTCGCACGTTTTACCGGCTCTTCCTCCAGCCCGAAATACGCTTCGGATGCCACCAGCTTCTTTTCGTCGTAGCTCCGGGTCATCAGGAAGTACCCGCCGGATAGCAGCAGCTTTTCCCCGTTCAGATAATACCGGAATTCCACCGCCAGATTGTCTTCGTTGTATACCCTGCGGTATTCGTCGTACCCGGCCTTGCAGGCGATGGGATTCCCGGCCGCGTCGTAGTATTTTTCCACCGCTACGTTCAGGTTCCCGTCATATTCCCGATCCCGGCGGACATACGTATCCCCCAGGGTCATCGGCTGATCCTCGACGTCGAACCAGGCTTCGCTGGTAGCATGCTTTTTATCCAGCCATGTCCGGTCGATCCGGTGATATTTGTTCTTCGCGTGCAGCACGGGCTCTTCCTCCAGCCCGAAATACGCCTCTGATGCAACCAGCTTCTTTTCATCGTAGCTCCGGGTCATCAGGAAGTACCCGCCGGGCATCAGCAGCTTTTCTCCGTTCAGGTAATACCGGAATTCTACCGCCAGATGGTCTTCGTTGTACACCCTCCGGTATTCGTCATACCCGGCTTTGCAGGCGATGGGATTCCCGGCCGCGTCGAAGTACTTTTCCACCGCCACGTTCAGCGCCTCGTCATATTCCCGGTCCCGGCGGACATAC
>JAFWES010000072.1 GCA_017512805.1 Clostridia bacterium
ATAACCGTACTTGACCGTATACCAGTCTTTCTCCTTGTCTTTCAGTTCATCGTATTCTTCCTGGTGCTCCAGCAAATAGTCCCGGAATCGCTGCAGCGCGTTGTATTGATCCACATAGATGTAGGCATAGATAGGCTGATCTAATTGTTGCATTTTGGGTCTGCAATTTCCTACAAAAAGGTCTTGCAAAAAACAGCTTGACCGTTGCCATCCTGCTCAACCTCCCGCAAATCCTTGTTGTATATTCTAACACATAACTATTGTTTTGCAAGAGGAAAATGTCAGAAATCTCAATATTTTCAACGGGTTTCGGTTGCTCGCACTAGGATTTCATAGTGCTGTGTACCGGGAATCCAGGGTCTAATATGAGTCAACTGTTCATCCTTACCAGGCATTCTTCCGGGGCAGAACTATTTCAGCTGGTAACTCTATGCGCACTATTCACGGGCCTGTACAATCGGTGAGTCACCGGGTTGCATGGGGATCATTAAAGGATGCTTGAGGGCTCCCTTCCTTGAAAGCTGTTCGCCAATATTGCTCCGACCACAGCGCCCAAACTATTGCTGATCACATCGTCAACCTCGCACAGTCCGATTCTGGCAGCAAGCTGAACGCTTTCAATCCCGGCAGAAAATAGAATACTGATCAAAACTGTCCACAGAAAGCTTTTAGTCGGAGTTCTCTCCTGAATAAAGATCCTGACAGCAATGCCAAACGGAACAAACAGCCAGATATTGTTGAGTATCTCCAGTCTCAGCTTCTTATTCGTCAGGAACTGCCTGTAGCTCCAGAATAATTCGAATCGCGCTCTGCTTGTTCCTGTTTCACGCCAGGCCATCGTCATATATATAATAAAGCAGAAATAGACGGCTATAAACACGCTTTGAAGCTTTCCTTTTGCGCATAACGCGATTACCAGTACCAAAGAACCACAAACAAGCACCAGCACCGGATAAGTTTGAAGAATGTTATCCAGCCTGAACAGCATTTCCCCGTCTTCATTCAGATAGGTGTTTCCGTCATCCGTTTTCAAAACGCCAAATTGGTTTTTTCCCGCCGTCACAGGCTCCCCATTTGCATCATAATAAAAGGTCTTTGCTCCTGCTTCATCATAGACCGTTTTCTCAATTGCGTACCCACGGGACGTATTGGCCGGTTGACCGTCTTCGCCCAAATAGATTATCCGAGTCGTTCGGCCTTCGCCATCATATTCTCTTTGATACCCATAATAGCCAAAGCTTATGGAAGCTGGTTTTCCGTCTGCCCCGTAGTACTTTTGAATTGCTACTTTTCCCTGCTCGTTGAACGCTCGTTCCCAGTACGCATAACCGCTGCTGTTTGATGTCAGCAGTTCATTCTGATCCCTATATTCCTGCCTGATAACACGTTTACGATCTTTCCCTGTTCCGTATAATCTTTTCAGGCTCCAATATCCCTGCTTGCGTTCGACCTGTTCATCTCCAATCCAATATGTATCCGTATCGGATAATCGCGCATCGTTATAGGTGCGTCGGATCGTATCATATCCAGAGGAAATAACTACAGGCTGTTTCTCGCTATCCAGATAAATTATCCTTGTATTCAGCCCATCGGTATATTCTCTTTTGATCGAACTATATCCAGCTGATAGTACGGCTGGATTCCCGTTTTCATCTAAGTATTCTTCGAGGATCGTCTTTCCATCTCGGGATGTCTTTATGATCGTGGCGTATCCTTTGTCGCTTGCGAGCACGGGTTGACCCGACGGAGATACATAGGCCGTTGAAGTAATCAGAAGGTCGCCCTTCTGTTCTTCTGTCGTTTTGCTGGCAAGGTTTGTAGAAGAATAGGATGGAGCAAAAATGGTGTATGCAGTTAAAACGACGAGGATAGCAATTGTCACACAAGCCGTTATTCTTGAAGCCCATTTGGCCATATCTTTGCGTCCTATCGGCAAATAGCGCCATCAAATTTCTATAACCTCACGAGGAAAGGACTTCACGCCTTCTCCCGGATAAAAAAATCCCACCCCTCAAATTGAATCCTGTGAGGTCATCAACTTCCCCTTGTACTTTTCATGCGTTTCATCAAACACAATCCTGTAATCGCTGTCATTCTGATCCAGCGATTCAAAATACATGTGCTCGTGTTCAGCCAGCTCAGGTCTTGCCCGGACCAATGTCGCGATTCCAACGTTGGAGCAGATCCCGGCAATCCTCTTATATTCCCCCATCAGGTTTGAGAAGAACGCGTCCGCCATAAGCGAACACTCGCCGGATCCCATTCTCTTGAAATGATTCTGCGTCAGGTCGTTGATGATCTCGTTTACAACCCTTACCTTCGGTTCGATCCGTGTCGCCGCCTTCACGCTCCTGTTCACAAAAGCGCTCTCTGTTTCATTTAGAATTTCACTGATAAGCTCCTGGAGAATCTTGATCTCACTCTTGAACGTATCTGAGAAGTTCGCCTTATTCTCCATCACATTCCTGGCAATATCAGAGATATGAACCGCCAGATCTCCCAGCCGTTCAAACTCTGTGGAAACTTTGTAGTATTGGTTGAGGATCTGTACATGGTTTTCATTCTGAAGATGAGGAAGAAGTTCTACGAGATAACGGCTCAGACGATCAGTATGTTTATCAACTTCCCGTTCCGTGGCCGCGATTTCTTCTGCGCGTTCCGTATCATAATCCTCTATCTGTTCCTCTGCCCGCTTAAGATTAAGCCTTGATAATCCAAACATAGTCTTCAGCGTGTCATAGCAGCTTCTCAGGGCCAAAGCGGGAGTAGCAAAAAACACAGGATTAAGCTCCGTTTGAGGCTCTTCCTTCTTCCTCTCCCTGACAATGCTTCCGCTCAGCTTCTCATATATTCCCAGCATCGGAAACAAAGCTACTGCACATGCAAGGTTGAAGATCGTGTTTGTGTTGGCAATGGTGCCGCTGTTCACCGTTGTATTCCAAAGGCCCTCTAATGCGCCAACCCTGTGCAGCACCGTCACCACGACCAGTACCAGTACCGTCTCGCTGAGATTGAAGAGGATGTTGACCACACCAACCCTTTTTGCCTCTCTGTTCGCCCCGATGCTGCATACAATGGCAGTTGTCACGCAATCCCCGAGGTAGATGCCCACAATGACCGAATAGATTGCCTTGAATGACAGAAGACCGGTAGCAGAGAACGCCTGAAGGATCCCAATCGTAGCAGAGGAGCTTTGAAGCATGAATGCTACTCCGGCGCCAGTCAGGTACCCGAGCACTGGGTTGTCGCCGAGCCTTCCAAAAAGCTGATCTATTGTTCCGGAACTCTGCAGCACCTTCACCGCGCTGGTCATAGATAATAATCCTGAGAAAAGGATACCGAAGCCGATGGCAATATTCCCTATCGACTTATTCTTAACAACCCCTGTCATGATCAGGATGATCCCGATGATCAGGGCAATCGGTGCTAAAGTTGACGGTTGAAACAGACGAAGAAAAGAGTTTCCTCCTGCATCCAAATCCAGCAGTCGGATGATCTGCCCCGTTACAGTCGTTCCGACATTCGCACCAATGATGATGCCGATGGATTGATGAAGAGAAAGAATCCCAGCGCCAACAAGGCCAGAAGTAATAACAATGGTTGCAGTAGAGGATTGTATAATGGCTGTTATAGCAATCCCCAGCACGAACGCCTTGAGGGCATTATCCGTCACCTTTTCCATGACCGTCTTCAGGGTACCGGAGGAGTTCTCCTTCAGAGAATCACCCATCAGACGCATCCCATAGAGAAACATTGCCAGGCCACCAAGCAGGGAGATGATATCAAAATAGCTCATGTTCGTGTATTGTTATACCTCAGCCTTTTATAATCCGTGGAGATTGCAATATTATGGCTGCTGGAGATATGGGTGGTTCACATACTGCTGATTGAAGATCTGATCATACAGCGGATTCATCGATAGTATACCTCCGGTCGTGCTGTTGGAATAATCACAAAGCTCCGCCATCACGGCCTTTTTCATCCGTGTCGAGGATTTTTCTCAACACAGTATCCTCAAACTGCATTCATCGCCCCTGTCCAACTCTCTGCAACCACTAATCTATCTCAAAGAGCGTGAACGATGTTTTATGTCCCCTGCCCTCCGTCACGGCCATCAGCACGATAACGGATATCACCTGCAAGCCGCTGAATGTCTTTCAAACAGGATCATGAGATTACGCACAAAGGCTCAATCCTTTGAGATAATACCACTTTGACATATGTATTACAATATCATATATGGCCGATTGAAATATCGCTCTTCAGCAAAACATGCTTTTTTCAATTATTCCGAACTTTATTATGTGGATGAACAGGGTTCTTTCCGGAAGCACCGGGGGGAAAAGTTCTACAACTCGCTCTGATATTATTTCATTACGCCCGATCCGTTTTACGCATAAAAAGAACAACCGCCACTCCGGCAAGTGACGGCTGATCTTGTGGTGTTAACCCACCAATTACTTTTCTCCCTCTGTCTTCGCGTTTTTCTTTTCAGGCGTCAGCGCCTTCTCGCCGGCCAGATACATCGTCAGCAGGCCGAAAAGGATCAAAATCGTACTCGCCTTGATAATCACAGGGATAAAGCTTTTGTAAATCCACGTGCACATCTCGGTCGCGGTTTCCCCGCCGACAATCAGCGCCGCGATATATCCGAAGAATGTCAGACCGCCCGCAAAGAGAACGATCATGATGCCGTATCCAAAGATGATCTTGCATACATCAGAGATCTTCTTCAAAGTTTCCTTCATTGCCGTTCCCTCCTCACAGCCCCAGGATCGGCAGCCAGCCCATCAGCACGATAACTTCCATCACGAACTGAGCGGCCACCCACCACAGGTTATTCTTGAACGTCTTTCCGAAGTCGCTGTTGGCCAGTGACATCCCCGCGTACATGCCCAGTCCCAGCGGAGGCGTAATCCCGCACATAACGCCGCAGATGCAGGGCAGCATCGCCGCCGCCAGCTTGGGATTCACACCCTTGGAAGCCAGGATCGTGATGAACACGGGCCCGAAGATCACAACCAGGGAAGATCCCGGAATGACCATGCCTAGCAGGCAGGTGATCAGGCAAATGAACATCACCAGGCCAAACCTGCCCATGTTCATGCCTTCCATGAAGGTCAGCATTTCATCGGTCACCTTCAGGTCCGTAAACATGGCGCCGATCATGTAACCGATCACGCAAACGCCGATGGCTGGCGCGATGGTCTTGATCCCGTCCGCAAACATCTTGGCGATCGCGTGGGGCGTGCACTGTTTCCTATCCTTCGCGATGATCACGGCATAGATGGAAGCAAGGCCGCCGATGAAAATCAGCAAAGAGGAGCTCATCGCAGACGCCCCGCTCTTTCCAAGCCGATCCGTGAAGAAGGTGGACTTAAAGAAATAGTCCAGCACGAAGGGCAGCAGGATAATGATGGGAAGCAGCAGGCCCTGCCATCCTTCCCTGAAAACGGTCTTCAGATCCGGCAGGTCTTCCTTTGCAATCGGGGCAACCTTGTAATACCTGCAGAACGCGAAAACCATAATCAGGCGCTGCAGGATGAACCACAGGGAGCACCCCCACAGAACAATCCAGAATTCCGCCTGGGTAATGTAGCCCTCCCCGTAGGCCGCCATGCCGGTCAGCGCGCCGAGAGCGGCCGTAATGTTGCCGGAGGGCGGGATCATATTGCCCAGGTAAGAAGCGTTGCTCTCGATATTGGCGGCGAGCTCGGCTGGGAACCCGGACTTCTTCATGGCGGGGATGGTAATGGAGCCCGTCGCCATCACGTTCCCGGGGCCGGAGCCGGACAGCGCGCCCATAAAGGAGCTGGCGACCACCGATACGTAGCCGGCCCCGCCGGTCACCCGGCCCAGCAGCGCGAGGATGATCGCGATCGCGCTGTCGATCACCTTCGTCTTCGTAAGCAGGATCGACATGGCGCAGAACGCCGTCATGGAATAAAGCAGTGACGTTTTCAGGCCGGTATCGATATATTGACCGATATGGCCCCAGGTTCCGGTAATCGTCAGCAGGATGATGAAGCTGATCAGAACGGCCTCATAGACCGGCCGCTTCAGCAGCAAGAACCAAACGACGATGACCGCCAGCATGATCGCAAGATAGATCAATGCAGATGGCATGGCTGAGTTCCTCCTTCTTTCATGGCAGGTAACTGTTCAGTCCCGCAAGCGCAGCGCCTGATTAGCTACCATGGTATAATCATCCGTTCGTCATCATGGCGAACGATGTGCATTATACTACACGAAGTCGTTCATTTCAATGTTTTTATTTATGATTTCTATAATTTTTTGATTATACCCGAAAAAGAAAAAAGATGTCATCGCGCCGTCGTCCGTTTCAGCATCCACAGCGCAAAAATCGCGCCGCATGTCTCGCCCACCGGAAGCGCCGCGGCCAGTCCCGTCTCTCCGAACAGCCTGTCCAGGATGATCATAAACGGAATATAAAATATCAGTTCCCTGACGCAGGAGTGGATGATGGTGGCCTTCCCCTTCCCCATGGCCTGCATGCAGTAGGAGCTGTGATAGTTGAGGAACTGCGCCGGGGAAGCCAGGCAGCGGATTTTCATGAACATCGTCGCAAATCCGACGGTGGCGACCGCCGCCTCCCCGGTGGACGTGTCCATAAACAATCCCGTGACCGGCCGGGCCAGCATCTGGAAGAACAGGATCGCTGCCCCGGCAATGCACAGCCCCCAAATCCGGGCGGTCCTGATCACCTCCGCCATCCGATCCTTATTCCCGGACGCGTAATTGTAGGAAATGATCGGCATCATTCCCTGACAGATGCCCAGATTGATCGCCGTCGGGATCCGCTCCACCTTCATGGTGATCCCCATGCCCGCCAGCACAAAGTCGCTGTGCGCGGAGGCCAGCATATTGACGCTGACGTTGGCGAGGTCAAACAGCCCGGTCAGCACGCCGGAGGGAATGCCCACCGAAAACAGCTGTTTCCGGCTTGCCGGACTGATGCTCCGCGCGTCTTTCACACGAAGGCTCAGCGGCGCGGTCTTCGCCGCTTTCCGATACGTTGCCAGCAGGTATATGCACGATATCGCGTTGGACAGCAGCGTGGCCACCGCCGCGCCGATGACCTCCGATCCCTTCGGAAGCAGCACAAACATGAACAGCGGATCAAACGCGATGTTCAGCACTCCTCCGATGCTCAGCCCCAGACTGGCCCGGTCCGCGTATCCCGCATTCCGGAGCACATGCGCCGCCACCGCCGACAGCATCGTCGGAAAGCTGCCCGCTACCAGCACCAGCATCGTATACTGCGAAGCATATACCAGCGTTTCGGTGGACGCGCCGAGAAAGTTCAGAATCGGTTTCAGAAAAATTCCCAGCAGCATCGAATAGCAAAGGGCGGTCGCTCCCGCCGCGTACAGCGTGAACGAGCTCGCCTTCTTCGCTTCGTCCTCCCGGCGCGCCCCGAGCAGGCGCGCCACCAGGCTGCCGCCCCCCACCCCGTAAATGTTGGACAGCGCCGTGTTCAGCATCACCAGCGTCAGCGTGAGGGATGTAGCCGCCACCATGTAGGAATTGCCTGTCCGTCCGATATAAAACGCGTCCACCATATTATAGATCAGGTTGATCACCTGACTGATCACGGTGGGGACGGCCATGGTGGCCAGCGCCCTGGGAATGGGCATCCGCTCAAACAGTTCCTGTTTGTCCGCTGCCGTTGCTGCCTTTCGGGTCATGTGATTGCACTCTGCCTCCGGATCATCCCGTATGTTCGTTCACCGCGCCGAAAGCGGATCTCCGGCCCCTCTATGCCAGCTCCGCCGTCGCGATTCTGGGCTCAAAACAGCATGTGGGGCGGACGCACACGATGCGCACCCCGCTGGCCCGCTGTGGGCCGACCTTCAGGAACGTCGCCAGCACGCTGGTCCGCCCGCCCAGCCCCAGCGGTCCGATGTCCGCTTCGTTGACCCTCCGGGTGATCTCCGCTTCCATCTCGCTCTGTACGTCGTATCTGCCGTCCGCCTGCGCCTGAAGCATCATGGACGCCGCCTCGAAGTGGGATCTGCCGATGCCGACCGCCAGCGTGCAGGGGGAACAGCCCAGCTGGGCCACCCCTTCCGTGGCCCATTTGACGATCTCGTCCAGCACCACCTGCGTATTGTGCCTGTGAAACACCCGGTATGTTTTTGCGCGGATCGCCGGGCCGCCCCCGAACATCAGCACGTGCAGGCGGATCGTGTTCTCGCTGCATCGCCGCAAAAGGATGGGGGCCGGCTCCACCCCCGCGCTGTCCGGATTCAGTCCCCCCGATTGATCGATGCGGCGGCTGTCGTCTCCCATGATGCCCATGGGCCGCCCCGGTAGGGTCCTTAATCCCTGGGCCACGCCCTCCCGGATGGCGTCCAGCATCCTGCCGGTCACCGCGCAGTCCTCCCCCACCTCCAGCACCAGATGGGGAATCCCCGTATCGTCGCACAGCGGGCCGCGATGCTCCTCCGCCGCCTCCGCGTTGGCCAGCACCGTTTCCATCACCCATTTGGCCTGTTCGTTGCTTTCCTTCGCGATCGCGCGCCGGTAGGCTTCCTTTTTGTCTTCCCGGAAGGTGGATCCGGCCTCCACAAGGGCGTCCCTGACAAGGGAGACGATTTCTTCATATGTTTTCATGCTTCTGCCTCCCTCACTGTCCGTCCGCCCTGTTTCTGTCGTAGATGCTCTTCCCGTGCGCCGCGCCGATGATAGCCGGATACCGGTCGACCCTGATCAGATAGAGCGCCTCCATGCCCAGCTCCGGAAACGCGACGCACCGGCTCTCGCTGGTCTTCGCGCCCAGCAGCGCCGTCACCGGCGGAATCACGGCGTACACCGCGTTATGTTTCTCCAGCGCTTCCACCGTCTCCGGGTGGAGTTCGCCCTTGCCCAGGTGCAGCTTGATTCCCGCCGCGGACAGGGGCGCGATGGAGCTTTCGATCTCCAGTTTGTTGGAGGACGTGGGCCCGACGCCGGCCGGGCTGACGGCGGTATGGAAGATCACCTGCCCGCGCAGGTCCACCCCCAGTTCGTCCGCCTTTCCTTCCTCGATCAGCTTCAGCACCTTCGGCAGCACCGCATCCCTGCCGCACAGAATAGTCCCGCTGATTTCAATCGTATCCCCCACCTGCAGGTCCGCTGCCGTTTCCTCCGAAATCGGCGTTCTGACTTGTTTCGGCATCGTCATCACCTCATCAGCTCTTATCCGCGAAAGCCCCTGTCCGTCTCCTGCGTTTGAATATCCCTTGTATTACTTCTCATTCACCGCGAACAGCTTCACGTGCCCGCTCTCGTCGCGGATGACGCCATACGCGCGGGCCCGGTTGTAAACCTTCCTGGCCCAGTTGGTATGGGGTTTGATCTCGTTCATCTTGTTTCCGCCGGAGCCCTTGACCACCCCGCCGCCGGTGCCGAGAATCTGGCACGCGTCGTCATACTCTTCCTTGGTCACGGCCATCATGGCGTTGACAAACTTCACGTGCGTCGGATGGATCACCGTGCGTCCCACAAAGCCGTTGGCCTTGTCCAGGATCACCTCCCGCAGCAGACCGTCCACCTCGTTATTCACGATGGGCTCGTGCCTGGTCAGGTAGTCCTCGATGCCGTAATGCGGCAGCTCCTCGAACATGAGCTCCTTCGGCGCCCGGAAATACTCCCATACCGGGCCGGAAACCACGTAATCGTTGTCCCGTCCGAACATGTTCAGAATATCCCCCAGGCATTCCCGCACCGTCATGATATCGTACACCGAATAGCCCACGCCCCGGCGCACGCCGAAAACGGACGAGAAATCCGTCGCGCCTACCCGCACCTGCAGCACCAGGTCCTTGTACTTGTCCAGGATGCGCTTGATCCCGGTCAGCTCGTACATCCGGCTCTCCTTGTACGCGACTTCCTTGTCCTCGATAATCGGCATGCCGTAGATGATTTCCCCGAACTTCTCGTTCAGGTCCTTCAGGTAGGCATAGTACTCATAGCCGTTTTCCGCGTTAAACTTCGGAAAGTTGATCCCGCAGAGGCTCTTCACCTGATGCTTGGTCAATCCCGCGCCGAAATGCTTGAACTGATCCAGATTGCGAATCCGCACGAAAATCAGCGGCACCTTATCCTCATCCAGCGTGCCATCCTCCACCGCGCTGCTCACGGTATCCAGCAGCTTGTGGATGTTCTCCTCCGCCTCCTCCACCCGTTCCTCCGGGCAGGCGTCCTCGCAGCACAGCACCATGCTGGTCAGCCCCGGCATGGCGTTGGAGAGAATCTTCGGCGCAAAGTCCTTGAATCCGGGCATATACATCGTCGCGCCCAGGCAATACTGCAGCAGCTCGCGTTCGGTGTACTTGTTGAAGGATTCGGGTTCGACGATAAACTTGAAGTCGGGATTGTAGCGATGATGTCTCATGGGTCTTTCCTCTTTCCGCCGCCTGTAACGCGGCATTTTTTCGGTCTCTAACGGGTAACTGTTTAGTCCAACAAGCGCAGCGCTGAGGTGTTTCCCTCCAGGGGCCTTGAGTCTCGCCGGTTCTTAGCGATTGGCAAGCCGTATGGCGCAGACAGAGCTTAGAACCGCTGCGTAAGCGAACGGAGGTTCGGAGCGCCCGGAAAACGGTCCAGTGGACCGTTTTCAGCGAAGAACGGGCGGCAGCCCCGTGCAGGCGAGCCGTCCCTTGGAGGGGAACATCTCAGAGAGCGGAGCGACTGAAAGCGATTAAATTTACTCCTTCAGGCTGCCCCTGGGGCTCCACACGGCTTCCGGATAATACTCGTCTATCATCCGCTTCACCAGGCTGCACTGCTTGGCCCGCTTGCGGGCGTCGTCCTCCGTGCTGTCCCAGCTGTGGGTCGCGGCCACGGATCCCCCGGTCTTCAGATACAGGGGCGCAGCCACGCGGATCATCTCCGGCACCTCGTAATGGCGGATGAACCCGCCGGTGGACTTGGGGTTCTCCGTATGGATATCGATCGGGATGGAGATGGCCTGCCGCATGGCGGCCAGCATCTGCAACTGGATATCGCGCACCGGGTTGATGGATCCTGCCCCGATGCTCTCCAGCAGCTTCGCGGACGCGGGATTGCCGTGGCCCGCGTGCGCGGACACCTTGAAGTGACAGTCCGCGGGCAGTTCCCCGGCTTCCTTCATCTTGCCCAGCACCCACAGGCAGCCCTCGTCATACACCAGGAACCCGCGGCAGCCCAGCCGGGCGGCCCTCTTCACGTCCTCGATGGCCCGTACCACCTGCTCCTGTCCCCGCAGGCGGTATCCCATGCGCACCCCTTCCTCCGTATGGACGGACGCGGAGGTGTCCGTGGTCGCTCTCGGGCCGATCGCCAGAATCAGGTCCGTCTGATACTGATGGGCCAGCTCCACCATCCTGGCAATTTCCTCGTCCGTCAGCCGCATGATCCCCTGCGTCTGGGTCACCCGGTGCAGATAAAGCCCGTAGCCTTCGATGGCCTCCAGCAGCGCTTTCATGACTTTCGGGCCCTGGATGCCCGGTACTTCAAATCGGTACTGTCCGCCGTCGGCGAACCGTTTTTCGGATGTCGGAAGGCTGTACGCGTCCCCGGGCGGCAGTCCGATGGATTTCAGGAATTCCCGCGTTTTGTCCATGCTGTTCATGAATTCTGTTCCTCTCTTTCTTGTCTCGTAACTGTTCGGTCCTTCATCCGTTCAGGGTCCGGATCAGCGCGTCAATCGCCTCCCGGTGATCGAAATCAAGCGGCGGCAGCTTCCCCCGTAATCCCTTGTGCACCCGCACGTCCAGGAATCCGGCCCTGTCGCCGCCCCCGAGCTCGCCGAGCGCTTCAACCAGCTCTTCCCTGGTCGTAATCGCGTGCCCGACGGTCGCGTACCCGCATCCTTCTGCGATCTTCGTCAGGTCCACCAGATGTCCCGCGGAAGGCTGCCCGCCCACCGACTCATGCGCCCCGTTGTTCAGAACCACATGTAGGAAATTCGGCGCGCTGACTTTGCTCACCATGGTCATGGCTCCCATGTGCATCATGCAGGCGCTGTCCCCGTCCAGCGCGACCACCCTTCGGTCCGGCTTCGCCAGGGCCATCCCCAGCGCCACCGATGAGGCGTGCCCCATGGATCCGACGTTCAGGAAATCCTTTTCATGCCCTTCCCCGCGGCGTTCCCGCAGGAAGAACAGCTCCCGCGTTGCCCGCCCCGTGGTCGCGCTGTAGATCGTATCCTCCGGCATATGATCCAGCACGGCTTCTATCGCCTCTTCCCGGCTCATCGGGTAAAGATCGTCCACATTGTTGGGTTTGTCGGGATCGGCCATCACGCCCTTGGGCGCGATCAGCGCGTACGGCCGGCGCTGCTCCGCGCAGAAAGCGGCCGCCTTCGAAACGGTCTCCGCAAAGAAACCGTCGTCGTCCGTCAGCACGGTATAGGGAATGCGCATCACATCCATCAGGGTCGCCGTGATCTCCCCCTGCAGGTGATGCTGCGGGTGCTTCGGCTCGCTGTTCCTTCCGTCGATCACCTGTCCGCGCCATCCGATCAGCAGCAGCATCGGAACCGCGTAAACCCGGTTTTCCGCCAGGCTGGCCAGCGGATTGACCGCGTTGCCCTCCCCGCTGTTCTGCATATAAACAAGGGGAACTTCCCGGCTGGCAAAATAATGTCCCGCCGCCAGCGCCACCGCGTTGCCCTCGTTGGCCGTGATCACGTTCCGATCCCCGCAATGGGCCAGCGCGTAATTGCAAAATCCGTTCAGATAGGAATCCGGCACCCCGGCAAAGTAGGTTATTCCGTGATCCGCCAGCGTTTCAAAAACCTTTTTTTGATCGAGCACCCTGTCATCTCCTCGTAATGTTTACTTTCCCTTATTCTCCTTATACAGCGTAAAGTATTCCGGGCTGTCCGGCCTGCAAATCTGCCAGGCCTGTTCAAACGCGTCCAGCACGCCCTGCGGCAGCGCTCCCCGCTTCACCGTCTCCATGTTCTGGATCAGATGGTTCAGCCTGGACGCACCGATGATAATGCCGTCCCCCCGGTCCTCCCGCAGCATCGAATGATACGCCATCCAGCGATATGCCGCCTCCACCGTCGTAAGGCCCTCCGCTTCGCACGCCGTTTTGACTATCTCCACCGCGTCAAAGTAGCTCTTCTTCCAGTATCGGTTCTGGTATCCCGGCCTGTGAGTGAAGCGGCCGTCCGTCGGCGCGTCCTCAAATCGCCCGTACCGCCCTGTCAGCAATCCGCCGCAAAGCGGGTTGTACGCGTAGTAACGCATCCCGAATCGGTCCAGGCACGCGTTCAGCTCCCGCTCCGCCAGCCTCGTCAGCGGATTGTACATTCCCTCATAGACGGTGGGCTTCACCCACCCGTGCCGGTCGCAGATATGCCATACATCCGCCACCATCCATGCGGGGAAATTGCTCAGCCCCAGCTCCCGGAATTTGCCCTGTTCATGCATCTCCGCCATCGCGGACAGGACGCTTTCCACCGGCGTCGCCGGATCGGGAAAATGCAGGTATACAATATCCACGCCCGGAAGCCGCAGCCGTTCCAGGCTCTCATTCAGCTGCTTGTAGGCAGCCGCCCCGTCCAGCCTCCCCGTGATGCGGGGATTGACTTTTGTGGCCACCGTATAGGGCCGGGTCACCCCGGAAAGGGCGTCCCCCAGCAGCTTTTCACATTCCCCTTCATTGTATACATAGGCGGTGTCGAGCTCGGTATACCCCGCGTCGAGGAAAGCGTTCACAAACTGCTCCACATCCGGCGCGAAAACGGATTCGCCAAAGGTCATCGTCCCGAGAATAAGCTTCATTCCGCTTTCCTCCCTTTCCCGTTCCGTCCCGGCTTACAGCCGCTCCACCAGACTGCTCACCGCCGTGTCCGGTCCATATACTTTGGCAAACACGTCCCCGCTCACGTCCCGCGCAACGCCCGCGTAGTCCATCAGCCCGTCATACCGCGTCCTGAACTCTTCGTCCGTCAGCGGATTCTCCGGTTCCCCCTTCGGGAAATCCACCCGGTCCGTGTATGCTTGCCCGTCCCGCGTGCGGATCGTCACGATGGCCGTCTGTTCCTCCGGGAAAGCTGCGCTTAATTCGTCGTCCGCTTCCACATGGATCTTTTGGGTCAGCGTCCGGATGTCCGCCCCCTTCACCGCCTCTTCGCTGAACTCCTGCAGCCCGGCCTTCCCGTAGATCAGCCCCGCGGCGGTCGCGTACGGGATGGACATCTTCGCGCTGTAGCTTCCGGGAATATCCGTATGATCGTGGCCGGAAACCGCCAGGCTGTAGGTCCTGATATCGACGGATTCCACCTCTTCGGGCTTCACCCGGCTCCTCATATGAATCGCCGCTTCCACGGACGGATGCGTATACCGGCAGGAGGCATAGGGCTTTGTGTAGCTCTTCATGATCGCGTACGTCCCGTTGAGCAGCACCGGCTTCAGTTCAATATCGTCCCGCCCGGTCATCATCTTCAGGAATCCCCGCCCGCCCAGCGGATCGGGATGCCCCCTGAACCCGGCCTTCGCCATCTGGATCGCCGTCAGCGACAGCAATGCCGTCTTGGCCACGTTGTACGGCTTCAGCTCGCTGCCGTCGTCCAGTACCTTCAGCATGCCGCCCGCGGCCACGGCCGCGCTCGCGAAGGCCTGAAAACGTTCTTCCTCCGTAAAGCCGAGCATATAGGCGGCTGCCAGGGTCGCGCCCAGCGTTCCGCAGGTGCCCGTTGCGTGATACCCCATGGCCTTATGCCCCGGCTGGATGGAAACCGCCATCGTGTAGGATGCCTCATATCCCGTAACGGCGGCTTTCAGCATCTCCTCCACGCCAATGTGATACCGCTGCGCCAGCGGGATCAGAAGGCTGAAAATCGGAGAACCCAGGTGGATAATGCCGCTGTTGGTCCCGTCGTCGAAATCAAGCGCGTGGCCGTTCAGCCCGTTCAGGAAAACGGCTTCCTTCATCGCAAGGTTCTTCCCCGTGCCGATCGCCTTGAACGCGCCTTCCTCCGGCTGCGCAAACGCCTGATACCGTTCCAGCTTGTCCTTCTGGAACGCTGCGCCGGCGCAGGTCACGGCCAGATAATCCAGCAGGCTGCGTCTGGCTCTGGCCATGACCTCCGCCGGAACGTCCTTCCTCCAAACGCTGTCCACGGCCGATAAAAACCGCCGCGAAATGTTCATGCTCTCCACCTGTCCGACCTCCTGTGATCGTCGTTTCCGTGATTTCAAACCGCCGTCATGGGATTGACAAATCGTTCCTCCCCGCCCATCTTCACAATCATGTCGACCAGTCTGGACAGCGTCCCTTCATCCGCCTGCCCCTGGGCGCATACATGAAGCTTGTCGATGATATCCGCCCTGGTCAGGGGCTTCTCCGGATCGCCTTTGGGAACCAGAACGGTCTCCCCGATCTTTTCCCCATCCTTCATCGCGATTTCCACTCTCGCTCCCCGGATGTTCCTGGCCCGATCCTCCATCGTCTCGTCCGGGATCAGTTCCGTCTTATTAATGATCCCGACGATCTCCTTCGACAGGTTCGGAGGATCCATGTCCGCAATCCCGTACGAACCGTTTTTCAATCCGCACGCCAACGTATAATAGATCGAGAACTTGGTCTCATCCTGATCCCCGGGCATCCGGATGCCGGCCAGCCTGATCGCGTTCGGATAGATATAAACGCTGACCTTTTCAATCTCGTCTAGCCTGTCCTTCACCTGCGCATGCAGGTCTACGGCCGCTTCAATGCCGCAATGGGTATGGCGGCAGGACGGATACAGCTTGAAATAGCAATCGTGCAGCAGCAGATGGTCGCCGCCCTCCAGCATATCCTCAAAAACCTGATCCGTAACCGCGTGGAACCAGCCGTTCTGCCCTTCCAGCGCCTCTGTCGGCCCCTGAACGCCCTGGCTGGCCAGCATGGCCGCAAAGATCCCGTTCTCCGCCGCTTTCCCTGGATTGAGCGGCTTGATGGCCGGCCGGGAATCGCCATAGGACAGCAGGCCGCCCGAAAGCGTGGTGGCCAGCGCGATGGCGTCCTCGATGCCCTGCGCGTCCAGGTGATACAGTCTGGCGCACGCCGCGGCGCATCCGAGGGTACCCGCCATCCCGGTGGAATGGAAGCCGTGCTTCACCATCCCGGGCATCGCAGCGGAGGAGATCCGGATATAAGCCTCATATCCCGCGGCCAGCGCAAGCAGCACATCCTCCTGCGTGCTGCCCAGCTTCTCCGCCAACGCGAACACGGCCGGGATCAGGTGTACCCCCGCGTGTCCCGCCGCTTTCTTGTTCCCGTCGTCCAGCTCCGCGCCATGGCCGTAAAGCGCGTTCATAAAGGCCGCTTTCCCTGCCGGATACTTCCTGCTCTGCAGGAATACATGGCTTTCCTCCGGGCCGGCGGCAGATGGGTAAACAATCCTTTCGACAGCCTCATTGAAGGCTCTGTTCTGCTTGTATCCTGCGTAGGTCGCGGCAAAATAGTCAATGATAAGGGTGCGAAGCTGCTCCTTATCCTTCTCCGACAGCGTTTGAATGCTGTACAGATCCTTCGCCAGCTTCGCCGTCACCGGCTTTGTCGTAATGATCGGTGTGGTTCCCATCCCGTTCCCCTTCCCGTTATCTTATGAAGATAAACCCCTTATGACGGTCATATCAAAAGGCGGGCTATGACAAGGACGAATGCTAAACCATTGTCATAGCCGCGCCGGTTCGTGTTTACTTGTCCGCCTTCGCCGCGGACGTCTTGAAGGCCTTTGTGCTCATGGCTTCCTGCCTGCCCACGTACATGGCAATCAAGCCGATCACAACGGCGATGGACGCCAGGGCGATCACCCAGGGATAATACTGTTTATAGAGCCAAACCGCGATGGTCTCGCCGGTTCCGCCCTCGCCCCCGCCGATGATCATAGCAATCAAAAAGGGAATCAGGGGCAGTACGCCTCCAAAGAAAGCAACACTCATGGTGATGCCGTAGAGCTTCTTCAGAACAGCTTCAATCTTTTCTCTCATCTCAGGCGCCCCCTTACATCAGGCCGATGAGCGGCAGCCAGCCCATCATCACGATCACGGACAGAATATAGTGCAGGGCGATCCAGACCATGCAGTTGAGCATGGTGGGCTTCAGTTCCGCCTCCGCAATGCCCATTCCGGTATAAACACACGCGCAGTAAGGCGGGGTGACCCCGTGCATCGCGCCGCAGATGCAGGGCAGCATCGCGCAGGCCAGCATCGGATTTCCGCCGGCCGCCGTAATGACGGTGATAATAATGCCGCCAAAAATCTTCACCTGCGTTGATCCGGGAATCAGCATGCCCAGAATCGCCGTAAACAGCGGCAGGATCAGCGCCAGCGCCAGCAGGCTCATGTTCAGGGACGCGATGTATTCCCCGATCGCCTTTTCAATTCCCAGCGTCACCAGCACGTTGCTCACGCAGTACGCAAACAGCACCAGCGAGGCCGTCGGGACAACCTTGAGCATCCCGTCGGTGATCTCCTTGCACATCTTGGGCAGCGTCATCCGCTTCTTGGTCTCCTTGTCGGACAGCGCGATCGCCGCAAGAACGATCAGGGCGGGGATGAACAGCAGCAGGCTGCTGGAGAAGGAAGATGCGCCTGCGCCCAGCCGTGCCTTGAACCAGCCGTCAAAGCTGGAAGTCAGCATGAAGGGCAGGAAAACGATGATGGGCAGGAAGATGGCCTTCCACCCATGCCGGATGGCCTTCTTAAAGCTCGGAATGTCCTCTTTCCTCATGGGCTCCACCTTGTAGTAACGGCACATGAAGTAGAGGGTCAGAATCCGCTGAATGATAAACCAGATCGAACACCCCACAGCAGCAGCCAGTACTGGGAGATGGTATAGGTTTCGGGATACATCCCGTCCAGGATGGCAAAGGCCGTGGCAATCATGCCCGCGGGCGGGATCATATTCCCCATCGTGGAGGAGTGAGCCTCAACATTGGCCGCCAGATGAGCCGGGAAGCCGGAACGCTTCATCGCGGGGATCGTGAAAACACCCGTGGTCGCCACGTTACCGGGGCCGGATCCAGACAGAGAACCCATGTACGTGGAGCCGATAATGGCCACAAAACCGGCGCCGCCCCGGAACCGTCCGAACACAGAAAGGATGATGGCAATAAAGTCGTCGATCACGGTCGTCTTCGACAGCAGCGATGCTGAGATAATGAAGACGATGATAACATACAGGCTGGAGTCCTTAAATGCCTTCCAGATGTAGTCCCACGTGTTGCCCCACGTGCCCCTCGTGAAGCCGGTGACGACGACCAGCACCACAAACGCGGCCAGCATGGCTTCGTACATAGGCCGTTTCAGCGCTGCAAACCAGATGATTGCAACCCCGAAAACGATGGCCAGGTACAGGAATTCGATTGGCAAAGCTTTCATCTCCTTCGTTTCTTTTATTCAAAGCCGGAAAGAATGTCTCAAACCCCTTCCCCGGCATTGAAACAGAGGGATTCATCATCATCAAACGGGCGGAAATACCGTGTCCCAAACACGAACGTGCTCGTCATGATCACGAACGGTGTGAATTATACTACACGAAAGCGTTCATTTCAAGGCTTTTGTTTATGGTTTCTATAGTTTTTTACTTATAATTCAGACAACAAAAATCGGTCCTACCAGGAAATCCGGGCGATAATATCCTTGAGTTCGGTCGCCACCCTGGACAGCGGCCGTTCCTTTCTCCACATGACGACCACTTCCCGCTTGGGCAGTTCCCTTGTAAAAGAGTAAAAGGTCACTTCCCTGGTTCCTCCCTTATTGCAAAACCGCTCTATCCCCGATGGTACCAGCGCCATCCCGATCCCGGCTTTCACCATTTCGATCTGTGCTTCCAGGCTTTTCACAACCGCGGCCGGATCAACCGTCAGCTTGTTTTCCGAAACCAGGTGGACGAGCTGCCTCTGCATAAACTGCGATTCCGTCAGCATGACAAACCGTTTCCCGTTCAGGGTCGAAGGATCGATCGCCGGAAATCTCCGCTCTTTCATCGGTACAGCCGGCAGAGCATCGTCCTGGCCCGGAACCGCCAGTACCAGCTCCTCTTCCATCACTTTCTCATAACAAAACAGCTTGTCGTCGATCGGAAGAAGGGTCAGGCACAGATCATATTCCCCATGTTCCATCCCTTCAGACAGCTCCGCCGTCGTTCCCTCCCGAATCACCAGATGCATTCCCGGATAAAGCTTCCTGAAAGCCTGGGCAATAATCGGCATCATGGAAGCCGCTCTGTATGGCGCCGCCCCGACAATCAGGGATCCTTTCCTGTGGGCCGACAAATCAGAAAACTGTACTTCCATCTGGTGTTCCAGATCCAGAATCTTTCTTCCGGCCTCCACGTAAACTCTCCCGGCGTCTGTCAGTCTGACATCTCCGTTCGCCCGATCAAAGAGCTCTGCTCCAATGGAATTTTCAATTTTTTTAATGTACTGGGATAAGGACGGCTGACTGATGTTCAGACAGTCAGCCGCCCTGGAAAACGATCCCTCTCTCGATAATGTCAGTACGTATTGTAACTGTTTGGTGTTCATCTTAGATCAGTTCCTTGAGTCTGTATACTCATACCCATTATGCCGTCGAATTTAGCCCCACATCGAACATCGCTCGCAAAGTCCGGTTGTATTTCTTATTGGTCAAGTAAGAAGACGATTTTCATCCTCTCGTTCCCTCCAGAAGCTTTTGTCTACACAATTCACCTAGTTTTTCTCCGTATCGAAACAGTTCCTGGATTAACTGATTATCTCTTGCCCTGTTAATCTCAGTATACCCATCTTTCTTATCTATAGCAAACGACAAAATTGATTTTACTTAAAGGTGCATAGAGACTTCAGCTGATCATTCGGAGTCGCCCATGCACCAAATGCAGAATCTACTGTTTCCTTCAGTAGCGATAATGACGGAAAGAAGACATTGTGGGTGTTCTCCCTTCTCGTGATACGCCATACTTGCTTAATCGGATTGAGATCTTGGGAGTATGGCGGGAGCTTGATGAACACTACGGAATCCCTGATGTCCTCATACTCAGGCATCGCTTCCTGCTCAACGAGCCGCATGGTTTTCTTATGCCAAGGGGCGTTGTTCATCACCAAGGCGTATTTCTTTCCATCAG